>CAYPBB010000035.1:0-47923 GCA_964408855.1 uncultured Ectothiorhodospiraceae bacterium
AATTTTATTATACAATCCCTATCGAATGTTGCGCTAGAAACTTGAATGTACCCCTTAAAAAAATAGCCCGGCAACCGCCGGGCTGTACCACAAAGTGCGAAGGCTGGATTATTCGAATGTCGTGCTTAGACCGAAACGGTGCAGACTTCCAATCTCGCCCAGCGAATTATAACTATAATCCACCACTACCTTCGAGATATTCAGCCCGAAACCAAGACTGATGCCGGTAAATCCTGCCGATGTGCCGGTTTTCAGTTCGGTCCGTTGTTCGTTGTTGTACCCGAATCGCGCCTTGAGAGCCTTGCTAAGTTGAAATTCGCCGCCGACGGAGAAATTTCCGAACCGGTTGTCCTCTTCGTTCAGCTTGTGGAAATTGAGTGCAAGATTCAACGGGAGATGTTTCAGTTTATGGCTCACTCCAAAACGGACATCGAACGGTAAGTCTTCCGAGCTTCCTCCGTCGACATAGGGATCGAGCTGCGAACCGATATTGAGGATGCTCAACCCGATGACGATGTTTTCGCTGGGAATGGTGTACATCCCACCGAGATCGAACGCCACAGCCGACGAGGAATATTCGTCGATCGACGAATAAACGAGTTTCACGGAAGCGCCGTAATTGAACAATTCGTAGCGGTTTCCATAACCGGCCGAAATCGCCATGTCGGATGCAGAAAACGTGCCCAGATTCCGCGCGGTTTTATCGGTCTTTTCGAATTCGCCGTAATTCATATAAATGACTCCGGCGCTGATCCATCCGATACCGCTTAGTTCCTGGCTGTACGCGGCGTACCCGGCATTCACATCCATCAGATACTTCACAAATCCAATGCCTGCGGCTGTTTTCTCGAGAGTGCTGATGCCTCCCGGATTATAAAAGAGCATGGAAGCGTCGTCTTTCATCGTTACGAAGGAATTCCCCATCGCCGCTGCGCGCGCGCTGACGGGAATCCTGAGAAAATCGAACGATGTCACATCCTGCGCTGCGGAGATGGCAGGCAGCAATCCCAGCAATGGGAGGAAGACCAGAATTTGGCGGAATCTCATAAGGGCGTTATTACTCCAGTGTTCATCTATCTACAATCTAGAAAGAGTAGTCTCGCAAAACAAGGGATAAACTCGGTTCCATTATTACCGGGCGTTTCCCAATCGCTGAAGGGTCGTCCGGCAATCCGTTATAAGCTCCTCGACGACCTCGGCGGCATATTGAATCCGTTTCACAAGCCCCGTGCTCTGACCGGCTTCGAATTCACCTTCTTCGAGATTGCCTTCGAACATCCCGATCCGCTCGCGCTTGTGATCGAGCAGAGCGAGCAGTTCCTCCTTACCGGCGCAGCGTTGTTCGGCTTCAACGGCGCGTTGCGCGAACGGCGTGCGAATCAACCGGACAGGAGCGACTTTCTTCATCGTTAGAATAGTCGAATTATCTCCGCTCGAGACGACAAGATTCTTGAACGTCTCATGCGCGGACGATTCCACCGTCGCAGCGAATCTCGTTCCTACCTGCACGCCGTCGGCGCCGAGCGCCAGCGCCGCAGCCATCCCGCGACCGTCGGCGATTCCCCCGGCTGCGATAACCGGAATCGACACTGCATCCGCAACCTGAGGCACAAGGCATAGCGTCGTGATTTCATCGTAGCCGTTATGCCCTCCAGCCTCGAAGCCTTCGGCGACCACCGCGTCGCATCCAATGGACTGCGCCTTGAGCGCGTGTTTCACGGCGGCGACAACATGAACAACAGTGCATCCAGCGCTTTTGAGCATATCGATATACGTCGCAGGATTTCCTGCGGAGGTAAATGCAATCCGAATTCCTTCGGATACCGCCGCTTCAATCAACTCCGCCGCATCTCCGCGAAGCAATGGGATATTGACTCCGACAGGGTGGTCCGTCGCCGCTTTTGCTTTCCGGATATGTTCGGCGAGCAAATCGGGTTTCATCGATCCGGCGCCGATTAAGCCAAGCCCGCCTGCGTTCGAAACGGCGGCCGCTAGTTTGTGCCCGGAAACCCAGACCATACCGGCCTGCACGATTGGATAGTTAATTCCGAATAAATCGCAAATTCGCGTATGCATTGTCGTAACTCCTGTCGATTATAGAACAGGCGGAACCATGGTTCCGCCTGTGTGAACATGTCGTTACCGGGCGGCTACTGGTGACTGTCGAACCGCAGCCAGACAATTCCCTGATGTGCCGTTGTGCCGGATCCATTTGACCGCGCATTCTGGAAATAGAGACGCAATCCGTTGATTTCGAGAGCGCTCGTGAGCTGCGTTACTTCCGCCGAAAAGAACAGGTCGTATGAACTGATGGAATATCCGTTGAACGCGGGTATACTCATCGGACCTGAACCATTCGCCTTGTTTTGATTTTCATCGAAGAGAACCAGCGTGCTGACGTTGCTCGGCGTTGACGGGCTACCCGGTGGCGGCATCACCGCGGGTGTGGTGATGGAGAGGCTGTCCTGCGCCGGAATATCCGGGTTCTGGTGATCGATATGTTGAATGGCACGTACTACATCGCGGTTGCTATACAGCGTATGACCGATACTCCGGGCAATGACGATGGAATGGTTTGTCGCCGGTTTCAATCCATTTGTGAAGCTCTGAAGCATTGCGCTTCCCTTCGTCGGACGGGGAATCATGAAGGCGCGTTCGAATGGTACATCATACGATTGATACGGTTCGAAATACATGCGCGTCTGGTAATAATCAGCGTGTTCGACTTTCATCTCCATTTCCCTTCCATTGACTATCGGTGGCAGGCTGAAGTAGCCGTTTGCGTCGGTAACGGTTTCTATTGAGCCAGTCAACGGCGGCGAATTCCTGCCGAATCCGTTTGTCCTCCATAAACACTCGTACAGCCATATTTTCGCGCCAACAACCGGTTCGTTGTCGATATACGAAAGGATCCGGCCTCGAACCGTATGCTGGGTTCCAATACTCCTCGGAAGTTGATCGGACTTCAAAGGCGCTTTACCGACAAGGAACTCATAAATTTTTACGAATGATTCGGAAACATTCAGCAGTTGAAGATGGTCTTTCCCGGAAATCGTGTTGTTGGTAATCCCCGAAAGCGTTCCCGCGCCGGCATTTCCGTTCTGCGTGGCATCCATTCCGTCGCTTGTGACGGTCATGTATTTGCACGGATTCGGTGTGACGGAACCGTTGAGCGTCAGCGACATATCGAATTGCCCGGCGACGTACACGACATGCGCGGCCGATTTCGTACCCTCCAGTCTTGTCAGATAGTACTGGACGCCCTGCGCACCCTTTCCATGCGCGATGATATCGACGCGGTCGGCGCTCGTGGCGGCGAGTATCTCCTTCATTTTTGTGTCGATCTGCGTTCCCATGATCTGGGCCGACGGCGTGCCGTCGTCCATGTACCGGATGAGATCGATCGCGTACACCTGATCGGCCGCGTGATCGTTGTTGAGAAACCATTTCCCCATCCTTATCCATACATCCGCCGCTTCGTAAGCCCCATGGACGAACAAAATTGGCCGAATCATTTCCTTCACGGTCGTGTCGACGGTGACAGGAGGCTGAGGTGTCGTGCCTCCGCCGTCGTCGTCGGAACAACCCGATGCGAGAACGCCCATTAATCCTACGGTCAGGACGGCGTGCATTACAATTGGAAACAAACGTTTCATACTGACTCCGTTATTATCCGTTTACGAATCTATCGGCTCTTCGATGATAACCACCGCAGCTACGAATGCGCTGGAATGAGAAATGGATAACGAGATCCTGCAATTCTGCACTTTTGATTCTAGCAGATTATGCGGAATAATGCAAGGTTTCCCTGCGGCATCGTTAGAGATTTCTACATCTTTCCATTTGAACCCATTTCCCCAACCGGTTCCGAGCGCTTTCGAGAAGGCTTCCTTCGCGGCGAAACGCGCTGCATAATGTTGCGCGGGCCGGGGTTTCGCGTCGCAGTATCGCCGCTCGCCTTCGGTAAATATTTTGTCGGCAAAACGATCGCCCCAGGAAGCAAGCAACGACTCGATTCGCTCGATTTCTTCGATGTCTATTCCCGTCCCCCTGATCATTGTACGCCTTCCCTGGTATTATGCCGCTCCACGATTTCAAGCAGGTCCTTGACGTCGAGAAGATCGTAATCCGCGACCGACACATTCGTGCCTTTCACGTCGCCGTACCGGGCAAACGCCGTCACCATTCCGATATTCCTCGCTCCGACGATGTCCCGTTCTTCCCAATCGCCAACCATGATTGTATTCTGCGGTTCCACATCGAGCAACGATAGAACGCGTTTGAATGGAGCGGGACCCGGTTTTCGTTCGCCGGTATCTTCGAACGTCACGACGGCGTCGAACATGTGATGAAGATTCAGATAGCACAACCGCAGCCAAGCCTCGAGCCTTGGCGCGTCGGATACGACGGCAAGTTTCAGTCCCTTCCTCGCCAGCGAATATAGGGTCATATACGCATGCTTGTACGGTACCAGGGTTGCCTCGCGCGAACGTCTGTAGGCGATAATTGCCGACGCAAGCACTTTGTAGTCGACCGAACCTGAAAGCATCTGAAGCGCCTCATCGAACACGCGCTGGTATTCGATGCCCGCCAAATCATACACCGCATCGATGGCTTGTCTTACCTTTTCGAATGGGAACTCAAGCCCCGCGTCGATCATGGCATGTACCGCCGCTGTCACGGCGTCGTTTTTCATCCGCATGAAATCGACTAGCGTATTATCCAGATCGAATACAACCGCTTTGATCATTCCTCGTTCTCCGATTCAACAGTGAGTGCATCGTATCCGAACTCCATGCCCGGCGGGAGTAGTTTACTATCGCGCTCGTGTTTGATATTATGCGCGATATGTGTGAAATACGTCTTTTTCGCGCCGATACGCCGCGCCGCTTCAATCGACTCTTCCAAACTGAAATGCGTCGGATGAGGCTTGTGCCGCAATGCGTTGAGGACAAGCGCATCCAGTCCCGCCAGCAGATCGAAAGAAGACTCTGGAATCCTGCTTGCATCGGTGAGGTACGCGATGTTGCCGATCCGGTATCCGAGTACGGGCAGCGCTCCGTGCATGGCAGGCACGGTCAGTATCGCGACTCCATCGATGGTGAACTGCGAGGGATCCTCCGGAATTTCATGCGCCTCGACCTGGGGCACGCCTCCGCCGATTTGTTCGGGTGGATCGAAAGCGTACCGGAACGTTGTCCGAAGCTCGTCGAGGGTCTTGCGCGTTGCGTAGATATTCACCGCGCGCCGTTGGATAAAATTGTACGACCTGATATCATCGAACCCTCCGATATGATCGAAATGATGATGCGTGAAGAGCACCGCGGTCAGCGTTTCGACCCGGTGTTTCAACATCTGTTGACGGAAATCGGAAGAGGTATCGATCAGAATTCGTTTGCCGTTGACGGAAAACAACGCAGACGGACGCAACCGGGAATCGCGCCAATCCGGCGACGTGCAGGTCTCACAGTCGCAGCCGATCGCCGGCACACCCTGCGAGGTACCCGAACCGAGAATCGTGCAACGAATCGTCGTCACGCTCTGCTCTTTGCCCGTTCGTCTTCGATGAACGACCGGACAGCTGGTTTGATATACACATCATCGATGCCGATTTCGGCGAGCGCCAACGCAAGGATTGAAAGTCTCCGTTCAATCGGCAACCGTTTGTTGATCACTATCTGACGTTCTTCGCGGAGGATGCAGGCTCCTCCCTTGAAATCGCCTTTTTCGAGACGAAGTTTATACCCCATATGTCCGCAGGTTTCGCGCAATTCTTCGAGTAACGCTTCTTTATTCATCTATTATTATTGTTCTGTCGTTTGAGGTTCCGGACCGGCAGGAGTGCTGGATTGATCCGGTTTCTTTTTCATGGGCTGCCATACGAGTACACCGATTGCGGTGTAGTAACAGAGCATTGCAATGATGGGCACTCCGCTCAACGCGCTGACCCGGTGACTTAACAGCTCTTTCAACTGCGTATTATAGCTGAGGATGCTCAGCACATCGAGCTTGGCGAATTCCGACATTGCTCGATCCCAGAGCAGCAGGTATTCGATATCCAGATATGCGGTAAAAAGCTCCACGGGCACGAAGAGGTAGAACAGTATTGCCGACAAAATCAGCCAGCCGTTCTCTTTTCTTTTACCTGGAAATTTTGCGATAAGATAGATCGACGATAGCAGAACTAATCCGTATGCCACCAGCACGACGATTGACGACGAGCTCACGAGATTGAACAACTGAAACTCCTCGTCCAGCGTGAGCGACGTATCGTATTCGACTGTTCCGGGTATGTAAAATTCGTTTGCAATCAACGCCCGGATAAGAGAACCTCCGATCCAGAAAATGACGCCGAATGCAAAAACGACCAGGGCAAAACGGTAGAGTTTTGAAAGCGGGGACGTTGTTACCTGACTCATGGACTACCTACAGAATATAACGGCTAAGGTCGCGGTCCTTCACGACGCCGGACAGTTTTTCCTCGACATGGGCTGCGTTGACGACTATCGAGGTGGCGGGTGTATGATCCGGAATATCGTACAGCACTTCTTCGAGAATGGTCGTTAAAATGGTATGCAGCCTTCTCGCGCCGATGTTTTCGACATTCTCGTTCACCTCTGCTGCGATCTGCGCAATTGCGCGGATACCGTCGTCGGTGAACTCGAGAGTAAAGCCTTCGGTTTTCATTAGCGCCGCATATTGTTTGAGCAATGCGTTTTCCGGCTGCGTGAGAATTTTAACGAAATCGTCGACAGAGAGACTTTGCAATTCCACGCGGATGGGAAAACGTCCCTGCAGTTCCGGAATCAAATCCGACGGCTTCGAAACATGAAAAGCGCCCGATGCGATGAACAACACATGGTCGGTTTTAACGATTCCGTATTTGGTATTCACGGTGCTGCCTTCGACAATCGGCAGCAAATCGCGTTGGACTCCTTCGCGCGAAACGTCGATCGTACCGCCGCTCTGCGGACCTCCGGCAATCTTGTCGATTTCATCGAGGAAGACGATGCCCGAGTTTTCTACCCGCTCGATGGCAATTTTGTTGACCGATTCGAGATCGATCAGCTTTTGCGCTTCTTCGTCGCGAATGAGCGTTTTTGCTTCGCGGATGGGGACCTTTTTATGCTTCCGTTTTTTGGGCATCATATTGCCGAGCATGTTCTGCAGATCGACGCCCATATCCTCCAACCCCATCGGTCCGAAGACCTGCATCATCGGCGTCGACGAAGCGGCGACGTCGATTTCCACTTGCCGATCGTCCAGCGATCCGGCGCGGAGCTGGGCGCGCAGCTTTTCTCTTGTTTCCGATTTGAGGGGTTCCGACTCCTCGTCGCCGGGTCTCATGGGAAAGATCAAATCCAGAATCCGCTCTTCCGCCATTCGTTCAGCCTTTTCTTGTACCTCGACGGTCTTTTCCTCCTTCACCTGATTGACGGCGTATTCAGTGAGATCGCGGATCATCGATTCCACATCCCTTCCGACATATCCGACTTCAGTGAATTTCGACGCCTCGACCTTGACGAACGGTGCGCCGGCGAGCTTTGCGAGTCTGCGCGCGATTTCCGTTTTACCGACTCCCGTCGGACCGATAAGAATAATGTTGTTCGGCATAATTTCATCGCGGAGCGCTCCAGCGACCTGCTGTCTGCGCCACCGGTTTCGCAGGGCTATCGCCACGCTCTTTTTCGCGGCATTTTGGCCGATAATATATTTGTCCAGCTCCTGCACGATACGGTGCGGAGTCAGGCTCTCCTGCATCGAGAGAAAATGTTCTTCGTTCATCTTATTTACAGCTCTTCGATAACGATGTGGTTGTTCGTGTACACGCAAATTTCCGACGCTGTGAGCAGCGATTCCCGCACGACATCCTGTGCCGGTAGATCGGTATGCTTCATCAGCATTCTTGCGGCTGCAAGAGCGTAGCTTCCACCCGACCCGATGGCGATGATACCGTCGTCCGGTTCAATTACATCGCCCGTGCCCGAAATGATCAGCGCGGTTTCTTTATCCATCACAGCGAGCAACGCTTCCAGCCTTCGCAGGTATTTATCCATACGCCAATTCTTGGCGAGTTCAACCGCTGCGCGTTGCAGGTTTCCTCGCGTTTTCTCGAGCTGTTCCTCGAAACGCTCGACAAGCGTAAAGGCATCGGCGGCAGAACCGGCGAATCCTGCGAGAACCTTATCGTGATAGAGTTTGCGGATTTTTTTTGCGTTGTGTTTCATCACCGTTTGGCCGAAGGTCACCTGACCATCCGAACCGAGAACGGCGCGTCCATTCCGGATAACGCCGACAACGGTGGTCGCCCGAATGAGCGAACCAGAAAACGAATTTTCGTGAGACATGAAGCGGTTGGTTCCTGTTTATGAAATCTTCGTGCGGAGCCTCGAAACCGGGATACCCATGCTTTCGCGGTACTTTGCCACCGTGCGGCGGGCAATATCGAACCCCTGTTTCTGGAGAATTTTCATAATTGCCTGGTCGCTGAGCGGTTTTTTGGGGTCTTCGCTGTCGATTATCTGTTTTAGAATGCTTTTCACTTCCTTGTTCGAAACGTCGACACCGGATGCGGTAGGAATTCCTTCGCTGAAGAAGAACCGAAGTTCGAATACCCCCCATTCCGTCTGAACATACTTGCTGTTCACTACGCGCGAGATTGTCGAAATATCCATACCAATTTCCTCGGCGATATCGCGGTAGATCATCGGCCGAAGGTTGCCGGGACCGTACATAAAGAATGCCCGTTGTTTTTCGATAATCGTCTGCATCACTGCAAGCATGGTTTGCCGCCGCTGATAGATCGATTGGATGAACCATTTCGCAGTTTCCATCTTCTGCCGGAGGAACTGCTTCGCATCGGCCGGGATTCGGTTGTTTCTGGTAGTCAGCATCTGCTTGTATGCCTTGCTGACCCGTAACGGCGGAATCCCGTAATCGTTCAACGTGATAATGAAATCATCCTTATCGCGCGTCACAAAGAAGTCGGGCGTAATATAATTGGTTTCGGCTTCAATTGTACCTTCGCCGGGTTTCGGATTTAGATGCCTGATGATATCGAATGCCTTTTTCAGCATATCGTCGCCGATATGAAGCTCCGCCTTGATTTTGTCGAAGTGCTTTTTCGCGAAGCTTTCGTAGCATTCCCGTAAAATCCGTATCGCAATAATGCGCGCCGTCGATTGGTTCGGCATCGTTTCAAGCTGGACGAGCAGGCATTCGCGCAGGTCGCGAGCCGCGATTCCATGAGGCTCCAACCGTTGAACCTTCTTGAGTACTTCCTCCGCATCGTCGAGTGAAAGATTGAGGTGGTATTCTAGATTCACGTCCATGACAATCTCGAACAATTCCCGCCTCAGATACCCGTCGTCGTCCAGATTTCCGATGATTTCCTCGCCCAGCGCCGTATCGGCTTCGCTGAGGTGGAGCATCCGCAACTGGTCGATAAGGCGTTCGGTCATCGTGACATCCGCAGGTGTCGCAAACTCCCGGTCGTCTTCATTATCGTAGTAATTGACGCTGGCAGCGCCTTCGTTGTTTTCGAAAAACTCCTCCCAGGAAGTCTCTTCATCCCGGTGTTCTCTGATTTCATGATCGAGATACTCGTCGTCTTTCGAGGTATTGACTTCGACGGTAATAGCATCGTCGAATTCGCGGACAATTTCTTCCGGTTCGTTTGTTTCGGGCTTCTCCTGTTCCAACGAAATCTCGGGTTCTTCCTGGAGAATTTCCTCCTGTTCAATCCCCTCTTCCAGCAATGGATTTAGTTCGAGTTCGTTTTTAATCCTCTGTTCCAGCGCAAGCTGGGGCAATTGCAGGATCTTGAGATACTGCACCTGTGCCGGTGAAAGTTTTTGCTGGAGCCGCTGAGTCTGGTTGAGTTGAAGCATACGTACAATCCGAAAGCTGCTACTGTGCCGTTAAACGTTCCCGATCCGCTCTTTGCTTTAAAGAACCGGCAAATTCCTCTCCGAAGGCTCGTACAAGCGCGTCTTCGACGAAATCAACGAGAGCGATCTGCTCTTTATCGCCCCGTTCAAATGCCGGAGAGCATTCGATGAACGATTCAAGTCTGAGGATATTTCTCGCTCTTCCGGAAACGCGAATCGGAAAAAGGTGACACGACTGCGGCTTTCTCCAGTCGAAAATGCCGTCGTAAAATGCGCGTTCGATTGCGCATTTTGCGATCCCGTCTTCATACCGAACGAACACGCATGCCTCATCGCCGATGCATTGCACCCAGCGGGCGCTCTGCCGTCCGCCGATAAGTCCGTGTTTTTCGATGGTCAGAACATGTTTTTCGGGTAACAGGTGTTTTACCGCCGGATACGCCCGTTCTATCATCGGGATTTCTTCCTCAAGCAACGGTGCGCCTGTTCCACCCGGAAGGGTGCAACACGCGCCTTTGCATTGACGAAGATCGCATGCAAAGTTCGCCGAAAGAATCGCCCGGTCGATGGTATATTCCTGCTGTTCCAAGGATCTGCCTGCTCAATAATTTTCGTGCCAAACGTTACAGGAACATAGAAAATTACGAATCACAGTGCAAATGAACTTTTAAGTTCGGCATTGCATTTGCTGCATAACCAAAGTCACGGTATTTTTGAGACAACGGAGGGCTTGATTCCGCTCTGTATTGTACATTTCACCGGGACTGCAATGTCAGACATGTCTTACGATTACCTGCGCGTTTCGCTTCTGCCAAATATCGGCGTCAACCGTGGAAAGGCGTTGTTGCGGGAAACGGGATCCTTCGGTGGGTTGATAAAGGCATCGATCAAGGATCTTATTGCTGTGGAAGGAATTCAGAAAACTCTTGCGGAACAACTGCACTCCAATCTCCACGATTCGGCATTGCTCGATGAAATAGAGCGTTCAGTTGAACGCGCTTCCTCGTACTGCGAAAAGCATAACACACGCTACCTGACAATCGAGGACGAAGACTATCCGGCGCCGCTTCGGAAAATCTATGACCCTCCTCTGTATGTTTTTTGCAAGGGTTCGTTTACGGAGCAGGATGAACGCTCGCTCGCAATTGTCGGAACCCGGCAACCTACCGACTACGGACGTCAGGCAACGGCGCATTTCGCCGATGCGCTGGCTCAGGCGGGGGTCACGATTGTCAGCGGATTGGCAATAGGCGTCGATACGATTGCCCACCACCGTGCGACGGCAAACAGCGCCAGGACGGTAGCGGTCCTGGGCAGCGGAGTGAATGTCATCTACCCCTTCTCGAACAAGAAAATCGCCTCTGAGATTGAACAGCGCGGCGCGCTGATCTCGGAATTCCTGCCCGACACAAAACCCGATGCCTCCAACTTTCCGCGCCGAAACCGCATCATCAGCGGACTATCTCTCGGCACCTTGGTCGTCGAAGCGGGGATACGCTCTGGCGCAACGTTAACCGCCCACTTTGCCTTCGACCAGAATAAGGATGTGTTCGCCGTGCCGGGCAATATCTTCAGTTCGAAATCCGAAGGCACGAACGAACTCATTAAGAAGAATATCGCGACGCCGGTGACGAATGTAGAGGATATTTATAATGTAATCGAAGCGTTGCGTCCCGGCACTCAACCCCGGTCGTCCGCCCCGCCCGTGCAGCTTACGATGGAAGAAGGCGTCATCATGGAAGCGCTCTCGCTCGAACCGGTACATATCGATGCGCTCGCCGGGGCAACCGGCAGGAATACCGCCGAGTTGTTGATACATCTTCTGCAACTTGAGTTCAAAGGCGTCGTACGCCAGTTGCCGGGTAAATACTTCGTATTGTCGAAGCAATAAACGGCATCCAAAGGAACATGTATACGTTCATACCGTCAAATCATCATCTCTTTTAGCTATCCGGTTTTTGAATTATGAAACGAAATCTTATCATCGCCGGCTCGATACTTCTTCTTATCATACTCGTCGCTTGGTTCTACCCATCTTCCGATCCCGGCGTGCCGACGGCGGAGGTCAGGAAAGGCAATTTCTCAATCTATGTTATTGAAAGCGGTACAGTACGCGCCAAGAACTCATCGACTGTAACCGCTCCGCGGCAGGCATCGGGCAATCTTCAGATTGTGTATCTCGCTCCCGAAGGCACGATCGTAAAAAAAGACGACATCCTCGTCCGGTTCGATCCGAGCACCGCATTGCGGAACATCGAGGAAAAACAAAACGAACTGAAGGCGGTCCTGGCTGATATGGATAAACTGAAGGCGCAGCAGTCGGCAGACGAAGCGCAGGCGAAAACGGATTTCGAAACCGCGAAACTCAATTTTCAGCTCGCTGAAATTGCACGCAATAGAATGCAATTCGAACCTGAAGCGAAAAAACGCGAGGCGGATCTCGAATTCGAACGCGCGAAACTGGCGTTCGAACAATCGAAAAACAACCAGGATAACAAAAGCATTATTCGAAAGTCCGAACTCAACAACCTCAAGCTCAAGATCGGACAGATCCGGTCGAACCTCGAGGAAGTAACGAAGGAGATGGAGAATCTCAGCGTAAAAGCACCCATTTCCGGCCTGGTAGTGTATGAGAGCAACTGGTCGACGGGCAGAAAAATCGCCGTCGGCGATCAACCGTGGCGTTCAATGCCTCTAATCAGCCTTCCCGATCTTTCTGAAGCGCAGATTGAGATGAACATCAATGAGATGGACATCGCCAAGGTAAAGAAAGGCCAATCTGTGCTTGTCAACCCGGACGCATTCCCGGATAAACAGTTCAAGGGCGTGATATCTTCCGTTTCGCAGATCGGGCGGGAAAAGGCGTCGGGATCGAGCGTGAAGGTGTTCGATATCGTCGTCGACCTTCTTCATACGTCCGATTTCATGAAACCGGGCATTACCACGACAAACAAGGTGGTGGTCGAAACGATAAAGAGTGTTCTGTACATCCCAATCGTCAGCGTGTTCGAAGAGGAAAACAAAACGTGGGTATATGTGAAGAACGGCAGCGGCTTCGATAAAACCGAGGTAAAACTGGGCGCAAAAAACGATAATTTTGTCGTCGTTAAAAAGGGTCTCAACAAAGGCGATGCCGTCGCGCTGCGCAATCCGGAGGAAAGTCCGGAAGAAGAGAAAGCGAAGGCGGATGAACCGAAGACTGTCAAAGCGCCCTCGGGATCGGAATAATTCGTCATGAAGAACTTTTACTCGAAGTACCGGGAAACGCTGATCATCGCGCTGCAAAGCCTGAACACGCACAAAACGCGTTCGTTGCTGACGATGCTGGGAATTATCTTCGGCGTCGGCGCGGTGATCTCGATGCTGTCAATCGGCGAAGGGGCGCGTCAGGAATCGCTTGAGCAAATCGAAGTCCTCGGTGTGCGGAATATTATCATCCGGTCGAAAAAGCCCGATACGAATGCCGGTTCCGACGAACAGAAGAAAACCCGTCCCATGGGGCTCACTCAGAAAGATGCCGATGCTATCGGCCAGATTTGTGGTTTCGACGAACGAATCGCGACAAGTTGGGAGACTGAGGCGGACGCGCGGACGTACGAAGGAAAAATCAAAGCGATGTTGATCGGGGTAACTCCCGATTTTGCATCGATTTTCAATATACGGCCAAGCGCAGGCGCGTTTCTTGTTCCAGCTCATTTGAGTATGTATGCAAATGTATGCGTGATCGGCAGCGATGTACGGAAGGAATTATTCGGATTCACCAACCCCATCGGCAAACTTGTCAAACTGAACGATCATTGGTTCACCGTTGCCGGGGCGATCGAAGAACGCAAAGCCTCGACGCTGCAGGGCGTCGATGTGCCGTCGGTCAACTCCGTCGTGTTCATCCCTATCACAACAGCGATAGCTAAATTCCCAAGGAAAGCACCGAAAATAGAAGAAACCGAATCCCGCGGACGTTTTTTTGGCTCTGGAGGCGACCGCTTCGAAAATAGAGATATGGTAAATCAGATAGCGGTGCAGATCGATAAGCAAACCCCGATTGAAGAAGCTTCCGCGGTGATACGGCGGATCCTGGTTCAACGGCATAATCATCAGGAAGATTTTACGATTACCGTACCCGAAGAACTGATCGAACAAAGCCAGAAAACACAGCAAATCTTCAACATCGTCATGGGCGCGATTGCCGGAATATCGCTGCTTGTCGGCGGCATCGGCATTATGAACATCATGCTGGCTTCGGTGCTTGAACGTACCCGCGAAATCGGCATCCGCCGCGCTATCGGCGCAACACGGGCAATGGTTGTAGTTCAGTTTCTTGCCGAAGCGACGATGCTTTCCATTCTCGGAGGATTGCTGGGTATCTTCCTCGGCTGGGGACTGACCACAGCAATCACGATTTATGCAGGATGGCGGACGGTGATCAATGTGTTTTCCATTCTGCTTGCGTTTACCGTTGCTGCTGCAACGGGTATCATTTTCGGCTATTATCCTGCGAAACGGGCAGCCGATGCCGATGTTATCGAGTCGTTACGTTATGAATAACCGTCTACATTTTATATGAAAAATTCCGCCGTTTCAGGTATCGTACGCCTGGCATCGATCGTCATCATTCTCCTGGTATCAGCATCCCACATCCGGGCGCAACGAATCATCACCCTCGAAGAATGCATCTCGACAGCTATCGAAAACAGCTTTGACGCGCATATCGCGAAACTGCAACTCCAGGCATCCGAGTCGGCTGCCGAAGCAGCAAGGAAAAGCCTGTATTCGACCATCGATCTCTCGTTCGATGCGCCGGATTACTACCGCCGGCTCGATCAGCAATTCAATACCGAAACGGGCAGGCTCGAGTTTTATCCGCTCGAACGCTTGCAATGGACAGGCAGGCTCAGCATCGACCAGCCTGTCATCTGGACAAACAGCCGTCTTTCCATCTCCGGTTCGCTGTACCGCCAGGACCAGAGCGGAGAGAGCCTCGACGAAGGATACTATAGGGAATATTTCTCCAACGTCTCGATCGTGTTGCGCCAGCCGCTTTTTGTTCCGAACAGCCAGGCTCTATCCCTCCGCCGCGCGCAGATCGATTACGAAGAAGCCCTCGCGGACTACAGGCGCGCAACGCTGGACCTCGTCTATAACGTTACCGAAGGATTTTACCGACTCTACTCAACCCAGCAGCAGGAGCGGATTCAACGCGACCGCGTCGCACAGCAGGATGAATCCTACACTACCGCACAACGGAAGTATAAATCGGGACTTATCGCGGAGGTGGAAGCGCTGCAATTCGAAGTTGACCTCGCAACGGCACGAAACGACCTGTTCAGCGCCGAGAACAAGAGCATGTCGGAAGCAAATACATATAAAATGCTGGTCGGCCTCCCTCTGGACAGCGATCTCAAGCTTGTTCTGACGGATACAACATTCACAACCTTCCCGATCGATGTCGATCAGGCGATCGGCGAAGCAAAAAGAACCCGCGTCGACCTGAAGCGTGCGTATAATAACATCGAACGCAGCGAAGCGTCCCTTGAAGAAGTGGAAGCACAACGGACCATCCGGGGCGACCTCACATTCAGTTACGGATTTTCGAATAACGACGACAAATTGAACCAGTTGCTCGTCGATATCCGGGACACACGGGGAGCGATGTTCACGCTGACCGTGCCGGTATTCGATTGGGGAAAGCATTCGGAAGATGTCCAGGGAGCGCAGGCACGGCTGCAGACCGCTCAACTCCAGGCGCAACGGACGGAACTCCGCGTGGAGCAGGAAATCCGCGATCTTGTACGGCAAATTGAATCATCCGCACGTCGTGTGGAAGTGCTGTATAAATCAAGACTTGTCGCAGAAAAAGCGAACGACATCAACACGAAACGTTTTGAAGTCGGAACCATCGGCGCAACGGAACTCGCGCAGTCCCAAAGCAGGCTTCTCCAGGCTCGTCTCAGCGCGCTGGAAGCGCTGATCGACTATAATGTTGCCATCGCAGACCTGACGCGGAAAACGGCGTACGATTTCAAACTTGCACGAAGCACCAGTTATGAGCAATAAAATACCTCCGGCTGGTTGCCCACTACCGGAGGTACTGCGTTATGTCGAAGAGAGATTCTACTGACGCGCGGCGACCGCACTGAATTCGCTGCGTTCCTGTTGCCGCCTATTCCAATCGCCTTTGAACTGGGCTAGCATCAAGCCTGCCCCTGCCGGCAAACCGATGAAACCCATTGCATATCCGACCAGTTGAAGCGCCGAGAAGAAGATCGATTTTTCGCCAGGTACAAAATCGATTACCTCAAGCGTCCCGCCGATTGAATAAATAAGAATGGTAAACGCGGATACAAAAAGAAGCGAAAGCGCCAGCGCCAGAAGCAATGCAAAATTCATTCGCGCAAGAAATGCCTGTTCATGTCTCGCATGAATGAATGCATCGAGCCGTTCCCGGATCAAACCTCCTGTGATGTACCCGAATGTTATCCCCACTGCCATAGGGATAACAATAAACAGTACCTGTTCAAGCATAACACCACCCGTAATTTTGAGAAAATCCTGCCTTGAAAACCAATGGCAAAATCAACAAAACTATGGGTCGATTCAAGACCACGCAGGTCCGATAATTGCAATATTTGCAATTATCGGGATTATTTTTTGTTCGTGAGGAGGTACAAGGCGTCCTGTTTACCGCGCGAGAACAGCAACGACCTGAGCTTTGCAGCTTCTTCAAACATCGGTTCTTTGACTGGATACCCCGATACTTCCGTTATCGGGATGATGCCGATCATTGAATTGAGCACCCAGATCGTCTCAGCAGATAACATTGCTGCGATGGTCGCGTCGCGCTGCTCGACATTGTGTCCCTGTTCCTTGAGGATGGAAATAACATGGCTTCTGGCGAGTCCCTGAAGCTGGTATTCCGCCGACGGAATCCACCATTCGCCGTTCGTCCGGAACATCAGCGAACCGGTGGCGGTTTCCGTGGCCTGCTCGCGTTCGTCCATTATCAACGCATCGTCGCAATGTGCATCGATCGCCTGCTGCCTGATATATAGATAGTAGAGATAATTGAGCGACTTGATTTTTGCCAGCCGCGGCGCGTACCCGTCGCGGACCATGTGGAGCTTCCACCCGTGTCTATATTTTTTTTCCGGTATCGTGTAAGTATTTGCGTAGACCAGAATCGTCGGAGAATCCGTTTCTCTCAGATCGAGACCATGATGAATACCCCGGGACGCAATAATTTTCATCCGTGCAACACGGTCGGTATAGCGATTCCGGATCAGTATTTGCCTGAAGACTTCCTTCCAGTCGTACCCTGCATCGACGGTCATTTTCAAAAGCTCCGCCGCCGAAACGAGACGGGCAATATGGTTGGCAAGATACAACGGCGCGCCGTAATCGCCGCGTACTGTTTCGAACACGCCATCGCCGTAGAGAAAGCCCCGGTCGAACGGGGAGATGTGCGCTTCGGTTACCGGCAGGTAGGCTCCGTTGAGCCAGACAATTCTTTCAGGTTGTTCGTTCGATTGTATCAATGGATCCATTCATTTTCCTTCAGCACCGATAGCATCGAGCCGGCTTTGTGTAACGTTTCCTGGAATTCGCGGTAAGGAATCGAATCATACACGATACCACCGCCGACGCTAAAATACAAGACTCCTCCTGTGCAAAGAGCGGTTCGGATTGCCACGCTGAAATCGAAATCGCCGCCGGCGCCGATGTAACCGATAGCTCCCGTGTAGATGTGCCGTACGACCGGTTCAAGCTCGTCGATGATTTCCATCGCTCTGATCTTCGGACAGCCGGTGATGGAGCCGGCGGGCAACATCGCGCGAATGAGATCTTTCAATCCCGCATCCTTCCTGAGAATGCCCTCGACAATCGACGACAGGTGATGTACGTTGGCATAGGAATCCAGCCGTTTGTGTTCCGCGACACGCACGCCGCCGTTCGCCGCCACGCGCCCGATATCGTTGCGTACCAGATCGACGATCATCGAGAGCTCGGCGTCTTCTTTTGCGTCGCTCCGAAGTTCCTCGACCATCGCAGCGTCTTCCGCCGGATTCGATCCGCGTTTGCGAGTCCCCTTTATTGGTTGAGAGATTATCCTCATCCCTCTTTTTGTCATACTCTTTTCCATCGACGTCGAAAGTATCGTTTGCGCGGACGTTTCCAAATAGGCGAAATACGGCGCAGGATTTGCTTCGTACAACAACCGCCAGAGCTCCAACGGATCGGGCGGCTGCCGGTAGACAAACCGGTGCGCGAAGTTCACCTGGTAGACATCGCCGTTCCGGATATACTCCCGTATCGATTCCACCGCTTGGAAATAGCGTTCCCGTTTCATCTCCATTCCTTCGAGAGCCGCCGGATGCGCACTACGCGCACGCAGTGCGCTCCAATCAGGAATCGTTGCAGAATACTCGCCATCGTTTCCAATTTCTACAAGCCTGAACTCGCGCGATGTCACTTTTCCCGTTACCCGGTCGTGAACCAGCGCATTGGCGGGGACTAGAAACCACAAATCGGGCAGGTTGAGATCGTCGACGGCTTGTTGAGGAAGACGCTCGATATCGTGCCGTATATCGTACGAGATGTATCCCAATAATCCCGCCTGAAACGGCGCATCATCGGACGTGCATTCCCAGGAAATGGAGCGCGCAAAGGAATCGAGCGAATCGACCGGCGAGACGTGTTCGAAACGGTAACTGATTGCACCCGTCCGGATGTGTATTTGGCGCCCTTTTCCTTCGATAGATGCCAGTTCATCCCATGCGGCAATCGAGTACCTTCCCTGCTCTACATTCCCCCCGCTCCGCAACATGACCCGCTGTTTCGATGCCGTCGCAGAAGCGAACAACCGAAAGAAATCGTCGTCCGAATAGACGCCGCTCTTCTCTTCGCAACGCGTTTCAATAATCGATATGGTTGGAATCTGCCGTAGAGAATTCATGCTGAAATATCAGATTTTCGAAGGAACCTTCAAAAGCGGGAGTACTTCGGCGTTAAAAAGAAACCGTGAATGTAACGCCGAGGGCTGCGCCTGCCAACGCCTGAGCGAGGAGCGTGTCGCCTGCGATGACCTTGTTCCTTTTCACTCCCCTTGCTATTCCGATAGGAGTCCAATATGCCCAGGTGCAATGGTTGCCGAATACATTGATATTCATATTTCCGCGGCTTTCCCATGGCGGCCCCGGGTTAAAAAGTTCGGCGTATCCGTAGTAGAGGAAATCGTCTCCGAAGGTCCACCAGATGACGGTAAATCCCGCCGCCGTTCCTAGACTGATATTCTTGAACAGATAGTAGACGATCCCGGTTTGTACCGATGCCTGCAGCGCCCTGTATAGCGGCAACATTGATTTATCGGTTGACGCCGTATAATTAAATCCGACGTAATCGAATAGCGCAAACGCCGCGCTCGAGCCGAAGAGCCACGCGAGTTTCGTCAGCGCAGGCAGGGTATCCTGGGCGGGGGTCAGAAGTTCGCACAGCCATCCGCATTCGCCGTTATCCGACAACGAGGGCCACTGTGGTGAGACATCTTCGCGTACAGTTATTGCAGACTGCAACCACAGCTCCTTGAATTCATTTGTTTGACCTGTAAGACCCTGCGGGAAGAAACTCGCGCCAACCAAAGCGATCAAAGAAAAGAAAAGCCTACCCATGGAAACTCATCCCAAATATATTGGCGAGAAGCTCTTTCCCATATTCGCTTAGAAAAGACTCCGGATGATACTGTACTCCAAACACCGGAAGTGTTTTATGCCTCAACGCCATTACGATCCTATCATCCGTGTGCGCGGTTGGAATCAGATCGCCGGACTCAATCTTTACTCGAAGCGAATGGTACCTCGCCGCCTTGTGCGGAGAGGGAATCCCCTTGTACATTCCTGAACCGTCGTGATAGACATCCGAGGTCTTGCCATGCACCGGTTCGGGAGCATGAACGGTTTTGCCGCCGTAGACCTCGTTGATGCACTGCATTCCCAGGCAGACGCCAAGGATCGGCGTCTTTCCGGCGAAGAATTCGACGACCTCTTTACATACCCCTGCGTGCGCCGGATCTTTCGGACCCGGAGAGAGACATATAAACTCGGGCTGCATGCGCGTAATATCGTCTATCCCAACCTCATCATTCCTCACCACGGTTATCGAGGTCGTGAATTCCGAGAGCAAATGGTACAGATTGTAGGTAAACGAATCGTAGTTGTCCAGAAGGATGATATGCATCGATGCACACAAAAACAGGATTAATGAACCAAAATAGGCTTTTTGAAAATAAATATTCAATATTTTTGGATTGGGCGATATTTCGCCCTATATTTGTAGACCCATCGCGGGGTGGAGCAATTGGTAGCTCGTCGGGCTCATAACCCGAAGGTTGTTGGTTCAAGTCCAGCCCCCGCTACAAAAAATTGGAAAGAAAAGAGTACAGACAGTCCGGTTCCCCGGACTGTTTGTACATTTATGGGTTCATCGAGAAATGCTGCTTACTTTCTGTGAAGTCGCGGGAATCGATGCTTTCTATCGAAATACCTGAAATTTCGCGATCCGCGTATCCAAACCGCTGACAATACGGCAGAAGTAGAGACCGTCGGACAGGTTGCTGCAATCGAGCCGGATGGAATATGTGCCCACACTTCCCGCGAAACCATCGAATACTGTTTGAAGTAATTCACCCGACGCGGAGTACAACTCGACGCGTAAAGGGGAAGGCATCGATATGGAACATGCCAGCCAGGCAACGCTGTGGCACGGCGCTGGAAAAACGTACGCGGTTCCGATTTTTTGTTGCCTTCCGAACACCGCCGGCAACACTTCGCTGTCCTTCCAGCTTCCCAGTATATCCATTTGCCGTAACATATAGTATCCAACAGGTCTGATAATGCATTTGCCGGAAAGATCGTCGGTGTAGCTGTATTCCTGCGGCGTCGTCGTCGTACCTCGGCCTTCGACAAATGCGATCTCTTCCCAGTCGCTGTTATTCCAGCTGCGGAGAATGGAAAAGCCGCGGTTGTTCAATTCCGATGCTGTTCTCCAGTTCAGAACTGCGCTGTTCGCCTCTACTGAAAGCGAGAACGAATCGAGCTCGACGGGCAAATACGAGTCGTTCGAAACATGAAAATCAGAAAGCGAGGTTATGCCGGAGACAGAAGCAGTTGCGGGATTCGACCCTGAAACAGATGCGGCAAAATATTCGCCCCATCCCCCGAAAAGTGACCGCATGACATAGACAGGTGATGCGGGCGAGAACATCCCTCCCTGTTCGGCGGCGTTCCATCGGAATGACGCGCCCAGAACCGAGCCGCCGGGTGATGCTTCGTCGAGCGTCCATTGCCGGGTTACAATCCGGGTAGGATCGTACGGCATATAGGTAAGCCATGACTGTACACGCGCTGAATACGTATCGACCGTACCGGAATTCACGATGGTAACAGGATTATAGGAACCTGCATCGGGTCCGATTGGAAATTGAAATGCTGCGCTTCCCAGGTCTTGTTTTACCAGTGCACCCGTCGCGTTGGTAACGAAATGGCTCGATGAACCTGCTCCTGTTATTGTTCCGACCGATCCGATGGTAAGATTGTTTGCGTCGAGTATCATGTTGCCTTCCACGAACCGGAATGTTCCGCTCACTGTCCTGTTCGCATGGAGCGTCACGTCGAGGCTGTTTTCTATCGATACGATCGTCGGACCATTAACGACAGGAAATTCATCCGAAGCGGTGATCTGTGTCGTCTGAAATCCGGATCCGGTAGAATCCGAAAGCAGATATCTCAACGTCGCGCCGGGCATGTAGGTGAGTATATTGCCACCGCTCGATGCAATCGTCGGAGATGTTCTTGTCAACGACGTTGCAATTGTAACAGCCCCCGTTTGCGTTTTCGATCCTGACCCCTGATAAATAAGATTACCGTATTGGGATATTCCCTGCGACGCCCCTCTGACAGACTGCGCTCCTCCATAAAGGTACCAATTACTGAGCGCGCCGACAGTATGAGAAGCGTAATACGCTCTCCCGGTTCCGCCGGAATAGAGGAAGTATGGCAGACTTTCCGTTCCGGCGGTTCTGAGCGCCGCGCCATCGGAGAATCTGAACACCCCTGTTTGGGTTGTGCCGCTCACTCGTTGGATGTAGGCGGTCCACAACGCAAGTGAGTAACGCACTAATTACGTGCAACTTTTGCATTTATTCAACCTGCGTAACCGTTTTCAGTAGCTATTTATGGGTATTTCGCGTTCCAAATGGAAGTTAGTCACGTTGTAGATCCCAGGTCACCTGCCGGACGAATCATTCTGCCCAAACGCGTCCCCTCTCTTTTATGAGATATTTAACTCTTATATTGCCGGTATTCGGCATCTGTTGTTGCGGGGGGAACATCGCGCAGAAGTGTATGTGCGCGTGTTTCGTGCAACGCAGAGCGTAGCTACCAGCGCATCACATTTCAGAGGAGCGGATATGAAACGGGTGTATGTTCACCAACTTGCAGTTATCGTCTCCCTCGTTTTCTCCCTATCCGGAATCGCCGCCGGTCAGGGCATGATTCTTCCGACAGATACCACGCAACTCGATTTCCTCAAAACCTACCGGTTCGTCTTCAGCCAATCCAATTCCGATTACCGCTTCACGAACAGCACGCTCGATACCATTCTCTATCCGAGGTGGGGCGAGTGTTCGGTGTATTGGATCAGGTCCGGTCAGGGACAAGGCGGTTTTGTCTTCTCCGATATACTGCCTTCGGAGTATGCCTCGTTGAACGCGCTGCCTTATTCCGGGTACGACTGGAAATCGCAACAACACAGCGCCATCGCGTATAAAGCGTATTCCAATTCCATTGCCGTCTTCCGCAGCGGCATCCGGCAGAACAACACGACAGTATCATGGGAAGCGGTGTATTTCAGGAATCTCTTTCAATCCTATCTGCTCCCGAACTCCACGGTATACATTGACGAAAAGGAAATAGATACAAACGGAATCGCCTGGTCGACGCAGTTGCTCATCGTTCCCGCATTCGCTCAACAGGGAACGAACGCAAGGTTTTACATCGACAGTATCTTCAACGCATACCCGTCCATGAAACAGCGGTTAATTTCGTTCCTCAACCGCGGCGGGACCATCTACACCGAAGGCAACGCTGTGTACGTCGCCGAGCTTCTCGGCGTGCTGCCGCAGGGAACGGTTGATTATTCCAATGCCACGCCGTCCGATCCGGGCAGCGGCGACATCCAGGTGGACGTGCTTCCCTCTTCTCATCCCGTCAGCTTTTCGGCTGAAGGGACCGCTGCCATTCATGCGAACAATGTGCCTTCAATCAACGCGCCGAGCGCGGACATCATCGCAACACTTCACGGAACAACCAATCCAGTCGTGTTCTCCGTTACCGGAAACGCAGCAATGGGCGGAAGACTTGTCTGCAATACTGCGCTTCCGGCTGTGGGCGGTTCGAACAGCATTCAACACGTAACCGCGCTAAGCGGAGCGCGTCAATTGCTCTGGACCTTGAATGCCGTTATGTATGCATTTGCTGCAAATATCGATGTCACGCGGTCTATCTATAACGAAGTACCCGATTCTCTGAATGCCGGGAAAAATGCTGTCTCATTCGACAGGCGAGATACGCTTGAAGTGCGTGTGCTGGTCAGGAACCTCTCTGCAAAAGAAGTTCGCGATGTACAGATTGCAGAGAGCATCCGTAATTTCTATTCCTTCATTGACGTCGTCACGCCGGGCGTTACGTGGGAATACGATAGCCCATGGCTCTCGTTCAGCGGAATCTCGATGCCTCCCTTCTCAGAGAAAACCATCGTTTACAGGATTGCCACGCCCGATCCAGAGGATCCCGTGCATGAGAAAGTCGATGAGTTTATTTCGTGGTCGACTTACATGTATGCCTCATACAACATAACCTCGTATTCCGACAACGATGGCGCCGTTTCCTACCGGAAATACCGCGATTACACCGACCTTATGTTTTCTGCCCGCATGGTTGCGGATACAGATTGTAACTGGAAGAATTTCCTCGGTCTGTATTATCAGCCGTTCAAGGTTTTCACGATGATGGAAAACAAGGAACGCACACCCGCGATGAATACATCGTATGTTCAATACATCCCCAAGGATGTTCCCTTTTACTGGACCGACGACTCCTTGAACATCCCAATTCTGAAAACGCCAGGCGGTAAATACGTCGATATCCTGAAGGGCAGCAACGATCAGAACGCACCTGAATTCGACATGGATTCCGACGGTCATCCCGATGCATGGCTCGATACGGCGTCCATCTTCCCGAAGGGATACCTCCTCGAAGAAACGTCGGTGTACTGGCTAAATCCATGGGAGCATCTCCGCAGCGGCAACGCCTTCCTTTATGAAGATATCGACCACGACGGCATTCGTGCGCAGGATACCGACGGCGACGGTATTGTGGATATCGAAGAGCCGGGCGATAAAATCCGTGTATGGAAACTTACCTGGAACCTGAACAAAGTCTCCGGATACCAGTACTTCGATCCCTACTGCTCGTACGAGCTTTGGGTCGATCCGCCCGACCTGGTTCCGATGTCCGCCGGCGTCGGCGAAGCATACGGAAAACTGGATCAGGATGTGAACGGTATGTTCTATCCATACTCGCCCGACGTCCATGCCGCTAATCTTGCCGATACATCGTGGACCCACTGGATGCAGCGCGACAGATCAGGCTTCGTCGCGTGGTCTCAGCTTGTATATCAATCGATCCATAATTACGAGGGATTCACGTTTATCGATACCGCCGCTGTGGGGTACGCTCTGCGCGGCACCGACCGGTGCGCCGGAACCGTCCCGCAGCCGCATCGGGAATTCATTGCCGTTCTATCACTCGGCGGCGAAGAAATCGATATGCACAACGTCGCGCCCAAGAAGTCGCAGTACAGTAACCTCGAATACACAACCGTATTCGGCGAAAAACGCAATTATCCGATACGAACGACCTACACATTCTATGCGCCGCTGCCGAACCCTCTGCAGTTCGAATACATCACCAATAATTTCACCATCACCGATTCCACCGGGCTGAATACGCTCACGGCGCTCCCTGCCTACGGAAAAGCGAACCTGACGTTCGAGATCGATGCATCGACGGAGTATTCCTATTATTGGATTCGCAACATGGGGCACGATGTCGACTTTAACGACCCTTCGCTGGCTCAGGAAGGCGAACATATCCTGGGCGACGGCGTGTTCGGGTATATGATGTACGATATCCCCAAAGGAATGGGAGGCTACCGGATTACACTGCCGCAAAAGGATGACGGCTCCTACGATATCGACAGAATCGTTCAAATCGACGGCAAAGCGTTCACTCCCTGGCTGACAAATCCCCATACCGCGAACGAGGTTCAAATTCTCGAAGACCAGTTTGCGTATCATGTCTATATCCCCCAACTCCTGATTCCACCGGCGCTTGACGACGACAACAACGACGGAATCGACGACTGGATCGACGACCGCGGCGACAGGTTCTGTTCTGCGACGGGATTCTTTCACGATATATTTATGCTTGGGCACGGCGAGCAATACCCCGATTATCCCGCCGATCCCTTCCGCGACGATATTTATGGTATGGTAACAAAGGGCTGGTATCCGGGCGAAGATGAAACGTATGGCGACGATTTCTTTGAAACGCTGGGCAAAACGCACATCACAATCAGCGCGCAGTTCCAGGGATCGGGTCGCGAAGGATCGGTGGCGATTAGCAAAGGCGGTTGGCTCGTCGTGGAGGAAATCTTCGGCGGCTCGCCGTGGGTTCTCTTCTCGCACGCCCTGAACGCGCATTCGGAAGGAATGAACATCTCGCTCTCATCGAGCGTAACGCCGACTGTCGCGCGGTTCGGCGCGGATACCGTTTATCTAAAACACATTATCGAAGACAAGGGCGAACCGCATTTCTTCGATATCAACTTCGATCCGTACACAGTCTCCTATGGTCATGGGAATGCAGCGATCACGACGACGGCGGGAGGGAAAGACCCGTGCAACTTCGTATCGCCATCGGTTGAATGGTCCAGCATCATCGACCCCTCGACGGATCATCGCACCATCACACTCATGCCTGACGCAGACGGCTCAAATCCCGATCTTGCCGGATATCCGAAACAGCTCGAAGGTACATTCCTCGAAGTGCGCATCGAGGCATCGAACGGCTCCGATTACAACTGGGTCAAAACCAATATTACGCCGGTGATTTCTGAATCCATGGGCGCAACGAAGATGGTCATGAGCTACGTGTCCTATCCGCGCCCGCTGGTGCCGGCTCAGGCAGATCCGGTTACGGGCGCGGTCACACATGCAGGCGATAATCCCGGCACGTTCCAGACGGGTTGGCGCTTCAACCAACCCGAGGGCGAAATGCTCGTAAACATGAGCAATGAAATCAACCTGATGCAGCCCTCCCGGCGGGCGTACTTTGTGTTCCTGTTTTCCATCGATGAAACGCTGCGTCCCGGCATTTACGACATCGACTTCAAGCTGTCGGGCGACATGCGTTCGTATAACGGCGATTTCGTCGACGAAGTGTCGTACGATGTACCGCCGTGTAAATTCAGCATCGTTCGTAAAAATGCCGCAGGGAACGCTTCCGAATATCGGAAAATGGTACTCGGTCAGGGCGGACTGACAACGATTGGAACGCGTATGAATCAGCCGGAAATGACCGGCCTGGAACGTGTCCGCTGGTCCGCGGCCAACGTCGGCGGAGGCGATTTCGATACGCTCAGGAATAGTCTTCCGGCATCGTTCGACCGGGCAACCGGTGTCGAGACAGTCGACCTCTCGCCTCTCGGTATGTTCCCAACGCCGGAGATGACAAAAGTATACGTTCTCGAACAAAGCGCTGTTCTCAGCCGCACATCAAACGAAACGCTGAAGCTGACGAAGGACGAGCAGCTTGATTTCGTCTATCCTCCGATTGGAACAGCGACAACGCGCGACAAAGCGCTTTCCATCGCAACCGTCGGTCCGAAACTGACGCTTTCCAAACGCCTGTTGACGGTAAATGGACAACCGTTTGTTTCCGGCGTCACTCCGGTATTCGATGCGTACTCGCCAAAGAACATCGAGGTGCTGTTCGAGATTTCGAACCAGGGCGCTTCGATGGCGGAGGACGCCGGATTGCGGATTCATTCGGGACCCTACTTCGCGCCCGTTGAGGCGGCATTCCCTGCAAATTGCCGATTCGAGGATGGGGTTATCAGAGTCGATTGCGGTTCGCTGGTTCCCGGAGAATCCAGATCGGTGG
Source organism: uncultured Ectothiorhodospiraceae bacterium (assembly GCA_964408855.1). Classification (GTDB taxonomy): domain Bacteria; phylum Bacteroidota; class Ignavibacteria; order SZUA-365; genus CAYPBB01. Next base: position 27,164 of record CAYPBB010000035.1, read on the forward strand.
CGCTGCCATTTACCGCGCTCGACAATGCCTGCGCCCCGCTGTACGATTCCAGCGCGCTGATCAACAGCATGACGGCGGTATTCAGCGGAGTGTATACTCTTTCGGGAAGGTTTTATAAGGACGAATTCACGCTGCCCGATCCCGAAAGGCTTGATCTTCCCGCGTACGACTTCCATCCATCTTCGCTCTCGACCTCGCGGCCGAAAGCGATGCCGGGCAAATTGCTGACGCTATCGGCGCTTGTCATTAGCGGCGAAGCTGACGCGCGAAACGTTACCGTTGGTTTCTACGCAGTCGTAAATCAGCGCGATACTGTGCTGCTTGGGTCGCAGACTATCGATCAGATCGCGCGCGGCGCGAGCGCGGCAACATCCATTGATTTCACGGTACCCGCCACGGCGCAGAGCATCGAATTCCTTGTCCGCACCGATCCCAACGGCGTGTTCGGGGAATTCTGCGAGTTCAACAACACAGCGGCTATAACCGTCCCGCTTTGCACGCCGAGCTGGATTCTGGAGTTGAACAACTACCCGAATCCCGTATCGAAACAAACAGTATTCTCCTACACCCTGCCGCAACGCATCAACGGATTGACGCTGACACTCCATTCCATCGACGGCAAGACCCTTGAAACGGCGGTTCCTGCCGACGGAGAAATCGGCCGTCACAGCGTGGCATGGCAGAATGTATCCCTCCCTCCCGGCACGTATATCTACACGTTCACCGGCAAGGACGACGATGGAAATGAATTGCGCTACTCGGATAAGTTGGTGTTGGTGAAGTAAACTGCGGATAACAGATAGTTGTACATCCCTTGGGCGGAGATTTCTCCGCCCGATTCATGTGCCTGCATCTCATTTGACTACATTTCGATCGTGGTGGCAGTCCGATCGTTCACTATCTCCTCCTCCCTCTTCTTTTCAACCCTGTAGCGTCCCATGTACAGGACATCCACGTCGGTGGCGCGGAGAAGGCGCAGCGCTTCCTCGGGCGTCCGGACAATCGGTTCCCCGGCGACATTCAGGGATGTGTTCAAAACTACTCCGTGTCCCGTACGCCTCTTCATGGCGATGAGTAATTCGTACAGATCGGGATTGCCATCCTTCGTTACGGTTTGAAGCCTGCAACTCCCATCCACGTGACAGATAGCTGGAAACATACCCCGGTAGTGTTGCTTGAAGTAAAACACTTTAAGCATATACGGCGATACCGACGGTGTTTCGAAGTATTCTCCTATATCCTCCAATAGCATCGCCGCCGCGAACGGCCGGAATGCCTCTCTGTGCTTCACCTTCCTGTTCAGTGTATCCTTCATGTGGGCATGGGAGGGCGATGCCAGAATGCTCCGGTTTCCGAGCGCGCGGGGACCGAATTCCATGGCTCCGCAAAAACGCGCGACAACCAGTCCGGCGGCGATGTCCTCCGCCATCGAAGCGGCACGGTCATGCGGTTGCCGTACGTCCTCGGAAACAGCCTCCAGCGATGCCGCAATTCCCCGTTCGGAGTATGAAGTCCCATAAAACGAATGCCGCACCGGCGAACGCCTGTACTCTGCATCGAGCTTTGCTGTTACGTAAAGCGCGGCTCCTATCGATACGCCGTTATCTCCCGATGCGGGCTGTATGAATACGTGCGGAGTGTATTCGCGGACAAGCCGTCCATTCAACACCGAATTCAAAAACAACCCACCAGCGGCACACAACGGGACACCGTTTCCGGCGCCGAACTCGGTCTCCAAAAGCGCGAACACCGTTCGTTCAATGGATGCCTGCAGCGAGCACGCAAGGTCTTCGTGTCGCTTTTCCAACGGATCGTCCCTGCGTCTCGGAGTCATACCGGTAAGACGTAGCCATTCAGGGGTGAATATGCCTTCCCTTGCCTGATGGTAATCGATGACCCGTGTATCGAGCCGGAATCCCCGCCCGTTGCGGGTGAGCGGACATATCCGCTCGAAGACGCTCCTGAACATGTCGCTGCCATACGATGCCAGCGCCATGACCTTGCCTTCGTCGCAGGCCGGGCGAAATCCGAGAAAGGCTGTCACAGAGGCATACAAATGTCCCAGCGAGTGAGGATAGCGAATCGCCCGGCGATGGATCAGCTTGTTATTGCGCCCTTCGAAAAACGAGACACAGCCCGACTCGCCGACTCCATCGGCAACGATGATATTTGCGCGTTCGTACTCCGAACCGAAGTAGCTGCTCGCGGCATGCGCATGATGATGCGGCACATAATGAATTGCCGGCGCACCGATCCCGTATCGCGACTTGACATTTCTTCGAATATGTAGTATCTGCGAAATACCGGCGAGGTAGTTTCCTCCCCGGCCTGCTTTCTGTCTGAAGTGTTGCGGCGAGCGCAGGCTATCGAGCGCGGATTTCCCGATACGGGTCGCCCATCCTTTCCAGGGATGCCAACCGACAGCGATTGCATCAACATCGCTCATCTGCATTCCGGCGATACGAAGGCATTCATCGATGGCAAGCCACGGGAACCCTTCGTAGTGCTTCATCCTGTTCAGGCGTTCTTCTTCGACTGCGCAAACAATGCGTCCGCCGGCAACAATCGATGCCGATGCGTCGCAAAACGCTCCAATCCCGAGTATGTTCATCAGACGCCCTCGCTTCCCGGTGGACAGCAAAGATCGATCATTTCTCGCAGAAAGGGTCCGGCAATAGCGCTCATGCGCTTCCTGCCGTGAAATGGATGATAATAAAAACGCGCGTGGGCATGGATTGCCAGCCCTACCATGCATGAATGCTGCGTTGAAAAAACGACGTGCTCTTTCTTTGTATTCTTCAGCGACGTAATGCCCCGCTGCACGCACTGTTCGTCTGTCGACCCTTCAGCCCAAATGGGGGCATCGTATTCCATCCCGTATCGGGCGTAGAGCGTTTTCATTACGTCGATGTATTCGCGGGTTTGCGCCGGGAACAGCGGCGCGGACTCGGTGCTTGCACCGTCGTATGTTTTTCCGATCTCGTTTTTCAGATTGTATTGAATCGTTTTCCAATGCATTGCCAACTTGCAACCGCCGCACATCCACGGTACGTAAAAGGTCCGGTACTTCGGAAATCTCCGGCTCCATTGCGTCCAGTATGTTTTTTTATAGAGATCCCCGATTTCTTCTTCATGTGCGATCACCCGGTCTTCGCCGAATTTCTGCTGCAGTTCCTGAGTCACAGTATTATGTTTCCCCATGAGACTCATCAGCGAATGATGGTACGTGAGCAAATGAATGCGGTCGCACTCATCGAGCGCATGGAGTGCGGCGAGTGTCGAATCCGGTCCGCCCGAGAATAAAATTGAAATATCCTTCATATCAACTCCGATTAATAGTTCATTTAAGTCCGGCTGAAGTCCTTGACCCGTCAGGTGTGTACCGAAGCAGGTAGGCTCTGCCTGGGTTTAATTTGTTCTTTGTTTCTGAGACAATTTCGAATGCGCGATCGATACACAGTACTCGAATTTTGCCCTCATCGAGGTAAAAACTGTTGAATCCTAGCAGAACAGCCCCTTCTTTCGTCAGGAAGGACGGCGCTTCCATCAATAAGCGGTCGATGTATTCGTAGCCCGTTTCGCCGCCGCACCAATCGGTTTCCGTTGAGTGGAGGGTTTCCAGACCGCGCTCATGTCCTGCCCTACGCGGGATGTAGAGGGTATTCGAGTAGATCAAATCGTATGTCGCGGCGATGTTCTGAAACAGATCGCTTTGAAATATGGCAACCTTCGATTTCCGGTTTGCGATATCCCTGGCTGCTTCATCTACATAAATCTGGTTAATATCCGTGCCATCGATCTTACATTGGAAATGCTTCTCGATGTACAGCGCAAGCAACGCGTAGGGTCCTGCGCCGATTTCCAGAATCTTCATCCCATCCCTTACCGCCCGCTTCAATGCAGAGCGCAGAACGAGCGTGGTAAAATCCCAATAAATCCGCTCGCCATGATGAGGCCGCACGCCAAACAGCAACTCAGTCAGAATGGCATTCCGGCGCACCGCCGAATTCATGAACCATGGGCCAAGGCCCTGACGCGAACGAATCATAGCAGACCTTAAAAGCAATCTTCAATACGGAAATATAGGAGGTTTTAGTCGCTTTTCCCTTCACGATGGTTCTTGAGCGTATCTGGAATGCCGGCGAGAGAAGTTCCAGCATTTCTGTTGGATCTCTGAATTGCCGGTACTGAAACTTTTCGATCCCTGCTTATGTATAAACGACAGCAACAATCATGAGTCGACCATACTCCCGGTAACGATACTACGATATTCTGCATTATGGCAGGCGTACCGAATAATGGGCGATTCAATCAACAAGATGCTGCACAGGCGCAATACCTGAGGCAACACCAACAACCATCTCAAGGAGTTATATGACACGCTTTGTACTCGTCCTCGCAATTTCGATGTTCATTGGAACGCAGACGTTCGCGCAGCAGCGCGACGGTTTTGCGGGACGTCCGATCACCGAAAATCTGTTCATGCAGACAGGCAATACGCTTCATAAGGGCGAATTCATCATCGGTCTCGGACCGATCTCGTACGGTATTACCGAACATCTCCAGGTCGGCACCAACGTCCTGCTGTACCTGTTCCAATACTATAATATCAATGCAAAGTATGCCTTCATCAACAAGGAAGACGAGGCTCTCGCGGCGGGAGTTGAATTCGGCAGCCTGAGTCTCGATGTCGGCTCCAACGATAACGTATCGTTTACAGCGGTTTCGCCGTTCATCTCGTACTCGAAGTCCGTCGGCGAAAAAACGCGCCTGCATTTGAGCGGTAACTACTCATATTTCGAGAGCGATTTCGATATCGACGACGCAACCGCATCGGCCTCGTCGAGCGGTACGTCCGTTATGGCGGGGCTAGAGTACGGTGTATCCAACCGGACAAAGTTCGTCGGCGATCTCGGGTATGATATTACGTTCGAAGGTGTACGCGCAGGTCTCGGCGTGATGTGGGCATGGGATTCGTTCCATCTCAAACTCGGCGGTCAGTATTTCAAGCCGAAAGGTACAGACTCCTTCGTCTTGCCATACGTCGGTCTCTGGTGGCGTTTCGACGGATAAACGAAGAACGATCCGTTTGTTTACAGCCCGGCGGTTGCCGGGCTGTATTTGTTTACGAGAGTGCCGCGCATATCCGCCGGATTCCTTCCCGTTTTCCTAGCAAACGCGTATATTGAGGCAGTAAAACACATTCCAATTGCTTAAATGAACCATGATCAAACAAGAACTCCTCGATATACTCGCCTGTCCGATTGGTAAAGCCGAACTCCGCCTCGAAGGCGACCGGCTTGTCTGCACAAAATGCGGCACAAAATTCCGCATCGAAGACGATATTCCCATCATGCTCATGGAAGAAGCCGAACTCCCCGAAGGCGTGACGAAGATTGAAGAGCTCGCCTGCTGGAAGGGGTAAACGCGCCTCCGAACGGTGACGTGCGACTGATGCCAAAACAAAGGAGCGAACATGCCTCTCGATCTCGGTAGTCTCAAAAAAGCCCTCACCGCGATGGAAGATCTCGCCGTGAAGGCGGAAGATCAAACGGTAATGGAATATTTCGAATTACGAAGTGTGCTGTTTTCACTTCCGATTAACCCCAATCTACACTGTAGGGGCTGACCCCTGTGTCAGCCCGGTTTGATGTGCTGTCCCATCCGATATTCATTACAATGAGAGATGCAATCCTCATTTGAATCTTAACCTTTCAACCTTATATTGCCATCGTTACTATTCCTTCAGGAGTCATTATGGATTTTGGGACAATTGGAATGGATTTCGGTGCCATTGTTGGATGGCTATCTCTTTTAAAGTTTAACGGAGAAGCAGTACTTGGGGATTTTGTAACTGGAAAGCTTAAAAACATTGCCAGTGAATTGCGGAAAACGTTCATCGACCCAAAGGACTTGGATGCATTTGAGCGGTTTGTAAGGGACCCGAACGACCCGGAAGCCGTGAAGGCTTTTACTGCCGTATTGCTTCATTTATTCCAGACCAATACAGATGTTACCGCACTTCTCGCCAGAGACATATCTAATCTTAGTCAAGAAATCCATGAACATTGTACGCAAGAACAACAGCGCATTGTTGAGACGCATATCTCTAAAAGTAAGAATGTACTTTCTCAATGCAATATCGAATCCGGATCTATCATTTTCGTTGGAGATATTGTAATTCAGTATTTCGTATTCCCTGAATACGAAGATATTATCAAGAATATAGACGATCTAAATTTTCAATTCGAAGCGAAAAATAAGCATATTCTAATAGCCATCGGTGAGTTGAAAATCTCTCTTGAACAAGAACGTTTGCAGATTGATCAAAAACGAAACGATTGGAACAAGAAGCTAGATGATTTTAAGAAGCGCGTTCTATCACTTGCTGAAACATTTACGAAAATACCAATCAGCACTGAAAAGCTTGAACGTGCAAAAGCGTTATTTCAACAAGGAAAGCTTACGGAAGCCGAGGCTGTATGGAATTATTCGGAACTTAAAACCAAAGTGAATGAACTTCGAGATGAACGGGCAAAGAGCGAAAACCGAATTAAAGATATTGATGTCGCTCTGCGCATCAAAGCCGATGAGTTTCTTGTTCTCGCGCTGTTAGCTGGGATCCAATTAGGAGATGGCTATTTTGCTAAAGCGAACCAGTATTATCTCGATTCACTCCACGCGTTTGAATACTTCCGTAATTGCTTTGCATACGCATATTTCCTGCAATTCCACAACAAATTCAATTCTGCGCAAGCATATTACGAGAAAATACTTATCGACATTGGAAGCGGAGATTCTGAACCCGACGTGGCGATGACTCTCCACAATATGGGATTAATTTACGCCCAGCAGCATGTATTCGGCAAGGCACTCGAAACATACGAGCGAGCGCTGGAAATCTACGAACATTTGACGCAGACACAGCCAGCCGTTTACGAACCTGATGTGGCGATGACCCTCCACAATATGGGAGATGTGCATCGGAATTCGAATGACTATGACAAGGCAATCGAAGTGTACGAGCGTGCGCTTGAATTGCGCGAGCGATTGGCGCAGGCGCAACCAGCCGTCTTTGACCCTGATGTGGCAGCGACTCGTAATAGTCTTGGAAATGTGTATGCCGATCAGCATGACTACGGCAAGGCTGTTGACGCGTACAATCGCGCGCTGGAAATACGCGAGCATTTGGCGCAGGCGCAGCCCGCTGTCTACGAACCCGATGTAGCGACGGTTCTCAACAATCTTGGATTAGTGTATACCGATCAGCATGTCTTCGACATGGCAATCGTAGCATATAAGCGCGCGCTGGAAATATACAAGCGTTTGGCGCAGGCGCAGCCCGCCGTCTACGAACCCGATGTGGCGACGGTTCTCAACAATCTTGGATTACTGTACTCAGACCTGCGTGAACTCGGTAAGGCAACCGAAGCGTATGAGCGAGCGCTTGAAGTACGCGAGCGTTTGTCGCAAACACAACCCGCCGTCTACGAACCTGATGTGGCAATGACCCTCAACAATTTGGGAAATGTGTATGCCTATCAGAATGACTACAGCAAGGCAATCGAAACGTACGAGCGAGCGCTGGAAATCTACGAACGTTGGACTCAGGCACAGCCGACCACCTATGAACCTATTTCGGCAATGACTCTCAGCAATATGGGAAATATATATCGGAATTCGAAGGACTATGACAAAGCTATTGGTGCATACGAGCGAGCGCTTGAAATCTATGAACGTTTTACGCAGGCGCAGCCTGCCGTTTACGAACCTGATTTAGCAAGAACGTGCGCTAACATATCCATTTTATATACAACCGGACAACCGGATAAAGACCCTGCATTAGATTTTGCGTCATTTGCCTTGCTCATCGGTTCAAACTATTATAAGTCTATGCCTACAGTACAACAATACGTAGAATCTGCATTATCGGTTTTCAAGCATTGGGGTGTGGATCCTGATGAATATTTGGCGCAGATGCAATCCGATATTGAAAATCGTGACGATACGTAACAACTCTAGCCTCGATCGTCATAAATACTTGTTTCAAATTACTCAATGGAGAACTGATTCATGAATTCGAACTACCTCTTGCACATCGAACTTAACGATATCCAGCCGAGTATTTGGAGACGATTTACCGTACCGGAATACTACACGCTCGATCGTCTACATGATGTGATTCAAATTGTCATGGGTTGGAAGGACTATCACCTGTACAGCTTTACTGTTAATGGAATAGAATATACTGAAGAACCCGAGTCGAAAGAAGACGGCGAAGTTGCCGGAATGCAGATCCTAAGCAATCTGCACCTTAAGCAGAAAGATAAAATCACCTACCTCTACGATTTCGGAGATTCATGGTTCCATACCATTACGATAGAAAATATGCAGGAAGTATTACAGCCATTGGATGATAGACTTACGTGTATTGATGGCGGAGGTGCATGCCCAATAGAGGATGTCGGCGGTGTGCCGGGATATTACAGAATGTGCGAGGCAATGAAGCATAAACGAAGCAAGGAATATCTTGAATACATTCAGTGGCTGCAGCAGATACCCTGGTATAAAAACGAATACGATCCATCGGAATTCAACAAGGAATACGTAAATATGGAACTTGCAAAATACGAACGTTGGTCGAGGCCGAGATGCATCAACTATACATACAAGCAATAAACCCGCATGATAACGATCTCCTTCCTCCAACCCGTTATACCCATCAACACTGACAACATCTATTGATATTATTTCGGTCTGCTAACGCCAGAATTTTAGATGGAGCCTGCTCAGGTTAACTGAACAAATCCCCCCGGCACGACGAGAAAACAATATGCGTCGTGCCAACCCTCCGTCTACGCCCGTCTGACGCCGGGTGCAGACACCGGATGAAGACAGATGCGCCCCAACACAGACCGGGTGCTCCGAATGCCTTAATGTCTATTACGGAGTAATAAGACTGTAAGAGGACACGGCTTTGAACCACATCGTTCATCCCGTTAAATACATTCCCCAACTCCGTAATTTTTCGCTTCGTCCGGCAGCCGCCGGACTCAAAAACGGAGCTTGCCCTCCGTTGGATCAGGACGAAACCGTTTTACCGAGCTTGAACAAATCCCCCCGGCACGACGCAAAAGCCAACGCGTCGTGCCGACCCCCTTGCCAAGGGGGTATGTGGCCAACACTAAACCCATAAAAAACGGCGGCACGAGGCCGCCATACATTTTGTCTTCATCCGGCATCAGCCGGACACACTTCAAACTTCACACTTCACACTTCAAACTTTCTTCACGCTGCCTGTTGCGCGACGTGCTCCTTGATTTGCTGAAGAATGCCCGCGGCGTCGAGACCGTACTTCTTGTATAGGTCGTCGGGAGTGCCGGATTCGCCGAACGTATCGTAAATACCGATACGGCGCATAGGGGTAGGAGCGTTCTCGGAGAGCACTTCCGCAACCGCACTGCCAAGTCCGCCGATCACGCTGTGGTCTTCCACCGTGTACACCATGCCCGTTTCCTGCGCGGCTTTGATGATATACTCCGCGTCTATCGGCTTGATGGTGTGGATATTCACGACCCGCATGTCGATACCCTCGTCCATCAGCGCATTCGCTGCATTGAGAGCGTGCTTCACCACGGCGCCCGTTGCGAAGATCACCGCGTCGTTGCCGTTTTTAATCACATCCGCTTTGCCGAAATGGAACTCGTACCCGTCCTTATGCACCTCACCGACGCCCTGCCGGGTAAGACGAAGGAATGCCGGATGCGGATAGTCCGCAAGGAAACGCACGGCGGCTTTCGTTTCCAGATCGTCAGCAGGCTGAATGACAGCCATATTGGATAGCGAGCGCATAATGGAAATATCTTCGAGCGCCATCTGACTGTAGCCGTCCTCGCCGATACCGATGCCGCAATGCGTGCCGACAATCTTGACATTCGCGTCGGCGTAGGCGACGGACATACGGATGGTTTCGAACCGTCCCGTGACAAAAATGGAGAACGAACAGATGAACGGCTTTTTGCCCATGCACGCCATACCTGCCGCCGCGCCGATCATATTCTGTTCCTGAATGCCCATTTCGAAAAAGCGTTCGGGGAATTTCTTCGCGAACATGAACGATTGCGTCGATTTCGAAAGGTCGGCATCCATAACGACAATTGCGGGATCGGTTTCGCCCAGGAGGGCGAGTTCTTCTCCGAATGAAACGCGTGTTGCTTTACTCATGGTTATATCCTCACACTCGCCTGTTCTTCCAAAAGTGCTTCAAGTTCCTGCAGAGCGCGTTCGGTCTGCTCATCGTCGGGCGCTTTTCCGTGCCAGTCGATAACGCCTTCCATGAAGGAGACGCCCCTGCCCTTCACCGTGTGCGCAATGATGAAGTGGGGCTGTCCTTCCTTGGTGTTGCGCGCATACGTCAGCGCGGCGTCGATCCCGAAGAAATCGTGCCCCAGAATTTCCTGCACATCCCAATTGAAGCACCGGAGCTTTTCGTTCACCGGTTGGATATTCATCACCTCGTTCGTCGGTCCGTCGATCTGTCCCTTATTATAGTCCATGATGACGATCAGATTATCGAGATTGAATTTCGGCGCGGACATCAGCGATTCCCATATCTGTCCTTCCTGGAATTCGCCGTCGCCGATGAGACAGTAAATCTGTTGATCCGTTCCATCGAGCTTCGCCGCCATCGCCATGCCTTGCGCAACGCTGAGTCCCTGCCCGAGCGAACCGGTGGAGAACTCCACTTCCGGAAGAGTCCGGTGTACCGGATGCCCCTGCAATCGGGTGTTCACATGACGAAGGGAGGGCAATTCATCGGGAGAGATGATGCCGAGCCTCGCAAAAATAGCGTACAGCGCCGGTACGGCATGCCCTTTGGAAAGGACGAACCTGTCGCGCTCTGGATCGCTCGCGTTTTCGCGAGTGCGCTTGAGATGGTTGTAGAAGAGTACAGTGAGAATATCGATTGCGGAAAGTGAACCGCCCGGATGCCCGGATTTTGCCGCGTGGAGCATCTTGATGATATCCACGCGCATCTCGTTGGCAAGCCGTTCAAGCTGGGGTAAAGAATAAGCCATGAACTGTTGTGTCGTTAAGAGTTCGTTGTAGTGTATTGTATGTTGTTATTCCTGAAGAAGGTGCTCGTCGATTTCAACTACCATCCGCAATATAGCCGAACTCAGCGTTTTCCCCTGAGCGTCGTTTTTTAATGAGATGGTTCCGCCCCCGCCGAGCGTGTTATGGAGGAGGAAATTCAGGGCGCAGAGATTCGGAAGCTCGAAGCGTTCCACTTTCCCGAAGCATATTCCTTCGAAATGGTTTCGGACGCGTTCGGCGGTGAGTTCCTGCCTGATGAACGGGAAAAATTTCGGATGACGCGCAATGACGCCGACGTTGGCGGCGTCGCCTTTATCGCCGGAACGGGCATGCGCAATTGTATATAAGAGCACTTGTTTCGTTGCCATGTCAATTCTCCGTTACCGATACGATGGGCTCGACAGCAGTTTTCGGTATAAGCGCCGGCCAGTATGCGATGACCTCGCTCGGCTTGGGACGTCCGCCGGCGAAACCGGTTACAGACGGCGGTCCCGTAAGGATAAGCGGCGCTATTTCAGCGCCGAATCGCGCAACGTGTTCCTTGTTCTTCCCCCGTACACCCACACGCAGGACAACCTCGTTCGGTTCGTCGGGAACCGGCGCAAGCGGTCCGTGGCAGGAATTCAATCCCACGTATTCGGAACGCATCTCCTCGAATTCCAGTCCAAGATCGGAGAGACGAGTGCGAAGGATGGCATCGGCGGCCTGCGCTTTTTCGTACGCCTCGGGCCAGGCATAAGTCAGCGAACCGATTGCCGAATACCCGTCCTGGTACGATGCCGATACTTTGTAAAACTCCGTTGCCGGTCTGCCCTGTACCGCATATACACGAACCCGGTTCTTTCCTTCCTGCTTGAGGTGGATGGTGGTAAAATCGGCGATACAATCCGGCGTGATATAGTCGCGAGGATCGCCAATTTCATAGAGAAGCTGTTCTTTCACCGTCGCTTCGCTTACCAGACCGCCCGTTCCTTCATGCTTGGTAATCACCACCTCGCCGTCCGGGTATGCTTCCGCAATCGGGAAACCTATGTGAGCAAGATCGGGCACCGATTTCCAGTCGGCGAGGAAATTCCCGCCGCTCGACTGTCCGCCGCATTCGAGGATATGTCCGGCTACCGTTCCGGCAGAAAGTTTATGCCACTCCGTAGCGCCCCAACCGAATTCGTGGATCATCGGTGCGAGCGTAAGACCGGTGTCGGTGGTTCTCCCGGTAATAACGATATGTGCACCCTGTTTCAATGCCTCGACGATGGGAAAGGCGCCGAAATAGACGTTTGCGCTGACAAGACGATCGATCACCTCGCCGATGCCTCTCCCGTCTTCCATATTGGCGAGAGCGATGCCGCTCTGCACCATTTCAGGAATTCTGCTCAATATATCGTCGCCGGAGACGACACCAATTCTCAGCCCGCGTATACCCAGCGCTTCCGCTTCTTTAAAGATAGCGTCGCGGCAGGCATGCGGATTCACTCCGCCGCCGTTCGTGATAACACGGATATTCTTCTCAACTACATCAGGTAGAATCTTCTTTAACTGTCCCGGTAAATCCTTTGCATAGCCAAGGTTAGGGTCCCGAAGTTTCTGTTTTTGCATGATTGACATCGTCACCTCGGCGAGAAAGTCCATCATGAGGTAATCGATGGGACCGTTACGAACCTGGTGAAGAGGCGCATCGATAAGGTCGCCCCAGAATCCTTGTCCGCTGGCAATTCGGATTCGATCTTTCAATGTAAGTCCTTGAAAATGGAGAATATCAACAGTGTCAAGGTGCTGCGGTTCCGTTGTAGAACATTCAAAGGTAACACACCTGCCGTGAACTTACAACGCTGAAAAAGGCGAACTATTGCGCATTCGACAAGGGGACTTATCCAAGCGGAAACAAAGCAATTTTTTCACAGGAAACGGCGGAATTTCTCCGCCGTTTATACATAGAGTCGCAACCAGAAACTTGCGTCAGGTTGGCATCAGCGTCCATCCCTGTGGCAAGCGCCAAACACCGAGCAGAATCAGGATAAGTGCGAATATGATTACCGCGATAGTGTTTCGCGCTCGCGCTTTCGCTGGTTTCTTTTTCCACACAGCCGAAACATGGGCTATGATCGCTGCCGAGAGCATTGTTCCGAGATGTTCCCAGTGGTACATCTCCAGCGGCAGGCCGCGTGTGATCCACCAAGCGAAAAAGAACAGACCAAAGAGAATTTGGATATCGAAGAAGATGAGAAATATCCTGAGGGTCTTATTCTCGGAAGGTGTAAACTCGTTGCGATTGCTGAAGTAGATCCTCATCAGACGAACCAGCGTGATGATGGCAAGTATGACGACGATCCATCGAAGAAGTGAGTGGGTATGTTGGATTCCAGTAAGCATAGTATCTAAGATAAAGTAATGAAGTTACCGCAGTTGTGCTTTTTCTTCCAAAAGCACTCGAAACGCGATGGAGATAGTCAATGTCGAAATGTACGCAATAATTGCCATTCAAGCACCAAAATTTACAATACCCATTTATGGGTATTGTAAAAAATTTGCAATTACCTCGTTCACCTGATCGAACTCAATCAAAAATGCATCGTGTCCATGAGGCGAATCAATAGTTGCATTTGTTGCATTTGGCAGGCTTTCTGCAAAAAAGCGAAGCTTTTCGCTTTGATACAATACATCAGATGACACGCCTAACATCAATAATGGCAATGATATACGATTATTGATATCGTCCATTGAATACGAAGACCGATAAATATCATGACTATCCATTGCATCGATCAACCGTCTATATGAAACCGGATGAAACCGCTGAGCGAGTTTCAATCCCTGATATCGAAGGTACGTACCCACCGCGTATTCTGGTGCATTCATGGCAGGCGACGAATGACAGCGTTCGATATCCTTCGCGGACGGCCTCGTTCTGCCGAAACGGGCTTCGAACGAATCCTGACTCCGGTACGAAATCATCGCCAGAGCGCGTGCAATCTCCATACATCGCAATGCATCGCCCATGTTGTTGCCGCCAACATCAAAAATCATCCGGGCAATTTCGTTCCATGCAATCCCCCAGGCGGTATGCGCCGGAGGAGCCGCCACAATGACCGCCTTGTCAAAGAATGCGGGTTCCTGAACAATGCACTCCAACGCCACCATTCCGCCGATCGAACACCCAACAACTGCATGAATTCGACGGTACGCCAATCTTTTGAGTAACATAATCTGGACAGCCGCCAGATCGGCAATCGTAACCGCGGGGAAAGCGTCTCCGTACTCTTCTCCTGTCGCCGGATTGCGGCTAGCCGGACCAGTTGTCCCGTAGCAACTTCCGAGCAGGTTAGCGCAAATAACCGCATTTACACGAGGATCGAATGGGCAACCGCTTTCGAACAGCGGCTGCCACCATCCATTACCGTTCGGATCGCAGGCGTGTGAATCGCCCGTTAATGCGTGTATCAGCAGAATAACATTCGATCCGTCCTGTTGCGGAGTGCCGCTAATCGTATACCGCACAACGAGTTCATGAAGAACACCGCCCTTGTGCAATTCAAAACATTCTCCCTCAGCCAAGAGCGGAATGGCATGCTCCGCGAAAGACAGCGATGTTTGTTCATGGCACATAGGCACTCCTTTCAATTTCGATAGCAGATTGCTGATTCACATGGAGAAAACTCAACGGGTCCTCTGTCCGGCTGCCGGATACATCGATTGAAGGCGAGATTGCAGTTGAGAAGCCGGCGGAATGCACGCTTTTTCCAACAATAGCGACATCAAGGATATCCGACAGAACTCCATTTGCCGTGAACTGCACCCCTGCTCCGGGACCCGTGACTGTCAACGGAATACTACAGAACTGCTTCGAAAAAATGGAAAGAACATTTCTCGTCCCGACAGGCGCCAGAGGAGAGGACGGCGGCACTTCTTCTATTCGCACTGCGGGAGTTTCACCTCGGCGGGCTCGCGCGACATACGCCAGGACGCTGCCGTTCTTCTGCGCTTGCCCGATTCGTTCCTTCCAATAGCCGTCCAGTAATTCCAACTCCTGCAAATACTCTCCTTCCGCGCAGCGGACCGCGAGTCCGCGGTCGAGAGGCTCCACTGTTATTCCATCGAGGTGTCGCTCCCAGCCGGACTCTCGAAGAAGAATGAGCAGCTTCCTGGCCGCATCCATCCCCGAAAGATCGGCTGAAGGATCGGGTTCGGCATACCCGCGCCTGCTTGCTTCGAGAACGGATTGGGAGAATGACAACCCTTGATTCATCCGTTCAAGCATAAACGAAACCGAACCTGATAGCACTGCTTCCAACGCAAATAATTCATCGCCTGAGAGTACGCGCTCACGAATGATCCGAATAAACGGAGTAGCGGCGCCCGCCGTTGTTTCGTACCTGAAGGCGCCCACGGATGCATACCTGGAAAGCGGCACGAATGCATTCCACTCCGCTGCGACCGCATGCTTGTTTGCGGTAACCACTCGATGCCCTTCATTCAGGAAACGCGGATATATCCCCGGAAGCTCTTCCGAGGCAGTGCAATCGACAAAAATACATCCTGAAGGGAATTCCGAAGCAAATGCAAGCAGTGCGCTTTCCGAAAACGGAGCGCCATCGCTCAATTCGCCAGAGACGGATTCGGGAAGAATTCCCTTGCCGGATAGCGCCATCGCCTTGCTGTTCAGCGCGCCGGCGATTTCCAGATATATGCCATGACGGCAAAAAATCGAGGCGCGTTTTTCCGCGATTTCCCGCAACACCTGGGATCCGACATTCCCCGTTGCACCTGCGAGTATCAACGGGATCTTCAGCCTACCCAACACAAAGCATGAATGAAGAAGTTCGAGCGCGGAGCGGCTGTCTGCCGAATCGACCAGAACCGAAATACAATGATCGATGCCTCCTGTACCGGAATGGATGACATGTATTCCATGCCGCTCAAGACGTTCAGAGACTTCATGAATCAGCCTCGTATCGGCGTGAATTCCATCGCCGGTGAGAGCAAGCGCGTGAACATCCTCCCTGACCTGTACAGTTGGACTCTCGCAGCCTTGAGCGTGCGACAACCACTTAACATTCATTGCAGCCTGAAACACTTTCACTGAGTTCCGGTGTATCGCGACTCTGATAACCCTACCGGAAATACCGTTGGAAATAAAATAGTATTGTATACCCAGAGATTTCAGCAATATGATATATTCGATCGCTAGATCGTTCGGATCTCGCCGGTTCGGATCGAATATTGATACGATCGCAACATCCCGGATTCGTAGCGCGATATTTGGGGCGCCCTGCCCTGCGCTGCTGGACCCGCCGATCAGCGTTCCAGGGCGTTCCGGAGATGCCGCACATCGTACTCTGACCGGTATATTCTTCGCAGATAATGGTTGCATTGTGTCCGGGTGAAGCACTTCGGCGCCCATGAAAGCGATCGTCGCCGCTTCTTCCCTGCTGATCCATGGCAGCGATATCGCATCTTCAAGGATATTCGGATCTGCAGTAAATATGCCGTCGACATCGGTCCAGATATGGATTGCCTCCGCATTCAATGCCGCGCCCAGTACGGTAGCCGTTAGATCGGAACCGTTCCTCCCCAGAAGCGTGGTCTCGCCGAGCGCGTTGCTTCCCGTAAACCCAGGCACCAGAACCGGGCATTTACCGCCGTATCGAACGGACCACGAATCGATGAGTTCCTGAGTCGTTCGATAATCGACCGAATTCCCTGCCGCCGTTGTCTCTGTCCGTATCAAATGCTCCGCGTGTACAGTCCGGGATTCGATACCGTGATTGACGCGCAATACGTCCGCGATCAATCCGACCGCAAGTTTTTCTCCATTCGCCACGAAACGTTCGACAAGGCGAAGATCGCTCCTAACCTGATTTCCGGTATGCATTACCTCGCGCATATCCGCAACGAACTCGGTCTCGGCTTCCAAGAACCGGAGAAGCGTTCCTCCGATTCCGAGTTCATCAGCAATACGGCGGTGATACTGGAGTACATCGCTGCCGAGCCGCGAAGCTGCTTCAACGGAATCGGCTGCATCGACGATACGATACAACCGGTCGGTGGTATTCCCTATAGCCGAAGAGACGATCACCGGGATCTGACTGGATATCGAATGCCGGATGATCTCGACGACATTGGCAATCTTTCCGCTGCCGTTAAGCGTCGCTCCGCCAAATTTATGAATCTCCATTTGCGCCTCCTCACCAGCAATCGATTCGAACATTCAATGCTTCCGGATTGCTCGACGCCGATGCCGCGAGTGCGTTCGAGATATCCGTTTCGATGTCGTCGATATGCTCCAATCCAACGGAAACCCGGATCATATCATCAGTAACTCCAGCCTCGATTCGTTCAGCCGACGAAAGCTGCTGATGCGTCGTCGATGCAGGATGAATCACGAGCGTCTTTGCGTCACCTACGTTTGCGAGCAGACTGGCAAGTTCGAGACGCTCAATAAATGCCCTGCACGCCTCGACCCCGCCCTCGACGCCGAAGCAAACCACACCGCCGAAACACCCATCCCGGAATTGCGCTTTGGCGACTTCGTGCGAAGGATGCTCGTTCAATCCGGGATAGTCGACCCACGAAACGCCATCCTGCGTCTGAAGCCTGCGCGCCAGTTCGAGAGCGTTTTCGCAATGACGCCGCGCGCGCAGCGATAAGGTCTCCAATCCCTGTAACAGTAAAAATGCATTGAACGGACTCAGGCACGGGCCGGTATCGCGTAACAGCTCGGCGCGGACCTTCATCGCGAACGCGATGTTTCCGAATGGCGAACCGTAACCGAATTGCTCCTGGAAATTCAGTCCGTGGTACGCTGGGCTTCCGCTGTCGATTCCGGGGAAATTGCCATTCGACCAGTCGAACCTGCCGCAATCGATAATCACCCCTCCCAACGACGTGCCGTGTCCGCCGATCCATTTCGTCGCCGAATGGACGATGATATCCGCGCCCAATTCAACCGGACGGCAGATGTAGCCGCCGGCTCCGAATGTATTGTCGACAATCAAAGGAATCCCATGCCGGTGTGCGACATCCGCGATGGCTCGAATATCGGGAACAGACAGTTTCGGATTACCTATGGTTTCGACATACAATGCTTTCGTCGATGCGTCGATGCACTTTTCGAAATCCCGCGGCGAATCGGAACCGGCGAAACGAACGCCGATGCCGAATCCGGGCAACGTAGCGCTGAACAGAGTGTGCGTTCCACCATAAAGCGATGCCGAGGATACGATTGTATCCCCCGGACGTGTCAGCGCAGAGGTAGCGAGGAAGATTGCAGCCTGCCCGCTCGATGTCGCAACGGCCGCGGAGCCGCCCTCAAGGGCAGCCATCCGTTCTTCGAAAACGGCCGTCGTCGGATTGGTGATTCTCGAATAGATATTGCCGAATTCCTTCAATCCGAATAAGCGTGCGGCATGGCCGGTATCGTCGAACAGGAACGATGTGGTTTGATAAATTGGGACTGCTCGGGCTCCCGCCCCGACATTCCCGCATTGACCGGCGTGAAGTTGTATTGTCTCGAAATTCCATGTAGATGTATCCATTTTAATATTCCTTTCTTCCGTCTCGATAACGCGGCGGTATGTATGAATGAAGAAGCCTCTCCGGGAAAGACGCGAGAGGCCGATGAATCAGGGTCGTCATCTTTCCCTGCATTTCGCAGGGCTGGAAGGAGCACCTTATCCGCCTCATGCGGACAGGTTGTTAAGGTTTCGCAGGGCCAGTTCCCTCCACCTTTCTGGATGTCCTATGTCTGTTCGTTCTTCTTGCCGCGTTACCTCATGTTCAGTAAAAAGAAAACGCCCTTCATGGTTGCATGAAGGGCGTTAGAAATTCGGTTCGTTCCGTCAACCCGACATGCGGTATCGAATGCGCATCGCCATCATGCCGCGCATCATCTTCATACCGATCGTAGTGTTTGTATGTGGGAGACGTGTATTCATTTGGATTTGTAATCAACGTCAAATTGTTGGGCGCAAATATATGTACATTCAGGTCATTTGTCAAATACGGTTATGCGGGCGTTTCCTGCGCGGTATGGCGAAGAAAAGTAAAAATGCTATCTTTCGCGGGTATCGGCATGTACTTCAAACACCTTTTTCATTGTTTCCGGCAACCAACTCAGGAACATTATGGCAGAAGAAAAACGCGGCAAACCACGGCTGAAAGATTTTCCGGCCGGCTATTGGATCGTTATCATGTTCGAGTTCTTCGAACGAGGCTCCTATTACGGCGTCATGAGCATTCTTTCTGTGTACATGACCGAGATCCTGGGCTTCTCGAAAGGCGGGGTCGGCGTCATCAAGAGCACAATCCAGCCCCTTCTTTATTTTCTCCCGATCCTGACCGGCGCAATCGCCGACCGGATGGGATACCGCAAGATGCTGATGGTCGCGTTTACTCTGCTTGGTCTCGGCTACGCGCTGACGAGTCAGATGACCGAGTATACGGCAGTGTTCATTTCGCTTGTCGTCATGGGATTCGGCGCAGGTGCGTTCAAACCGGTGATTTCCGGAACGATTGCAAAACTGACGGACGAACGCACCAGCACGTTGGGTTTCGGGATATTCTACTGGTCGATCAACCTCGGCGCGTTCCTCTTCCCGCTCGTTCTTGTGCCGATGCTCAAGGCGATTTCCTGGCATTACGTTCTTATCGCCGCAGCTATCGGGACGGGTTCAATGTTGATTCCGACTATGTTCTTTTTCAAAGAACCGCCCCGCACGGGCGACGATCAAAAGGCGCCGCTCGGTCAGATGCTCAAGGACGTACTCCGGAAACTCCTCATGGTTGTTCGCGATTGGCGGTTCATTCTGTTCATCGCCATTTATTCCATGTTCTGGTTCCTGTACTTCCAAATGTTCGATACTGTCCTTTGGTATGTGCAGGATTTTGTGGACGCCTCGCCACTCAATACATTCATCAGCGGCGTTATCGGCTTCGATTGGAAATTCGACGTCGAACATGTTACGGTGATCAACGCGTTGACAATCGTTCTATTGCAGCTGTTTGTAAGCCGTATCGTCAGCAAAACCAAAGCGTTGCCGACTATGATTACCGGTATTGCGATTGGCACCATCGGCATGGCGATCCTTTCGCTGAGTTCCGGCATCTGGGTTTTCATGCTCGGCATCTTCATGTTTTCGATCGGCGAAATGACCGCTCATCCGAAATACATCAGCTATCTCGGAACGATTGCGCCTGCAGATAAAAAGGCGACGTATATGGGCTTCGGATTTCTATATGGCGCTATCGGCTCGTTTTTCGGACCCTATATCGGCGCGACCCTGTATGTCAAGCTTATCGACAATCCGATGATCGCGTACATCAAGTTGAAACTGACGGAAATCGGGACGCCGCATCCATCGAATGCACCCATCGGCGAACTTCTGACGGTTGCCGAAAAAGCGGGAATTCCGAAGCAGGACATCCTCATGCAGGCGCACCCTTCGGAGCTCTGGCTTATTTTCAGCGGTATCGGCATTCTTTCCATCGTTTGCTTGTTACTCTATCAGAAATTCATTGTACCGAAACCAACAACGTAACAATTACACCATTCGAATAAAGGAGTGTTACCATGAAAGGACACGATGCCGTGATCGAAGCGCTACAGAATGTGCTGACAGCGGAGCTTACAGCGATCAATGAGTATTTCGTGCATGCCGAGATGTGCGA
>CAYPBB010000036.1:0-42717 GCA_964408855.1 uncultured Ectothiorhodospiraceae bacterium
TGGGTATTTCGCGCATCAGCCTTATCAATAAGCTGAAGACGTATGAAGAATAAAAAGAAAGGCGGTAATGTACTCCGCCTTTCTTCCTTGCTCCTAACCCTCAGAGTGGGTATAAGACCATCCAGGGGTAGGTGATTTGTTTGATGAAGTTGCCTTCCAGATCGAACTCCCAAACCATAGAACAGGTAGTAATAAAACTCTTGGTTCGACAAAAGTATGAGCCGTAGAATCGTTCGTTTGTTACCCATGTTGGATAGAAAGGATCGCCCCAGTATTGTTGTGAGCGGATTTTCCTAGCCGTGCGCGATTCGAGATCGATAAGGAATAAACCTCCGATATCGCGCCCCTTGATGAACCCTTGCTTTGAAAAAAGATCGACAAGGATTTTTTTTCGATCCGGCGATATAGACCATGACAGCGATGATGATGATCGAAACGCGTATTCGTCTGTTGGGAGGTTTGGAAAATCGATCCGTTCAAATTCGGCGGTTTCTGTGTGGTAGATATACATTCCATTTTCATCGAAACCAACGAAGTGTATGGAATCGATTTCGCGGGCATTAAATGCCATGTTCGCTCTTAGTTCTAAATCTGAGCCGTCAGGACGTACACGCCAGATACCGCCAATTCCAGATGGACCATACTTGTTAACGTAAATCCAGCGTTCATCTTTCGACCAGTGCGGTCCTGTAGCACCCTGAATTATGATTGGATTTAATAATCTATTTTGTCCTACGTCGTAGATTTTAAATCCGTCAAATCCGTTGTCAAGCAATAGGTGTGTTCCATTTTTCGACCATTCTGCATCCCATGCAGATAAGAAAGTAATTGCGTCTTCATTTGTGGGATCATAAAGGAATACGCCACTGTTTGTGACGCCATTCCAGCCTTGTACATCGCTGTACCCGACCCAATCGCCGGTGGCAGGCGATACGTTGATGCGATATACAAAGTATCCGCCTTTCATGTTGGGCCATTGTTGATGCACACTATCATAAGGTGTTAGCGGTGCATCGTTGTAGCATGTATCCTCCGGTGTTATAGGTTGCACTGGTGGCGCAACAGGCTCATCCTTGTCGCAGCAGCAGAATGCGAGAAACAAAAGAATTACAATTGGAGATTGAGGGAACGGTTTCATTTGATGACAGCGATTATTCAAACACAGTTGAATGGTTAGATTCGACAGCCCACAAACACCAAAAGAAAGGCAGAGATGTACTCCGCCTTTCTTCCTTGCTCCTAACCCTCAGAGTGGGTACAAGACCATCCAGGGATAGGTGATTTGTTTGATGAAGTTACCTTCCAGATCGAACTCCCAAACCATAGAGATTGAGGTCTTGGGTGATCGTGTCCTACAAAAATAAGACGCGTAGAAAGTACTATCGGTACGCCAGATCGGTCTATATGCATCACCCCAATACTGCTGGTTTCGTATTTTTGTAGCGGTTCGTTTATTTATGTCTATCAAGAACAAGCCGGCAGTTTCTCTGCCCTCAAAAAATCCGCGCACTGAATATATGTCAAGCAGGATTTTTGATTTATCTGGAGACAATGAAAACGTGTTCCCAATTCCACTGAAATTGAATTCGGTGGCATTCAGGTTGTTAAAAACAATTCGTTCAAATAGCGACGTCGACCTGTCATAGATGTACATACTTTCGCTATCAAAAGCTACGATATGAGTTGAATCAAGTTCGCGCCCACTCCAACCGCGTCCCGCATAAATACTTAGTTCTGTTCCATCTGGCCTAACCCGATACTTCTTACCATCGTAATCGATCAAGACCCAATTCCCATCGAGCGACCAGCAAGGATTGGAATAATTTTCCATATTCTGGATGGAAATAAATTCCATCTTGTCAACATCGAAAATACGGAAGCCGCCAAATCCGTTATTTGTAAGAAGTTGTTTTCCATCCGGAGACCAGTCAATATCCCATCCTTTTAAAAACTGAATTGCATATCCTTTCGTTGGATCGTAAATAAATATTCCCCAGTTTCCGTTTTGACCCGCCCAGCCGTCAATCATGTATTCGCCAGCCCACAAGTTGTCCTTTGAAGACAGTGAGAGATGCGAAATTCCGTATCGGCGCATTGGCCATTGCTGATGGAGACTATCGTATGGGCGTAACGGCGCATCGTTATAGCAGGTATCCTCCGGGCTTATTGGCGGAGATGGTTGAGGCTTTATTGTTGTCTCCTCGTCGCAACCGATAAGAAGGATGCCAATAATGGCAATATATAAATAACGGTGATTCATCTAAATACCACAAATGAACGAGTTTGAACGATGTTGCCATTTATAACCGTTATGAAGTACGCACCATTGCGAAGGTTTATTAGTGGTATGCGGATTGTTCCTTCATTTCCTTGTGCAATTGTTTCGAAGACGATTCTACCAAGTAAATCGATAATTGAAACATTTAGTTGGGCAGAGGGGGTTGAGTGATAGTTGAATGAAACCTGATTCTGCATACTCGATGTGACCGGATTGGGATACACCTCTGTGATTGTGAACTGAGGTACTTCTACTATATCCGTGTTGGTTAATCTACCGTCAGCAAGCACGCTGATTGCGAATGTCAGATTGTTTGGGGAATTACCGTCGAGCCATACCCAATTCTTTGTCTTAGGATCAAGTACTCTGTAAAGATATGTTTCGGCATTGAAGGTGCGTTCATGAAACTCCGTAACTCTGCACCAGGTAGTATTCCTGTATATAGGTAGAGGTTGCAAATTGTTATTGGGATCATAAACGAATCTAATATCGGGATATCCATTTGTCTTACTCCCTCGTCCCCATGCTCGAATAATACCGTTGTAGGTTTTGCCGTTTCCATAGGGAATATTGTTTAACACTATATGATATTTCTCGTATGAATACAGAGTATCTGCAGTATTCAAGGAATCACCAGGGAAACCGAAAACAGACTTCCCTTGCGTCGGAGTTGGAAGTGAGAAATCCCCAACGCCTACATACAGATGTTCAAATGTGTAGGGATTATCAAGAAACTTGAGTGTATTATCTGCATTAATGATTCCATATCCCTTTTGTGTGTCTCTTGGCATAGGATAATACGGTTGCGGTAAATAGGCGGTGTCTTTTCCTACTGCACCTTCCGCAATCAAATATGTCATATCTTCAGGTGCAAGATACGGCGGCACCGAAACCCCAGCACTCAGCTGTTGTTTCCAGTATGATTTAAGAAGCGCACAAATTCCTAGTGCATGAGGGCACGCCGACGAAGTACCTGAAAACGTACCAACGCCACCATTAATAGCAGAGCCGCAGTAATATGCACTTGGGACTCCAGATGTAACATAGTCTGCATCAATAGCATAGTTTTCGAATGGCGCTAAAATATCCATCTTTGCACCATAATCGCTTGTTGTATAACGCGATTTGTTATGATAGCCGCCGACAGCTAGAACCCATTCTTCATCGATGTCTGCTGGATATTTAGGTCTGGAATAATCATGCAATCCGCCAGAATTTCCCATTGACGCAGCTATCATGACATCATTTGCGTATGCATATGCCATAGCAGAGCGGAAAAGTTCACTTTGTAAAGTAAATTCATCACCGAAGCTCATATTCAGAAAATCACACCCCCATTTACCTAATGCTGGTGAACTTTGTGTTTTTGTGGCAGCCTCAATGATTGCAGGTATTGTCATTCCATACGTTGTTGTTGATACGCCATCTGCTATTTTTAGCGCGATTAACTTTGCATGGTCATTGTTGCTTGGTCCGGAGCCGCCAACAATCCCGGGTATACAAAGGTCGTTATTGCTTAATGCGCCGATAATACTTGCAACGCGGGTTCCGTGCTCTGCTCGATAATTCGTAGGTTTCTTCAATGGGAAGGTATCATAATTAAATCCTCCTATAATGACTTCTCCAGCATTCCCGAAATCATAGTGCCCTTCAGTCTGCCCGGGCGCTTTACCGCATATTCCATCATCAATTATTCCTATTAAGATATCTGGATCACCTTTTGTGCGCGCCCAAGCCTTATGGACGTCAGTTCCGTATTGCCAACTGTTTGGATCCCAGTTTCCTAGAATTGAAGTAGGTTTATACGTTGGAATTGGATCGTTTGGTGTCCATGTTGAACTTTTGCTAATCCGAGGTGGTCCGTCATGCAAATGGAGAATGAAATTCGGCTCCACAAACTTAATTGCGCTTTGATGTGTGATTGTAAGAAATACTGAGAGATTTGGGATATCGTAGTCGCTGGTTTCTGCATTGAATTCGACAAGGAGGATGTTCCAAAAATCGGGAATCCGAATTGTGTCGCCTCTCCGGGCCATAGATATCGTATCCATGCAGGGATTCAGATTCGGCACTACTTTGTACATGTTTGTAACGCCAAGATTCTCGAAAAGCGCGAGAATGTTCGGGTCTTTAATGAAGTCTTGAGAGAGAGGGAAATCAGAAGTGCGCGAGAGATCCGCATCGCAACCCAGGTATGCTTCGTTCAACACGCCTGGTCTAAACCAGATAAGAAGCTGATTGGGAAGATATGTGGAATCGGGAATCGATACGTATTGTGAAAACGAGGTGTTTGTGGAAAGTACGAAAACAGCGAGAGATACTAAATGAAATACCCCCCCCCCTAATGAAAGTAAGCGTTTGTTCTGTAACATGATTCCTCCGCTAAGAAATGTGTTGAGCATCACATGAATTTCCCATGAATGCCAAGTTGAATTGCTCTAATAGCAAAGTACAGTATTACCCCATGGTATCAAAACTAGAGAGAAAATGAAATACCCGTAAAACGGTATAAATGCTTTGACCTTGGCACTTTTGTTCACCCTTTGCCCTCAGGAAGAAAAACGGTACTTTGCGTTCATCAAATAATGCACTTTTACTTTTGCCCCGGAAACGTACCACGTCATACCAGAAGGACTGCATTTTATGAGCATCCATGTTCATGCAATCGAAGACATCATTCATGCGCTCGGCGAACGCGCCAAGGAATTGAACTGTCTCTATACGCTCGAAGAGCTGTTGAATTCCCATGAGAATACCCTCGATACAATTCTCCGGGGACTGGTTGCCGCCATTCCGAAGGCATGGCAGTACCACGATATCTGCGTGGCGCGCATCCGGTTCGACGGCAAGAATTACGTCTCGGAAGGATTCAAGGAAACGCAGTGGCGGATGGCGTCGTCCATCATGGTGCACGACATCGGCGAGCAGGCGATGCGCGGGGTCATCGAGGTGTTCTATATCGAGGAAGTGCCTACGTCCGACGAAGGAGCCTTCCTGAAAGAAGAACGGAAGCTGCTCGATACTATCACGGACCGGCTGGGGCACCATATTACGCACCGGCGTCTTCGAGGAGTGTACCATGAATGGAGCACCGCGCGCGAGCGTCTGGCGGAACATCAAAAAGCCGATTGGAAGGTGGTGCTCGACATGCTCCGCATTACCGATCAGCACCTCTATTCCCGCGTGTCGAGAAAAATGCTGAATCACCTCTGCTGGTCGGGCATCGAGGAGGCGGATCAGTTGCTAAAGCAATTCAGCTTCAGCCAGTCGGATGCCGAGCTTGGGCTTGTCTTCGATTCCAACAAACCGATCCACCGCGAAAAGCTGGACCGGTTCATCATCGATTCGGACGATATCTTCAACATCGCCGAGAAGAATCTTAGCGAGGAAGAAATTCTCCTCTATATCCAGAAATGGGTGCAGGACGATAAGTCCATCTTCCTTATCGACGTCCTGGAAAACCCCGATTCCTCGCTTGCGGATATCATCGACGCAATCGGAAGGGCGTCGAGAATCGCTCCGAACGGAACGGTATTCTCCGGCTCCACCCAGAAGCAAATCCGCGTTTCGCTCATCAACCGGTTCTTCACCGAGCAGTTGAGCTACATCAACGTTGCGAAGAACTATATCGAGCTCGAAGACTTCTACGATCTGGTGAAGCGCGTGATTCACCACACGAAGAGCCACGGACGCATGGGCGGCAAGAGCGCGGGCTTGTTCCTTGCCTCGCGGATTATCAAACGCGCCGCGCCCGATCCGACGTTGTTCGATAATCTCCGCGTTCCAAAAACCTGGTACATCACTTCCGACGGCGTGCTGGACTTCATCCACTACAACAACCTCGAAGACGTTTTCAGCCATAAGTACAAGGAGATCGACCATATCCGCGATGAATATCCGCACCTGGTGCAGATGTTCAAAAACTCGCACTTCTCGCCCGATATCATTCGCGGGTTGAGTCTTGCGCTCGACGATTTCGGCGATAAACCGCTGATCGTCAGAAGTTCGTCGCTGCTTGAAGACAGTCTCGGCGCGGCGTTTTCGGGCAAATACAAGAGTTTGTTCATCGCCAACCGTGGATCGAAAAACGAACGCCTCACCGCACTCATGGACGCCATCGCCGAAGTGTACGCATCCACCTTCAGTCCCGATCCTATCGGATACCGCGCTGAAAAAGGGCTGCTCGATTTCCGCGAGGAAATGGGTATCATGATTCAGGAAGTGGTCGGCGTCAGCGTTGGGAAATATTATCTGCCGGCGTTTTCCGGAGTTGCATTCAGCAATAACGAATTCCGCTGGTCCCCGCGCATCCGCCGCGAGGACGGACTTCTCCGCATCGTTCCCGGTCTGGGGACGCGCGCGGTAGACCGTACGAGCGACGACTACCCGATTCTGATGGCGCCCGGGCAGCCGGGGCTGCGAATCAACCTGTCGGTCGACGAGATGGTGCGGTATTCGCCGAAACAGATCGACGTGATCAACACTGCCACCAACAGCTTCGAAACGGTGGATATCCATACTCTGCTGGCGGAATGCGGCGAAAGCTACCCGGCGATCAATCAGATTGTATCGATCTACGAAGGCGATCATATCCGCCAACCGATTGGATTCGATATCGATTTCCAGAAAGGAAATCTGGCGGTCACCTTCGAAGGCATTATCAGCAACACGAAGTTCATCAAGCAGATGGATGCCATGCTGAAGCTGATTCAGGAAAAACTTGAAACGCCGGTCGATCTTGAATTCGCCTCCGACGGGAAATACATCTATCTCCTTCAATGCCGTCCTCAGAGTTTTGCGTCGGGAACGGCGCCTTCGCCGATACCGAAGAACATTCCACGCGAAGAGATTGTCTTCACTGCGAACAAGCATATCTCCAATGGTAAGATGCCGGAACTGACCCATATCGTGTATGTCGATCCGGCGAAATACGGCGAGCTCGAAACCAGGCAGAATCTGCTGGAAGTAGGACGCGCGGTGAGCAAGCTCAACAAGCTGCTCCCGAAACGCCGGTTTATTCTGATGGGACCGGGCAGATGGGGCAGCCGCGGCGATATCAAGCTGGGCGTAAGCGTGACGTACTCGGATATCAACAATACGGCAGCGCTGATTGAAATTGCCCGCAAGAAAGGAAACTATGTCCCCGATCTGTCGTTCGGAACGCATTTCTTCCAGGATCTCGTGGAAGCATCGATCCGTTATCTGCCGTTGTACCCCGACGACTACGGGATGGTGTTCAACGAATCGTTTCTCCTGAACGCGCCCAACATTTTCAAGGAATTGGCTCCCGAATACGGCTTCCTATCCGACGTGATTCATGTGATCGACGTACCGAGAGCGACAGACGGAAAAATTCTGAAAGTGCTCGCAAACGCGGAACAGGAGGAAGCAATTGCGTATCTCGCCGTGCCAACGAACGAGAAATACATCGAAACCGGCATCCACGACTTTGTCTCAGAGAAGGAAGAAGACCACTGGACGTGGCGGCTGAAGATGGCGGAACGCATTGCGACGCGGCTTTCGGCTTCGCGGTTCGGCGTGAAAGCAATGTATGTTTTCGGAAGCACGAAAAACGCGACGGCGCGTTCGGAAAGCGATATCGATCTTCTCATACACTTTGCCGGCGACGAGGTTCAGAAATGCCAATTGACGTCGTGGTTCGAAGGCTGGAGCCTGTGCCTGAGCGAAATGAACTACCTCCGTACCGGTAAACGCGTCGGCGATATTCTGGATGTGCATTACATCACGGACGAGGATATCGAGAAACGGTCCAGCTTCGCGATGCGCATCAACAATATCACCGATCCCGCGCGGCCGCTGCCGCTGGGCGAGTAGAAAACTGTTGGTATCAAGCTTTGAAGGGCGTCCATCAGCCTCAGGTTGATGAGCGCCCTTTCAGTGTTTGAAAAACAACCATAGTCAGACATTGTTTACCCGCTATTTAATCCACCGCAGCGGAGGGAATTTCCCGCGAAGGTATTCGGCCTTATACGCGTAGACGATAAACCCGATCGTAATAACGGCGGAAAGCAGGATTGTTTCCAGCGGCGGAAACACGCGCACCCAATACGCAGTAAGTCCGAAGTCGAACAGCGCGCTATACACCACGACGCAATGAAGGACGTAGATGGAGAGCGTTTCCGAGCCGCTTTTCAGGAGGAACGAGGGCATCGTGAAATACCTCGTCAATACGCCGAAGATTCCGGAGATCATGAGCGTTTCGCCGAGACGGTAGTATGCAAACGAACCGCGCTGTAGCTCATCGGTATATGCAACGCCGATCAGTTCGTAAATGTCCCTCATGATAAACCACGCGCCCTTCCTGACGAGAAACCCAGCGGCAATCATAAGGATAAACGCAAGCAGACTCATGAACCGCTTTTCCCGCGCCGCGAGATAGCCCGTGCATGCGCCGAACAGCGAGAATCCAAGCCACGGCAGCAGTGGAAAATAGGCGTACTTCTTGCTGACGAACACCACCAAAACTCTGCCTACGCCTTCGATACCGGTGTGCATGCTTACCGGGGGACCCGCCAGAAAACAGATGTTAGCCAGGACGAACGCCGCAATGGGGAACACAGCCTGCGATTTGCTTGTGAGATAATACAATCCGGCGATTGCGATGATGCCGATGCCGATGGTATGCAGGATATGGGAGCGAAGGAGAAACTCGAAGACGGAGAGATCGAATCGCGTAACCAGCCTCCACAGATCGCTCACGCTTGTCTGGATCACAAATCCGATGAGCAATAATTGAGCGCCTCGTTTGGCACTTTTTTTCGCGCGGGCGAGGTTCACGGTGTTTTTATCCTTGAACAGCAGGTAAGAGACAATCAGCCCGGAAGCGAACACAAACACCGGCGCCGATGTGCCGACGAGATGAAGCAGTGTCTGGTACACCGCGCTGTCGTCGAGACGGAATTCTTCGAGCAAGACAACTCCAACTACATGCCCCACGAGCATCGTCAGAATGGCATATCCCCGGATGGCGTCGATGAATTGTACCCGGTTGGCGCCTTCGCCTTCTCCGGCGGAAGCGGTGATATGGGTCCAGATACGCCGCATTATCGTGGGCGCCTGTGCATTTGAATTCGTCATGCTTGTATCCAATGTGCAATAGAGCAGTCCGTCCGCACATTCGCGAGTAGTACCGTACCCAGGCGGCGAATGATACCGCTGCTATCGGATGGATTCGGAATGAGGGAGAATACGAGCGCCAAATGTACGCAGAATAATGCAGCGAGCAAAGATCCACCTTTGCCGGGCGCGCCCACATTAAAATGGGAGGATGGTTATTCCTGTCCCGCTTTCTTCAGGATGATCCCCTTGCCGGTGGTTCCGTCGACAATGATCTGCACCGGCGCGTTCAGCCGCACGTGACGGATAAACGTTGATTCCACGACGACAGGCTGTTCCTCCAGCCACCGGTAATCGATGAAATGACTGCTATCGTAATGCCGTAAGGTGAAATACGAAATCCTGAACGAGGTCAGATTCTGGAAGAAGTGCGATCCCTGCGACGGATCGGTCACCATATTGGGCAGGGACGTTTCTACAATGGCGCGGGCGGCGGAAATGTTCGGGAATTTAACCGGGATTCCGAGCGAAGGATCGGAAGAACCCCATCTGCCCGGACCGATGAGAAGATAGGGAATGCGCGCTTTCAGCAGCTCCGAGTTAATCATGCCCAGATGCTCCGCGATGACGCGCGTTTTCATCGCATCGAACGCTTCCGGCTTGACGAAAATAATATCGAGCACTTCGCACGACCCGTTTCCCAGCGTTTTATCCGATTGGATTAGCAGATCCTCCCGCGAATGCGTTCCGAATTCCACATGCCGCGTGACTTCCTGCTTCACCATCGGACGCACCTGGAGGACGCTGAATTCCGCGGGAACGGCGGTTCTCCCGTCGTTGAGTTTCACGCCGAACTCGATTTCCACCGGACAGTTCAGCGCCGTTTCGCACACGCCGGTAATCAGACGCAGAACCTTCGCGAGCGGGACGACCTCGGTTTTCAGGATCGGAGAGAAATTGAGGATACGCGGCCCCTGACGCATTACCCCTTCGATGAACATATCGCTTTCGTTCACATAGGTCGATGCGAGCCATTTCAACGTGCCGTGTTTTTCCGCATCGCTGATTCCGAGTTGAACCAGATGCTGGTCTTCGTGGGGATACTTGCGGAGGATATCCGTCATCAGATCGACGGCATAGAACTGTACCTGGCTATTGGCGAAATAGTCGCGCCGCGTTCCGAACTGCGGAAGCACTTTCGGGTAGGAGGGCGAAAACTGAAGGCTCAATCCGCCGTCGACGATGGTCTTTCCCAATCCAAGCGCCACGTTCGCCACGCCGTCCTTTGGCGTCGCCTTGCCGAACGGATAGTAGTTATACGAGCGCACCACGCCGCTGATATGCGGATAGAAGTACCGGTCGTACTTTGTTCCGACCATTTCCTGAATGATGACGCCCATCTGCTCTTCTTCGATGCGGTGCCCGGTGGCTTCGATATAATTCTTCGCCCCTTTGAAATACGTCGATGCGTAGACGAATTTGATTGCCTGCATCAGCGTCTGGAACCGGATATCCATGTTGTGGTTGCTGTTCGGGATCATCACCGTTGCGTAGATGCCGGCGAACGGCTGGTACAGCGCGTCTTCCAGCAGGCTCGACGACCGGACGGCGAGCGGATAGCGCGCGCGGTCGAGGATATCGCGAAGGTCGCCGAGTACGGTCGCCGGGAAATCGGCGTGAACGAACGCGCGCACGATGGATTCGTCGGGCACGTTCTGGATGGCATACGGCAGGAGATCGTTCATCTCCATGAACTGCGAAAACACATCGGTGCCGAGTACGATGGTTTGCGGAATGGAGATCTTGACGTTCGGGAACAGCTCCGGCTGGACATACCGCTTCAGCAGATGGTCGACGAATGCCAGACCGCGGGCTTTGCCGCCCAGCGAACCGCCGTCGATCTTCAGGAAACCGATTCCCGCATCGTACGCTTCGCGGGAAAAATCGGCGATAATGCCATGTTTTTCGCGGGCAAGGACAATGGTAAATTCGCGTATAAGGTATTCGCGCAATTCCTCGATGGTTTTGAATTCGCTGATTTTTACCGGTTTGATCTTCGTCGCAAGGGCAAACCGCGTTCTTGCCATCAGCCAGTTGGAGAAGTGATTTCTCGATGCATGGTAGTGCAGGCTTTCTTCCGGCACGCCCTTCAGTTTATCGCGCATCTCGTGCAGATTCTCGGCGCGCGCCACCTCGGTTCCGTCGGGAAGGCAGAACACAAACTCCCCGAATCCGAATTTCGATTTGATGAATTCGCGCAGCTCCTGGAACAAGGTGCGCGAGCGCTTGTGGGCGTACCCAATGTTGGTATCGAATGCCGGTTCGGGAACGCCGGTGGCAGTTTGCAGAAGAATCGGCAATTCCGGGTCGTGGCGGCGCACCTCGTTGATAAGCTGAATCCCGGCGTCGCTGGTGTCGATCCCGTCCTTCGGGTACGTCATATCGGTAATGATTCCGAGCAACGTATCCTTGTAGACGCGGTAATACTCCATCGCAGCTTCATACGAGGACGCGAGGAAAATCTTGGGACGCGCGCGTTGGCGGAGCAGTTTATCGGCGAAGTTCTTTCCTTCCTTGATGAGATCCTGTACCTGCTGGATAAGTTCGGTATAGATCAGCGGGAGGTAGGAGGAATAGAAGGCCGGGGAATCTTCCACCAGGATGATGGTCCGGACACCGAGTTGCAGGCAGTCGTGCGGCGCATTGCGGAGGTCTTCGAACAGCTTGATAATGGCGAGGAAGAGCCTCGTATCGCCGTGCCAGATGAAGATGCGGTCGAAGATATCCAGATGGTTTTCGCCCTGCAGCATTTCGAGTTCGCGGCTCTGGTTTGCAAGCAGCACGACGGGAATTTCCGGATGCTCTTCCTTTACCGAGACGCAAAACGTACGCAGGTCCATATCCTCGAGGCGCTGCATGGTAATCACCAGGTCGAATTGCTGTTCCCTGAGTGTGCGCAGCGCGGTTTCGCCGCTGTTGACGCGGTGGATATGGGTTGCGTAGTGGACGTTGAGTTCGGAGAATTCGTTGAAGATGGCTTCGGTAAGCTGGCCGTCTTCCACCATGGTGTAATAGTCGTACAGACTCGAAACGAGGAGGATCTTGTTGATCCGGAAGTGCATGAGGTTTTTGAAGTCGAGGGTAACCGCCTCGCCCTCGATATTTTCAAAACCGGACCGGGAAATCGTTTCCCAGACCTCATCCCAACGCTGACGATCTTTCATAGGGTACGCACACTGGTTCATGAAACGGGGAGCAAAAAGCGGCTCCCACAAAAATACGCCGAAATGGGGTAAGACGGAAAGAATTCGGCAGCGGCGAAATGCAATGCGTACAAAACGAGGGATACGGAATTGCATTTCTTTTTATCGGCGATTCTACGATATTGGGACATTCGTACACATATACCCGGGAGGGCGTCATGAAGTACTTTTGTACTCTGATTGTATTTGTATTTGCACTGTGCGATGCGTTTGCTCAAACCGAACCGTGTTACCGTACGTATACAACCGATGCGGATTTCGATGAGGGGAGACTTCTTAATGTGAACCACGATTCACCAAACAACGATCAGTTACAGTTGACGTTATATCCGGAAAACAAACTCCTTCCTTTCATATGGGTTGCATGTTCTAATCGCGGGACGGTTGTACGCATCGATGTGAACACTGGGGCGGTACTCGGTGAATACTGGACTTCGCCGGCGGGCATGAAGCGTAATCCGTCACGAACCACTGTCGATCATCAAGGAAATGTCTGGGTATCGAACCGCGACGAAAACGGATTGATTATCGATACAGAATGCGGTTCGGTGGTAAAGATTGGGGTTGTAGTAGGCGGAACGCGAGTCGACGCTGATGGAACGCCGAATCCGAATGGATTGTATCTGAAACCACCATTTCAGTATTGCACGGCAGTCGACCGCAACGGCGATGGATTAATAAAGACCTCACGAGGATTAGGGAGTATTCTATCCTGGAGTAACAATACCGATGGGGTTGGCGGAATAACGGGCACGGTGCTCGACGCCGATGACGAGTGCATTCTTGTCTATCAACGTCTGCCGGGTACTACTGGTACGCGGCATTGTTCAGTTGATCCGAATAACAATGTCTGGGTTGGGGGCTATGTGCTCCGTAGTTTTCATTTGCTTCAGAATTCGGACGGTTTCCTCTTTGAGCGTTTTGATGCGTCGGTGTATACGGGTGGAGGCTATGGCGGACTCATCGATCAACAAGGAATACTTTGGTCAACCGGCAGTTATCTGCTTCGATACGATCCGATACTCCAATCCGGTTTCAATTGTAAAGTCCCCGGCTCGTATGGTATTGGGTTAGACCCTGTTACGGGAGATATTTGGACATCGATATTCAGCAAAGGCGAACTGGTAAAGGTTCATCCCGATGGAGGTGTGTATCCTGGGTATCCCGTGCCATCGGGAGGGGCTTCACCCCGCGGCGTTGTGGTTACATCCAATCGGGATATATGGGTAGCAAACAGCGGTTCGGATTGCGTCAGCAGACTGGATAAAGACGGTAATATCAGAAAGTCGATCAGCGTCGGCGACGAACCTACAGGTGTTGCGGTTGACCTAAACGGAGATATCTGGGTGACTAACCGTTTTTCGGATAATGTCATGCGGATCGATCCTTCGAAAGGTGCCGATGGATTGGGCGAAGTAGACATGACTATCTCGCTGGGCGCGCATGCCGAACCGTATAACTACAGCGATATGACCGGCATGGTTGGGATGATTGATACGGTGCTCTGGAATGGAACCTGGACAATCAAAAAACAGCGTTGCGTTCAGAACTCAACATGGGGTATCATATCCTGGCAAGCCGCTATTCCAAGCAATACAGCACTTCGAGTTTATGCCAGGAGTTCGAATGGCGGTGCTTGGAATGAAGTAACCGCGTATAACGGAGTAGCGCTCTGCAATACGCCTCTGGAGATGTCAGGAGAAGCAATCGAAGTCCGTGTGGTGTTAATCGGGGATAGAGAACACAGAGCGAGTCCGGTACTTTACGATCTTACGATTGCTGAATGCCCACATCCCCAGTGCGAACTGGCCGCGCCACATGAACTGTCGCCCGCGGAAACTGATTCCGGATTTATTAATACAATGTTCGATGCCGAGTTTTATCTGTGGAATCAAGGGAGGACTGACTTGGTGTACAGCCGTATCGAACTTTCGATTTCAAATGACAGCGGTATCGCCCCCATTCCGGGGTACTCTCTCTCGTATCCGCAGGGATCCGTACCTCCGGTATCAAACAGACGGTACCTATTTCCGTTGGAGTTCGTTCCAAACAAATCGGAAAGGAGCGTTGGTCTTCTGGTTACGGTCTACGATACGACCGGCGCGGTGCTCCTCACGTGCAATGCCCTGGTGTTGATTCATAAAACACATACGATATCGTGTTCAGTCATAGCACCCGAGAGTATAGTATACGATGTCGGTTCTGGTCTATGTACTCCGGATACATTTAATATTGCATTGACACTCTTGAACCGCGGGGACACCCTTTACCGTGTTGTCGAGTGTTTCCTCGATCTTTCTTTGACTACACATATTGCTCTAGCTTCCCCTTCTCAGCAGCTCTTTATGTTATCCTATCTCCAACCGAAAACGCAGCGGCAGGCTGTCTGGCGTTTGGCTACGGTTCCGCCAATTGAGTTCGAGCACACCGATACAGTGTCCCTTTCATATCGCACACCTCCTGATTCAGCATGGTATAGTTGTGTCTGTTACCTTCATTATTCAAGGTACATTGATACAACTGTTCATTCGGCGAATTGTGCCGTATCCGGGCCCGATTCGCTTACTTACAATCCGTATACGTATACAATTGAACCATTCGAGGTACGATACACCATTACCAATACCGGCAATATCGTACTGCACGATTGCCAGACGTCGATACGTCTGCCGGCGAATATGAAAACGACAGATTCCATAACGAAGCCTAGTCCGCCCATACAGCCCGGCGGATCGTTCACCCATCAATGGAGTATCACCGCAAATACATCCGCGTTCGAACGAGCCGAGCAAATAGCGATCAAAACAATGTGGAACGGCGATTCGGTCCTCGCATCATGTAGTCACAATGTATTCATCCCTGCAGCGCCGGATATGACGTGTTCAGTAGAGGATACAATTACATTGATGTATAATCAGGAATTGCAACTGTTTATCCCGGATCCGGTTCAGGTTACGTTCGCAGTGTATAATAAGCTCGATACAATACAGACAGGTATTGAGATGGTATTAGATTTATCGCAAGCACCGCACATTGAGTTGGGACAAGGACAGAGCGGAACCATTACCATGGGAAGCGTTGCTGCGCGAGGAGTTCTTACGGAAAGCTGCTCGCTTCGGGGCGTACGATTCGACAATGATACAATCGATACGGTACTATTCATGTGGCGCAGCGCGCAGCATCCGCAATGGCGTGTTTGCCCGATGATTGTACGTCTGTTAGTGATGCCAAAATCGTATGCTGCGAAATGCGAGGCTGAAACCGTCGATTCTCTCTGGCTCAATGCCGACGGCACGGCAACCGCGCCGAATCCCTTTCAGGTAAATTACGCGCTCATCAATACAGGCAACTGCACCTTGCATAACGTCACTGCTACCATACTGCTCCCGTCAGCGTTCTATCTATCGACAGGGGAGACGTCGTCGAAAACGTTCGCGAGTATCGCACCCGGTTCCTATGAATCCGCATCGTGGATGATCGCCGCACACCCGGATACTCAATACATCGGAATGCACGATATTTCGTTCACGTTCGCATGCGATGAGCTGCAAAGCGTGTATTGCGGTCACAGTGTTGTATATGAACAGAAGCAAACCGTGGAATTAGGGGTCTCCCATACTCTACTCTACTTCATCGCAAAACAAGACGGACCTCCGCCGATCGTACAACTGGTGACCGTAACCGCCGGGTCGCCTGTGCCTTTTCCCTGGACGGCGCAGGGATATCCGGCATGGCTGGAAGTAGCGCCTTCAGGCAGTTCAGCCACCGAAACGGTAACCGTTGTGCCGAACACCACGTCGATGCCGCTCGGCAGGTATGCAGGCATAATCGAGGTCGCTTCATCCGCGCCCAACAGCCCGAAATCGATTGCTGTGATCTACGATATCCACAATACTGTGGGAGTTCGCGGTACTACCGGCGAGACAGGTTTCCGTCTCAGCCAGAACTATCCCAATCCATGCGACGGCAATGCCTGGATTCAGTTAACCGTCCCCGGCCGTTGCACCGCACGACTGGATGTCTATTCGATTCTGGGCGGACTCGCGTACTCCGCCACACGCGATGTCGAACCTGGCGATTGTACTATTCCAGTGATGGGACTGAAACAGGGGGTGTATCTCTATATAGTTCGAACTCCTTTCGGTAGCGCAGGCCGGGTCATGATGGTACGTTGACGACACGTTTCGGATGCTATTGGCTCCCGGCGGCAGTACGGAGCAGTGTTATTTGCCATCCTTGGCGCCCGGCATCTACGCATGCCGCTACATCGCACACCACCCACACACGGATGATGGCGGTGCGGTAACGGCTTGCCATGCCTTCACGCACGCCGCATCTTTTCTTCCAAACCGCGATGATCCTTTCCCGCTAAATCAGTATATTGCTCCTGTCGAAATAGTTTGAAACACTGCTCAGGAAGCAGATTTGCCTTCGCCGGAAGTCTTGAAAAATTTATTCGAGAAATTTTTCGCTTTTGTTTGGTGAAGAGCATTTCTTTTGCTAATTTGGTGCTACGGTTGGATGCATACCGCATCCTAACCGCTCAAACGACGATCACAATTTCACGAGCAGTAACAATGCCGGTTTGGTGCAAATACTTGAGTATGCTGGACTTAACGATGCGACATCCGTATCGTTTTGTTTTGTAAAGCTGTTTCACCCTCAGGTACTGCACCGGCCCATTGTTCCTCTCAACTATTATCTCATCAGGAGTTATTCTACATGGCTAGCGCATCATTCAATCCGTTCCAGATGGCACAGGCGCAGTTTGATAAAGTCGCCGAGCAACTTGGACTCGACCAACCCACCCGCGATTTACTCCGCAATCCCGACCGCGAATATCACTTCAACATCCCCGTCCGCATGGACGACGGTACCTACAAAGTGTTCCGCGGCTTCCGCGTGCAGCATAACGACGCCCGCGGTCCGAACAAGGGCGGCATCCGCTTCCACCCGCAGGAAACAATCGACACCGTGCGCGCTCTCGCAATGTGGATGACCTGGAAGACCTCCGTGGTCGATATCCCCCTCGGCGGCGGCAAGGGCGGCGTGATCTGCGATCCGCACCACCTTTCCATGCGCGAACAGGAAGGCATCTGCCGCGGCTGGATCCGCAACCTCGCGCGCAACGTTGGTCCGATTCAGGACGTGCCCGCTCCGGACGTCATGACGAACGGTCAGCACATGGTTTGGATGATGGACGAATACGAGAAGATCACGGGCATGAAGATGCCGGGTCTCATCACCGGTAAGCCCGTCGGTTTGGGCGGCTCCCTCGGCCGCACCGAAGCCACCGGCTACGGCGTTGTGTACACCATCCGCGAAGCGTTAAAAGAACTCAACATGGACATCAAGAACGTCCGCGTTGCCTGCCAGGGCTTCGGAAACGTCTCCCAGTACGCCGTCGAGCTTCTCAACCAATACGGCGCAACCGTCGTGTGCGTAAGCTGCTGGATCCAGAAGGACCAGAAGTCGTATACCTTCGTGAAGAAGTCCGGTATTCAGTTCAAGGAACTCATGGACATCACCGACAAGTTCGGCGAAATCGACGTCGAAAAAGCGAAAGCAATCGGTTTCGAAGTTCTTCCGGGCGATGCATGGATCGAGCAGGAAGCCGAAATCCTCATTCCGGCAGCCCTCGAAAACCAGGTCAATGCCGATACCGTTACCAAGATCAAGCCGACCGTGAAGCTGATTGCCGAAGGCGCCAACGGACCGACAACGCCGGAAGCCGACGCAGTGCTCCACGAACGCGGTATTTGGCTGGTTCCCGACTTCCTCGCCAATGCAGGCGGCGTGACCTGCTCCTATTTCGAGCAAGTACAGTGCAACATGAACTACTTCTGGACCAAGGACGAAACGCTCAGCAAGCTCGATCAGAAGATGACCGACGCTTACTATGCCGTGTCCGAAATGGCGCGCAAACGCAACGTGTACATGCGCGATGCAGCGTACATGATTTCCGTTTCCCGCGTTGCGCAGGCATGCAAGTTGCGCGGCTGGGTATAATCCTGAATTTCCTTTCGAATTAGCCCAAAGCCATGAGAGGGAAGCCGCAAGGCTTCCCTCTTGCTATATATAGGGTGCATTTTTGTAGAGGCGAATCACATTCGCCCGGGATTTTCCATGCTGGCATCCGCCTGACGCGCACTGGTGTACCATTTCATGGACGGGCAAGGACGCGCACGGATGTACAAGGACAAGCCGATCCATGTAGACGCTTTCGCTTGAGACCCATCGCCCAGATGCTCACGTAGCGGCGAATCACATTTGCCCTATTCCATTTCGGATGTTCCATATTTCCGCTTTTGTCCGTACTTTCCGGTATCGTAGATTTACCATCGTTCTACAGGGTTTCTATACATGACGGCTCCCGATCAGGTGCTGCGGCTTATCGATAAGTTCGCAGGCAACAGAAAATTCTATACCTCCGGCGCATACAACGAAACGCAGACCCGCGTCGAGTTCATCGATCCATTTTTCGAAGCGCTTGGGTGGGATATTCACAACCGGGGCGGCAGCTACGAATTATACAAAGACGTCGTCCACGAGGATGCGATCAAAATCGGTGGAACTACCAAAGCGCCCGATTACAGCTTTCGTATCGGCGGGCAGCGTGTCTTCTTCGTCGAAGCCAAGAATCCATATAAGAATATCGAACGCGATACATCGCCCGCATTCCAGGTGCGCCGCTATGGATGGTCGGCAAAGGTGCCCGTCAGCATCCTCACCGATTTCGAGGAATTCGCCGTGTACGATTGCCGCGTCCAGCCTCTGAAAAACGATACCCCCGCTATTGCGCGCATCAAATACTATACGTTCGAGGAGTACGCGGCAAAATGGGATGAGCTCCACGGCCTTGTATCTCGCGACGCCGTCGTGAAGGGTTCGTTGCACCGGTTCATCGAAGCCGGGAAACTCAAAGGCACCAGCGAGGTGGACGACGCATTCCTCAAGGAAATAGAACAATGGCGCGACGTGCTGGCGCGCAACATCGCTCTACGCAATCCCGCCATCACACAACGCGAACTCAACTTTGCCGTGCAGCGCACCATAGACCGCATCATTTTCCTCCGTATTGCCGAGGACCGGGGCATCGAAAACGATATGCGCCTGCAATCGCTCCTCAACGGCGAGAACGTCTATGCGCGTTTGAAGGAGTATTTCTATACAGCCGACGACCGCTACAACTCCGGCCTGTTCCGCTTCGATTCCCGCGCCGCTTCTTCAAACCCCCGGTCAGCTCATTCTTCTCCCCCCTTTAGTCCTGAGTCTTCGAAGGACGGGCAAGGGGGGAATAAAAGGGGGGATTTTTCCAACACTTCCGCTCCCGGCTCCCGCAAGGCGCATTCCGATTCCGGCTCCGAGCCGCCCGATACGCTTACGCCGGCAATTGCCATCG
Organism: uncultured Ectothiorhodospiraceae bacterium; assembly: GCA_964408855.1. Classification (GTDB taxonomy): domain Bacteria; phylum Bacteroidota; class Ignavibacteria; order SZUA-365; genus CAYPBB01. Next base: position 20,021 of record CAYPBB010000036.1, read on the forward strand.
ACGATAAACCCCTGAAGGATATCATCAAGGGCATGTACTACCCCAGTCCGTACGAATTCTCGGTATTTCCCGCCGAAATTCTCGGGCAGGTGTACGAGCAGTTCCTCGGGAAGGTGATACGCCTCACAGCCGGACATCAGGCGAAGGTGGAAGAAAAGCCCGAAGTCCGCAAAGCGGGCGGCGTCTATTATACGCCCCGGTATATCGTCGACTATATCGTGAAGCAGACCGTCGGCAAGCTGGTCGAAGGCAAAACGCCCGAAGAAGTAAGCGCGATTCGCGTGCTCGATCCGGCCTGCGGAAGCGGTTCGTTCCTCATCGGCGCGTACCAATTCCTTCTCGACTGGCACCTGCAATGGTATTTAGAAAACCAACAGTACAGCGATCCTCCTCATTCCGGCGAACGCCGGAATCTCAGCGCCGGTAAAGCCAGGACCGATGCACGAAAAACGAAGCGCAGCCGGGAGGAGTCCGCTCCGCCGGTGTTCTGCGATAAATCCGGCGAGTGGCGGCTCACCACGGCCGAACGACGCCGCATACTCGTAAACAATATCTACGGCGTTGATATCGATAGTCAGGCAGTGGAGGTTACGAAGCTCTCGCTACTATTGAAAGTGCTGGAAGGCGAAAACTCCGAGACACTAACCGCACAGTTCACGCTGACGCGCACTCGTCCGTTGCCCGATCTCGGCGCGAACATCAAATGCGGCAACTCGCTCATCGGTCCCGATTTCTACACAATGAGTAATACCCCCTTGGCAAGGCGTCTTCGTCCGGCGATAGACGGAGGGTCGGCGAAGCGCGGACTGAGGGACGAAGGACGCAGCGCAGCCGGGGGGATCCAGCTCTCCTTCCTCACCGAAGAAGACCATTACCGCATCAACGTCTTCGACTGGCAGGAAGCCTTTCCCGAAGTGTTCTCCCGCGACAATCCCGGCTTTGACGCAGTTATCGGGAATCCGCCGTATTTATTCGGACGAGATTGGAAAGGCTTGGATATTAGTGATGACGTTAAAAAGTACTTGGGCTATAAATATGCCATATCTCCTTATCAACTTGATATGTTCTCATTGTTTATGGAAAAAGCACATGAAGTATGCAAACATAGAGGTTCAATAGGACAGATTGTACCCAATGTGTGGTTGACAAATATGTACTCTTCGAAAACAAGAGCATTTATACTTGCAAATGCTCATTCGGTATGCATCGCAGAATACAACACAAAAGTATTTCCTAAAATAACAGTCGATACAATAGTCTATACGCTGTTAAAAGATATCATTCAAGATACAACGTTTACTATCAGGCGCGTATTCGAAGACCACACTATGTCTGAAATTATAGTTGATGTCGAGCCTTACTTAAATGGCGAACGACCGATCTCGACATCAGTTAAAGCAGATCGTGATGTTGTTCTCAATAAGATAAACATGATCGAACAAAGACTGGGGAATTTTTGCGAAATTACCCGAGGTGTACATCCATATCGAGTGGGTGGGTATGGGATTTCCGCGTTTAGTAAAGGTCCTCAAGTGCAAAAAGATGTTGACGAAAGACCGTACAATTCGAATACGATGCAAGCCGGATATCGACCATTTGTCTATGGTAAAGATCTGAAACGATTTGGGCCATTTCACCCTAAAGATTTTATAAAGTATGGTGAATGGCTGGCGGAGCCTAGGAAACCATTATTTTTCGATGGCGAACGTATCTATTCTAGGAAAATACTATCTGAAAGACTTGTCGTCACATTTACAGATGATAATTCTGTGGCAGATCAACAAGTTTATATAACAAAACCAGTGGACGGTACATCTGTCCCGGTTTTGTGTGCTGTGCTTGGCAGTAGATTAATCTCATATTACATATTTCATTATTACAATGAAACCGGTGATGCGTTTCCGCAAATAAAAGTGGGGCAACTAAAATCGCTTCCTATCCCGTATATCAACATGGAGTTGAAAGCGATGGATTCGTTGTGCTTCCTCGCTAATCACATGCTCGAACTCAATAAACGCTTGTCCGAAGTGAAAACCGATTTCGAAAAAACCAACCTCCAGCGCCAAATCACCGCAACGGATAAGGAAATTGACCGGCTGGTGTATGAACTCTACGGGCTAACAGAAGAAGAAATCCGGATTGTGGAGGGGAAGTGACATGAACGCAACGCGAACATACCCCCTTAATAAGCGTCTGCGTCCGGCATTTGACGGAGGGGTCGGAGATGCGAAGCATCGGAGGGGGGATCACAATGAATAACCATCGTCCCGTCGATCCGAAGCAAATAAACATAGCGGCACAGGAAGGATTGCTGTTTGGAGGCAGATATCTTCCATACAATCCATCGCTTCTAGAGCATGCCCGCGAATTGCGTAAGCGCGCAACAAAAGAGGAACGCATGTTATGGAAATACCTGAAAACGTTGCCGGTCAGAGTACTGAGGCAACGTCCAATCGGGAATTATATCGTGGATTTCTATATTCCGGAAAAACGCATTGCTATCGAAATCGACGGCGGTCAGCATTACTCCATCACCGGAAAACAATACGATGATACGCGAACTGCTTTTATGAACGAATTCGGCATTCGCGTGCTCCGGTTTTCAAATGCCGAAGTGAAGTATCAATATGAGCAAGTGTGTGTGCATATTTGGCGCATATTAGAGATGTAATATTGAGATCCCCCGTTTCGTCGGATAAAAATGAATGTCATTGCGCCGGCGTACACCGCGACGAAACACCCCCTTATTAAGCGTCTGCGTCCGGCATTTGACGGGGGGGGGGTATGCATCGAGCCGCAACGGATAAGGAAATTGACCGGCTGGTGTATGAACTCTACGGGCTAACGGAAGAAGAAATACGCATTGTGGAGGGGAAATGAACTTTCGCGCACTGCGCACATTCGCCCTTGTTCGTTCATTGGTCCGTATCAGCTTCAAGCGAACCACCCGGAATTCTCGGCGTCAGCGACGCCGTAGTAGTAGGTAAGATGGGTATCGCAACCCGTGGGTTTACACCCACGGCTATTGACATTTATCCCCTTCGTCCGCCGTGGCGGCTCAGGGCAGGCCCGCTGGGGATGAAGAAATAAATGATAGTCCTACGAGAGATATGTCATCAGCACAAGTCCCCTAAAAGGGGATTTAGGGGTTCTTTATGGTCCCCCCGGCGATGCCTGTTCGCCTGCGGCTCGCAGTCATCGCCGACCCCCACGCCGTGGGGGTATGTGGAAACATACCGCAACGATACTAATCCGCCCGCTATTCCTACCTTGTTATCAACACCGGTTTTGAAATCATGCCGGTGGCGGTTTTGAGGACGATGCGGTACATGCCCGGCGGAAGAATGGGGAGGCGGTAGCTGCGTGTGTGCCGGCCCGCTTCCATGCGCGTCTGGTCCAGCACGGCGGCGGTGCGTCCCAGTGCATCGACAAGCGTAATAGAAAGCTGGCTCAACGCGCTCGTTGAGAATGCCACGGTCAGCGCGCCACGGTTAAAGGGCTGCGGATATACCGAAAGGATTTCCATCGTCTCCGGCTGTCCCAGCATAGGCTGTACGGGCGAGGGATCGAACGGAACCATCAGACTATCCCACTTCACCCGCGCAATAGGCGTGGTTGCCAGCACATCCTCGACCGTGTTTCCGGCGCTCAGCACAAAACCGACGATCAGGGAATCCATCGCCTTCAGCACGTACGGACCGTTGGAGATAATCGTCGATACATCCGACACGCCCGCTTCGGGATGTATCGTGCCGGAGGTCAGCGATTTCCACTTGTCATCCTTCGTGAATCCGTTGTATATCCCAATGGAAAGCGAGTCGTCGGGACTCCCGTTTTCGAGCGCCCAGAAATTCGTCAGCGAATCGTTCGAGAGCACCGCCATGCCGACGCAGGTCGGTATGCCTCGGCTGCTGTCGAGCGCAAAGCCGGTACGCGTCGCGGGATCGTATCCCGCCCAGTCGGAGTAGGCGTTCGAGCTGATATCCCAATCGAAGAACAATCCGGGATAGACGTCGGGATAATCGCTGTCGTACTCGTTCCTGATTGTATATTTCAGGATAATATAATTATCGTGCCCCGGCTGAGTAAACTCATAGCTGTCGAGCGAGATGTTCAGGAAGAGCCTGCGTTCGAGCGGCACGTTGATATCGGTCCACTCGCCCCGGCCCTGTTGCGGCGCCCGCTGACCGGGTTCGAACATCTCGAACAACCGCGATCCAAGAAAATCGCTGCACTGCGCTCTGCCGCTTTCGTCGCGCGCGACATCCACCACCGTCGGCGAGCCGAACAGCCGCGCGCCCAGCATGAACGCGCCTTCGAACAAGATATCCGCGCCGTTGTTATTGTACACGAAGCCCGATCCGCGCATCCCGTTGAAATCGTCGTATCCGATGTTGCCGTCGTTCGAGAGCGTGACGAGTATCTTATTGACGTCGTGATTGCGGTAGGTCGGCTGCTGAATCACGTACACGCCGCCCTTGTCCTGATATTCGCCGTCGGTGATCACATAGATGAGATCGATTTTATCGTTCGGCGCATACTCGTCGGCAATGTCGACGATGAACGGCGCGGCGGCGTTGTTCGCCGTTTGCATCGTGCCCAGCGCTCCGATATGGAAGACCGGATTCTGAATGGTGACCCGCGGATTCGGCGATGAGAGTGTGACCGTTACATCGCTCGCCGGGGCGAGGAGGTTCTGCCACGTCATACGCACCGTGAACGTTTCGCCCTGCGTCAATATATGATTGCCGTCGCCTGTCAACGAGTCGGTAAAGGACCATTCGATCATGCGCACGGCAGGCGAGGACACGGTGAGCGCGCGGTGGGCATTCACCCGCCCCTTGCCGATTTTCTGACGATAGTTCACCGGTTGCAGGTTATCGATATCCTCTGCGGTAACGCGGATTTGCTCGCCTACCTGCATCGGCGTGTATTCCGGATGCTGACTGCAGACGAGCGCCGCCAGTCCCGCCACCACCGGCGACGCCATCGACGTGCCCGTGAATTTCTGGTACGAGCTATCGTCGTTGCTGACCGAACTCAGTATCTGCGATCCCGGCGCGGACACATCCACCCAGGGTCCGTACGTCGACGACGGCGCCACCTTATCGTCCTGATCGGTGTTGGCGACGCACAGCACGTTCGGATAGGCGCCGGGCGTGGAGATGACTTCGTAGCCGTTGTTCCCGGCAGCCGCCACCACAAGCGCGCCTTTTGAAATCGCATAGTTGATGTGCTCTTCCTGGCTTGCCAGATAGCCTCCTCCGCCCCAACTGCAGTTGATGACCTTCGCGCCGTTATCGGCGGCATAGACGATGCCGTCGTAGCCCCTGCTGATGCGCGGGGTGCTGACATCGGTTCCGCATTTCACGGGCATGATGCTGCACCGGTACGCAACCCCGGCTATTCCTTTGCCGTTATCGCCCGCGCCGGCGGCAATGCCCGCGACATGGGTTCCATGAGGATTGCCGTCCGGGGTCGGTTGCGGATCGTTGTCGTAGTACGTGCCTGTTCCCTTGCCGTCGCCGATAAAATCGATTCCCTTGATATCGTCGATGTATCCGTTCCCGTCGTCGTCGATGCCGTTATCGTCTGCGGCGGTATGCTTGCCGTCGTGATCGATATCTTCGCCGGGATTGATCCAGATATTATCGGCCAGGTCCTCGTGATGCCAGTTCACTCCCGAATCCACAATCCCAATCACCACATTCTTATCGCCCTTGGTGATATCCCATGCCAGCTCCGATTGAATCCGTTGGTGCATATACTGTTCGGAATACATCGGATCGTTCGGAATATAGGAGAGGTAGTGGATCACCTCGGGTTCCGCGTATTCGATATCGGTGTTTCGCGCGAAAGCCTTTGCGACCGCAAGCGGATCCGCGCCGGAGGAGAACTCCAGCCGGTACATCCTGTCGAGTGCCACGGTTGCGCCGTTCTTCATCAATACCGGTTTGTGGAGAGGATACATTTGTTCGACCGCATGGATGCCGAATTCCGCGAGCAGCGGGGCGATGGAAGGAACGCCCACCGAATGCCGGAATAGCTGCTGCGACGTATGCTCCCTGAATTTCACGACGATGACGCCGGGTTCGAATTCCAGCCCCGGCGGGAGGTTTTCCAGTTGTTGCAACGCATCGATTATGTGACGCGGTGTTTTAACGGGATCGGGACCTTTCGCGTAACCAGTGTTGGTTGCGAGAGTGAGAAGTGCGATGAGGATTGCGACGAATGAGTAACGAAGAGTCATGGAAAAATCCTCCGGTAAATGGAATTCCGCAGGTGCGTTTGAGGCAGATGCAACAACGATTCTGTTCAATACGGATAATACGACACGCGCCCTGCAAAGGCAAGGCGCGGTTCGGGTAGCAAATGCAAAAATGACGCAGGGGAAACTTATACGATCGATCCAATCGCGACGGGGGATTCGCCTGCGGCTTTTAGTTGGGCGGTGATATCCGCAGCCGATTCGCTGCCGGCTATCAATATCAATCCAATACCGAGATTGAACGTTCTGCGCATATCCTCTTCCGGCACTTCGCCCAATTCCTGAATCAGGCGGAACAACGGCGGACGGTCCCATGAATTCCAGTCGATATACAATGAAACGCCGCCGGGAATGACGCGCGATGTATTGCCTTCGATTCCTCCGCCCGTAATATGGGAAACGGCATGAACGGCATCGGTTTGAAGAAGCGGAAAAACCGGATGCAGGTACGACCGGTGCACCGTGAGTAGCGCGTCGCCGAGCGTTGTTCCGAGGTCGTCGAGATAACTGTCGACCGCGAAGTGTTTCAGCAGCACCGTCCGTGCAAGGGAGTACCCGTTCGTATGCAAGCCGGTGGAAGGGAGGGCAATAAGCGTATCGCCGGCCTGTACGCGCGTCTTGTCCAGAATGCGTTGTTTCTCCACCACGCCGACAATTGTTCCCGCAATATCATATTCGTCCGGGGCATACATGCCCGGCATCTCCGCCGTTTCGCCTCCGAGGAGGGCGCAGCCGTTTTCGCGGCACGCGACGGTAAATCCGGTGATGACCTGCTCGGCGACTGCGGGATTGAGCTTCCCGGTCGCAAAATAGTCCATGAAAAACAATGGTTTCGCGCCGGTGGTGAGGATATCGTTGACGCAATGGTTCACGAGGTCCTGCCCGATGGTATCGTGGCGGTTACACATCGAAGCGACTTTCAGCTTCGTGCCGACGCCGTCGACACTGGAGACCAGCACCGGCTCCTGAAGACCGGGGAACGATGCGGCGAACAGTCCGCCGAACGCGCCGATATCGTTCAGGACATTGGGTGTGTGGGTGGCGCGAACCGACGCGGCAATGCGCTTGACTGTTTCCTCTCCTGCGGCGATATCGACGCCGGCATCTTTATATGTAGTCGCCAAGGTACGTACTCCTTAATGAAACGAACAGAAAGTTAGAAGCGGCGGCGCTGGAAAGCAAATCGGAAGCGGAACCGAACGTGCGGATTTTACTTCGTGCACACGATTTCGCTCAATAACGGCGCAGGGGGGAAACAGCGGTCTTGATTTTAGTTATACAAATGGTTAAGATTATCGCTAATTCCAACATTGGATGGATGCGGGACGGATCGTGATTCATCATTCAAGAAAACGGGAGCAGAGGGCGGCCTCATTGGTCGCGGCATTGTTATTACCTCAGGAAACGGTGCTCCGCGCGCTCGAACTGGCGCGGCGAGACACGCCAGCCGTGCTCTACGGTGAAACAGGCACGGGGAAGGAGTTCGTAGCGCGATGGATTCACGACAACAGCGCGCGAAGCAGGCAACCGTTTCTTCCCGTTAATCTCGAACAAATAAATACAGGAGTTATTGAGTCCGAATTATTCGGTCATGAGAAAGGCGCATTCACCAGCGCGCATTCGGAGTACCGGGGACGATTCGAAGCCGTAGGGAGTGGCGTACTGTTTCTGGATGAGTTTACGCTTGCTATACATAATGGGATCGAGAAACTGATGCGTGTATTGGAAACGGGCGCCTTTTACCGGATTGGATCGACGAGGGAGCGGAAATTCGCTGGTCGTTTGCTGATGGGCATGAACCGCCATCCCAAAACATTGCTCGACAAAGGTCTGATATCCAAAGACCTTTATTATCGTATCAACAAATACCCGCTTTACATTCCTCCCTTGCGGCGGCGCAAGGAATATATTCTGGAATATGTAAAACTGTTGCTCGATAAATCGGGCAATGAAGGTATGTCGCTTGCTCCCGGCGACGAAGATTTTCTGATGCGTCATACGTTTCCCGGGAACATACGCGAACTGAAAAACCTGATTGAGCATGCATTGATCATTGCCGGGACGGGGCGGACGATTTGCCTTGAACAAAGTTATCAAATGATCGAATTTGTCGAGGAAGACGATTTACCTGAAATAGGAAGAGGGCTTTCCGCGAGCGGGACAGGTCTCATGCCTGGGGCGTGGGATGACTATGAACAGTCGAACCTTTCTATGACGGATTACCTTGAGCGTTGCGAAGCCGCTTTGATTCAGCAGGCATTGAAGATATCCAATAACTGTATATCGCTGGCAGCGAGGAATTTAAAGATGTGCGAGAGCACGTTACGTTCGAAAATGAAAAAGTTAAAACGGTATATGAGATGAGACGGATTATCCCGGTTCGCGAAATCTCGCGAATTCGCGAAATCTCGCGCGAAATATCGCGGATTGCCTAACGAAACAGGTGAATTTGATCCAATTTCCAGGGTTGAAAATGGCATGATTATGGCGTGTAGTGTAGGAGTGAAGAATTTGCTTCACGCAAACCATAATCATTACACAAAGGAGGGACGTATGTCCAGAATTCTGTTTTTTGCGATGAGCCTTGTTCTCTTGAGCGGGGCGGTAGCATGGGCTGATGGTGGTCCTGTGAAAGGGGCCGCTGATACGAAGGTCGAAAGTAGTTTGATGTTTCCGCACTATCAACAAACCTGGAGTATGCCAGGAACGCCAGATAGAACCTGGATGTACTGGGGGAAGAATGAAGGAGGAGGTATTCAAAGAAAATGTGTAGGTAATGCAGGTAATGCATGTACAACATATTCATTCCAAGTAGACCATCCGGCAGGTTGGACGCCAGCGGATGATGGGAAGTCCACGATAGAATGGGTCCAGGTCGGAATTGTGAAAATAGTAGAAATTGCTGCTGAAGAAGGTGTGGTTATCCCGGATGAGGTGTTGAATCAAGTTGAGTATACGGAGACGTTCATCCCTGACTAAAACAACTTGAAGCAAAGAAATATAGTCCGTATGAGTCTGCGTGCAACGCAGGCTCATACGAGTTGTTGTTTCAATAATTCCGGTTTGGAAATGATGATAAGTCGATTGATTATTATGGCTATTATGTTGACCGTGCTCATCTATACGATTGTAGGATGTTCTGCGGAAATAAACACTGGTAACAGCTTGTTTTCCTTTTACCCCGAAAAACCTGAGGCTGGAAAGAAGCTTGTTGTTGTATTCGATTCGGATCATGAACAAAGCCGTTTCGAAGTTGGGGATCCGCTATTTGTAACAGTGCGGGTAAGTACTGTCGATAGCGTATATCTGTTGCGAACGCCAATTGATGCAAACGAGAGTCAATCAGGAATATATACTGCAGAGTTGACGGTCCCATCAAATGCTGTGTACCTATCATTCGAAGTAGGATTGAAAGAGAATATCCTGAATGTAAATTCAATTGGAACTCCTGTATTTAATAGTGGGAAACCGGCATGCGGCGCTTCCTTTTATCTGATACTCTACTCCAAGTCGTTTGGCGAAGCAAAGAAATATTACTTAGACGATAAAGAGCGCTATCCGGATTCGCGGGAGCGTGTCGTGGCATTGTGGCAAAAACTGTTGGATTCAAACATGAGCACCGACAGAATACTTGCTGCGGCCGACTCGTTATATGCGGATATTCAGTCAAATCAACTTACCGGCGATTCTGGGTTATGTAATGCTATTGCCTGTGTGCTTGCATACGAACACAATCATAACTATAAAAAACTAGTAAGTATACTTGCAACGATCGCTCAATACCTTGACTCGCGAAGTGGTAAAATGAGTATCATGATGGAGTATGTGCTCGTTGGTGTCTGGTATAGAATGATGAAGAAGTATATTGACTATCAACAATATGACGATGATATGTTGAGTCAATTTGTCGTTCGTATGTGTAATATCGCGGTGAAAGATCGCAGTTTGGGGCTTCTGTCCTCAATATCACAGTTTAGTTACACGTCTGGTGCGTCAAAAATACCGCTGGTTGATAATACTGTGAGGCGACACGAAATATATAAATATACAAAGAATCTGGTCTTCAGTATTTCGGAGGGGGGATTCCTTGGCGATTGGAGCGCTCTGTGCGAGATAATACAAGATTCATATAAACGTGGCGAGTATGCTTATTGTCGAGACGCGGTATTGGCGTTAAATACATACCTTGACGTGTCTTTGCTTTGGGTCCGCGATGATAAAAGTAGAAGTGTATCGGTGGCACCGGCCTATGGCGTTGAGTCCAATTTGAGATTGATTCTTGCTAATTCATATTTGCATCTTGGCGATACTGCCAACGCTGTGAAACTGCATTCATGGTTAGCGCATAGAGATCCTAACGAAGAATTTCTGCGATATGCAATTGTACAAGCTTCTATAAGCATGGCTATGTGTTATTGTCGTAAAAAAATATAGACAGCGCGGCGCAATACGTAGGATTGTTGTATTCCATCAATGCCCAGCAGAAGGATGATGTGTACGAGGAGGTGTCCAAGACATTCAAGGGTGCCTTTTACACAAAAGAAGAAATCATCTCGAAATACTACGATCCAAACTACCTCATCAAAAAGCGCGTGAAGAACATCGCGATACCTGTCGCCGGACAAAAAACGATCACGCTTAATAATACAAGCGGCACAACGGTTGTTATCCTAGGAACCACGCATTGCAGCGTGTGCAGAAGTATGGTCCCGCCGCTGTTGAAGCTGTTATTCGGCGATAATATTCGGGATAAGATTGTGTTTATGACCGACAAGAAGGACTATCCCTGGCTGGAGGACGGCGTAGTAAACAGGACGGATGAATTCCATTACGCACCCGTTGACGATGCCGCGCTGAAGGCGCTCGATATTAGAAGCGAACCGGCGTTCTGCGTTGTGAAGAACGGGGAAATTATTGCCTCAGGCGGAGTAAGCGAAGTGACCTACACGCAAATACGCAAAGCAATAGCAGAAAGCCGGTAAACGCTGGGAATTACCGTGGCGCGCGGCTGGGACATTTCACCGCAATAGGGCATTCGGCGCATTTGGGACGGCGGGCGATACAGGTCTTTCTGCCGTGGAAGATGATGACATGCGAAGCGTCGGTCCATTGTTCGCGGGGGAGCATGGCGCACAGTTCCTGTTCGATGATCTCAGGATTATCGGATACGGTGAGCGCCAGGAGATTGGCGATTCGCCTGACGTGCGTATCGACCGGCAGGCCGGGGATATCGAAGGCATTTCCAAGCACAACGTTCGCTGTTTTCCGTCCGACGCCGGGTAGCGTAATCAGTTCTTCCATTGCCGGTGGCACCGCCCCGCCAAAGCGAATGACCAGCTCCTTCGCGCAGGCGGTGATGCTTTTCGCCTTGTTGTTGAAGAATCCCGTGCTGCGTATCAGTTCCATGACGTGCTCGATGGGCGCAGCCGCAAGCGACGGCGCGTCGGGATAGGCGGCGAAGAGCGCGGGCGTAGCGCGGTTCACTTGTTCGTCGGTGCTTTGCGCGGAAAGGATGGTGGAGATCAGAAGTTCGAAGGGATTCCGGTGAATGAGCGCGCATTTGGGATCGGGGAATTCCTCGAGCAAAGTCCGCACAATAGCGCGCGCCCGGCGCGTGCGTGCCGCCGGGCGTTCGGATTTGTAATACGCTTTTGCCTGTTCGAATGCGTCAGACAAGTTCCTGTATCAACTCCTTGCGGGGACGTGGGATCACTACTTTGTTGACGAGCAGTCCGCGGCTGGAAATTACTTCCGCGCCCGCATCGACTGCCGCCTGTACCGCGGCGACATCGCCGGTCATGGTTGCGAATGCCTTCCCGCCGAGCGCCATCGCAAGACGGATTTCCAAAAGGGTGACGTTTGCCGCCTTCACCGCAGCGTCGGCGCCTTCAATCAGGCTGGCGACGCTGAACGATTCCAGTATACCCATCGCTTCGAATTCCGCTATTTGCGACAAGCCTTTGATCGCCGGGAAAATGGACTCGTGAACGTTCGGAATCACGAATGAATCGATCACCGATGCGGGTTCGATTTCTTCGCCCGCTTCAACGCTCGAACGCACCGCGGCAACCTCGCCGCCCACCATCACCATGAACTTGCCGGAGCAGATGGTCCGTGAAAGAATGAGTTCGGTATTCGCCGCCTTCAGCATGGCGTCTGCGACGTTGAAGCCCGACGCGATACTGCTGAGTTCTATCAAACCAATGGATGTCAATGCCATAATGTGTATCTATCCTTCGATCGTGTCACCGTTACTGCCGTGCGGTTTTCCCGCCCTGGCATATCAAGTGAAATAGCGAAAATCCGGTCTGAAAAACAAACCTCGGACTGGTTACCAGCTCCCGCTCGATCCGCCGCCGCCGAAGCTGCCGCCGCCGCCCGAAAAACTGCTGCCGCCCGATGACCAGCCTCCACCGCCCGACGACCAACCGCTTCCGCTGGACGACCAACCGCTGCCGGACGATGCGAAAAATCCGCCGCGCGATGTGCTTGACTTGAACTTGGTTTTCATGGTTTTGCCCCAGATTGTTTTTGGGAGCAACAGCCTGGCGATCGGGTAACCGGCTACATAGACGATAAACACCGCCCACCCCAGGATTTCGGAAATATCGCCGATGAAGGCGCATAGTCCCGCCCAAAAGACCATGAGAAAAGCGTAGAGGAACCATCCCATACAGCCGTCGGTCATGACGCCAACGACCGTCAAAATGCTTACAAACCCGCCAAATACCACGAGAACGATCAACAAGGCGATGATGTCGTCGCCGGCTTCGCTTGCCGATTCGGAGGTGTTCAGATTTCCGTCCGCAGCCTGGATCATGGCCTTCAGCCCGTCTTCAATGCCCCCCTCGAAATTGCCTTCCTTGAATTTGGGCAGGATGACGCTGTTGATGATGAAGCTTGTCGCCGCGTCGGTCAGCGAGCCTTCGAGACCGTAGCCGACTTCGATGCGCAGCTTGCGGTCGTCCTTGGCGACGATCAGTAGCGCGCCGTTATCCACGCCTTTTTGTCCGAGTTTCCATGTTTCGGCGACCTTGATGGAATACTCTTCGATTGTTTCGCCTTCCAGCGTCGTTACTGTCAGGACGGCAAATTGATTCGTCGTGGAGTCTTCGTAGGCTTTCAGCATCGCATCCAGACGCTGTTCCGATTCGGGACTCAGCAGGTTTGCGTTATCATTGATCCGTCCCGAAAGAAACGGGACGTTGATGGCAAACGCCGCAGCGGCTGCAAGGACAAGCAGCAGCGGAACGAATAGTGCGAATTTCATTTCTTTCATGTATTGCTCATCCGCAGGGAGTTATCCAGTTCGTTCGTATCATCCGGGCGGATTTCCACGCCGTGACCGCCGAGCAGGGTTCCGCATTTTTCAAGCGCCTTGAGCAACCCATCGGCGGGCGAACCCTTCTTCATCGCTCCGACAATGATGGAGACGATCTCGTCCCATTCCTTCTGCTCGACTTTCGCGTTGATACCCGAATCGCCCATGACACGGACGCGGCGTTCGAACAGGGAAAGAAAAATCATGATGCCCGTGCGTTCGCGGGTATTGAACACCTCTTCGCTGAGAAACGCCATCGACGCGCGTTCATCGACACGCTGATCGAGCATGGAGGGCATAATCAGCATCCGTTTGACCGAGGGAATGAAATGTGCGAGAAGCATGCCGAGCCCGAATGCGGCTACTGCGATAATCGAGACCTCGCCGATGCCCACCGGCAGCCAGAGGTTTGTCGCCATGTGAAGGACGGCGATAACAAACAACGCGATAAATGCAAGCAGAGCGCCCAAACGGATCGGCGCCTCGGGGTACTGGTCGCTTTGTCCGACGACGAAGGGAACAATTTCGCCGGAGGTGGCGAGTTCCGCTTTCCGGACGGCTTCGGCAATCCGTTTTTTATCTTCTTCGTTGAAAAGGAGTTCAGGGTTCTTCATATGCCGTCTCTCGTATGGATGATGATCTGGAAAGATAGCTAAAGTAATGCATCTTCGGCAAGCTGTTGGGACTGGTGTGCGATAGGACGGATTTGTGACTGTTTTTTGTCACCAAATCTGTTTTTTTTATGTCTATCATGTACATTACATGCCGGACATGGCGGTAATGGGTCTGGAAATCCAACCCGAAGCCGGGAAATTCGTGCAGATGTGCTCTGGCTCCAGTATTTGCACGGGAGGAGAACGGCGCAGCCATGGAACGATGAATCATGATTGTATTCAATAGTATAGTTTTATTCGGAGTGTGTCTATGAGATACAAAGCCACTTTCTTGCTTGCGTGCGTATTGCTGATGGCATCGGGCGGGCGGTTGCCGGCTCAGGTGACCCTCGGCGTCGATCTCATCAATACAACAACATTCCCTACTGTATCGATGCAGGTAACTGCCCGGCAAAACGGGATTATCTATCGCGGGTTGGATGCAACGACCGTTCGTATCTGGGAAGACGGAATCGAACAAAAGCCTGTCACCGTCGTGTGCGCAACCGGCACGAAGGATATGGAAATCGTCTTTCTGATCGGCAGCGGCTCCGGAATGAGCGTCACCGACGTAGAAGCCGCGAAAGGGATCGCGCTCAATATCATCGGTAAATTCAACGGTCAGGATTTTGGCGGGGTGTGCACCTATTCTTCAAACCCGCCCTCGACTCCGATGATGGTGCAGGATGTATCGACCATGCAAAACGCGGTGAATATCATTACCGCGTCGAACAATCAGAATTACCTGTACGACGCAATTTTGATTTCCGTCGGCGAAATCACTTCCAACGGCGCGATTGTTTTCCTCGGAACGGAAGCCGATAACGGCAGCACAGCCGATAGGCAGACGGCAATCAACGCAATCGCGAACCGGGGATGCAAGTTCTTCTACTATCCCATGGGCGGCGGTGCGGCGGCGCAATGGCTTACCGATCTGGCGAATAGCTCCGGCGGTTTCGTTTCAACCGCTTATCCGAATCCCGAAGATCAAATCGAAAACGTGCTCCGCGGTACGCCAGACTATTGTATGGTTTCATACGAATCGTCCAACCTTTGCCGCGACGGTATTGCCCGCAACCTGAACGTTCAGGTGCGCATCAACAGCGATAGCTCGCAGCAAGCAGCGTCGTTCCCGCTCGATGCGAACAACAACACCATCGTAACGCCGACCTGGAAGCTGGAAGATGTGACGGGGACGTCGGGGAAATCGAAGCGGGTAAACGTTTTGCAACAAACGAATATCACCAAACGGTACCTGTACGATGGGTATATCGAGATCAACTTCGATAAATCGCTCCTGAAGATCGACTCCGCAGGCGCATTCGGAGCGCTTGCAGCAGGCATGGCATTCACCGTATCCGAAACGGCAACCGGCGCCAAAATCAATTTTACCGGCGTCGCTCCAATCAACGGTACGGGTACACTCTTCTATTTTTATGCGACACCATCGGATGTTGCAAGCGAAACCAATGTTCCTGTTACATTCGCAGGCACCACGATTTCCCGGGGCTGCCTGAATGTAACGCGGACGAACGGCTCTGTGCGCATTCTCCCAAAATCCGCGAAAATCGAATTCACAGCCTCGCCGTCGTTACAATTCGACTGGGATGCCGTGAATAAAAAATACAATCCGGAAATCGCGGAACTCCTGGTGGGCATTAAGAATACCGGCGATCTCGACGTTACGGATTTAACGGCAATCGTTTCGTTGCCGATCAATCTGCATCTCGCTGCATTTACATCGGAAACTCTTCCAATGAGCCCTTCAACCTTGAAACCGGGCGAAACAGCCATTGTAAAGTGGTTCGTCAAACCCGTCCCTCAGGCAACGGTGACATCGGGTCAGTTCCTGGTGCATTTTACATCTCATGAAGGCGCCTCGACGCAACAACAGATTGCGTATAATATCACTGCCGCCGAACAGGGCGTAAAATTCTCGGCATACGTCGAACAGGTCGCAATTCAACAAGGATCGCACACTCCGAAACCTTCGAACGTGCATGCATCGATCGCAGGCGTGGGAGTAATCGGCGGTAAAGCTGGTAACGTGGAGATAAAACTTCCAACAGGGTTGACACTCGTGACCGGTTCCATCTCTCAATCGTTTCCCGCCCTTGCGAATGGAAGCAGCCAGGAATTGGCATGGGCAGTCAATTATCCGGTCGAGGCTAACGACAGGACCTATTCAATCGATCTGTATTTATCGGGCACCGAGCTTGCTCCGGATACGATTCATTTGAGTCTTTTTGTTCCTGGGCTGGCGCAACCGGAAGCCTATGTTTCCTGTTCTACCCAAACCGACACTTTACGGTTCAATAAAACTGCAAAGAAATACCTTCCTGATCCAATGCAGTACACCATAGTCGTAAAGAATTCCGGACTCGCTGCAATCGATTCGGTCGCCGCAATTTTATCTCTCGATGAGGGTCTGTCTGCTCAAGAACCGTTATCCCGAATGGTAGCGATGCAAATAGTACCCGGAGATTCCATTTCTGCGACGTGGCTCCTCAGTTATAGCGGAGGATTCTGCACGGATATTGAGAAAACGATAGATGTTGAAGTTCGTTATCCTGGCAGTGAGGCGATGCATTGCGTACGGAAACTTCTGATTCTTGGCGTCGAAAACGAACCCCCGGTGATCACCGCGAAAACTCCCGATCCGTTCGATAAAGCCGCACAGAATGTGCAGCAAACCTTCTCTGTGACCGCAAACGATCCGGAAGGCGGACCTCTGACCTACGAATGGTTTATCGGCGGTGTGAAACAAGCAGAAACCTCGAACAGCTTCACAACCACCTTCGCCCAACTCGGACAGGCATCGGTGAGCGTTACTATTCACGATGTTTGCGACAGTTCGACGCAGACCACCTGGGTGTTCGATGTCGTTCTCGATGTCGAGACGACGCCTGCTTCGGCGTATGGCTTCACCTTGCTCGGAAATTATCCGAATCCGTTCAATCCCAGCACCGTGATAGAATACCGACTGCCTGATGGCGAACACCGGATACGCCTCGATCTTCTGAATTCGAACGGCACTCTGGTCCGTACGCTGACCGACGAACGGCTCCTCGGCGGACTGCACCGGTACGAGCTGAATGCGGCGGGGCTTCCAAGCGGCACGTTCTATGTCAAGCTCCAAAGCGGCGCGGTTGTCGTTACCCGTCCGTTGACGCTTGTGAAATAGCTCAACCGTTTTATTCCTTATCTTTATCCGGGTTGCAGGTTATGCAGCCCGGATTTTTATTTTTGTATATGAAACTCGCATTCCTCTTACTTCTCATTCTTATCCTCGAACCTGCCGTACTCCTCGGTCAGGATTTCGGGAGAGCCGATTCCATTCTGGATGTCGTTCATTATTCGCTGGAATTGTATCCGGATATCAATGCGAAATCGCTCACTGGTTCGGCGGCGCTTCATGTCCGGTGTCAGGGAGCGCGGCTGGATACCATTGTTCTTGACGCAGTAGGAATGAACGTTCGCCGGGTACGGCTGTTGTCCGGCACGGAACCTCGATACTCAGCCGATTCTGTCAGGCTGTACATCGCGCTTCCGGCGCCGTTGGGACCGAACGATACCGCTTCCATCGGTATCGAATACGATTCCAAGCCGGAGAAAGGGATGTACTTCATCGTGCCGGATTCGAGCTTTCCAAGAAAACGGGAGCAGTTCTGGACCCATGGACAGCCGGGAGATGCCCGGTTCTGGTTTCCCTGTCACGATGTGCCCTGGGACAAAGCAACCGCCTCGGTTTCGGTGTATGCCGATACATCATTTACGGTAATCGGGAACGGCAGGCTGGTTTCGCATGAATACGCCGGCGGAGGAAAGGCGTTGTGGAGCTGGACGATGGAAAAGCCGCACAGCACGTACCTGTTTGCCGTAGCCGGTTCCAGGTACGAGGCGCTCAACGACGTATGGAATACCGTCCCAATTCATTCGTATTATTTCCCGGGCACTCCAGCCGAGGTGGCTCGTGCAGCGTACAACGCAACGCCACGGATGATGAAGTTTTTCGAATCAATTACCGGAGTTCACTATCCGTGGAACCGCTACGCGCAGCTCCCATGTACCGATTTTCCGTTCGGAGGAATGGAGAATACGACTGCGACGTTTCTTTCCGATCAGCAGGCGCTGATGGATTTGCGCGCCCGGCAGGACTATACCGATCAGCATCTTATCGCTCACGAGCTGGCGCATCAATGGTGGGGCGATTTGGTCACATGCCGCGATTGGGACGATCTATGGATAAACGAGGGGTTTGCGACGTATTATCAGCAACTGTGGAGCCAGCATGCGGAAGGAAGGGAGGAATACGAATATCAGCGGTACAAAGGAATCGGAAATATCCTTGAATACCTCGACGGCGAGAATCCGCTCCCGGTTCGCGCGCATGAGAAAAACTCTCCGCACAATCTCTACACGAAAGGCGCATCCATACTCGCCATGCTGAGCGACTGGTTTGGCGGGAAGAAATTCAATGCCGTGGTTGCGCGAATGCTCCGCGAACGGTCGTACGGCAGCATCACGACGGCGGATCTCGTTGCGGCGTTCGAGCGAGAAACCGGAACGAAGCTCGCGGGATTCGTTTCACAATGGATCGACAGGACCAGTTATCCCGTTGTGGATGTCGTGAAATCGTGGGACCGGAGAAAGAAAACATTGACGCTAACCTTGCATCAGGAAAGTTCATGGAGGAACGATCCCGGATTGTATCTTCTTCCCATCGAGATCGATCTCGGTCCGAAGCAACAGCCGCTCCGTTTTGTGTTCGGTACGCGGGATACAGTTCTGCAATTCAAGCGCAACGGAGAGCCGGAGTATTTCGAGATGCCGTCGCTTATGCCGGCGAGGTTCAGAATTTCCCAGTCGAAGGAAGAACTGACGACGCGGCTGGAACAATCGCCGTCGGCGGGCGGAAGGATATCCGCCGCGCTTTCGCTTATGCAGTGGATCAGGGAGAAGCCGGTGCGCGAAACGCTTTTCCAATGCGCCGTCCGCGATCCATTCTATGGCGTCAGATTTGAAATAGCGACGGCGCTGACACGGCTTCATGCCGATACATCAAATTATAGAGATGCTGTGAAGGATGTATTCATCTTGTTGACTCGCGACGGGAAGGCCTCTGTGCGCGCGACAGCCTTGAATGGGCTTTCAGCATTCAAGGATACCGCGCTGGTCGGCGTATTCCGTTCATGTTTGCAAGACTCCAGCTACCACGTCGAGGCGGCGGCAATGAATTGCCTGGCTGCATTGAAGCTCCCCGATCTTGAACGGATACTGCTGCCGCGGCTCAAATCAGAATCCTACAGCGATATCCTGGCGCTTGCAGCCCTGCCTTGGGTCGAGGAGTACCGGCTGCTCGGTCTTCAGGAAACCGTAACGGGTTTGACGGGGCCGGGGCACTCAATGAAAGTGCGCTATTCCGCGATGAAAGCGCTGCTTCAGCTCGACATGCAGCCTGAGCGGTTGCTCGCACTCTCGCGGCGGATGCTGACCGAACCGAACGCCGAAGCGAGGTACCTCGCGCTTTCGGTTATCGCGCTCCGATTCGCCCCCGATGCGCCGCGAATCTTTCACGAACATCTGCGCAATGAGCAGGAAAAAATATTGCGGACGCTTATAGAAGAATACCTTGTCGAACACCCCATGAAGGAGCCGGAGCCGGTTCCCGGAGCAGGGGACAGCGGCAGGAGATAACAACTGTAAATTATTGGTTTTACGAAACGTTTTCCACGGCGGGTCCGGGTGCAGCCGGAGCGCATGTGCCAGTGCCGGCGCTTGCCATTCAACAAGTTACGGCAATCGAATACCTGTAGGGGCGGCAGGGTACGCTTCGATGGTTTGACTTTCTTGCGTATCCCATCTATATTTACCGACCTGAGCAATTTTAAATCAAGAAATCGACTGCTCTTATCACTGTTCATTCTCGTTGGAGGTCAAGTCGGCCGTGAAGAAATATTTGACAAGACTGTTACTCATCGCTGGATTCATTATTCTTTCGGGTTGGTATCTGCACTACACCGTGCTGGATATGTCGTATCAATCCGAACTCGCGGGAAAGCGGGGGCTGGACAGCCTGAAGTATGTATCCGAAAACGAAGCGTCGATCCGCGAGGCGAGGGCAAACCGCATCAAGCTGGGACTGGATCTTCAGGGCGGTATGTACGTGACTCTCGAAGTCGACGTCGCCTCGATGCTTGAAAAGATGGCGAAGAATAAAGACGAGCGCCTTCGCGAGATTCTTGAAGATGCCAAGAAGGAAGCGTCAGAAAGCGACGAGCCGTTTCTTGATATTTATTCACGGAAATTCGATGAACGCGGCATCCGGATGAGCCGGTATTACGGCGATATCCGCGACAGCAATACGGAAATTCTCGTCGCGCTCGAAGAGGAAACCAAGAAAGCCGTCGACCGCGCCGAGGAAATCATCAACAACCGTATCAACCAGTACGGCGTTTCCGAAAGCAGCATCCAGCGTTCGGGCGCGCGGCGGTTGATCGTCGAGTTGCCAGGCGTCAGCGATGAACGCGAAGTCCGCAGCCTGATTCAGGAAACCGCTCAGCTTGAATTCAAATTGCTCGTTGATCCGAAAATCACTCTCGAAAAGTTCGAACAGATAGATAAGTATCTTCTCGGCGAAGGTTATACCATCGCAAGCGAAAAGGAAGATACAACTGCAATAACAACGGATACAGCGAAGACCGCCGGCACAACCAAGACAGTAGCAAAGAAAGCCGACACGACCAAGAAAGCCGGAACGGAAAAAACCGTCGCAAAAAAAGAGGACTCGGCAAAGAAGCGTCTCGATTCCATTCGGGAAGCAAGCATGAGCGACGAACAGAAAGTCGAGAAATTCCGCAAGGAACATCCGTTCCAGGCGCTGTTCCAGTATTCCGAACAGGGGATTTTTGCGAGCGAAGACAGCAAGCAAAAAATTGCCAGCATTCTGAAACGGTACGAAGTCCAGCAGATTCTTGGCGAAGACGTTTCGTTCGGCTGGGGCAACGAGCCCACCGAAGTGGAAGGCGTGAAATACTATCCTCTCTATTCGCTCAAGGGCGAGTCTGAACTGACCGGCGAAGTGATTACCAACGCCATTGCCCAGCCCGATCCGCAGGGAATGAAGGGGTCGGTCGTCAGCATGGAAATGTCGAACGAAGGCTCGCGCGAATGGGCGCGCATCACCGGCGAGAACGTCAACAAGCCGATTGCTATCGTACTCGACGACGTCGTTTTCTCTGCGCCGGTTGTGCAGCAGAAGATTATCGGCGGCAATTCGCAGATCTCCGGAATGAAGGACATGAACGAAGCCCGGTTGCTGGAAATCGTCCTGAAAGCCGGCGCCCTTCCTGCCCCGGTCGAGATTATCGAAGAACGCACCGTCGGTCCGTCGCTCGGCGAAGACTCGATTCAGAAGGGAATGAACTCATTCTGGATCGGCGTGGGTATCGTTCTTATCTTCATGATCCTCTATTACAGGACCGCCGGAATTGCAGCCGATATCGCGGTAATTTTCAACGTGATTTTCATCATGGGAATTCTCGCGGCGTTCCAGGCGACGCTCACACTTCCCGGTATCGCGGGTATGCTGCTCACTGTCGGTATGGCGGTCGACGCGAACGTGCTGATCAACGAACGCGTCCGCGAGGAATTCGGATTGGGTAAAACGCTTCGAGCCGCCATCGACGCCGGCTATGCGCGCGCATTCCCCGCAATTATCGACGGTAACCTTACAACGCTTATTACATGCGTCATCTTGTACCAATTGGGTAGCGGTCCCGTGAAGGGATTTGCACTCACGCTTATGGTAGGTCTGGTCTGTTCGTTGTTCACCGCCATCATTATGACGCGCGTGTATTTCGAGCTGTTCCTCGACAAGAAACCTACATTCATCAAATTCGGTTAACCGCAGCACTCACAAGATTCTGACGCAGGAGAAAAGACAGAAATGCGAATTTTCGAAAATACAAGTATCGATTTCATGGGGAAACGCCATATTCTTTATATGGTTTCCGGATTGATTATTCTCGCAGGTATCGTTTCGGTCGCTGTGCGCGGCGTGGCGCTTGGGTTGGACTTCAAGGGCGGTACGGAAGTGATCGTCCGTTTCCCGCAGCCGATGGAAATCGGTACGGTGCGCGGTTTCATCGATGATGCAAAACTCGGCAGTTTCGAAGTGAAATCGTTCGGAACGAAAACCGACTGGGTTATCCGCACCGAGCAAAAAGGACAAGGCGCGAGGATTTCCGACCAGATCAAGGAAAGTCTGGAATCCCAGGTGGATGGAAAAATCGAAATATTACAGGAAAACCGCGTCGAGGCGAAGATCGGTTCCGAAATCCGCAGAGATGCCATCATCGCGATATTCTTTGCGCTTCTCGGGATTCTCGTCTATATCGGTTTCCGGTTCAAATTTGTTTTCGGTATCGGCGGCGTCGCGGCACTGTTCCACGAT
>CAYPBB010000036.1:42727-45480 GCA_964408855.1 uncultured Ectothiorhodospiraceae bacterium
TTACCTTCGGTATCGTCTCGATCTGTAACGGTATGTTCGGTTTGAATCTGGAATTCGACCAGACAATGATCGCCGCGTTTCTGACGCTGATCGGGTACTCGATCAACGATACCGTTATTGTGTTCGACCGAATCCGGGAAATGTTGAAGATTCACAAATCGGGCGTTTTCGAGACGTTGATGAACGAAGCTATCAACAAAACGCTCAGCCGTACATTCATTACGTCGGGCACGACGCTGATCGCGATGCTTGCGTTGCTGTTTTTCGGCGGCGAGCCGACGCGCGGCTTTGCTTTTGCGATGACCATCGGCGTACTCACCGGTACCTATTCCAGTGTGTTCGTTGCCAGCGCAATGACGCTCGATTGGGTGAAGTACAGAAACGCGAAGATATCCTTCTAAATCCATACAAGGTATCGCCATGAAAATATCCACCTCGGAAGAGCAGAATGTCGTCATCATCAGTCTCGAAGGCGCGATGCTTGGGGGTGGCGAATCCCTCGAACTCAGCAACACGCTTCATGGCATGATCGACAGCGGCAAAGTGAACGGCATCATCGATCTCGAACAGGTCACGTTCATCAACAGTTCGGGATTGGGTATGCTCATCAACGGTCTGACAACGTTGAAAAACGCAGGCGGGCATCTCCGCATCGCCCGCGCGAACGAAAAAGTGAAACATCTGCTGAATATCACCAAGCTTACTTCGGTGCTTCAGCCTTACGATACCATCGACGCGGCGTTACAGTCGCTCGCAAAATAACCGCCTCGGCGGTCCGGTCCTTCGCCGGCGCGCAAACGAAGGAACGTGTACGGCATCCCAGGTTTGGGATGCCGGTTCTGCGCTTCATCATCGTTGATCTTCTGGAAAATTCATGGCTGTACAGGTAGTTGTTGGCGCACAATGGGGAGACGAGGGGAAAGGCAAACTCGTCGACATCCTCAGCGAACGCGTCGATATCGTTGCGCGGTACCAGGGCGGCGCGAACGCCGGTCACACGGTTGAATTCGGCGACCGCAAGTTCATTCTACACCTTATCCCTTCGGGTATTTTTCACGAGCATGTGACCGTCGTTATCGGCAACGGCGTCGTTATCGATCCCGAGGCATTGATGACGGAGATTCGTATGCTCGAATCGTCCGGGATAAGCCTGAAGAACCGCCTGAAGATCAGCCATAACGCTCATCTGATCATGCCGTACCATAAACTGCTCGATTCGTTGAGCGAAGTGCATTCCGGACTGCCGATCGGCACAACCGGACGCGGCATCGGTCCGGCGTATTACGACAAAGCCGCCAGAACGGGTATCCGCATCGTCGATCTTCTCGATCATAAAACCCTCGAAGAAGCGCTGCGCCGGAACATCAAGGAAAAGAACGCAATCATCAAGAACGTGTTCGAGCGCGAAGAACTCGATGTCGAGGCAATTCTCGAACAATACCTGACGTTCGACCGCCACATCGACGAGTATATCGCCGATGTGCCGCACTTTCTGAATCATTCCATACACGAAGGACGGAATGTTCTTTGCGAAGGCGCCCAGGGCGCATTGCTCGATATCGATCACGGTACCTATCCGTTCGTTACGTCGTCAAGCCCGACGAGCGGCGGCGCCTGTACGGGACTCGGCATTCCGCCGACATCCATCACCTCCGTGATGGGAGTCGCAAAGGCGTATTGCACACGCGTCGGCAACGGTCCCTTCCCAAGCGAAGAAGTGAGTTCAGTAGGCGACGACATCCGCACGAAAGGATTCGAATACGGATCCACCACGCAGCGTCCCCGCCGGTGCGGCTGGTTCGATGTCGTCTCGATGAAGCATTCCGCCATGATCAACGGGATCACCGAATGCGGGATCATGAAGCTCGACGTCCTCAGCGGCTTCGACGAAATTAAAGTTTGTACGGCATACGAGGTGGAAGGGAAGAAGATGAAAAGCTTCCCTACCGATGTCCGCACGCTCGACCGTGTAACGCCGGTCTATGAAACATTCCATGGCTGGAAGGAAGATATCTCCACCATCCGGTCGTTCGACGAACTGCCCAAAAATGCCCGGAATTATATCAAAGCGCTTTCCTATATGATGGGCATACGAATCAATTATATTTCCGTCGGTCCGAAACGCAACCAAACAATAGCGATTCCGTCCAACATCGAATGGTAATGCTCGAATCTCATTGTCAGCGCATGGTGCTGCTTGCCGAAGGAAGGTTGAGCAGCGTCGGTCTGCGCATGGTGATCGCCGCGTTGTTATACGCTCCGCACCGCGTCGTTGCGGTTATCGATAGCTCGAAACCGAAAGCGACAACGCAGGAACTTATCGGCATCGGCGGCGATACACCCATCGTGCATTCGCTCGACGAGGCGATGCAGTACAATCCCGACTCGCTGCTTATCGGCATCACACCACTGGGCGGCGTGATGCCGGACAATTGGATAACGCTGATTCAGGATGCGCTGCGGTCGAAGTTGCACGTGGTGAGCGGCTTGCAGCAGTTGCTTGCCCGCGATCCTCAATTCAGAGATGTCGCAGCCGAAAGCGGGAGCAAAATCTACGACTTGCGGTTCGTTCCCCAGAGCCACCTCATCCGCGCCCAGGGAAGTTTCAGAATGAGATCGGCAAAAACCATCCTTACGGTAGGCACCGATTCAAATACCGGCAAAATGACCACGGCATTGAAAATGTACGTGGAAATGAAGCGCCGCAACCTCAACGTCGCATTAATCGGCACCGGACCGACAGGCATTATGAT
>CAYPBB010000037.1:0-41378 GCA_964408855.1 uncultured Ectothiorhodospiraceae bacterium
CAACATACAGGTTTTTCAACCTACACGTGTTGCACTAGATACTTGACTTGAAGAGGTAAAACTTGAGAGGGAATATCGCTTCATAGAATTTACCATATGGTTAATTAACACAATGGTGAAATAATATGATGCCCGACTAACTGAGCGCGCCCGCCATCATCAAGCATCTCAAAGTACTCGAACGCGCCGGACTCATTGTCCGCAGCCGAAATGCACAGTTGCGTCCCTGCCGGTTGCAGGCGCTACCGTTGAAAGAGGCATCGGACTGGATTGCTTTCTATCGCCGCTTCCGGGAAGAAAGCTGAAAGACGCGGATTTCGATGCGCGCGCTGTTCGCGGCGGCAGAGGCGCGGAACGAGGTAGCGGAGAAGTACGGCGCAGTCAAGGGTATGGTACAGACATTCGACCGGTTGTCCGCCTATATCGATTCGCTGAACTCGACGACTGTCTGACGCCGGCTGTGCGATCGATGGGGCTGAATTCAACATGCGTCTCTAAACAGTTAGAGAACCCGCACGAATAGTGAACGATACTATCCTCGGCTAACAACCTGGGATTTGTTGAAACGTCACAACGAATACCGGTTTACTGGTATACCTGGCGATTGTATTTTGTATTGTTCGTTCATTAATGAGAATTTCTGATGCCTCGTACTGCATCGTAGCGCCTTCGCGATGCGCCGGAATGTCGACGCCCTCTATCATCCCTGAGTCCCTGGAGGAGGATTATGAAAAATATCGTTGCGTTAATCGGTTGTCTGTTCGCTCTAGCCCAGCTCTCATCTAGCGACGCTGGGCAACAGATCAGCGAAGGCTTATCACCGCGGATATTGATGTGCTATTCCGATCCCTGGGTTCTTGCCGATACGTCGGCTTGGCCGCAGGTGCTTGAGAGGGTTGATATCATCAAGATTTACATCGGGAATATCAGCGGGAGGATGGATACGGCAAGATCGATGGCATTATTGTACGCGCTGCATTCGCGGGGTATAAAAGTCGCAGGCGAACTTGGCGGGTTGGTCGACTGGCATGCCGATAAAATGGATCGGTCGGCTGAGTATTCGTTCGCCGAAGAGTACGCGTCGCTGAAACCGCTAATCGAGCAGATGAAACGCGTCGATCCGGATTGGAATATCGATATGTTGGATATGGACGGTCCGGTGAGGAGAATGCTCTTCCCGAATAATACGCAGCGAGACTACCATACCATCGAGTCGGCGGTTGGCGAGCTTCTTCAGGCCGTGTCGTTGTGGCGCGATTCAATTCCGGGAATCGAAATCAATCTCCTCACCAATTTTCCCAACTGGGGGTGGGGAGGAACGCCTGCGTATTTTTCTATCGACGGACGCCGCAACGGGTACGGACAATACGAAGATGTACTCGAGACGGTCGCGCAAGCTTCCGCGAGCGCCGGTATCTATTTCGACGGGTTGACAATCGATAATCCGTATGATTATATGCTTGGACTTGCTCCGACGAATCAACCAGGCGCGATTGCCGGGGTAGACTGGTTCCGCCGGATAAAGGAGCTCGATGCAGTTGCATCGCAAATGGGACTTCGAGTCAATATGATATTCAATACGAACGGGGCAAGGACTCCGGAAGAGTACTCTGAGCAGACGCTCGAGTGTATTACGGCGTATCAACGGAACGTGGGCATTCCCGGAGGATACTAGATTCAATCGTGGTACCAGCTTCCCTACAATTGGCTGCCTGAAACAACCGATTATACAATGACCAATATTGTACTGAACTCCATCCCTCTGATCGCCGCGCCGGACACCGGGCGCGAGCTGCTTGAACCGCACGATGGACGCGTCTATCACGGCGCTCAACGGATGACCTTCGCATCGACCTCCGATCCGCTGGCGGGATATCTCAGCGCGGTAAACGACAAAACCATACAACCGGCGGTGCAAGGTTTGTTCTTCAGCATTCCCGGGACCAGAGGACCGGCCAATTCTCTGAGGGAGCTTGCGGATTTCTACCGTAGCGCCGATTCGATCGGTTTCATTCCCGAGTTGAGCCTGTTTATGGTGAGCACCGTCGCGACCGATAGCATTATCGCCGTCTCGAACCAATACGATTGGATCATCGACAGCATCGCCGTTCTGACGAAAGCGTATGGGAAGCGCATGTTCTTGCGTATCGGAGGGGAATTCAACGGTTCGGGTCCTGGATGGAACGGCGGAGGGTACCACCCGCACTTCTATGTTGCGATGTTCCGCAAGGTTGTAGGTATTTTCGAAACCCATGGAATGCGCGATTCGATTGCAACCATCTGGTGCTACGAACCGGATGCGCCGGATTCGTTCGATTCGAGCGACGCCTCCGGATTCCTCTGGTATCCGGGCGATACATTTGCCGACTGGTTCGGACTGGATGTGTTCGATGCGGAGCATTTCGACCAATCCCTCCCCGATCATATCCGGGGCGTCATCACCAGGAAAGGGAAGTCCGAGCGGTTCCTCGCATACGCGCGCTCGAAGGGCAAGCCGGTCTACATGAGCGAGACGTCGGCAATTCAAACGAACATCACCTCCGATCCTGCAGACGGCGTCAACGACTGGAATTCCTGGTTCGTGAAATTCTGGCATTTCGTCGATCTCCATCCGGAGATAAAGGGATTCAGCTATATCGATGCGGACTGGCCCGCCGCCGTCTATCCGGGCTGGGGCGATGCGCGAATAGAAAACAGCTCTATCTTGTCTGCATTGTACCGGGAGGAAATGAAGAAGCCGAAATACATTCATTTACCGGTCGATGTTCCGGCGTCGATCGAGACAGAAACATCCACCGATGGCCGTCCAATCAGTATACATTGTATACCAAATCCGGTGCATCGATCGGCATGGTTGGTATATACAATAACGCACGCCGGAACGGTTCATATTTCACTGTATAATGTATGCGGGAAAAAAGAGTTGGAAACACTCCGCGAATGGACGGAAGCCGGGACATATACAGAGGCAATTTCGATGGACGCACTACCTGCGGGAGCGTATATTGGCAGGATATCAGGATGCGGAGCGGAACGTTCGATATGTATTATGAAATCGAAGTAATAATTCAGAGTGTAATAGTGATCGAGGGTAGGATGCCGCCGGATAGATATCCGGCGGTATATGTTTTGTATGTTATTATTATTTCTTCAGGCTGTCGCGGATTTCCCGGAGGAGGAGAATATCTTCCGGGGTTGCCGCAGGCGCTGGCTCTTCCGCCGGCTTTTGCCGTTTCAATTTGTTGACGCTTTTCACGACAAGGAAAATGGAAAAGGCGATAATCAGGAACGAAATGATATGATTGATGAACATTCCATAGTTCAAGGTCACCGCTCCAGCCGCTTTGGCTGCCGCGAGATTGGCATAAGGCGGCGGCGCCGTTGCGCCGGCTTTCAGCAGGATGTAGAAACCCGAGAAATCGATTCCGCCCAGAATCAATCCGATGGGCGGCATGATTACATCGTTCACCATCGATGAAATGATGGTTCCGAATGCCGCGCCGATGATGATACCGACGGCCATATCGAGAACGTTTCCCCGCATAACAAACTCTTTGAACTCCTTCATCATAGCTATTCGTCTCCGTTTTGAGAGGTTCTGGTATTGCGTTTCTTTGGATTCTATTGATTGTATGCAATGATAAAGCAATACCGTACGAATATCAAATCGCAGCCGAACGGATACATTTTGAATCCGAAATCAGGCATGGATGACGAATACAAGAATTTGGGTAGGGGGGGGATGATGTTCATAGAAAAAAAAAAGAAATGCCGGTTAAAATATTCAAAAAGGACTTGCGCTTCGCAGAACGATTGTGTATGTTTTCTCAGTCATTTCAGAACCAGCGATTTTTTACACATCATACGCACCTTTGGCATAGCCGCATGCGCGGCATTTCCAAAGCGCATCATTGTCCTTTATGGGAGTGAATTGGCGGAGCATTGCCGGATCGGGATTATCCGCGCTGACCAGCTTCGTTTCCCAAGTTCACATGGACAGCCTTCCTCGACGTACCTTTCCCGTTCGAACCGACAGCCTGTATAGTTCCAATATTCATCACGTAGTCAGAGGTAGACTCATGGCAGACATCATCGTTTCCGCCAATATATCCGTGCGGAACGGACCGGCATTTCCGGTCACCCGAACGATCAGCGTCGAGGCATACGAAGTCATCGGCGTGACAATACCGTCGAATACCACCGATAAATCTGTCGCTGTCGTTCCCGGCGGCTCGGCGGGTATCTCGTTTCTCGCCGTTTTTGCAGACTGGTACGGGAACGAACTTTCCTACAAGATCGATAGCGATACCGATGTTCGCAAACTGGATCAACCGCATATCTTCACCGGCGCGGGCGCGGCTTCGTATCTGGGCGCCACTCCATCGACATTGAAATTTTCAAACTCCACGAACGGTGTGACTGCAAAGGATGCGGTGATTCAAATCCTTGTCGGTCGCGATGCCACTCCCTAACAACAAATAACTCCGGAGCAACTATGCCAACTACAGTCTCATATCCAGGTGTGTACATCGAGGAACTCTCGAGTGGAGTGCGGACGATCGCGGGCGTCTCGACGGCAGTGACGGCGTTCGTAGGATACTTCTCGCGCGGGCCGCTGAACGATGCCGTGCAAATATTCAGTATGTCGGATTTCGAACGCCGGTTCGGCGGTTTGCGCGCCGATAGCGAAGCGAGCTATGCAATTCAACAATACTTTCTCAACGGCGGAG
This sequence comes from uncultured Ectothiorhodospiraceae bacterium, assembly GCA_964408855.1. Taxonomy (GTDB): domain Bacteria; phylum Bacteroidota; class Ignavibacteria; order SZUA-365; genus CAYPBB01. The sequence continues at coordinate 4,731 of CAYPBB010000037.1, forward strand.
GCGAAGCGCAGGTAGTCCGCGTCGCGTCGGGCACACCGGCAGCTTCCTCGGTGACGCTCAATCAGGGCGCCAATGCGGTTCTTGTCGTGGACGCGGCAAATGAAGGCGAGTGGGGCGACGCCCTTACAGTTACAATCGATTACAATACCGCCGATCCTTTATCGACTACCCAGTTCAATCTTACGGTTACGGAAACGAACGGAGCGACGGAAATATTCCGGAACCTGGTCATGGATCCGGCGTCGGCGAGATACGCTGTCAGCGTCATCAACAATGGATCTTCGCTCATCATGGTTAGTCTTCCGGCAATCCCTCCCGCGGCGACGGCGCGCCCCGACACCGGTTCTGATCCGCTCATCGGCGGTGACGACGGAGCGCTTCCCGGAGCCACGGAACTTACCGGCTCTGAATCGCTGAAGACCGGAATGTATACCTTGCTGGACGTCGATATCTTCAATATCCTTTGTATCCCCGATACCGTCCGGTTACTCGATCCTCAGGCTTCCTCGGTTGCGTCTGCGGCGGAAGAGTTCTGCGGCAAAAAACGCGCGTTCTATATACTCGATGTTCCCCAGGTTACCGATCCGAGAGATGATCCCGATTCAATACTGGCCTGGCTCAATGCCTACAGTACGCTGCGGCACAACAATGCGGCGGTGTATTTCCCGCGGCCGCAGGTAGCCGACTCCTTGAACGAATCGCGTCTTCGGCTCATTCCTTCCAGCGGTACGGTTGCAGGGCTCTACGCCCGCACCGACGGGACGAGAGGCGTGTGGAAGGCGCCTGCCGGAACGGAAGCGTCGCTTCGCGGAGTGCAGAAGCTGGAGTACAAACTGACCGATTCGGAGAACGGCGTTCTCAATCCGCTTGGGATCAACTGCCTCAGGAATTTCCCGGTTTACGGATCGGTATGCTGGGGCGCGCGCACATTGAACGGCGCGGACCAGATCGCTTCGGAATGGAAATACGCTCCTGTACGCAGATTGGCGTTGTACCTCGAAGAAAGCCTTTTCCGGGGTACGCAATGGGTTGTTTTCGAACCGAACGACGAGCCGTTGTGGGCGCAGATCAGATTGAACATCGGCGCGTTCATGAACAACCTGTTCAGGAAGGGCGCGTTTCAAGGGAAGACGCCGGCAGAAGCGTACTTCGTGAAATGCGATAAAGAGACGACCACGCAAAACGACATCAACCTCGGCATCGTCAATATTATCGTAGGATTCGCTCCGCTGAAACCAGCCGAGTTTGTCATCATCAAGCTCCAGCAGATCGCTGGACAAATTGAAGCGTAGGAGGAAGTGCAATGGCTCAGTTTAGTGTCAATCCGCAACGTTTTGATCCGTACAAGAACTTCAAATTCCGCGTGAAGTGGGACGGCAGGTATGTCGCAGGCATCAGCAAGGTCGGGGCGCTCAAGCGTTCGACGACGCCTGTCGAACACCGCGAAGGAGGCGATCCGAGCACTTCGAGAAAGTCGCCCGGGCGGTCGAAGTTCGAAGCCATTTCGCTCGAGCGGGGAGTTACGCACGATGCCGAATTCGAACAGTGGGCAAACAAAGTCTGGAATTACGGCTCCGGTCTTGGCGCCGAGGTCTCGCTGAAGGATTTCCGGAAGGATATCATTATCGAGATGTATAACGAGGCGGGTCAGCTCGCGATCGCCTACAAAGTATATCGCTGCTGGGTTTCCGATTACCAGGCGCTTCCCGATCTCGATGCGAACGGCGAGGCGGTAGCGATTCAATCCATCAAGCTGGAAAACGAGGGATGGGAACGCGACTACGATGTTGCGGAACCAACAGAACCCAGCTTTACCGAACCAGCGTAATCCCCGATGAACGCACTCACTCCGGCACAGATTCTTTCGGTTTGGGAGCGGGGAACGGGACATGTTCCGGTTCGGCAGGCGCTCATTCTTCTCGCCGAAGCAAACTCAAACCAAACGATTGAACGGTTGGCCGGGCTTTCCATCGGAGAACGAGACGCGCGACTGATCAAGCTTCGCGCGCTGACCTTTGGCAAACGGTTCGAAAGCGTCGCTTCATGTCCTTCATGCGGCGAACGACTCGAATTCACCTTCACTTCCGACGAGATTGTACAAAGCAGCGCTGGGAATACCGCTTCTCATGAATGGTCGGGAAGCGGGTATAACGTGACGTTCCGCTCGATCGCAAGCGGCGATGTATTGGAACTTCCCGGGAACGACGATAATCCGGAACGTGCGCTCTTCAACCGCTGCATCGTCTCCGCTACGAAGGACGGCAAAGAAGTCAGCGCAGAGCTTCTTCCGGACGGAATCCGGGAGTCGGTAGTAGAAGCGATGTCGCAAGCGGATCCCAATGCTGATATTCGTATCGATATGGGGTGTCCTTCCTGCGGGCATCGATGGGATATCGGCTTCGATATCGCCTCGTATTTCTGGCGAGAAATCGACGAACATTGCCGGCATCTATTGCGCGAGGTACACACGCTGGCGATATCATATGGATGGCGCGAATCGGAAATTCTCTCCATGAGCGCTTGGAAACGTAATCACTACATTCAAATGGTAACGCAATAATGTCCTTCCTCGGGCACATACTATCCAGAAGTTTCACGCGACAGATGGAGGCCAGGCCGCGGGTGGCGGAACCATTCGAGCGGTCGATACCGCATGGTTCGCCATCGCTTCAAGAGCCTTCCGAAGAAGAAAACGCTGAACCCATTCATATTTCAATTCAATCCGAAAAAACCGGCTCCCATAAGACCCGCATCGCCGCTCCTCAACATTTGCCCGAAAATCCTCCATCATCGGCTCCTCCGGCGAAGGAGAGCGGGAACATCCTGACCCATGGGCGAACAAAAAAACGGCAGAAGGAAGAGGCGACGGATCAGGGGCATGATACAAAGTTTCGAGCGGCTGTTGTAGATAGAAACGACGGGCATACGAAACCGAGGAAGCAGTCAGGAGTTTTACGGGTACTGGCTGAAGAAACATTGACTAACCCGGCGCTCGTATCTACAAGGATTGAATCTTCAGATACAACGGAACCGCAGTCTACGCATCCTCCGCCTCAGACGAAGATCTCTCGAAGGAAGAAGAATGCGGAACCTGTAAACGCGATCGAGTCCGTACTCGGGTCCGCGCAGGTAAAAAGTCAGCCTGAAGCGGCGAGACCGACGGAACCACCTTCGGTAAAGGCTGAAAAGAAGCGAGGAACTGGATCGAGAATGCAGGAAACGCCGCAACAATCGGAGAGTGGTTCATCGGAGCAACCGCCGTCTGCGAAATCCAACGTGCCCATCGCATCGGATAACGAGGCAGGATTGAATGAGCCCGCAATCACCGAGGCGGGTCCTGCCCTCAATCGAAGCAAGGTCACGGAGAAGGAACAAAGGATACCGCAACAACAACCATCGGCAGAGGAGAAACAACCGCCGGATATCGGAACGGTTCAGCCTGTTGCCGCTGCCGCGGCTCGTTCGCGCGGCAGCGCAGACGTCTTGCGAGAAACCAGGCCGGCGACCGAGCCGCCGGTTATTCATGTGACTATCGGTAGAATCGAAATAAAAGCGTCGGCGACGGCGCGGCAAAATGCCGAGCATACTCAGCGCACGGAACCACGTCTCTCATTGGCAGAGTATATGAAACAACTCCATGAAGGCAGACATTGAGCAACGCGCTTGCCATAGCTGCGGTGACCGCGGTATTAAAAGATCTGCTCGATAACGCCGTTGTCGATCATTCGCTCAACACTGCCGTTGCAGGGTCCATCGAAGTGTCGGCTCTTGCACCTGATTTGGTAAAGACAGGCGCAGGCGAGCCGCCCAGATTGAATCTGTATCTCTATCGCGTGACCCCCAATCAGGGTTGGCGAAACATGCATCTGCCATCCCGCAACCGGAGAGGGGAGCGTCTTTCGAATCCTGCCCTGGCACTCGATCTGCATTACCTGCTGACATCCTACGGTTCGGAAGATTTTCAGGCGGAGATACTGTTGGGATATGCCATGCAGCGGCTGCACGAAAATCCCGTACTGACGAGAAATTCGATTAGAGCATCGCTTGCGGCTGTATCGCCAGTCGATGGCACGATCCTTCCGCCTGCGGTTGGAACTCTCGCCGCAGCCGATCTTGCCGAGCAGATGGAAATGATAAAGATCACGCCGGAGTTACTGTCAGGCGAAGAGTTATCGAAAATGTGGACAGCGTTTCAATCGAACTACCGCCCAAGCGCAGCCTATGTTGCGTCGGTCGTTCTGATCGAATCGTCGCTCTCGACGCGGTCTGCGCTCCCGGTACTCACGCGCGGAGCGGCGGATTCGGGAGTGGTCGTTACGCCAGGTATGGTTCCGCCCTACCCGGCAATTCAGGAGATATTGCCGCCTTCGATGAAACCATCGGCAGTCCTATCGGATGTGATTACATTACGGGGACATCATTTGGACGGAACCGGACACAGGGTTATTTGCACCCATCCCAGGTTGAGCGCGCCGATCGAGATCGTGCCGTCGTCGGTTTCCCCTGAAGAAATTACGTTTGCCATTCCCAACGCGCCTACTGCATGGCTCGCCGGTATCTACGGTGTCCATATTTCGCTTACCCGGAACGGGACGCCGCGAACGACGAACGAAACGGCGCTTGCGCTTTCGCCTTCAATCACTGCGCCGGTCGGAGTATCGACCGCTGCGGGAATCACTACATTCACCGTCTCAGTCGCTCCCGAAGTCGAACCGTCGCAACGCGTGACGTTTATCGCCGGGGACAGAGAAGTTGCCGCCGAAGCGATTACCGTTAAAACGAACTCGCTCATTTTTAAAATGGCGAATGTCGCTCCCGGCAGTTATTACGCACGGTTACGCATCGATGGAATAGAAAGCATATTCATCAAGTACGACGCTGTTCCGCCTGAATTCCTGAATTCCCAAAAGGTAACGGTACCGTGATGAATCCGGAAATACAAGATTTCTCGGGCTGGACCGAAGCGAACCAGAGCCGTCTGCTTGGCGAAATCGACCGTGTCCGCCTGTTGTTCTCATCCTCAGCGGCAGAGGATGCTGCGCCGCCTAAGCATGTCGAAACCATATCGAAAGACGAATGGGGCTTCTCTACTCCCGATGCATTGTCTCAGATTGTGCGCGTTTTTTCGCTCTCGGATTTTGAACGAGACATTCTGATTGCCTGTGCGGGAATGGAATTGATTACGTCCTTCTCCGAAATGGTTCTGCATGTACAGGGAACCACGCGCCCCTATCCTACATTTGGATTGATGCTTGCCGTGCACCCCGATGCGCATTGGAGTGCGCTTGCCCCGGCGTCGCCGCTCAGGTACTGGCGGCTTATCGACATTCAAACATCTGGCAGTCTGACAAATAACCCGATTCGAATCGACGAACGAATCCTTCATTATCTCGTCGGCGTCAACCAGATCGACGAACATCTGTTTGGATACGTCCGGGATATTACAGCGCAGGATCCTGTTCTTCCGCCGTCGCATGCACGTATCGCAGGCGAGACAGCAGATACGTGGCGACACAGTCCATCAGGGCACCGCGTTCCCGCTGTTCAATTGACCGGCCAGGATGCGGATTCAAAGAGAGCGATTGCTCTCTCTGTCTGCAAAGAATTCGACCTACGGCTGTACCATCTCCCATTGGATGCATTTACATCGCATCCGGTGGATCTCGAGACACTCATCCGGTTGATGAACCGGGAAGCGCTTATCGGTTCGTGCGCCTTCTTCATCGATTGCCGGGACCGCCTTGTAGACGATCAAAATGTCGCTGCAATCGTAAAAATGGTTGACGAGGCGCTCGGTCCGGTTTTCATTGCTTCACCCGATCGAATACCCGGCATCGTGCGTTCTACGATACACTATAATGTTGCGATTCCCGAAAGCGGAGAGCAGCTTTTCCTGTGGCGCGGGATATTCGGCGATGATGCCGAGCGAATGAATGGACAGCTCGAGCGCATCGGAGCGCAGTTCAAGCTGAATGCGCGGGATATGCAATCGGTACGCGAGCAAACAGCGACCGTATTTATACGTCACCCCGAACAAGCCGACACGGCATTATGGGAAGCCTGCAGAGTGCAGGTCAGACGAAGGTTGGATGGATTGGCGCGTTGTAGAACAGCCGAAGTCGCGTGGGACGAACTCGTATTGCCTGAATCGCAACAGTGTATACTCAGGGAAATTGCCGCCCATGTAAGACATCGAAAGCTCGTGTATGAAGAATGGGGCTTTGAGAACAAGTCGAGCAGAGGACTTGGAATCACCGCGTTGTTTGCGGGTCCGAGCGGTACAGGAAAAACCATGGCAGCCGAAATGCTGGCGGCGGAACTTCACCTCGATTTGTTTCATATCGATCTGAGCCAGGTTGTAAGCAAGTACATCGGCGAAACGGAAAAAAATCTGGCGAAAGTGTTCAATGCAGCGGAAGCAAGCGGAGCAGTACTGTTATTCGACGAAGCCGATGCGCTCTTCGGTAAACGCAGCGACGTGAAGGACAGCCACGACAGGTATGCGAATATCGAGGTAAGTTACCTGCTGCAACGCATGGAGGAATACCGGGGGCTGGCTATTCTCACGACGAATTTAAAAAACGCGATCGACGATGCATTTCAGCGCCGGATACGGTTCATCGTAACGTTTCCATTTCCCGACTTCACTCACCGTATAGAAATATGGAAACGCGTTTTTCCTCGCCGGACACCGGTACGTGAGTTGCAATTCGAAAAGCTGGGTACTCTAAATGCGACCGGCGGCATGATTCATAATATTGCGATGCATGCCGCATTCAATGCAGCCGCCGACGGAGAGTCAGTCGGAATGCACCAGATCCTTCGGGCAACACGTTCTCTCTATACCCGGCTAGAAAAAACGCTTACGGAAAACGAGGTGCGAGGCTGGGTATGATTCCGCGGGAAATTCACATTCACATCGATCGCATTATCGTTGAAGGACTGGATGCCCGGAATATCGATGGTCTGGAAAAAGCAATGACGCTGGAGCTTGAACGATTGGTCTCCCGGTCGGTCGACACGCAATACCCGTCAGCTGATAGTCAGGTTGCTGTATTAAAGGTGGCTCCCGTCGAACAAACACACGCAACCACCGGAGTTGCGGTTGGAAAAAGGATCGCACAGACCGTATTCGGGAAGCTCGGCGAATGACAGAAAAAACGGCGCATACCGTAACTGCCCCTCAACGGGTGACACAGCCGGTGCGAGAAAACAGATGCAGCTGCGGCGCATTTGCATCCCCTTCCGGATTATGCCCGGATTGTGCTAGATCGTTTCCCGCTTTCAGCACGCCGTTCGAGACCGAGGGTAGGGATATGCGTCGATGGGAGCGGCTCTCAGGAGACTCGGGAGCGCCGAACATACAACGAAAGTTGAAGGTTTTCCCCAAATCGGAGGTCGAGGGTGTTGTAGCCGATCTTAATATCATGGTCCCTAGCGGACAATTTGTAGTACATTCGAAACGACCGAGACGGATTGTTTCGAGGAATTGTGATTCGAAAAATAATCCTATTATAAAATGTACAGAGGATAATCAACCGAGATACCGAATTCATGTAGAAAACATATCGGCTGAATGGAAAAAGACTACGCTGGCGGACGGCAGCGAATGCGACTTACCATATCCATCTTCTCAGGTAGAGACCGTCGGACGACACATCTATGTTCCAACCAAGACGTCGAAATGCAGATTCGGATTTTTTGATAGCGCGGGTGAACCGCATGTGTACGAAAGATGGCGGATGATAGCGCATGAGTTGGGCGGGCATGCAATTTCCGGCCTTTCTCATAGCCCTGGAAGAGGTGATCGAGCGGATCATGATCCATCAATTCAAATAGAAAATAACATAGCGGCGGGAGTACCCGGCTCTATTATGCGCGGGTGCTACGACACTCCGCGTCAGGGAGAATGTTTTTTTAAGGCGGATGCTGCAGATGAAAAAATGGCATATCGATTGAAGGATGGTTGGCACTACGATGCAGCCTCCAACGAGAAACCGGTAGATAACGAATGCCCGAAAAAGTAAATGGAAACAAGTCCCAGTTCGTTCACAACGATTCTTCGTCAAAAGGTTAGACCGGATCGGTAGTATTCTCATGTCCAGAACGAGTATCCATAAAAACAATCAATCGGGGTTCACCGAATCCAGACAGCAAGGGAATGCTTCGTTGCAGCGGAGCTGTGCATGCGGAGCACCCGCAGGTCCGTCCGGGCAGTGCATAGATTGCGGAACCGGAGCCTCGATACAGCGCAAGATGAGCGTGAACACTCCGGGAGACCGGTACGAAGAGGAAGCCGACAGAACAGCCGCCCGCGTGATGAACATGTCCGGGTCTCAGAGGTCTGAAATCGAACCTGTCGGTGATCGTATACAACGAAAGGGCGGCGAGGAAACGACCATGGATGCGACCGGACAGGTCGAGTCCGTGCTTCGCGCGCCTGGTGCGCCTCTCGACGGCGGAACGCGCAAATTCATGGAACCGCGCTTCGGGCACGATTTTTCGGAAGTGCGGATTCACACAGGAAGCGAAGCGGCTGCATCCGCCGATTCAATCAATGCCCGTGCGTATACGGCAGGGAATAATATTGTATTCTCGCGCGGCGCATATAACTCCAATGAGCGGTCGGGTCAGGAACTGCTTGCACATGAATTGACACATGTAATTCAACAAAAAGGCAACCGGAACACGATCCAGCGCAGAAAGAATGAGTTCGACGATCCCACCTTGCAGGCATATTTGCAGCTCCTCCGGGATACCGGTAAAATCGAAGGCACCAGCAAATCCGATAATAAAGCGCGTGAAATCGTCGAGAAGTGGAAAGCCGCGGCAAAAGGATTCGAGCTCACTCCCGATATACGTATTATGCTTATCCGGGAAATGATGGACGGACCGACGCTCGACGAAGATGAACAGGCTATCTTCGATATTCTCCGCTATAGCGAAGATGGGGCATTGAGAGTGATTTTTGGTCCCGGTGGAATTAATCCCGCCGAACTTAACGATGAAATACACGGTCAGGAATGGAAACAACTCGAAGCATGGTACAATACGCGGTTCAAAGGCGGATTGAGCGCTGTGCTTTCGGGGACGATCGATCCGCAGGGAGGAGCATTATCGGGTGCGCCGGTGTTCTCTTATTCGAGAGAATCGCTATTTCTCCGGCTGAACGAAACGCGATTTACCGTCGATGAGGTGTTCGGTTATATACAGCAATTGCAGCCCTCGGAACAGGACTCGGCGGTAAACGACATTCTTGTCGATCGGAAACGGCTCAGAGAGCAATATCAGGATGCAGTCGATAAGAAACGGCTCGCAAGCGCGGCAATAATGTTGAAAAAGATCGAGCGTATGGAGGCGGTTCTGGATCTCAAGATGCCGGATCGACAAAAACGCAGCGATGAAGCAAGGAAGAAAACCGCCGACTGGCTGGCTGCAACGCCTGGAGCAAACCTGACACCGAAACAAAAAATTGAAACAATAAAGGAATCCCTCTACGGGTATTCACGCGATGTCGACGAATCGTCTATCGTGGATATTCTTGAAAACAGCGAGAGCGGAGATCTGAGAATTATTTTTGGGTCGGGAGGCATTGACAGAAATAAACTCTATGATACATTAACCGGGAAAAACAAAAAGCGCTTCGAAACCTTCATTGGCAACCGCTACGACGGTACAATTGCGGAGTTTCTAGCCGGTACAAAAGACTTCAAGGGGCTGGCAGCAGCAAGTGCGCCTGTATACGCATACGACTGGGCTGAATTGAAATTGAAGATAGAAGGTCCCTATCTATCTGAAGAATTATATCCTACACTCGCAGCGCGTCCGGAAGCGGATCGTTCGAAAGCAATCTCGGATATGTCGCGTCAACGCGTTGAAGAACAAAAAAAGCTAGACGCGCTGATCGAACAGAAACGTCCGGACGCCGAAATACAAACACAATCTGAACTTGTTCAAAAATACGACGAAATACTCCAGTATTTATATAAAGATATTGCAATTGCTGAACCGAAAGCGGATTTGCTGACGAAGACCCGGACATTGACGGCTGATGAGAAAAAGAAGGCAAAGGAAGTATTGAAACCGGAAGTTAAGGTAGATCCGATAACAAAAACGAAACTGAAGTTCACCGACAAGGTGAATTATGAAGCCGATCTTCGAACGGCGCTGACCGATCGAATTAATAGTACATATGCCAATATGGTTACCGGAAAAGGCGACGTCGAGCATGCAGATGCGACGAAGATGCATTCGTTAAAACGATTCGAGGAAATCGGTATCGAGGCCAAGAAGCGAACGGATGCCGTATTCGGCGATTATAACAAAGGAAAGGATTTTAAGGCGGATGAACCCGGTCCGCCGGCAAAACGGGGAAATATACACGATCTCTGGGCGGATCTCGATAAGGACATCAAAAAGATGTCAAAGGCCGAGAAACAATCGATGGCGAAAGCGCTCGTATTTTATTTCTTTCAATCGGGGAAAAAATTCAAGGAAATCAACAATCAATACAATGCCGATCCGAGTTTCAATAAATCCGGTACGCCGACAAATAAAGAAGCAGAGATTCAAAACAAAATTGCGAGCGAGTACTCGAAAAAGGATACAAAGCGCCTCAATGAAATAGACAGGGGATGGCCTGCAACGGCCCAGCCGTCTACCGGGGATATCAATTTCCAGTTATTCAAAGCGCCGACCGTCGACGAAGACCGCTCGTTGCTATGGGATGTTTTCCAGACGTTTATCCATGAATACCTGCATACGCTGTCGGACCAGAAGTACCGGAAGTATGCGAATTCCTTCGGAGACAGTTCGAAGCAGTATAACACATTAATAGAAGGTGTCGATTCGTTTCTTACCGAGATAGTTTGGGCGAATGTAAAACCGAATACGGCGGATCCGGCTTTGAGGACGATCGTAGAAGGACCCGTGTACGCTGCTTTGCCTTACGATGCATCATTGATACCATCCATTACGCAACAACGGTACAATTCGTATATTGAGGCGGCAAAACTGGTCGACATTGTCGGAGTACGAAACCTCTACGCTGCGTATTTCCTCGGGAAAACCGAATTGATTGGAGCGTAGTATGTTGGAAACAACTGTCATGGACAATACAAAACAGAAACTGGAACGCCTTGACGCTTTCCGCGCAGGCAGATTTTCCGAATGGCATGGTATCGAAGAAGAGTGCTCCTTCGACGAGATCGCCGGGGAATTCGGTGTTTCGCGTGCGGAAACGTTTCAGGGATATCTAGGGGAATCCATAAACGATGCATGGTATTGTTCTCTTCAGGAAGCGCACATCGATTGCAGCATTCGGAGCTGGTTCGATGCCGCTCAACATCTGATTCTCGTAGACATGAAGACCGAGGGTCTCGGATTGCAGGCACGGACTCTACTCGAAATGTTTGGGAAACCGGAAGCAAAACTTGATGTTTGGCATGGTCTTCTGTTGTATAAAAATGGCGAATGGGTATATCATTCACGCGGGATATCCTTTATCGTTTCGACGTCAACGAGGAAAGTAAAACACGCGTCAGGATTCAAACCGATGTCGTTGGCTGATTATATCGAAAATGTGCGTTTGGATCTGCGAACTCAGCGATTGCCGATGCGTTAGCGAAGGTATAGAACGCATTTTCGTCTGCTTTTCCACCTCATCTTCCCGGATTACCGGTCTACAATTCATCTTTAACGGGAATTTACATTATGGATATACCCGGCGGTATGTACCTGCATGAATTTATCATGCTGATATGTGGCAGCTTGCTGTTTATCACATTGATAATCCTTCTGATTGTCTATGCGGTTCAGAAGCGTTCCCTGAAAGCGTTACTCCCTTTCTTTTCGCTGCCCATTGTCATGATCGGCTTCCCATCCTATCAGAAAATGAACTACGACAACGGCGTTATCAGTATCGAAAAACTCACTTCCGCTGTGAAGGAAAACCCGAACAACAAGACCGCAAGAAAGGAACTGGAAGCCCAGATAGAAGACGTCTCAGGGCGCGTTGAAAACGACCCTCGTTCGATGCTGGAAATCAGCAAAGCGCACGCGGCACTCGGCGATACATTGCAGGCGCTGTCAGTAGCAGAAACAGCTGCCGCAATCAATCCATCTCTTAGAGAGGCGATACCGCTGATTGAATTGTACCGCGCTCCGTTAGACCGAATCGAGGTCAAGGCTGCGACTGGGACACGGACAGGGACAACACTGGATCGATCAGAAGTGGAGTCCGAACTGCGCCAACTTGAAGATGTAAAAACGCAAACGCCGTCTGTTTATCTCACAAGGGCAAAACTACTGGCTGCAGCCGGCGACACGATAACAGCAGTGAAACTCGTCGATTCAGCGCTATCGATGAACCGCAAATCCGCTGAAGCCGCAACGTTGAAACGCCGCCTCGCGAGGATAAAGTAGACATGAACATCCAACGATTGCTCCAACAATGATTACGCGCAATTCACAGGAACATACTACGATTTCCGAACCGAAGATAATTCCACAGGATCTCATCGATCATTTGAAGAAGCGCGAAGGGTGGCGGATAAATGTGTACCTCGATTCGCTGGGGAAACCCACCGCGGGGCTCGGACATCTCCTTTCGGCAAAGGAGCGTTCGTTGTACCCGGTAGGGACCCGTGTGCCCGATGAAGTCCTGAACAGATGGGCTGAAAAGGATACGGCAAAGGCATATAACGCCGCATTGAAACAATCGGAAACATTGCGTCTCGAATCGCGTGAATTTGTGGTAGCGCTTGCATCGGTAAATTTCCAACTTGGGACGGGGTGGTATACGATACATAAACAAACATGGGCGTTTCTTCTCGATCACGACTGGGAACGCGCCGCGCTGGAAGCCGAACGCAGCGCGTGGTTCAAACAGACACCTGTACGTGTGCGGGATTTTCAGAAGGCTGTTCGCGCGCTCCGGGAATCGGAAGAGTATATCATTCCTCTCGATCGTCTGACAGGAACGGGGATCGTCATTGCGACACGCTTGAACGTGCGCACGGGACCGGGGACGCAGTACCCTCCGACGGGATCGGCGTTGAGAAAAGGGGATTCGGTCGCAATTTTCGGGACCGCAGCCGACTGGCATTGTATCGGCGAAAAACGATGGGTATCTGCACATTATATCACTGTATCGGAAGCATGATAAAGGATAAAATATGAGTTCATTCCCCGGCTCTCCCAGGCTTCAAAAAGGAGCGATCATTGGATTGGACCCGGTAAACCCACTCGCAAGCGTGATTATCTTTCAGTACAATCCTGAAACACTCACGAGAACGATCACTGCGCAGTCATCCGGTACGGACTCGTCATCGGGAGATGCACTGCGTCTGAAAGGACCACCGAAGGAATCGATCCGCATCGAAGTGGAAATCGATGCTACGGATCAGCTTGAAGCCGCCGACCCAATTGCGACGGTTCTAGGAATTCATCCGCAACTCGCATCGCTCGAAATGTTACTGTTCCCGAAATCGGCGCTCGTGATTGCCAACGAGGTGTTAAAGGAAGCAGGCGTCATAGAAATAATTCCTACGGAAGCGCCTCTTACTCTTTTCATTTGGGGGATCAAGCGTATCCTTCCTGTACGGCTCACAGGTTTTACCATCACGGAAGAATTCTTCGACCCCAGTCTCAATCCTATCCACGCAAAAGTCGGCCTCGATCTGCAAGTGCTGACATATAACGATCTTGGATTGTTGAGCGCAGGCGGAGCGTTATACATGGGACATCAGATCATCAAGGAAGTAATGGCGACAATGAGCGGTAGTTTGAATATCGCCGGTTCAATTTCAGGTTCAGTCAATATCTCATTGTAATGCCATGTTCGATAAAATAAGCAGATACTACACAATCGAAACTGCATCGTTGGAAGCAACCGACGGCAACGGAGATATTCGAGAAATTCGGTATATCAAACGGCGGTTTATACCCAGTACAGTCAACAATGTTGTACTGCTACAGCATACAGTCGTTGAGGGAGACCGGCTGGATAATGTGACCGCGCGCTACCTTGGCGATCCGCTCCAGTTCTGGCGCATCTGCGATGCGAATCTGACAATGAATCCTCCTGAATTGACCGTGGAGGCGGGCGCCGTTATTTCCGTATCACTACCGCAGGTATCCTGATCATGCTCGAATCATTGCTTGGTATCCGTCTGATGCTGTACGTGGGAAACACCATCCCGCTTCCCGCTCCGGCGGGAGTGCTGTCGTCGTTCATCTCCGCGCAGGTGACGAACGATTCGGCGCAGGGCGACGGATTTCAACTGACCTTTTCATTGACGAAAGGACCGGCATTCGATTATACCATCCTACAAAGCGGCGCTCTCGATCTTTTCAACCGCGTCGTCATTGCCGTCGTGATCGGGGTACTACCGGAGGTTCTTATCGACGGTATTATTACACATCATCAACTCGCGCCCAGCAATGAGCCGGGGAAATCGACGCTAACCGTCACCGGAAAAGATGTCAGCATCATGCTTGATCTGGAAGAAAAAAATCAACCCTATCCCAACCAGCCCGATTGGCTCATCGTGTCGCAGCTCCTCACAGCCTATGCGCAATACGGGCTGATTCCTGCGCCTACTCCGACGGCCGATATCCCCTTGGAAATTCAGCGCGTCACAAGGCAGCAGGATACCGATTTCCGGTTCATCACTACACTGGCGGAAAGGAACGGCTACGTCTTTTATATCGAACCGGTGACGTTGGGCGTAAACACCGCTTATTGGGGTCCGGAAAACAGGCTCAGTATTCCTCAGCCCGCGCTCTCGGTCGATATGGGCTCGTCGACGAATGTGTCGCAATTGAGTTTTTCCGCCGATGCGCTTGCCCCGGTAGAGACAAAAGGAACGATGGTTGAACCGATAACAAAAACAGCCATTCCCGTGCCGTCCCTACCGCCGCTGAAAATTCCGCCTCTCGCGCTTTCGCAGATCCCGGCAAAGAGAAAGACGCTTCTACGGGATACCGCGAATCAGGGAATCGCGTCCGCTGCCGCTGCCGCGATATCCGCCTCCACGCGCGCGCCCGATCCGGTTAATGGGATGGGCGAAATCGATTGTATTAAGTACGGACATGTGCTGCGCGCAAGAAAGCTTGTCGGAGTCAGAGGCGTTGGATACACATACGATGGAAACTACTACGTTCGCAGCGTGACGCATACCATAACGCGCGGGCAGTACAAGCAGCAATTTACTATCAGCAGGGAAGGGACCGGGGCCATGCTCCCGGTGGTGATTCCATGAGCAGGCAATTCTTTGGAAAATACCGAGGCATCGTAACGGATATCAACGATCCGTTGATGACATTCCGAATCAAAGCGACAGTGCCAGACGTCATGGGCGATCAGCAAAGCGGATGGGCGATGCCGTGCGCACCTTTCGGAGGAAGCGCGGCAGGGTTCTTTGCGCTGCCGAAGGTTGGCGCCGGAGTGTGGATTGAGTTCGAACACGGCGATCCGGAATATCCCATCTGGTCGGGGTGCTGGTGGGGATCGGTGGCGGAAGTGCCGCCTCTGCTGATTGCTCCACCGTATAAAAAGGTGATGATCGTTACGGAAGGAGGTCAGTCGATCATGCTCGATGATACGCCGGGTATCGGCGGAATTACCCTTCAAACCTCCGGCGGCCAGAAGCTCGTCATCAGTACGACTGGAATCGAAATCGATAACGGGATGGGTGCGTCGATTAAAATGACTGGTCCGCAAATATCCATAAATAATGGCGCGCTAGATATTATCTGATGCCCGGATTCCTTCTTCATGTTGGCGCTACGGTGCTATGTATCCATGCCGGCCAGGCGCAGGCAACAGCACCGAATCCAAGAGTGATGGTCGGAGGCCAGCCGACGGTACAGCAGGCAAATCCGTGGGTGATCGCCGGATGCCCGTTCAACGTCTCCGGATCGCCAATGCCCTGCGTGACCGCGCAGTGGATTACCGGATCGACGAGAGTGCTTTCCGGCGGGATGCCGCTTCTCCTTCAGGATAGTCAGGCGGTATGCGCACCGAACGGCACAGGGGTTTCGGTTGTCGTCACGCAGGTGCGGGTAAAAGGAATATAGCGGCGACACAATTCTTCATTCGTAGGCAGTTAGCGATATGATTCATGTTGATTATCCCTTCCGGATCGATGGCAGAGGACGCACGGCGCTCGCAGCCGACGAGGGGTATATCCGGAATTTGATTGAACAGGTATTGTTCACCTCTCCGGGCGAGCGAGTCAACCGTCCGTCATTTGGCAGCGGATTGCTTCAACTTGTTTTCGCGCCGAATAGCGCCATTCTTGCCGGAACAATCGAGATGACCGTTCAGGCAGCCCTTCAGCAATGGCTCGCCGATCTCATCGTCGTTGAAAGCGTGAACGTAGTTGGGGTTGATTCCAGGCTTGAGGTCGAGGTGCGGTACATTATCCGCGTCAGTCAGCAACGCACTATCGCTCAATTTTCGAGGACCGTTTGATGGATACGCAGTTCCGGTGCCGCAACGAAGAACGGCGGAGCAAGGTGCAGCTGCAGAAGCTGCTGAACGGAATCGACTATCTCGAAGTGTCGGCAGATCAACGGACGCTCCACGTGTTTTTCATCCATCCGCTCCCGGCGCAAATCGGTCAGGTCCCTCCAGCGCCCGCAACGGAACTCTCCATTGCGAATATCCGCATCGAAGGCGGCGTGCATACCAAAGGTATTCGCGCAACCAAGGTGAAGACCGAGGGCAATATTCTGCGCGTCACGGTCGATCAGCCCGGCGATTTTTCATTCTATACGCTGCGTCTCGTGACCTCGACGACCAGCGATAAAACGCCGCCCGGATACGATCCGTATCTCTCCTCGCTTGAGTTCTCATTCAAGGTTTCATGTCCCAGCGAGTTCGACTGCAAACAGACGATTGAATGTCCGCCGGACAGGTACGACGAACCGGAGATCGATTATCTCGCCAAAGACTATGCAAGCTTCCGGCGCCTGATGCTGGACCGGCTCAGTGTCATTGTTCCCGAATGGACCGACCGGAACGCGGCGGATAGCCAGATTGCGTTGGTGGAGCTTCTCGCCTATACCGCCGACCACCTGAGCTATTTCCAGGATGCGGTAGCGACTGAAGCATATCCAGGGACCGCTCGGAAACGGGTATCCATGCGGCGGCACGCCCGGTTGCTCGATTACCGGATGCACGAAGGATGCAACGCGCGCACATGGTTGCATTTCAGCGTGGCGCAAGATGGGGATTCCGACGGCGCGCCTCTTCACAAAGGCACGCAAATACGTACCGAGGGCTCGGACCCTCTCGTCTTCGAAACAATGTACGAGATCGAACTGCATGCGCAACATAACAGCATTTCGTTCTACACTTGGGACGATGCCGAATGTTGCCTGCTGAAAGGAAGCACAAAAGCGACGCTTCTGAGCGATAACGTACGACCGCTCATGCTTTCGAAGGGCGACGTGCTGATTTTCGAGGAGATCCGGAGCGCTACAACTGGTGCAGTGGAAGATGCTGATCGTTTGCACCGGCATGCGGTACGGTTGACGGATGTATTCCCATCGACAGACCCGCTGCATGGTACACCGGTCGTCGAGATTCAATGGCACGATGAAGATGCGCTGCCGTTTCCGCTCTGCCTTTCTGCGAAGATGACGATAGACGGCGCCACGGAAGTTCGAGAAACAGGGATTGCCCGCGGGAATGTCGTTCTTGCCGATGAAGGAGAGACATTTACGGATCAGGACCTTGTTCCCGATAGAGTACCGTCGACGGGTATCTATCGCCCTCATTTGCCAAAGAGCGGCCTCGTGTTTGCTGTACGGTTGCCTGAAGGAAAAGAACTCGCGAATCTCTCCGCCGCTGCTTTTCTGCAGCAGGATCCCGGAAAAGCATTACCGGATATGACGCTGAACGATGGCATGGAGATATGGCATCCGCAAGACGATCTGCTTGCTTCCGACAGGTTCGCGACCGACTTTACAGTCGAGATGGAAAACGACAGAAACGCCTATCTCCGTTTCGGAGACGGAGTTCTCGGCAAAGCTCCGCTTTCTGGCGATCACATCAAGGCGACGTACCGCATTGGGAACGGAGCGCAGGGCAATGCGGGCGCGGATAAAATCACGGTCGCTGGAATTCCGGGGCTTACGCTGGCGCGCAATCCGCTGCCCGCGACAGGGGGACTTACGCCCGAGGAGCTTGAACAAGTGCGCCAATATGCTCCGCAGGCATTCAGAGTTCAGGAACGCGCCGTTACGGAAGCCGATTACGCCGGGATGGCGGAACGGTTTTCCGGCGTGCAGAAAGCGGTCGCGCGCTTTCGATGGACGGGAAGCTGGTACACTGTATTCATTACAGTAGACCGTTTCGGAGGCCTACCCGTCGACGATGCATTCAGGGAGCAATTTCTTCTGTATATCAACAGGTACAGGCTGGCGGGGTACGATATCAAGTTGTGCGATCCGGTGTACGTTCCGCTTGATCTGGTATTGTCAATGTGTGTTAAACCCGGATATTTCCGCAGCAATGTGCAGCATGCCCTGTACCGCGTTTTCGGGAACATCGATATGCCGACAGGTGAGAGGGGATTTTTCCATCCGGATTTGTATACATTCGGAACGCCGGTATATCTCAGCGCTGTCATCAACGCCGCAATGGACGTTGCAGGTGTGGCATCGGTAGAAGTGAAACGATTCCAGCGATGGGGTAAAACCGGATCCGGAGAAATACAGTCGGGCATAATAGCTCCCTCAGTCACGGAGATGATCCGTCTGGATAACGATCCAAGCAAACCTGAAAACGGGAAAATTGAATTCGAAATGCGGGGCGGTATATAACCGTTTCCTCTCTCGCAGCGCAACAGGAATCCCTTTTGTTAATTGACGCAACACGTTATCATACAATAGATTAATCGCATGGCTTCAACAAAAATATGCCATTGTTGTGAAGGCGTGCAGTCGCTGACGCCAGTATCGCTTGTGAACGCCCCCGGACAGAATGCGCTCCGGTACAGATCCGGCACGCATGCGCGTTTCAAGGAATCGATGATTGCCGGAATCGCAGCGCAAAAGCCGCTGAAGGATTACACTGCCCGTACTGACGACGATCCTTCGATTGCGTTGATCGACTCATGGGCGGTTGTTCTCGATGTATTGAGTTTTTACCAGGAGCGCATAGCGAACGAAGGATATCTCGGTACGGCGGCAGAACGGATGTCGGTGTTGGAACTTGCCCGTAGTATCGGATATGAGCTGCGCCCCGGCGTCGCCGCGTCGACGTACCTGGCATTTTCTATGGAAAACGTGGAGGGCGCTCCCGAATCGGCGGTCATCGAAAAGGGGACAAAAGCGAAGACCATCCCCGGCCAGAATGAGGTTCCACAGTCGTTTGAAACGATCGAGGAGATCACAGCATACGCCGCATGGCAGGCGATGAAAATCAGAAAGCGCGAAACGCATCCTCTTGTACTGGGCGAGGATAAAGTTTATTTGGAGGGCGTGGCCAACAATCTTCAGCCCGGCGATGCGCTGCTGTTTCTCGGCAGCGAACGGCAAAGCGGCGCAGGAAGCGAACGGTGGGATTTTAGACGCGTCAAAACTGCGACACTGGATAAAACAAACAATCTGACGGTCGTGACTCTTGATCTGGGATTGGGTTCGGTTAGTCCGCACACATTGCCTTCGTCGAATCCTACCGTCTATGCGCTACGGCAGAGAGCGGCGCTGTTCGGTTACAATGCGCCCGACTGGTTATCGATTCCGGAGAAGATGCAGGATAGCTACTGTACTGCACACGGCGATGGAGCAGGAACCTGTAAAAAATGGCCTGGCTTTACCCTCGCGGAAATTCACGGTCTGAACGAAGACGATGAAAGTATCGATATGGTATATCTCGATGCGGTGTATCCTAAAATTGTTGCGGGCGGATGGGTGGCGCTCTCCAGACCTGGGTGGATTGAAGTCTACGAAATCCTCGAGGCAAAGGAGGATTCGTGCACCAATTTCGGTATTACCGCTAAAACAACGCGCCTGAAACTGAGCGGCGAATTCCTGCATCGAAATTTTAACAAGCACATCAGGGATACTGTCGTTTTCGGGCAGAGCGAAGTGTTGACAGTTGCGGAAAAACCGATTACAACTCCGCTGAGCGGGAAGTCTGTGTTACTTGAGAAACCGGCAACGGGCTTCTATGAAGACCAGTTCATCGCCATCACCGGCATCGATGCCGATACCGGCGAGACGGTCAGCGAAGTAATGACGCTCAACATTGCCGACTCTTTTGACGCGACAACGCGGCTTACATTCACCTCGAATCTCGAACATACTTATCTTCGCGAAAGCGTAACCCTGAACGCAAACATCGCCCGCGCGACGCACGGCGAGACTCAGACGGAAGTATTGGGCAGCGGCGACGGCTCGAAATGGTTTCAGGCGTTTCAGTTAAAAAAGAAACCGTTGACATACGTCTCCGCGGCGAATGCAAACGGCGCGGAAACGACAATGCATGTAACCGTCGACGGAGTGGAATGGGACGAAGCGCCGTCGCTATACCGTCTGCCTGCGCGAAAACGCGCATACATCAGCCGGCTTGCCGACGATGGAACGGTATCGATCATCTTCGGCGACGGCTATCAAGGCGCGCGGCTTCCAACCGGGCAGGAAAACATCGCCGCCGAATACCGGACTGGAACCGGGATGGACGGCCTGGTCGATGCCGGTCAGATCAGTATGCTCATGACCCGGCCTCTCGGGGTGAAAAGCGTCCTGAATCCGCTTGCGCCGACGGGCGCCGCCAATCCTGAAGCGCTCGACGATGCGCGCAAAAATGCGCCGCTTACCGTTCTTACGCTCGATAGAATTGTCTCGCTGCAGGATTTCGAAGACTTCACGCGCGCATTTTCCGGCATCGGAAAAGCGCAGGCAACGCTGATCTGGAATGGAGAGCGGAAAACGATTTACATCACAATATCGGGAGAAGACGGTGCCGGAGTGCCGGGAAACTCCGATTTATATAAAAACCTCCTCTCTGCCATTGATGGCGCGAGACATGCCGGCGATCATGTCATCGTCCGGTCGTATCAACCGAAATCATTCGGATTGCAGGCGGCTGCTCTGATAGACGCGCATCACGACGCAGATCTCGTCCTGGATGCGATACACAGCGCTCTTGTGGAGCGGTTCGACTTCGCGCATAGAGCCTTTGGGCAATCGGTCTCCGCGAGCGAGCTTATCGCCGTCATGCAGGATGTCGAAGGAGTAGTCGCAATTGATCTCAATTCATTGCATGGAAAGGATGCGCTCCTCCATCCTACAGTCCCGGCAAGTATCGCTCGATGGGATAATGGGACCATCCATCCTGCGGAACTATTGACAATCGATGCAAACGCTATTGTCCTTACGGAGATGACGCCGTCATGATGACTTCAGAATATCTATATAACCTGTTACCGGCCATCTATCGCATTAAGGATGAAGCGCAGGGTGGCCCTCTGAAGTCCCTGATTTCCGTTCTTGCCGAGCAGGCGGCAATTATGGAGTCGGATATTTCCGGATTGTACGAGAACTGGTTTATCGAGACCTGCGCCGAATGGGTTGTTCCCTACATCGGAGAACTTCTCGGCGTCAAGGGATTGTACGATATCGATTCGTCGGCAGGGGTGAGCCAACGGGCGCGCGTTGCGAACACCATCGCGTACCGCCGGCGGAAAGGCACGGCGACGATGCTCGAACAGCTTGCACGCGATACAACCGGGTGGAATGCCCGCGTCGTCGAATTTTTTGAATTGCTGCAGTGGACGCAGTACTCGAATCATGTTCGTTTGCACAACCATCGCACTCCCGATATCCGCAACTCGAACCAAATGGAACTGATCGACACCGCATTCGACACCGTCGCGCATACCGTGGATGTACAGAATATCGCAAACGGAAGAGGGAAGCATAATATTCCGAATATCGGGATGTATTTATGGCGGTTGCAGAGCTACTATATACAACAATGCAAATGCCGCGCCGTTGAATCGGAGGGCGCTGGACGGTTTACGTTCCATCCTCTCGGCGTGGATATACCGCTCTTCAACCGGCCGCAAACGGAACCCGAAATCACGCATCTTGCCGAGGAACGGAATGTACCCGGTCATCTTCGCCGGCGCGCACTCTGGGACGATCTGGAAGATGCCCGGCAGGCGTTAGCAGAAGGCAGGCAGCCCGAGTTCGTTTATTTCGGTAGCGGCGAAGATGATGATAGTTCCGTATTCAGGATATACAACGGCGACGACGATACGGAAATCCCGCCCGAAAAAATTCTCATCTGCAACCTCTCCGATTGGCACGTACCCGATGCTTCGAAAATCTATACCGTCGTTCATCCCAACGGCTCATCATCAAACGTGAGCATGGAAATCGCTGTTGCGGTTGATCCGGTGTTGGGCAGGATGACGTTTCCAGCAGGCGGCGAACCGGAATCGGTATTCGCCAGTTACTCCTACGGTTTTCCCGGCGATGTCGGCAGCGGTCCGTATAACCGGCAGGAATGGATCGAGCAGATTGTAAGGCAGAGCCCGGGATGGACTGCGCGGGTAGGAACAAAACTGAGTCCCGGTGCGGACGTTTTCAAAACCCTTCAGGATGCCGTCGCCGCCTGGAACGCGCAAGCGCCGGGTAAAACGGGATTAATTGTCGTCGAAGAGAATGAAACCTTTGTTGAGAATCTGACCGGAGCGCACAAGATCGAAATCGCCGAAGGCAGCACATTATATATAATCGCCGGGGCGCTTCGCGACGCCGTAACCGGTATTCCTGTTGTTGAGCAGCACCGGGCGCAGATTATCGGCGATATCTCGGTTGCAGGAAACGCTCCTGATGCGAGTAAAACGCCGGGAGAATTGTATATAGATGGATTCATCATCGAAGGAAAGATTCAGACGCTCGTTGGAAATCTTGGTACGTTTCGTCTATCCCACTCGATGCTGATAAACGGTGTAACGGTGAATCCATCATCGGATCCCGGAAAGCGGAACGCCAATCTAAAAGTGGAATTATTGCGTTGTCTCTCCGGACCATTGTATATACCCGATGTTATAGAATCGGTTGCTTTGACCGATTGCGCAGTCGCAGGCGTATCGGCGGGGAGTACATACGGAGCGGCATTCGCCGGATCGGCAGATGGGACGGAACCGGGGCCGGCCGGCACGATACTTCGCTGCACGATACTTGGTCCTGTTCATCTGACTCAACTGGAACTGGCTTCGGAAGT
Organism: uncultured Ectothiorhodospiraceae bacterium; assembly: GCA_964408855.1. Taxonomy (GTDB): domain Bacteria; phylum Bacteroidota; class Ignavibacteria; order SZUA-365; genus CAYPBB01. Next base: position 27,982 of record CAYPBB010000037.1, read on the forward strand.
GATTTTCACTGACGCAGTGGTTGTTGTGCGGCGTCAGAACGGATGCGTACGGTTCTCTTATCTGGCGCCGAATTCGATTACCCCCCGGCGTTTCCGTTGTCAACCCGATCTGGCGTTGGCGAAGTACGCAGAAGAACAAGGGCTCGACTCCGTTTCGTCAATTCCTCCAGTTCAATCGGACAATATCCGAAGACGGATCGTACCAAGCTTCACGACGCTCAATCCGTTTGCGCCTGCCTTTGCTCAGTTGCACAGGCACTGTGCGCCTGAAATCACAACCGGCGCCGAAGACGGTTCGGAAATGGGCATCTGGTGCTTCCTCAAGCAACCTCAACGACTGGCCAACCTCCGCGCCAGTCTCGATGAATACCTTCGATTTGGTCTCGAAGCGGGACCGATACTCGTCACCTGAGTTTCTCCGTTCATTCAATCCGGATAAGGAATACATCCATGAAAGGCGATTTTACTCGTTTCACGTTCGATCCGAAAAAACATTACTCAAGCGTTCGCATGCAGCAGGGTAGAGTGCAACTCGACGCCGACTGGAACGAACAGAACAGCATTCTACAGTACCGGATTGAAACCGAAGCCGCCGATCTTATCGGCGGGTGCGGCGGACCGCTCCATGATGCCGGATTTCAGATATCGCTTTCGGATGAGGAGGTGTTGGCCGGCGGTAGAATTCTACCGGAAAGGAGAGTCCCTGCAGCGGCGGTCCCGGGAGAACTGTACATTTCCGCCGGTAGATATTATGTCGGAGGGATTCTCTGCGAAAATGAACAATCGTTAGCATTTTCTGAGCAGAAGGATTATCCCGCATACCGGAAGAAAAGTAAGATTACCCTGACTACCGCCGGCGCGGAAGCCGTACCGGCGCCCGTAGAGCTTCCTGCGCCGAAAGGAATGTATCTTGCATATCTCGACGTATGGAAGCGGCATATCACTGCTCTCGAAGACGATACTATCCGCGAGGTGGCGCTCGGCGGTCCGGATACCGCCACGCGGGAACAAACACTCTGGCAGGTAAAGCTGCATTTTATCGAAGAGTCCGATCCGAACTGCATAGGTGCAATCCCTTCATGGGACAAGGCTATCGCTCCGGGAACAGGAAAGATTGCCGCGCTGACATCGCTCGCGCCGGAATCGAATGACCCGTGCATCGTCGCCCCGGACGCCGGATACAGAAGACTGGAAAACCAACTCTACCGCCTGGAGGTTCACGAAGGCGGTACGCGCAACGAATCGCTCTTCAAGTGGTCGCGCGATAACGGCTGTTATGCCGCAAAATGGGAATCGCAAAACGCAGCAACCGACGAGGTGACAGTCAGCACCATCGGGAAAGATGATGTCTCACGCTTCGCCAGTGGGCAGTGGCTTGAATTGACCGACGATGCGCACGATCTGCTGAACGTCCCGGGGACGCTGGTGCAAATTGTCCGGGTCGTTGGGCAGGTTATCACCATCGACCTTGCGACAAAGACGGGTCCGGTAGAAAAAGGACACTTTACGTCAAATCCGAAAGTTCGCAGATGGGACGGGATCATCGTCCACCCGACGAATTCAGATCCCGTGAATCTCGAAGACGGCGTCCAGGTGAAGCTGTACGCCGGTAGCTACAAGCCCGGCGATCACTGGCAGATCCCTGCAAGAACCGCCACGGCAAGCATCGAATGGCCGTGCGAGCTCGATGCTTCGGGGAAGCCGGTCAAATCGAAACCGATACCGCAGTTGCCGCATGGAATCATGCACCGCTATTGCCGGCTTGCCATTCTCCGCTCGGACGGCGAAAAATGGATCAGCGCCACCGATTGCAGACGGTTGTTCCCGCCGGTAACCGAATTGACAAGCCTGTTTTATATCGGCGGCACGGGGCAGGAAACGATGCCTTCGAAACCGGACCTGCCGCTTCCGCTTCAGGTCGGTGTTTCGAACGGTTCGAATCCGGTCAAAGGCGCGAGAGTGAAATTCATCGTGACGAAAGGCAGCGGTCTACTTACGGGGCTTACCACAGGCGGAGAAACAATTACCGATGAGCACGGTATCGCCGATTGCAAATGGAAACTCGACCCAACGACGCTGGTGCAAGAGGTAACCGCGACTCTGTTAAACGCCAACGGCGATCCGGTGCATCTGGCGGTTCATTTCAGCGCAAATCTCAGTATCGCGTCGGAAGTGGCGTACAATTCCGGGGAGTGCAAAGGGCTCTCGGGTAAGACCACAGTTCAGTCGGCCATCGAGCAACTTGCGGGCATGACCCGTCTTTATAAAATGAGCGGCGATAGCCAGCATGGAATCGCCGGTCAGGAATTGCAGGTTCTTCGAGTTCTCGTAGCGAATGCCTGCGGTCCGGTTGCGAAGGCGAAAGTAGGATTTAAGGTCATATCCGGTGGAGGAACACTGGCGGCGCCGACATTCATGACGGACACCGACGGTATCGCGGAATGTAAATGGACTCTTGGAAACGAATCCCCATATCAGGAAGTGGAGGCCGAACTTCAAAGCACGGACACCCCGATAGCAGAACCGGCGAGGCTGCGCTTCGATGCCTACCTGGCGGCACAGAGTTCAAACGATCCAGCACCGGTCCACGTTATCGATTTGCGCTTCGCCGGCGGCGACAGACTCGCGAACGATATGAGCGTAGGACTTCCAGTTCTCGAGGAAGGGATCGAAATCCTCTGCGATCATCGGCTTTTGGAATCGACGCTGACCGATGGGATCGAAGTAAACGGAATCATTCAACGCGGAGCGCCGAACTGCTTCGTTACGGCGGAGATACCGTTTCCCGTCCATTCACAGGATATCGACCAATGGGATATCGCGCAGATTGCCGGATTCAATCCATTTATTTTATTAGCTGCAGTGACTGTGAGCAATTCCGGCGCAAGCGGTCCCACGCGGGCCGATCAGGGTGTGATCCACTGGAAACCGATGCCGGGCGCGATGCAATATCTCGCAAGAGTGTTCACAAACCTCGCGAAAATGAAACCGCCGCTGAACAAACTCCTGCTCCGCCTGACCTTGAAAGGCAATTATATCCTCAGCCAGGATGCACCTCAGATGCTGAAGAAGAAAACACTCGGCGGTTATCTCGATGGAGACGTATTCGGCATTCCGGATGCGATCGAACCCTCGGGACTAAGCCTTCCCAGCGGTGACGGAAGACGGGGCGGCGATTTTGAGATGTGGTTCTGGATAGAACCCCGGCGCCGGCAGGCTATTACCGTAACGCCCGGTTCGCTCAGTTTCGGTACGATTGCCGTGAATTCCGTCAAAGATTTGATTATCAATCTGACGAATGCCGGTACGGCGCCGGTCACGATCGAAGCAATGACCATAGCGCAGAAAGAATTTGCTGTCATTGCACCGCGCCAATTTCCGCTCACGCTTTCTCCCGGTTCCATTGATTCGACGGTTCGGTTTTCTCCTTCGGCCGCCGCCGCCTTTTCGAGTCAATTGATTATACAAATCAACGATGCCGAAGGAGGCTCGATCGCCGTGCCGCTCAGCGGTTCAGGGCAACCGGGCATAAGACCGGCAATAGAGTTAACCCGTCTGACTTCGCTTACGCCGGATCACATCGCGAAACTGCGCGGCGCCAATATTCAATCGGCAAACGATCTGGCTCGAATGACATCTGCACAACTCGCACGGTTGTTGGGGGTTCCCAACCAGCAGGCACAATCGCTGATCGATCAGGCAAGGAGTCTTGTCGGTCCTGAAGGCTAGCGCGAAGTGCAGGGGGGAGATTGATACCGGCGCCGTCTTTCGAGACGGCGCTTTCTTTTTACGAAGCCGACAGAAGTACTGAGATATTGAGTGTTTAGTATTTTGTTTATACCATTTCCGGAGCGCTGGTGCGCTCCTTCGTTTAACCGGACAGGAGTATATGGATGCTACAGCGGCTATTATGTATCGCAGCGATGTTGATCGTAACAATTCATCTTGGGGGAGCTCAAACAAACAAAGAAGATGGATCGAATTTCGGAATTCAGTTCAAGGGGTACATCTAGACAGACGTCATATATGATTCGCGTCAAAACGTCACCGCGCGCGAAGGGCATTTCCCGGCGCCGGAACTGCCGGACGAGAGATGATGATCGGCGGCTATGCTATTGCTTCGACTGATGAAGCAACCGGCGTGAAATCCTATACGAACTATAATACCTTCTCTGCATGGACGGAAATCGTCTGTGGGAAGGAATTCCAGATAGCGCTGTTCGGAGGATACACAAAGAACCTCGGTTCAGACGATCCGATCGCCGGCGCTGTTTACGCCAGAGGAGCGAATATCGACCGTGTGATCCGCATCGCACCGCGGGTGCAGTACCAGCTTGGCAAATTTGTGCTTGCTTCGGAAGTGGAGTACAGCCCCGCCGCGTATGGAAGTCCCGATTCGAAAGGAAAGGTGCAGAACACAACAACCGTGGCGAACACGCGCGTGCTGCTTGCCGCGAATCTTTACTTTTAACCCAAGCTGCCATCCGCCGTTTGTTGTACCAATCCGGCGGGTAGCCAGCGGCAGCAGGCGTTTCCCGCAGCGGCGTCTTCGACGAGGCGCCGCGCGGCGGTCGGTTGCAGGTTCATTTGACCAAGTTTTTTCACGGGATGCCAGTAATAGTCGAACGCAAACTGCTGCGCCCTTGGGTATTCGGGATGATCGAAATTGACCAGATTGACTAAAAACACCAGGTCGGTATGAAATAGCCGTCCGCTGCCGGCCGGATGCTCGCTTTCTATCACACCCGCCAGTCCGGAGACGTCGATTCTTCCATTAAACTGCTGCCTGAGATGACGCGCGAGTGCCGCTTCATGCGATTCGCCCGGTTCAAGCCTGCCACCCGGAAGGAATGAGTCGGTAGTATTGCGTTCGTGCGCAACAAGAAGGGCATCGTTTTGAACAATCAGCGCACGAACGTACAAATTGTTGGTGGGCATCGCCTGTTCCTTCTTGTAATAGTTTTCAAGATCATACTGCGTTTGCATGGTAAACGCCCGGCGCAAAAGCGATATAAGCTCTTCATGCAATGGGTATGCAGGTTGAAAGCGGTAGACGCGGGTTTTTCCTTTGAACTCGCTCCAAACAATCCCTCCATCCTCCAATCGTTGTAACTGCTGCTGAATACCGTTCAATGCCAGATTGAATCGATCCGCAAGCCGTTTCGGATACGCCTCCTCAAAAATGAGCAGGTAGAGCAGGATTTTTTCTACGGTAGGATTTCCAAACAATGATTCAAACATTTCAACTCCAGTTTAAGACTGGTAATATAACCATGATAGTTGGTATATGCAAATCCAATAATTCCGATCCTAATTCTGGATACGATTCGAAAGTGGCTCTTTTTAGCCGTATTAATAAAAAATCAGGACGTTCGGGCAGATTCCTGCTTGCACTTCATTCACTTACTTGCTACCTTCCGTTGTAACAAATCCACATCTCCAGGAGGTACCATGAGTCTTCAAATCAGGTTTGAAGGCGATGGAACGCTCTCAAGCATTTCCGCACAGGTCTCCTCGTTACTCGAAAACAACGCCAAAAGCATTCTACTCCTGGGATGCGATATCAACACGGCATGGTCTGAACCAATCAACCATTACCTTCATTCGCTATCCGTTCCAATAATCGGAGGCGTTTTCCCGGGTATTCTGTACAACGGGAACAGCTACTCGCAAGGCACACTGCTTGCAGGCTTCGATACTCCGATGACTACCGTAGCGATTACCGATCTCAGCAGCGGAGGCACCGATTTCGAGGGAGCGTTCGAACCAATTGCGAGTGTACACCACGAAATAAACACCGCGTTTGTTTTCGTCGATGGATTTGCGCGGAAGATATCCGGTCTTATCGATTCTCTGTTCTCCATTTTCGGTCTCGAGTTCAATTTTCTCGGCGGGGGAACGGGTTCGCTTATCCGGCGGGACATGCCATCTGTCGTCTGCAATAAAGGAGTATTGTCCGATGCGGTCATTGTCGGTTTTTCGAACGTGCCGAGTTCCGTGGGGGTTGCCCACGGATGGCAGCAGATCGAAGGACCGTTCCGTGTAACCGAGTCGCGAGACAATATCGTCTACACGCTCGATTGGGAACCAGCATTTCAAGTATACAAGCAAGTAGTTGAACGGTACTTCCCGGGCGTGCTTCAACCGGAATTGTTCTACGAGGTTGCGAAAGCGTTTCCCTTTGGTATTGCAAAAATAGGCGCTGAAAACCTGGTGCGCGACCCGCTTGCTATCGGCGATGACGATTCTTTGATCTTTGTCGGCGAAGTGCCTCAGAATGTGTTTGTGCATGTCTTGAAGGGAGAGATCGAACCGTTGACGAATGCGGCGAGGAGCGCAAAAAATACCGCGCTTTTGGCGTACCACGAGCCGAATGCCATCGATGCGCTTTTGTTTATCGACTGCATTTCGCGCGTCCTCTATATGGGCGATCGGTTTCGGGAGGAACTCGATGCCGTCCATACCGCAGAGTATCCGCTTTTCGGAGCGTTGACCATCGGAGAAATCGCGAACAGCAAGAAGGAATACCTCGAGTTTTATAACAAAACATCGGTCGTAGGCGCATTGGGAAGCATATGAAACGGTTAACGGCTGAAGAAATACAGGCGTTGTACGATATCATTCTGGCGGTCAAGTCGGAACTCGATCTGTATTCGATGCTGGCCGAGTTTTTAAACGTGTTTCTTCGAAAACTGAATTGCAATGCCGGCGCCGTATATACGTATTATTCGTCAGGTCAGGCATCGAAACGCGGCTATACGAGACTTCATGCAATTCCACGGAACCCGGAACGCAGCGAAGACTTCCGCGAGATTATCGAGTTTCTGGATCAGGAGCCGTTGGACAGCGAGAATCTTCGAAAACAACGGATCATCGTCTATGAGACGCGCACCGGAGCGCATGGCTACATTGCGCCGATACAGAAATACGGATTTATCATCTTCACCAAACATGGACTTTCGCTCGACGAGCATCTCCTGTTTTCGCTTGGGAGTGTCTTCGACAGGCTTGGTATCGCATGCAAAGCGTGCGAACACGCTGCCGAGATAGAACAATCGCGTAAAAAGATCATGCAGGTGAATACGCTGCTTTCCGAACGGACTGTTGAACTCGAACAATCCCGCGAATCGCTGATCTATCTAATGCGTCAGATGAAACGCAAAGAGCTTGAACTGATGGACAGCGAGTATAAATACCGAACATTGTTCGAAAATATTCAGGATGTATTTTACCGGACAGATATCAGCGGGATTGTAACGGACATCACGCCTTCTATTTTCCGATTCAGCGGCTATACAATCGAAGAAATAATAGGCCGGCCGGCCGCCGAATTCTACGTCGATTTGAACCAGCGCGAACATGTCAGGACGATCGTCGAGCAACACGGCGAAGTGTTCGACTTCGAGATTCTGTTACGCCGCAAAGACGGGACTACTGTTCCCGCCTCATTGAATGCGCATATCCTGAAAACCCACGATGGGATACCGATCGGATTGGAAGGTTCTCTGCGCGATATTACATCGCGAAAAAAAACGGAACAGGACCTTCTCGATGCAATGACCCGCCTGAAAGATCTGATAGAACATCTCCAGGGAGGAATCCTCGTAGAGGATGAGCACAGAACGATTGTCCTTGCCAATCAAACATTTTGTGAGATGTTTTCAATCGACGCACCGGCGATTCAGTTGAAGGGCGCCGATTGCTCCCGGTCCGCCGAACAAGCCATGCACCTGTTCGCTGACCCGGCTATATTCGTGGACAGAATCAACGCGTTGCTGCAGAGAAAAGAGATCGCGACAAACGAGATGCTGAAGCTCGCCGACGGACGCGTCTTTGAACGCGACTACCTGCCCGTCTTTGTCGGCGCTCTATACAAAGGCCATATGTGGCATTACCGCGACATTACCGACCGTACAACTGCTGAAGAACGTATCCGGACACTGAACAAACAGCTGGAAGAGGCGAACGAACTCCTGAAAATCGAGCGCGACAAGGAAGTACACCGCGCATCCACACTCGAAGAAATTAACCAGCGCCTCGAAGAGGTCAGCAAACTTAAGAGCGAGTTTATCTCCAGCGTTTCCCATGAACTACGAACACCTCTCGCTTCCATTCTTGGATTCGCCGAGACTCTCCAACGCGATCCAAACCTTGACGGCGGCACTCGAATGGAATTCCTTCAAATCATCAGAAACGAAGGAACCCGCTTGCGCGCGCTGATTAGCGACCTCCTGGATATTTCGCATCTTGAAAGCGGCACGATGAAGCTTCAGAAATCGAGCGAAGATCTTTCCGCGCTGATTACGTATTCCGTGAAACTCGTCTCGCCGCTCGCGGCCGAGAAGTCGCTCCGCGTTGTGGAGCCGTCGGGTCAACCACCAGTCAATGCAACGTGCGATCCAACCAGGATCACTCAGGCAATCGTCAACATTCTATCGAATGCAATCAAGTTTTCTCCCGATCACTCGGAAATTCGTATTCGAATGAGAAAGGAGCAGCTTCATACGCTCATCGAGATCGAAGATCAGGGACCGGGAATTCCCGAAGCCGAGCGTTCGAAGGTGTTCGAGCGGTTTTACCGCCTAAAGATGCATCGCGAGGATGCCGGCGGTACCGGTCTTGGATTGGCGATCGTGTGGCATATCATGGAATTGCATCATGGCAGAGTAACCATCGGCGGCGAAGAAGGGAAGGGCGCAATATTTACATTATACATACCCCGGAACGACAATGAGTAATTCAATTCTTATTGTGGAAGACGAACCCACCATGCAAATGCTGTTGCGGCATATCCTGCAACGAAAAGGGTACGAAACGGATATCTTCAATAACGGCGAGGAAGCGCTGACTGCGGTGCACAAGAAGGAATATACACTCATCATATCGGACGTGCTGCTGCCCGGAATTGACGGTATTTCCCTTTGTAAATACGTCAAGGAACAGCCCGCGATTTCCGCTATTCCATTTATTCTGCTAACATCGCAGGCGCAAAAGGATGAGATGAAAAAAGGACTTGATGCGGGCGCCGATCTGTATATGATAAAACCTTTCTCGGTTGAAGAATTATTGTCCAAAATTGATGAAATCGTGCATACGAAACGGGTGTAATATGCCGGAAATGGTGTTTATCGTAGACGATGAAAAGAACTTACAACGCTTAATTCAATACAATGTGGAACACGCCTGGCGCTACGGCACAATGCTATTCAGCCGCGGGGAGGAGTGTCTCGAACAATTATCGGCAACCATTCCCGACCTGATCATACTCGATATTCTGATGCCCGGTATAGGCGGTATTGAAACGCTGAAACGAATAAAGAGTATGGAACCGTCGGTTCCCGTCATCATGCTGTCGGCGCAGGGAAACATTGAACTAGCTGCCGAAACAATCAAGCTCGGCGCTGCCGATTATTTTACCAAACCGGTCGATCTCGAACGATTGCGGCTGTCGATTCAGAATACGCTGTATACAACAAGACTCGAACAACGCGTCAGGCAGCTTCAGGAGACGATTGAATCGAGCGTGCATTTCGATAACATTGTCAGCGTTTCGCGAAAGATGAAGGAAGCGCTGAAACTTGTCGAAAAGGTGAAAAACAACGATATCACCGTGTTGATTACAGGCGAAAGCGGCACCGGAAAGGAGCTGATAGCGCGCGCAATACATTTCAACGGCGACCGGAGGGAAAAACCGTTCATCGCAATCAACTGCGCGGCGCTTCCCGAGAAATTGCTTGAAAGCGAATTGTTCGGATTTGAAAAAGGAGCGTTCACGGGCGCCGACAAGGTGAAAGTCGGGAAATTCGAAGCGGCAGGAGATGGAACCATTTTTCTCGACGAAATCGGTGAAATGGATATCGCATTGCAGGCGAAACTATTGCGCGCCATCCAGGAAAGAACGTTCGAACGAATCGGAGCAACCCAACCGATCAGCGTCAAAGCGCGTATCGTCGCAGCCACGAACAAAAATCTGAAATCGGAATGGGAAAAAGGGAGCTTCCGGCGCGATTTATTTTTCAGATTATCGTCATTTCCAATCCATCTCCCGCCGTTGCGCGACAGGACAGAGGATATCGCATTGCTCGCAAATCATTTTCTGAAAGCGAATCTCGAACGTCTCGGCAAGGATATCAAAGGTATTTCAACAAGCGCGATTCAGATGCTGGAAGCGTATCATTGGCCCGGTAACATAAGGGAACTTCAAAACGCCATCGAGTATGCAACTGTTATTACCGACACAGACTATATCATCTGTCCCGATCTACCGGTGTCGATCAGCGGCAGCGTATATCTGGATGAAAAGGAAACGAAGGAAGGGGCCACGCAGGTTATTCCCATGGAAATGGTGAAGCTGAATGCTGTCAAAAACGCCCTCCAGTCGACAAACGGGAATATCAATGAAACCGCCCGTTTGCTCGAAATTGGAAAAAGCACGCTGTACGATATGATCAAGAAGTACAATATACCGGTACCATGATAATTCAACGCCAATTACTGTGGCGAGATTGTGAATCGGATATCGTCTATGACATCTCCGTCCGGTTTCGCCTCTATTTCAAATGATCGTGACAGAGAAGTAGAGGAACATTTCAGCCGTGCAAGTTGATCGCTATCGAGTGATACTCGGTATTTTCCGGGCTTTAATCCGAGGAAATAAAACTCGCCGTACCTATCTGAAACGAGCCGTGCTAGAGTCCCCCCGTTGTCTCCGGTAACGATAACAGCGATTCCGCTTTTAGGTTGAATCGAGCCTGCCGCTGATTCTACGACTGTTCCTCGTATTTCCCCGAAAGGAACGATTGGGATTTGAACTTTTTTAAACTGATTGGGATCTGTATATACTTTTAAGGTCTTATATGGAAGCTGCCACGATATATTATCGAAGCCGTCTGGGGAACATTCGATAAGATAGTGTCTACCGATACCGAGGCCGGTGATATAAATGAGAGTATCATCTTCGTGCGACGAAATAACTCCGTTGCCGACATGTACATTCAATCCCTTCACGCGTTGCTCTCCTTGATCGCGTATTCCGTTTGCGTTGATATCCAGGAATGGCTCGACGACAATTCCGGCGCTCTCGATCCAATCTTTCGAACTCGTAATCAACCGCGAAAATGACGGATCAAAACCGATGGATCCAAAGGCGCTCCCGGACGATTCGATTGATTCGCGTTCCATTGTTGTTTCGATGCGCGCTTTCGAAAAACCAAGATTTATCGTAACCCCTGCTGAATACACGGTGTAACCGAGCGAATAGATGCGTTCTATTTTCGCAAACGCCCAGCCGCCGGTGAAGATGGACTTCTCAGCAGAAACGCCGATTTTCGATGGTATAGATCCGGCGATACTATGTTGGAAAGCAGTTGAGAAGAGAATCGATTGAAATTGACGGCGTATGGCTCCGGATACGTAAGTTTCCCTATCGGTTAAGCGGCTATCCGATATTGTCTGAGAATAGTTTATTCGCATTGATGTTTGAAAACCGGCGAACGATCCTCGATAATCCACAAACGATGAATATTTATGGAGATTTTGCATCGTTGTATATAATGTATACAGTTGGATGGCTCCCGGGAGGCTTTTCATGAATGACGGAAACATGAGATCGGCCTCCACTTCGACGTATTCCGGATTCGAGTTTCGTTTAAAATACCGGGTCATTCTGAAATTGAACGAGCTCCGCATCGCGAATTGCCAAGATAACAAGAATTCTGCGTTATAATCCTTCAGAAATGCCCCATGAACGAGAAGGGGATTCATGGGGCGAAGAGAGATTGTACCGGACGGGGCAAGGATATGGTCCGCTTCATTATATTCAAGCCCTCCGGCAAATGAAATATATCTGCTGATCCCTACGGTGGCTTTTGTGGAGCCGGATACATTGCCATTACCTTCGGAGACTCCGGCCACTGCTGAGTATTCAATCTCGCCCGAAGGCAAAAAGGAATATGGTACCGAGAGCGTTTCTTCGCTAACCGCAATATCCCCATACGGACCATAATACTCTAATCGTATATCAGTCGTTCCGTAGAGCAACGGAATATCGAAGAAGAACGATCCGGCGGGGTCCGCTTTCACGAAATCGCTGAGTTTATCGTTGATATATAGTTCTACCATCCATCCCGGTTCCGTTGAGCCGTTATAGCGCCAGATCCCATACGTTTGACGTCGCAGTGTGGACGCATTCGAAATTCCAATAATTGTAGCTTTATCGCTACGGAATGTTTTCGCCGGCACATTTCCTCGTTCCAAAACGACTTGTTTGACCGCCGTGTTTTCGTTATCGATGTACTTCCAATTCCACATGTAGTTCTTTAATTGGACGGTAGATGAAAGCTGATAGACGACTGCCGACTGGAGCGATCCGCCCATGAATTCGAATCCGGTTGAAAAGCCGGCATCGCCGGACACGCGATCATCCGCAAACCTTTTAGCGTTGAAGGACCATGAAAGCATTCCGGGCATCGCTGCGTTCCAGGATCGTGCGACAAGAGTATCATGCTTGATTTCTTTTTCTAACTCTATTCCCTTGCGTATTTGTTCACGCTTTAGATCTGTCATATATGGCAATACCATCGACGGAGCCGCGATAATTTCAAGATTTCTGTAATTGAAAGTATATACGATATCGAACAGGCGTTTATATTCATCGATTAGCATATATACGTCTGATTCTGTACGATAGAAAAAAGATCTTTGAATTTCGATTTCTTTCCCGGCGATTGTTCCCTGGTTGGCATCGAGATATATCGAAAAGGGGTTGGATTGATTTCCGATGAAACCGGACAGCGTATCAAGGTCTACCGTGACATTGATACGTATTCTGAGAAAACGAAACGTCTCAAGTATCGGAACGAAAACCTTGTCTTCATCAATGACAGCGGGGATGGTAATACTTCCGAGGTCGCGGACAGTAAACTGAACCTCGATTTCTTCAGCATTGGTGGTGGAAAGATCCTGAGCGAATGCACGAAACGGCAGAACGATGAATGCGATCGTTGCGAGGTATTGGAAAGCAGCGTTCATCGTTTGAGCGGCGATTATGTTAGTTCATAGTAAATGCACAGCTCGCCGCGATGAACCAGCTTTCCATTATTGTCGACTGTGTAATGCTGCGCCATCGAATGACGTTCGAACGAGATACGTTATTCAACCATGCATTCCCGTCGAACAGAAAGAGTATTATTTCGGGATTAACGAGTGTATATGAACCGGGTTGGTAGTGATTGCAAAAATAGTGTATTGTCGCGACATCTTGTTCTAAGAAGGTAGGGTAGGAGATGCAGGTTGGATGATGGATAGTATTCATTGTATAGCCCCGTGCAAAGTGAAAGGGCGCGTCTTTCGACACGCCCCGTTGCGTTGATTAGTTATATGCTGCGGTAACCGTGAAT
>CAYPBB010000038.1:0-39316 GCA_964408855.1 uncultured Ectothiorhodospiraceae bacterium
ATTGCCGTTTACCGGATCACGAGTTCGGAGCTGGAAGAAGCTGAAACCACAACTTGGCAGGACGCGCTCGGTCAGAGCGGATCCAAATTATTGACGTTTATTGGATTCTACATCCTGTATTCGCTGGCGGTTTCGGCATTAATACTAGTTCCATACTTCACAATAATTCTCGGTACAATTTTACAGCAATGGTTCCTGATAATTGTCGCCCTACCCATTCTTGTTGCCGGGATCCCTTTCGCTGTGTACCTTTCAATTAGATGGCTGTTCGGACTCAATGCCATTGCCTCCGAAAACTACGGAGCAATCGATGCCTTTACCAGAAGCACCCAACTGGTACAGGGAAAGTGGTGGAGAACATTTGGGATCATGTTGCTCCTTTATATGGTACTATCATTTGCCGTTTCAATTGTCGCATCTCCCTTCATGATATTCGGCTTCATCGGTCCGTACATTGATTTCATCATGTCGATTGAGTCCGGTATCGATCCCGATCCCGCTTCCGTGATCAATATGTTATCGGGTATTGTCTGGGGTTACTCGCTTTCTATCGGCATTTCTATCATGCTTACAGCCGCATTCCAGCCCGTATACCTTACAGTGATGTATTACGATCTCCGCGCGCGGAACAACGAGTTTCCCGAGGAAGATACAACTACTCCGCCGCCCGATCCGGACGATACCATGCAACTGGGGGATGAATGGAAGAACATCTCGATCTAAACGCGCAACCGGATTCGACGGGACTGCCTTCTCAATCGCAAGAGCTACGGCAGGAAGAGCAATTCTATACCGGCTCGTGGGAGCGTAAGGGCAGAAGTCCCTTCGCCGCCGCTATCATCATGCTGCTGGTCATCGGGATGCTGTACTTCAATCTCCAGGTCATCTTGATGATTCCCGTGATGATCTGGGGAAGGATAGCGCAACCCCTTACCGAAGGGGGCACCATTTTGCAGCACATGTCCGAGAGTATGCGCCGCATGGCGACACCTCTCCAAGTGATGCTGCTCATCTGCCAGTACGCCTTTATGCTTGCGCCGACGATTTATTTCGTCAGGAAGTTGCATACCAAACACGTGCGCGAATACCTGCGCTACTCGAAAACAAGCATTCTGGAAATCCTGCTTGCCGTCGTCACTACGCTGGCACTGATTCCGTTTACGACATGGATCGCCAACATCCTCACGCGGTTGCTCGACGTTCCTGACGAAATCGCCAACCTGGGGATTGAATTGTTCACCGCGAACTCCCTCCCGGAATTCTTCTGGCTGGTCCTCGTCATTGCCATAACCCCGGCAATCTGCGAAGAAGCGCTGTTCCGGGGTTATGCCCAGCGGACCCTCGAGCGTGCCATCGGCGCGAAGAGTTTCTGGGTTATCGGCATCATTTTTGGATTGTACCACATGCAGCCGCTCGGGCTGATTTCGCTGTCTATCATCGGAATAGTTCTCGGTTTCTTCTACTACCGGAGCAAGAGCCTCTTCCCTTCCATGGCTGCACACTTCACGAACAATTTCTTTGTCGTGTGGCTGCTCTATAGCGGCGGTTCCATTGGAGGAGTGAATCTCGCGGGTATCGACGACGTTCCAATCCTATGGGCAGTTCTGAGCCTCGCCGTCAGCGGTGGATTGCTGTATGCGTATCATGTTGTAACCGCAAAGAAAGCTCTAATCGAAACGGTGTAGCTGACCGGAGCTTCACAGACACCGTTATTGAATAGCAATGAGCTTCGCCGCTGTTTTCGTCCGCGTTTGTACCAGCGCCAAATAGACGCCGTGTGTGAGATTGTTAAGCGGGATCACATTCCACTGGGATGTTAATTCATACCGTCCGACAGGCACGCCAAGCACTGAGAAGAGCGACATATGACCTTCGCCGCTATGCTCGGGCAGCAATACTGTGGCGCTTTGCCCGGTTGAAGTAACCCGTATGTCCTCCACAGGAGAGTCAGGAAGAACAACTGGCGATGTGCCTTTATCGCCTGCCTTAATCGGCGTGTCCGGAGTTAACTGAACGGCAAAATCCTTGACTGTCGCCGACGTAACAACGGGCGCAACATCCAGTCGAATCCAACCATACTGCCATCCAGCCGCCGTCTTCACCGCAAGTCCGAGGTATTTATCCTGAACACCGTACCAGGGGGAGCCCTCGAGGTCGCTCATTGTCAGGATTGCCGGATTGCCTTTGATCGCAGTATTCAACCATGATCCCGGCGAAAGCGCCCCAATCTCATCGCCTGCTTCGAGAGCCGTCGCTGAATTCCCGTTTTCGGTCAATACAATTTCTTCCAGCGAATCGGTATTGCATGTAATTGTAAGGATGGTTAAGGATGACGAGACGCGATGGGTCAATTTGAAATCGATCTTTCCATCCTGATCCAGATCGATCCCATAATCGTGCCTCAATGTCCCATCGGCGGCAGAAAGCACTTTATCCGGGGAAATATCGGTATAAAGCACCTGAGCGGAAGCGGGCAACCAACAAATCGACAGCATCAGGCAGGCGGATAGAACCGCATAGGTACGCATGAGCAGCATAGGTACTCCTGGATGTACGTATCATTGTTTTATGATGGATGGTGCGTTGCGAAATGAGGATTATCCATTGGTAAAAAGTATTACTCAAATGGTTCAATCCGCGCGGCAATACCAGAATCTACTATGTCAGCGCGGTATTAACCACAACCTGCGGGTTGCGCGATGGAACTGATGGTGATGTTTATCGGCGTCCGTAAGTTCCATGGTGTTGCATTCCCGATTTTCCCCATTTTCCGTATCTTAAGAGATATTTTTATGAACGGATACTACGGCAATGAACTTCACAAAACGCACGCATACCTGCGGAGAACTCCGCGCCGAACACATCGGACAAACCGTCACCATCAACGGCTGGGTGCATGGACGCCGCGATCTCGGCGGCATGATCTTTCTCGATATCCGCGACCGGTGGGGATTGACCCAGGTGATGTTCGATCCGGCGCACAATACGGAGTTGCATGCAAGCGCGAAGGAGCTACGTTCCGAGTTCGTGGTGTCCATCACGGGAACGGTGCAGCACCGACCCGAAGGACAAACCAATGCGGATATGCCGACCGGCGAGATCGAACTTCATGCCACGGCATACAATCTGCTGAACCGCGCAGAAACCCTGCCCTTCGAAATAAAGGACGAAGTGGATGCCTACGAAGACCTCCGGCTGAAATACCGGTATCTCGATCTACGCCGTCAGCCGCTCCAGCGCAACCTTATCCTGCGCAGCAAGGTCTATCAGTGCGTGCACCGGTATTTCGACGAGAACGACTTCGTCGAAATCGAAACGCCCGTGCTGATGAAGAGCACCCCCGAAGGCGCGCGCGATTACCTTGTGCCGAGCCGCATCCATCCGGGGAAATTCTATGCTCTGCCGCAGTCGCCGCAGACGTACAAGCAACTCCTGATGGTCTCCGGTATGGAACGGTACGTGCAAATCACCAAGTGCTTCCGCGACGAAGACCTCCGCGCTGACCGCCAACCTGAATTCACTCAGATTGACGTGGAAATGAGTTTCATTACCGCCGAGGACATCTACGCGCTCATCGAAGGCTTCCTGAAACGTCTGTTCAGCGACGTCGCCGGGCTGGAACTCACGACCCCGTTCCTCCGCCTCCGCTACGATGACGCAATCGAGCGTTACGGCTCGGATAAGCCCGATCTGCGGTTCGGTATGCCTCTCGTTCGCATTAACGATCTCGTCGTGAACAGCGGATTCAAGGTATTCGCCGATGTCGCGCAGCGCGGCGGCGCGGTAACGGCGTTCAACGTCAAAGGCAAAGCCGATTTCAGCCGCAAACAGCTCGACGACCTCACCGAACGGGCAAAATCGCTCGGTCTCGGCGGACTCGCCTGGATGAAAATGGAAGAGGGCGAAATAAAATCACCCATCGCGAAATTCCTCTCTCCGGAAATTCTCGCCCAGATCCAGTCTGCTCTCGATATGCAGGACGGCGATCTGGTCCTCATTGCCGCAGATGTGAAAAACAAGCTCGCGCTCACAGCCGCAGGACAGTTGCGCCTCGAAATCGGGAAGCAACTCGGTCTTATCGACGAAAGTAAGCATTCACTGCTGTGGGTGGTAGACTTCCCCATGTTCACGCACGACGACGAAACCGGTCGCTGGGTGGCGGAGCATCACGCGTTCACCGGTCCCAAACCGTCGGACTACGCTCTGCTTGACACCGACCCCGGAGCTGTGCGCGCCGACTGCTACGATCTTGTCTGGAACGGCAATGAGGTCGCCAGCGGCAGCATCCGTATTCACGACAGCGAATTGCAGCAGAAGATCTTCCGCATCATGGGTCTGCCCGACGAAGAAATCGCGGAGAAATTCGGTTTCCTGATCAATGCATTCCGGTACGGCGCACCGCCGCACGGCGGAGTCGCCCTCGGTCTCGACCGCGTCGTCGCGATTCTGGCGGGCGAATCGTCAATCCGCGAGGTCATTGCATTCCCGAAAACCAACAGCGCGCTCTCGCTGATGGATAGCTCGCCTTCGCATGTAACCGATCATCAGTTGAAAGAGCTGCATCTGCAAATCCGGGACAAGCAATAATGGACCTGCTGCTCTACAACGCCGCTCAGGTCGTGACCGTCGATGCTGGAGGCGACCGCGCAAAGTACGGCTCCGAGATGAATCATCTCAATGTGATCGAAGATGGAGCCGTCGGTATCAAGGATGGAAAGATCGTCTTCGCCGGACCGACGGACGACGTGACCTACGGCGATGCGGAACGCGCGATCAACTGCGCAGGGAAGGTCATCCTTCCCGGCTTTGTGGACCCGCATACGCATCTGGTGTTTGCCGGAGCGCGCGAAAAGGAATTCGCCCGTCGCATCGCCGGCGAAACCTACGCCCAGATTGCCGCATCGGGCGGGGGCATCAACACCACGGTAAAGGCAACCCGCGCCGCATCGAAAATCGAGCTTATAGAATACGCCCTGCACCGGCTCGATTCGTGCCTGGAATTTGGGACTACCACGGTGGAGATCAAGACTGGCTACGGTCTGGACGAGGAGAACGAAAAGAAAATGCTCGACGTGATCAACGAGCTGAAAGCGCTGCACGTTGTCGAGATTGTGCCGACCTTTCTGGGCGCCCATGTCGTGCCGTTCGACTACAAGGAACGCAGGGATGAGTACATGAGCATTCTCCTCGACCGGCTCATTCCCTACGCAGCCGAGCAGGGACGCGCCGAGTTCGCCGACGTCTTCATCGAACAGAACGCTTACACCCTCGAAGAAGCGCGCGCCATCTGCGGTAAAGCGCAGGAACTCGGACTCGGCGTCCGGCTGCATGTAGATCAGATTACGGCAGGGAAAGGCGCCGATTTCGCCGCGGAGATCAAGGCACTGAGCGCCGATCATCTCGACAATACTTCCGACGATGGCATCCGCGCGATGAAAGAAGCGGGCACCATTGCCACGCTCCTGCCGGGAGTGTCGCTGTTTTTAGGAGAGGAATTCCCGGATGCACGACGATTCATCGACGCCGGACTGGCCGTCGCAATCGCCACCGATGCGAATCCCGGTTCCTGCATGAGCGAGAACATCCAGCTTATGATCAGTCTCGCCGCGATGCGCATGCACATGACGGTGGAACAGGCGATATGCGCTGCGACCATCAACGCGGCTGCGGCGCTGAACCGCTCCGACCGGATCGGAAGCATCGAAGTCGGCAAACAGGCCGATCTTCTCGTCTTCGACGTGCCGACATATCACCGTATACCGTATCATTTCGGAGTGAATCACGTATCGACCATTGTAAAAAATGGAAACGTGGTTTTGGAGAAACGATATGCAAACGCATGACGGAAACGGAACCGAAGTCGTCCTTTCAACCTCATCCCTATCAAAAAAATACGGGAAACGGCTTGCCGTCGATTCGCTGAATATCGACGTGCGGCGCGGCGATATCTACGGATTCCTGGGTCCGAACGGCGCCGGGAAAAGCACCACCATCAGGATGATCCTCTCGCTCATCTCCCCTTCCGGAGGAAGCGTGCAGATCTTCGGCAAGAATCTGGCAGAAGAGAGATCCATCCTTTCGCGCGTCGGAGGACTGGTGGAACGACCGGATTTCTACGGCTACCTTCCTGCGCAAAAAAATCTGGAGATCGTCGGCGCGTTGTACGGGAACGTCGACCGCGCCCGCATTGCAGAGGTTCTGGACATCGTCGGATTATCCGACCGCGCGAAGGATAAAGTGAAGGCGTATTCGCACGGAATGAAGCAGCGCCTTGGCATTGCACAGGCCTTGCTCCCGAATCCGGAATTGCTCATTCTCGACGAACCCACGAACGGCCTCGATCCGCACGGAATGAAGGAAGTGCGCGAGCTTATCTTCCGCCTGAACAGAGAGCACGGAATGACGATCTTTCTTTCGTCGCATCTCCTGAACGAAATCGAACAGGTCGCCACACGGATGTGTATCCTCCATAAGGGCGAATTGATTGTGCAGGGAAGCGTTCGCGAACTCCTCAGCAAGGACGCCGTCGCGGTACGTATTTCAGCACAACCGCAGGCACGCGCCGCCGAGCTGTTGAGCGGCATGGACTGGGTTACGAATATCCAACTACAGGACGGCGAAGTAGTATGTACGCTCGCCCAGTCCGATCTGGCGCGGACAAATGCCGCATTGATCCAGGCAGGCGTCGAGGTTTCAGCCTTCGCTCCGCGCCGCTCGCTCGAAGACTATTTCCTTTCAATCACCGGACAACCTGAACCGTAACCGATTATGGACGAACGCACACTAGTACGTACCGCAGCCGCCGGAACGGCGGTTCTCTCCTTCATCGTCTACCTTTTGACCCTGGCTCCGACCGTCGGATTTATCGATTCGGGCGAGCTGGCCGCCGTAGCGCATACGTTCGGCATCGCCCATCCCACGGGATATCCCTTGTACTCAATCGTCGCGGGCTTGTGGTCGAAGCTCCCGATCGGCGATGGAATATACAGGCTGAACGTGCTTTCCGCGCTTTTCTGCGCAGCCGGCGCGGGTGTGCTTGTATTCGTGCTTCATCTCATGCTTGGAATTGCGCAAAAGCGTCCCCAGCCAGCCAAAGGCAAGGAAGCGCAGAAGAAGGGCGCGAAACCTGCGCGCAATGCCGATCTGCCTGCGCAGGTTCGAGTGACGATTGCGGTGTTTGGAGCGCTTGCTATCGCATTCTCCGAAACCTACTGGGCAACGGCCCTCACTAACGAGGTTTACCCTCTCCATATTCTTTTCGTCTCGCTCATTCTTCTGTTCTTCACAAAGGCGATGTTTGCATCCGAGCCCGGCTCCCGTTCCGAACGGACTGCATGGATGCTGTTCGCGTTGATGCTGGGGCTTTCGTTCTCCAACCATATGACGACGATCCTCTTCGCGCCTGCGTTTCTCGTTGTGTTTTTCATACGGAATAAATTCACACCCGCTGCGTGGAAGCTCATTCTTCGCGCAATCCCTGCGTTTGCCGCCGGATTGCTTCCGTATCTCTATCTCCCGTTGCGCGCAGCTTCGCACCCGTTCATGAACTGGGGCAACCCGCAGACGTGGGAGCAGTTCATCCGCCACGTTTCCGGCAAGCAGTATCAGGTGTGGATCTTTTCGGGAACCGACGCAACATCGCGACAGTTCAGCTATTTCTTCTCGTCCTTCCCTGCCGAATTTGCCTATATCGGAATTATTCTCGTCGCTATTGGAATCGTATTTGCGTTCATCCGCAACCGCCGGCTTGGCGGTATGCTCGCGCTGCTGTTTGCCGGTTGCGTGTTGTATTCCATCAACTATGATATTTACGATATCGATTCCTACTTCCTGCTTGCCTATGTTGTCGCGGGAATCTGGGCGGCGTTCGGTCTGGCATGGATTGCGCAACGATTCCTCAACGCCGACGTACGCTATACCGCCGCCGCCGCCGCGGTCGTTGTCGGCGTGATGATCGGAGCGCAATGGAGCGCCGTCAGCGAAAGCGATAATTATATGGTTGAGGACTATACAAAAAACATGTTCAACTCCGTCGAGAAGAACGCGCTCGTCATCAGCTATCAGTGGGACTACTGGGTATCCGCTGCCCTTTATTATCAGCAGGTCGAACGCCTGCGTCCCGACGTCGTCGTCCTCGATAAAGAACTTTTCCGCCGGTCATGGTATCTGACGCATATCGAGAAACACTACCCTGCTATTTACCGCGCTTCGCAGCGCGAGTTCAGGGAATTCGCCGCCGAGCTTATGAAATTCGAACGCGATATTCCATACGATCCCGCCGTCATCGAAGCGAAATACAATGCGCTGATCAACAGCATCATCGACAATGCCTACGCCAAACGCCCCGTGTACATGACGATTGAAATGGAACAGCAGTTCGGCGCAACGTACCGCAGAGTGCCCGAAGGTCTTGCGTTCAGACTCTACCGCGAAAGCGATGTGCCGTCGCTGGACAAGAGAATCCGCGACGATTTCAAGTATCGCCCGTTCCATCGCGGCGGAAGGCTGCCGGATTCGATGAAGGAGATGTACGCGAATATGCTCGTTAACCGGGGGATAGTCTATTTCCAGGCGCTTCGCATTGACGAAGCGAAATCGTATTTCGAACGGGCGCTCGTCATATCCCCTGAAAGCCGCAATGCGCAAATGTGGCTTGGACGAATTGCGCAGGCAAAAGGTCTCGGCAGCCTGATGTAGTGTTTTACCGGCGCGACTTTATATAATTCTCGATTTCGCTCCAATAGTCGTCCCATTTATCGACAGGCGGACAGTTATTGTGGGAACACTCGTACGAGACAAGCCGCGAACCGG
This sequence comes from uncultured Ectothiorhodospiraceae bacterium, assembly GCA_964408855.1. Lineage (GTDB taxonomy): Bacteria > Bacteroidota > Ignavibacteria > SZUA-365 > CAYPBB01. Next base: position 8,812 of record CAYPBB010000038.1, read on the forward strand.
GGTTCGCGGCGGCGTTCGTTTTTGCGTGCGAGAACGGGACAAGATTATCCTTCCGTCCATGAATAAACAACACCGGACGACCATACTGCCGGATGGCTCCGTTGTTATCGAACTCGTCGCGCACGAGGAATTCCGGCATCAGATATCTGCCCGCGAATCCTTTGATGCTCGTAAACGTGGACTGTAGTATCATCCCTCGTAGTTTCCGCTCGCGCGAAAGCACACACACCGCACCGCCGCCGACCGATCTGCCGTGACCGAAAATGTAGTCTGGGTTGCACCTTCCCGATTCCGCCAGCCAGTCGTATGCTGCGGTCATCGCCGATGCAATGCTCTGTTCCGACGGAGAGCCTTCGCAGCGTCCATATCCCGGATATTCGACAAGCATTAAATTGCATCCGAGTTCGCGGTACCGGCTCACCGTTTCGTAGGCGATGTCGATCACTTCGTAGTTTCCGTGCGCAAAAAGAATCGTAGGTGTGAGTGCATCGATACCGCCGACCTCCGACGTCTCAGCCGGATGACCTTCGCCGTCGGGTATTCCGCTTCCCTGTTCCGTTAACGGATGGGTTCCGCTACTCGGATGGGTTCCGCTACTCGGTTGACTCCCCCGGCTCGCGCGCAGCGCCTGGAAAAACCATACTTCGATTTTACCTCCGCCGGCGTCGAGCGTCACCGATTCGCCGGCGTCCGGCAACGGGGGGTTTGGGGGAACGGTAATCGCCGTTCCCGGAAACAACATGGACCGTTGAAAAAGAAACAACGCCGCGCCATAGACAATATACAACGACGCAAGACCGACAATGATACTGATAGCCAATCGAATTCTTCGAGGGTATGGACGTTTCATGAGATAACTGAGTATACAACCCGCAAACCGGCGGATCTGCGTCAATATACGAAAACGGCGGCGATACAATGTATTCGCCGCCGTCTGGTTGCTGGAGAGAAAGATCAAAAGTCTATTTTTTGTCCCTTGCGTGCGATGGTAATCCGTATCCGCCGTTGTGCCGCCAGATCGCCGCGGTTTTCGCTCACGCCTGCGGCGATGATCTTGAACTGGAGCCTGTTCTGTTGAATGAGCGCATCGAATGCATATTCGCCGCGTTTGTAAAACAGATCGGTCAGATGTTTCGCGGAATAATGAGCCCGCAACCCGGAAAGAATAAGATTCGTCATTTTTGTCCCGGCGGTTACCACATACGGAGCGCCTTTCGTATCGACAAACCGCACTGTATCGCTCTCCTGAAACGTGCCGAGAATCGGCTGAGGATCGGCGTAGCCGGTAACCGTGATTTCGAGCACTTCGTTCGCATTATCTGTTTTAAGGAACCCCGGGAACACATCGTTTTTCAGCTTCGCAATGACATCGTCGAACAGCCGCTGCACGTTTTCCGCGTACCGTTCATACATCACTCGTTTGGATGGATCGTTGAAGACATTTTCGATGTAGGAGGCTTTCCGTAGCGGTCCTTGCAGCTTTTCCTCGAGCGTGTTGAGGTTTTCGATCACATTCGGTAAATAATACCCTGTAACAAAGAACGGAATATTATATATGCTCATGTCGATATCGGCAATCTGGATGTTCCCGAATCTGATAAGCGTGTTCTGCCGCTCGCCTGCAGCGACAGCGTCGGCAATGACGGTTTTTGGAGGATACTCCCTGAATTGCGCAGTAACTTTATACCGCCGCCCTGCGGGGAGCGATTGCACATATTCCTGGACCTGCGTATTCGTCGAGATCGACGCCATGATCTCCCCTGTCGCTTCATCCCGGATGTCGACAAAACTCGGCAACGGCGAACCGGTCGCGGAATCGATCACACTGATTGCCAGCGTACACCATCCCCGGCCAAAGACGTTTGGAGTACCGCTATAGACATCGAGACCGCCTTTCCCGCCGTCGCGCCGGGAGGCGAAGAAAAACATATTGCCATCCTCCGGAGCGTAGAAATACAATTCGTCCTCTGGCGAATTAATGCGCTCTCCAAGATTGACCGGTTGATCCCATACCTGATTGATTTTCGTGGAGACGAAAATATCCATCTTCCCATATCCGGCGAATCCGTCGCTCGAAAAATATAACGTACCGCCGTCGGGAGTGATATTCGGCGCTGCTTCATTCCCATCAGTGTTGATAGACTTGCCGAGATTGACCGGCTTGCTCCAGTTCCCCCAATCGTCGCTGGTCGACATCCAGATGTCCGTGCCGCCATACCCGCCGGAGCGGTCCGATGCAAAATAAACCGTCTTTCCATCGCCGGTGACAGAGGGTTGACTCTCCCATGCGGAGGAATTAACCTTTTCGCCAAGATTCATGACATTTTCGAGCGATGTATAGCTGAGTCGGGCGCGATATAAATCGGTGCTGCCAAAGCCGCCTTCCCTGCCGTCGGATGCAAGCAAAACGGTATATCCGTCCCTGGCAAGCGTGATCGAACCGTCGTCTTTCTTTGTATTGAACGATGATCCTGCATTCTCAACCGTTTGCCACTCGCCGTCTTTATACAGGATATAATAGACATCCGCTCCGCCCCTTGATCCTTCATCCCGGTACGAATTGAAAAACAAAATATTATTCGCCAAATCGTAAACAGGCGAATAATCGTCTTTTCCCGAATTCACACCGTTAGGCATGTTCGTTATCTGGAACTCATATTTATGGAGTTGCTGAGCGTGAAGACAGGAGATGCAAATCGCCGCAGCAGCCATAACAATCATGATGTACTTCATATATCCTCCGGACTAGAGTATAAACAATGCGCCGAGCGTCAATTGTACCGTGCCGACCTTCCATTCATGCAGCTTGGAGAGCTTTGTCAACGGATATCCGTACAGCACTTCCGGATTGAAATACAGGCTTGTCGTCAGCGGAATCAATGCGCCCACACCGCCGCGGATAAAAAAGACCGCGCCTTCGGTTAGTTCAAGATCGCCGGAGTAGAGCAGTTTTTCTGTCGAACCATCGAGGTAGCGGACGCCGGGGGGATCGGAAATACGTTCCGTTTTTGTGTAATCGGCAAACGCAATAATTGCCGCCGAAGGACCGGCAGTGATATATAATCCAAACGGCGCAACGATATACACGGCATGAATATCGACGGATGCCGTCTGCAGACTCGCTTCGAGTTTGTTATCGAGAGTCGCCATCTCCATCGTATTATCGATGCCGAGGATTGGATATTGCTGCGGCGTCGCGTCGAAATCGCCGTCGAGCGACTCGAATCCGATCCGCGGAGAGATGAACCACTTACGGGCGATCGGAATAAACGCCTTAATTCCTCCGACCATGCCGATTCCTTCCCCGCCGTCGAATTCGCAGCATGTCAGCGCACCCTGCGCCGTCGAGAAATACCCGGTATGCATGTTATAGTTCGCGCCGAAATACGGACCGGCAAGCAGCATCCGTACGCCGGGAGTCAGAATTCTATCCTGCGCCGACGCAGTATGAAGTATCAGGGAGGCACTTGCCAGCAGAACTGCAATAGAGAATATTCGTTTCATGGTTCCGCTCCTACCTGGTTATGTGCATTTTATGGGTTTGCGATCCAGCAGGGTTTTCCAGCCGGTAGAAATACACTCCGCTTTGCAAATGGGAAGCATCGAACATCGCAGTATATGTACCTTCCTTCTGCCACCCGTCGAACAATACGGCAACCTCCCTGCCATAGCTGTCGAATACGGACAGGCGGATATTCGCCGCCTGAGTGATGACATAGGGAATAACAGTCGAAACGCCGAACGGATTGGGCGCGTTTTTCCCGAGCGCCATCCCCTGCCGTTGCCGCGCATCCAGCAGGCGGTCTTCGAGGAAGCAAAGACTATCGATCGAGAAGATTGCCGGCACAAGCAGCCGCACGCGCGGATTGCCGTCTTCCATCGTGACATCCGTCAAGCGTACTTCCGTCGAGAGGGTGTTTCCGAGGAGCGCCGTGAAACCGAGATTCACCATTTCGCTGTTGGGCTGTGTATTGACAAGCGTACCTCCGGAGATATTAATAGTCGTAGTTGCATTCACAGCATCGAACGATTTCGTGACAGATGTATTCGGCATCGGAGCGCTTGGGGTGTTTGCGATGAGCGCCGGATTTGCCAACGGATAGAGCAGCGTTTTGTTATAACTCAGAGTGACTGAATATTTTGTCACTTCATAGTCGGCCGGTATGCGTTCCTTGAGCATGAGCGGGAATGCCACTGTGTGTCCCGGTTTCGCCGTGTAATTATACATCAATTCCACCGTCACCTGATCCCAGCCGATACCGGAAAGCCACAGCGTTATTTCATCCTGGTTGCAACCGTTATGGCGGAGAGCCAGCGAATCCCAAAGGAACCGAAGCTTCAAGGGTTTGAACGTAACATTCAAATTGTATGTACCTCCTGGTGGGATCGGCTGAGTCGGAGGATTTACGATAATAAAATTAGGATTCGGATTCTGTAACGGATCGATGTTCAAGGCGGCATTGCCGGAATTGGTAATGAAAAAACTCCGTGTGGAGTAATCGCCGACACGGACTGAATCATAGCTGGCAAAGGTAGGAGTAACCTCGATGACCGGCGAGGCGCCTTCTCCGCGAAGGGTAAAGGTGCGCTGCACATTCTTGCTGAGCGAGGTCGCGATAGCGCGATACACGCCGACCAAATCATTCGAAGTTTCGGCGGTATAGAACTGTCCGCCCGTCGAAGTCGCAATCTGCGTTAACACCGTATGATCGGCGGTACCGATCCCGATGGTGTAGATAACGACGTTGTTCGAATTCGCAGATGTGATGACGCTGGCAGGCGTTGCACCGCCGCAGCCTCCGTCTACGCCGTCGGTGAGAATCACCACGACCCTGCGCTGGGAACGAGGGGCCACCTGTGCGATGGTTTTATCGAGCGCGTCGTAGATGCATGTCTGCGTTCCGTTGGCGACGGTCGGAACCGCAGCAGCAAGAAGAGATTTATTGGATGTCCACGGCTGCACGAGAGCGAAATTATCCGCTGCTTCAAACGTAAATACCGCTGCTTCATCCTGGATCTCCGGTATGTTCAGCAAACCGCTGATGAAGTCCGTACCGGCATTATTCGCGGCGTCGATGAGCCGGATTCCGTCGCTGGTCTTTGTATTAGTCATGCTGCCGCTGACATCGAAGAGCAGCGCGATCGAAAGAGGAACGCGCGTATCGGCAATGAGATGGACTTGCTGAGAGTCGATCGCCGGAGCGGTTGGCGGCAGGTAGCACATATTGAACAGGCGCGTTTCGTTTGGCTGCAACTGGAATGGCACAGGCAACGATCCAGAAAACGGCGCAGCGATGGCGTCGGCGGATGTAACGGTCAACGCCGTATCGCCGATGTTTGTAAAACTCACATCCCGGCATTTTTCCGTATGGCAAAAGACCGTATCGAAATCAACCGGACTGGGACTGATGACGAGGATTGGTCCCCTGGCTTCTTCGCTTGCCGAATACCCTACCCCGCGAAGCGGTATCTGGATTTCGCCCTGCCGGCACGAATTTCCCGTCACGATCGAGGTGGCTTCAAAATACCCGGGCGAGACTGGATTGAATGCGAATGTAAGCTGCACTTCGGCGCCTGGCGCAAGCGTCGCCGGAAACGAACCCTGGAGAGAAAACGGCGGGACGATGCCCGTCACCGGCTTGATATCCGCCGATGCGTTGCCGGTATTCCTGACCGTAATCTGCGCGGTTTTCTGAACACCCACCGTCGTGGTGTAGAAATTCACCGCATCGGGAGTGAACTCAAGAAACGGAGCCACCGATTGCCCCTTGATGGTGAACGTGAGTTCGAGATCGAGCGTCATACGGTACATAAGAGATGCGAATGCCTGTTTTATCTCCGCGACACTCGAGACGTAATAGAATTGTCCGCCTGTGCCAGAACAAAGCTGCGCCAGCGCGGTCTGATCGGCATCGCCCATTCCGATCGCATACACAGCGATATCCTCGTCGTTTGCCAGCGTGATAGCAGCGGGAAGAGAAATGGGGCCGCAGGCGCCTCCGCTGCCGTCGTGCGTTGCCGTCACCAACACGATTACTTTTTTACCGGAGCGCATCTTGACTGAATTCACCGCTTTCGCGACCGCATCGTAGATGCACGCCTCTGTTCCGATGCCGGAATCGGGTAGCGCAGTATACAGCAACGCGCTGTTGCTCGTAAACGATCGCACGGTAGTATAGCCCGCCGGATCCCTGAATAACTGCAGTTCGCCCTCATCGGTAATTCCGCCGCTATTCCTGAATGCATTGATGAAGAGCTTGCCGCCGCTGTCTACCGCTGCATATCGCCGCACTCCCGGATCGAGGTCGGGAAGCATGTTCGCGGAACCGTCGATGAGAATACTGAACGAGGTCGAAACGCGGGAATCGGCCCGGAGAGCGACCATCTGGCTGTCGATGGATGGCGCGGTCTGAGGACGGTAGCAAAGATCGACGACCTTTGTTTCGCCCGGCTGCAGCGTAAACGGGGTTGGAATCGTGCCCGAAAAAGGCGCTACGATACCGTCGGCCGAGTAGACCGTAAGACCTGTGTCGCCGGTATTCGCGAACGTGATCTGCCTGCATTTCTGCGTGGAACAGAATGTCGTGTCGAACGAAAACGGCGCCGGTGTGATCCGGAGAACAGGCGCTTTCACAGCCTGTGCGCGAATGATCGAAGCCGGTGCAAGAGCGATAGTAGCGATTACGATACTCACGATCGTAGCTGTTCGTCGCATTGCTCCTCCATGATAGTGTATACAAGAAAATAGTTCTGCCGTGGTGTAATCGTATGTTACAAATTTTCTCCTTCTTTCGAAAGGAAATGAATGCTATTTTTCGGCTGAAATGGACGGTTTTCATCCGGAATTAAACCGCAACGCTCCGGATGAAGTCACAGGTACACTGGATTCACCAATCGCGAGAGCATTAAATGTACAGATATCTTCTTCCCGTCGTCGGTCTTCTATTCCTTTCGTCGCTGTTCAATGCCGCCGCGCAGGAACATCGGCCGAGGCAACTCCCCGCCGGGAGACCCGATGGTTCGCTTCTCCAGCAAAAGCTCAATCTGAGCGATGAGCAACGCACGCAGATCGACAAAATCTTCGAAGATGCAAAAAACGAAGCGAAGGCGAACAAGCCGGCAAAAGACACCGATCCCGCCGAGCTCCGGCAACTGGCGCAGCAGCGCCGCGAGGAGACTCATAAAAAGATAATGGGCGTCCTCAATCCCGAGCAGCAGGAGAAATTCAAGGCGATGACGCAGCGATCCAACCGTGTCCGGCGTGAGGATACGCACAATCACAACGAGAAGAACGAGAGTCAGGATAGTCAGCAACAAGTACTTCCCGCGCAGCCCGGTAAATAATCGTTGTTCCCTCTCTGCGGGATTGCCCCTATCCCGCAGAGAACCCTATTCTTCCCCGCCTCCGGTTTCTCCCTGTATGTAACGGGATTCCTGCAGCATCCGGAAATATCAATTTCTCAATTGCTTTTTTCTTGCTATTTTCTGGGTATTCATTCCATCCGGATGTATGCGATATGCCGAACACCGAGTCCATCACCGTCAAAGCCGCCGATCACATCTTTCACCTGTTCAAGGAATCGCTCCCTGAAGGGTACGTGTATCACAATTATAGCCACACACTCGATGTCGTGAACGCGGCCAGAAAAATCGGCGCGGCAATGAAACTCAGCGCTGACGAACTGGAAATCGTGGAACTGGGCTGCTGGTTCCACGACGCCGGATACACGGAGAAATGGCATCAACACGAGGAGCGAAGCGCCGCCCATGCAGCCGAATTCCTCCGCAGTCACGGCTACGACGAAGAACGGATCGAGGCGGTCAGGCGATGCATCCTATCCACTTGCATGCCTCAGGCTCCGGCCACTCTCCTCGAGGAGATCATCTGCGACAGCGATCTCTTGCATCTCGGAAAGAAGACCTATTTCGAGAAATCCGCGCTGCTGCGGGTCGAACTTGAGAAAACCGAGAACAAAGTATTCTCGGACTATGAATGGATGAAGTATAATCTCGATTTCCTTACATCGCACAAATTCCATACATCCTATGCCCAAAAGAAATTCGAAGAACGCAAGACGGCGAATCTCGTCAAGCTGCAGGAAGAATTCCGGGAATTGCTCGAGGAAACCGAGAAACGCCAAACGAAAAGCGCCATGATCAACGAGCGGATGGCGCAAAAAGAGGCGCGGGCGAGGCAACCGGAACGCGGCATCGAAACCATGTTCCGCGTAACGCTCAGGAACCATATCAGCCTGAGCGCCATCGCCGACTCGAAAGCCAATACGATGCTCAGCATTAATGCGCTCATCATCTCCATTGTCGTATCGGTCGTACTCAGCCAGCTCGAACACTTTCCGGTGCTGGGCATTCCCCTCGCGGTATTGCTGATCGTATGCATTCTGACAATCACCTTCGCGACGATAGCCACCCGTCCGCAGGTTACCAGCGGGAAGGTTACCAAGATTATGATCAAGGAGCGGAAGGCGAATCTCCTGTTTTTCGGGAATTTCCATGATATGGCGCTCGAGGATTTCGAATGGGGAATGAACGAACTGCTCAACGACCGCGACTACCTGTACGGCAGTATGATTAAGGATTTCTACTACCTCGGGAAGGTGCTCGGGAAGAAATACAAGTACCTGCGGCTGTGCTACAATGTCTTTATGTATGGAATGATCGTTTCAGTGCTACTATTCCTCGTCTTTTCGATAATAATCCATTACCGCGTCACCTTATAACCTCTTCAATCCGCCGAACGCCATGAAAACGCTGTACCTGGTCCGACACGCCAAATCAAGCTGGGACGAACATTCGATCACCGATTTTGAACGTCCGCTCAACAAGCGCGGGCACCGCGACGCCCCGTTCATGGGCAGGCTGATGAGGGAACAGGGCGTCAAGCCCGATATCATCATCGCAAGCCCGGCAAACCGGGCGTTGACAACAGCACGGCTCATGGCGGATGAGATGGACTACCCCTTCGAAGAAATTCGCACCAACGAGTCGCTGTACGAAAGCGGAATGCCTGATTACCTCCAGACAATCGCTTCGCTCAACGACGTCTTTTCGTCGGCCATGATCATCGGGCATAATCCGACGCTGACGACAGTCAGCGAATACCTTTCCGACGCCCGCATCGGCAACATGCCCACCGGCGGAATTGTTACGATAGAATTCGACAATCAGTCGTGGGCGGATATCATCAAACGCAACGGCGTCTGCAAGGGGATGGAATTCCCTAAGAAGTATTTCGCCTGATTTCTGCGCCGTCTCAACTATCGAACCGATCGAGTACCTGTTTCACTCCGGAATATCGTTCATGAACACCCCACTTTTTCTTGACCGCGAACTCAGCTGGCTGGCATTCAACGGACGCGTGCTTCAGGAAGCCGCCGATCCAACAACGCCGCTCTACGAACGCATTACATTTCTGGCAATTTTCTCGTCGAACCTCGACGAATACTTCAGAGTCCGTGTTGCAAGCATCCGGAGCCTCCTGAGCCTCAAACAGAAATCGGCGAAGAAACTTGAATTCGATCCCGAGGAGCACCTCAAGGCGATCCATGCAACGGTGAAAAAGCAACAGGCGGAATTCGGAGAGATATTCAGATCGATCGTCGTCCCGGGTCTCCGCAATGCCGGCGTTGAAATCGTCTCGGAGAAGGATCTTACGCCTGAACAACTCGTGTTTGTAGAGCAGTATTTCCAGGAGCATGTATTGCCCGCTGCGCGGCCGCTTTTCCTCGGCGTCGGCGAGGGCGTCCCCTTCCTTGAAAATAAAATGTTGTACCTGGCATGCGCGCTGACCTCGCGCGATGGCTCTGCAACCGCCGGGAAACACAAGCGCACGAAGGATCTGTTTGCGCTTGTTCCAATCCCGGCAAATGCGAGCCCGAGGTTCATCACACTTCCAAAAAATGGGGATACGCATTGCATCATGTTTCTCGATGATATCGTACGGTCTGCGCTCGGGGAAATATTCCCCAGACACGAAGTGACCGAATGTTACTCCATCAAGGTTACGCGCGACGCGGAACTGTACATCGACGACGAATTTACCGGCGACCTTCTGGATAAGATTAAGAAGGCGCTGCACCGCAGAAAAACAGGCGTCCCATCCCGCTTTCTCTACGACGGTCAGATGCCGGCGGCAATGCTGAAGTACCTGCGGACCTACCTCGATATCAACAAGAGCGATAGCATGCCGGGCGGCAGGTATCACAATTTCAGCGATTTCTTCTCGTTCCCGAACCCCGGAATCGAAGGAGTCTCGAACGAGCCCCTGCATCCGCTTGTTTCAACTCCGTTGATGCTCAGCGCTGATGTGTTCGCCACCCTCCTGGAACGCGATATCATGCTGTATTATCCGTACCATTCGTACCACCACGTCGTCCACTTCGTGCGCGAAGCTGCATGGGACCCGCGTGTGAGCCAGATCGATATCACGCTGTACAGGGTAGCACACGATTCCGAGATATGCCTCGCGCTTATCGCAGCCGCACAGCGAGGGAAAACGGTGAACGCCTTCATCGAAGTGAAAGCCCGGTTCGATGAAGAATCGAATTTCACATGGGCGGAAGCACTCTCAAAATCGGGCGTAAAGACGCATTTCAGCATTCCAGGATTGAAAGTCCATGGGAAGGTTCTCGTCGTCACGCGGGAAGAAGCAGGCTCCCTGAAACGGTACGCCTATCTGAGTACGGGCAACTTCAACGAGCATACGGCCCAGATGTACACCGACTTCGGCTATTTTACCGCCGATCAGGAACTCGCAAACGAGGCGTACAATTCGTTCCAGTTCATCATCGACCGGAACCAGAAGTTCAAGTTCAAACGACTTCTCGTCGCGCAGGTAAACATGCGGGAGGAACTGAACGCATGCATCAAGCGCGAAATTAAAAACGCGCGCAACGGCAAACCCGCTTCGATCCTCCTCAAGTTCAACAGTCTCGAAGATCCGAAGCTCATCCGTAAACTGTACGACGCCAGTTGCGCGGGCGTCAGCGTGGAAATCATCTGCCGCGGCATCTGCTGCCTCATTCCCGGCGTAAAGAATCTCAGCGAAAATATCAGCGTCACCAGCATCGTCGACCGCTTCCTGGAACATGCGCGTGTGTATGTCTTCCACAATGGAGGAGAGGAACGAATGTTCCTTTCAAGCGCCGACTGGATGACGCGAAATCTGGACCGCAGGATTGAGATCGCGTTCCCCGTTACAAATCCCATTCACCGCGCCTTTATCCACGATGTACTTTCGGTGCAATTGCGCGATAATGTGAAAGCCCGTGTATTAACCGGGAAACATTCGAATGCATACAAAAAGGCAAAGTCGGGCGAACTACCGGTGCGATCGCAGATTGCCATTCACGAACGCGTGCGTCTCTGGGAAGAACGCGAGGAAGGAACGCTTCCAGCGCCTATGAATCACCAGGGAAAACCGATAGAGGCGTAGTATCCGGTCTTTTCTTCCGATACGCCTATCGTAAGACTGAGCGTCGCGGAGCGGTCGGCGATGGCTGCCCATATACCGCCGCCTGTTCCGGTATGCCATACCGCGGAGCGCTCGCCCCGCATCGTCACTCTGCCTGCTTCATAAAATCCGTCGATCCCAATCGTGACCGGAATAAGGATTCGTGTCGTTCCGATCTGTATGCGTACATCGGCTCCGCCGCCGTACGCGCCGTCGCCGATGAATCTCCCCAGATTATACCCTCTCAGCGAACGCTTTCCGCCCACGACAGCCGAGGCGAAGAATGGAAATTCCGACCGGTACAACACTCGTTCCGCGAAACCTCGCACCGCGAAGGTGACCGGAGTTACAACGCGGGAGGTCCAGTACGCGCGCACATCGCCCGCCGCCCTTCCGAAACTCTCTTCGTTGTCGAAAATGCCCGGGTACCATTCGGCATCGAACGTCGTGTATATCCCCTTATATGGATTCAGGATATAGTCGCGCGTGTCGTAACGCAAGGAAAACCTCAGCGACATCGACGTGTAATGATTCATCCCAAGCAAATCTGCGTCGTTTACCAGCCTGCCGGGTTCCGGGTGATTGGCGATATGCTTCATCGAGGCCATTGCCGTAAAAGTCGCGGAAGAACTAAGCGCTCGTTCGGCGCCGAGTTCGAACTTGAGCTGCATCTGATCGATATCGTAATATCCGGCATCGTCGAGCGCTTCGTCGTGGGTGGTTTCATTCCCGAATCCGTAGTAGTGCACAGCGTCCATCGACGAGTATTCCACGAACAGTACGGACTTGGCGCCCGGAATAATGCTCGAAAACGCTCCGCGACCTGATATTCGGAATTTGCCTTCCTGCGGAGAGGCATCCGCTCCGATATTGTAGGAGTATAGAAAGGGAAACGCCCTGAATCCGTAGACTTCTTTGTTGAAATGATACGATACGATGAATCCCAGATCGGAGCTATACCAAAGCATCGGAATGTGAAGATGGTCTCGGCCCCAATCGCGAGGCGGCGAATAATACTCCTCCTTCGTTTTCGGACCGGGCGGTTCGGAGATATCGACAGACGTCAACCTGCCAGCGGTGAAACGGCTCTTCTTCCCCGGATCGCAGAAATACGTGTACGTCGAAGGAACATTGACGAAGGGTATGATTCCCAACGCCCATCCGGACACACTACCCGAATCGGTATATGCATCGCAACCTTCTCCGCCGATGATTCGCACAGCTATCGACGATGCCGAAGACCCTCTCACGATGGATGAATCGTCGCCGCCGAGCAAGTATACTCTGATATCCGCGGTCTCATCCCGGCTGAATGTTCGTTCGTAATACGTCGCGCCACTTTTTCGAAGCATCAACCGGACGCGCACCGAGCCATCAGCGCGCCGCTCGATCGCGGCGATATCGTCCCCGGTTGAACCGTAGAGATCGACTTGTTCCGCAAGGAAAAAGTACCACTCGGACGAAAGCGCTGGCAGTTTTTCGCGGCGCTGTTGCAATGCCGCGAAAAACTCCTTACCGGCTATTGCATAGTGATCGGGCGGAAGCCGGTGCACGGCTTCGGACAGGACGCTATCGCTGAGTTGCGCGCAAGTCCATGCGGTAACGCTGTCCCATTCCTGCCGCCGCAGGCGCGGAAGTATCCTCCGGTCGAGGAAACGGCCGGACCACGACAGACTCTGAACAGACTGGTACGACCCTCCGAAGTGATTCAACTGTGGTACGATCATGGACGCAAGCCAGGGCAGCAATCCATTGAACCGTGCAAACGCCTGATCGCGGTCGCGAGGAATCGGTCGCCAATACACTGTATCGCGTTGGGTATACGCCGCCCAGCGCCACTGATCGTAATGCCGGTCCCAATCGCCGAGGAAAAAATCCATCAACCGCGCTTTGAGATACTCTCGCGCGTCGGGCTGGTTGCGGGGATCTGCTTCGACATCGTCGAACATGTTAAATGTGCCGGACACCTTTTCCGCGCCCGCGAACGCCAGTTCCTCGGCGCTGTTCTCGTCGGGATGTTCTTCGATCATCCCCGGCATTCCTGCGAAATCCTTCCTGAATTCACCGAGCCGTGCATCATCGGGAAGAACGCACAGCATCGGCTTCACCTGAAGGACATCCACCGATTCCAGCGCCGGTACGACTATAAGCGCCGCAAGCGGATTCGAACTGCTGATCTGATCCTGTAATACATCGGATACGAGGGTGTTGCGCAGTTGCGCCGGAAGCACCTTTGCCGGATCTTTTTGCATCGACCTGAATTTGTACTGCCTTCCGTCCGCGCCCAGAAAACGCAGCGATGCAGTTTGCTGTCCCCCACCACGTTTTATCGCCGTCAGCCCGCCTGCGTAGCTACGCAAATCGAGGATAGGCACCCGTAGCGCGGTTGTCCACATGTCGCGCCAGTGCGATCCGAATAGAAGCCGGTGCAACCAGCCGGCGGTATATTGCCCCCCCGGCACAACCGTAACGGAATCCATCACACCGGTTGAATCGCCGCCGAAGCCTTCATCCAGCGCTGTCAATGGCTTGAGCCTCCCGGCATGGACATCCCTGTTCGAGAATGAAATGACGGCGACCAGTATTAACGAGATGGAAATGAACTTCATTTGACAGAATCGATAGCATATGGATTGTGCAACCTGCAGGATGCAGCATGCAGGAATGCGCGTACGATGGATATTTGTTGCAGATCGATAGGCAATTCGGTGTCCATTATTTGCCTTTCAGCGGGTAGACTGTCAGAACCGCTTTCCCATTCGCGCCTTCGTTCGCAATGTACAGCGCACCGTCGGGGTGAATGGCGATGCCCTCGGGTTGGCGGTGAAGTTTTACCGGCAATTGCGATTGAGAAATAATCCGACCATCCGCGGCAAGTTCAAGAATTGCATTCCCCCGCGCTGCGATAACGAAGAACGTTCCGGTATGCTGGTTCCACGCAATACCCGACGGCATGAATTCACCTCCCGATGTATGCGCGGTGATCTTGTTCAAAGCAAGCGTGAACCGGGGCTTGGAATGGAGCGCCATATCGCGCATGGAAAACGAATACACCGCGCGCATGCCTTTCATACCGCTTCCCGGCCATTCCTTGCATGCCAGCAACAACGCATCCGTCGCCGGATCGTAGCAAAGCCCTTCGACATTGTGACGCGCGGTCAAACCGGTTTCGTACCGCTCGCAGCTCGCCACGTCTCCCGCAACCGGATAGTCGAAAGCGAACAGCGCTCCGTCGCTTCTGACAATAAAGACGCGGTTGCCCGCAACGGCGATATCCTCGAAATCGCCCTTGCCTCCGGCATGTTCCAGCGCTATCGTCTTTGTGATAGTACCGTTTGCCGGATCGAGCAGGAATACCGCCGCGTCTTCGTCGTTATGAGCAAGCAGAGCGCCGCCGGGGACGAATGCGATACCGGAAATCTCCTTCAGCGGTTTGGCAAGTTCGTACACTCTCGGCGTCCCTTTTTCAATCTCGTAGCGGGCGACCGGAGGAATGGATTTTTTATCGGGCTGTTTGCACATCACGCAGAATATCGTAGAACACGAGACGAGGCAAAGAAGAAGAAAGCGCATGATTCCTCCTGAAATGCAGAAGCAGTAATATAAAAAGCGCCGGGCTGAATTGCTTCATTCCGGCGCAAAGAGACAGGTTCAGACAGGCTATTTCATGAGGATCATCTTTCGCGTCCTGCTGTCTGAAGGGGTCGTCAACCGGTAAAAGTACGTGCCTCCGGGCAGTCTGCCGGCATTAAAAACGGCGCGATGCGTTCCCGCTTCCTGCACCGCATCGACAATAGTGGCAACCAGTTTGCCTTCGATATTGAATACCTGAAGCGCCACGTTCCCGCGCACGGGGAGCGTGTAGGAAATAGACGTGGACGGATTGAACGGATTCGGGTAATTCTGTTCAAGGGCAATGCCTGAAGCGGCGGCGTCCGTTTTGGATATAGCTACAAGCGAAATATCCGTCATCCACATTCCCCTGCCATGCGTGGCTGCGTAGAGGATCCCATCATCGGTAATTTTAAGATCGTCGACGACGACGCGCGGAAGTCCATTATTGAACGGCTGCCAATCCCTGCCTCCATTGCGGCTGATATAGACGCCCAGATCGGTGCCGGCGAACACGATTTCCGGATCGGGTTCGTAGATCGCGATAGCGCCGATCGGCATTGAGGGAAGCGTCGTTTCAGGCGTCGTGCCTTTCATCCGTATCCAGCTTTTACCCCCGTCGGTGGTTTTATATATGCCCGCCCTGCTGGTGAATTCCGAGGTACCGACATACGCGACATCGCCGCTATCGGGATGTACTGCAATAGAGGCGAGGAACAAGCCCGGAACGCGGGACGAAACCCCGTTCACCATTTCCCATTTAACGCTGTCGCGCTCGTCCATGGAGTTCGTCGTTCTAAATACCCGCTTGTTCGAACCGGTCACGCCCCAAAGCACGTTTGGATTGTTTTTACAGATTGCCAGATCCTGGAACGCCGAAAACGAACTACTGTCCCTGGTCAGACTTTCGGAAATCTCTTCCCATGCGTCGCCGTTGAGGCGGTACATTTTCTGTCCGCCGAGAAACAGCACTTTGCTATTTGTTGGATGCATGATAAAGGGCGTGACAAAGCCGAAATTGTAACGGTCGGTACTGCCAAGCCCATGACCGAACCATTCGAAGTTGGAGCCTCCGTCTTTGGTTCGCGCGATATTGCCGTACTGCGATGCGATGTAGAAGGTATTCGGATCGTCCTTGTCGAATGCGACATATCCGCCGTCGCCGCCGTAGGTCAACCGCACCCAGTCGGTCGCGCCGCCATTGTAGAGGTTGTTCCTCCTGTCCTGTGTGCCGCCCGCCACCCGCCGCGTATTGATCTTGTCGAAATCCATGCCGTAAAACTGCATGGTAGCCAATCTATTACCTTTTTCCTCCCAGACGATGGGTGTTGTTGTGCAGTTGCGGGTCAGATATACGCCGCCGTCGCTGGCTACTGCCATCACATTTGGATCGGTGGGGCTGAAATCGCCATAGTGCATATCAACCCACGTATCGTAATCGGTAACCTGACTGAACGATACTCCCAGATCGGTGCTGCGCCAGTTGTGGATGCCTCCGATGAAGATCGTCCGGTGATCGGTGGGATGAAAGCGCACGTAGAGGTTGTAGTCGCCCTGGCTGCGCAGAAAGCGCGAGAGCGGCGGATCGTCGGAAGCAGGCGTCCTGTACCACGACTCCCCATAATCGGTAGAGATATACAGCCCGAGAAAATCCCGGCTGTCGAGATATCCGTCGGAAGTACGGTTCACGTTGTACGACTTCGATATAAGGGCAACGATATATCCCGGTTTGGATGGACTGATGTCGATGGCAAGGTTGCCGATGGAATCGCCCGGCGGCAAGAGGCTATCCGCTCGTTTGAATGTGCCTGCCGCGCCGTTTCTATCGGACACATAGATGCCGTTTCCGCCCTCGCCGTAATTTTTCCCGATTGCGGCGTACACACGGTTCGGTTGATGCGGATCGATCATCACATCGCGAGCGACCCCGGACAGCGCCAGGGTCCATTTCGCGCCGCCGTTGGTGGTTTTATACAATCCGCTGGATTGGCTTCCGCGAAGAGCGCAAAAAATCGTATCCGAGCTTTCAGGATGAAGAGCGATTTTATTGATGCATTCGTCCGATCCGACATCGCGGCTGGTCATGATATTCGTCCAGGTTTCTCCCGCGTCCGTCGATTTATACAGTCCATCGCCGTAGACGCGGTCCCAGTTATCCGAACCTTCGCCGGTTCCGGCAAAAACGATGTTATGATTGTTCTTGTCGATCGCGATATGACCCACTGCGAGCGTGGTGAAATGATCGGTTTTGGGAATCCATGTTTCCCCGCCGTCGGTGGTTTTCCAGACGCCGCCCGACGCCGCACCGGTGTACATGATATCGGGATTCACCGGATCGAACACCACCACGCGCGATCTTCCGGCGGTATTGAACGGTCCGACGCACGACCACAGATTTTGAAACTGTGTTTTCTGCATCGCCATGAAGCGTTCCTGCGCAAGCATCTGCATGCGCGCCGCCTCCAATCCCTTTGAAATCGGAATATCCGAGCTTAACGTGCGCGGAACGATATACCAATCCACGCCGGGTTCGGAATGCCCGCGGCCCTTGATTCGGGCGAGCCACGCCGGCGCATTGGCTTTCTCCGCCGACCGGATATGCTTCATACAGGAAACCTGGAATGCGTGTTCTCCCGGTATATCCGAAGAACCGCCGGCGGCGATAATGACGAGCGCCGCAAGCGACAGACTCCCGAAAAGTAAAACCGATTTCAACATAATTCGCGTTATTCCATAATAATTACATGAATTACTCTCAAGGGTGGAGAGCGGAAGCCTGCCTGAATTGCGCGATCTGCGCTGCGGCTGGCTACGGAGTTCGATGCGGTTCGTCCTTCGCACGTATCAATCAGCAGACCATGAAAGGGACGTCCTTAGCATGGAATAATACTAAACCCCGGTATCTGAAACAATGAAAATCGGCGTCTACCCATTTCCCCTCATTGACGCTCACCAGCGTATTCGTTATGTTACAATGGTTATCATCGCCAATTGGTATCATGCAATCCGGTGCCCGAATGCTTGGAGACGAAGAAAAACGGCTGCTGATCGGCATAGCAATATCCGCCATCCGTCAGATTGTCGCCGGCGAAACGGAAAACAGCGAACTTCTCCGCTCCGCCCCGTCGCCGGACTATAACGGCGCATTTGTCACCGTGCATATCGACGACGATCTGCGCGGCTGCATCGGCTATCTGGCGCCGATCAAACCGATGCCGCAGGCGGTGCGCGAACTCGCTCAGAAGGCTGCGACGGAGGACATGCGGTTCGCGCCTATACGGGCAGTCGAACTACCGGGACTCAGCGTGGAAATCACTCTCCTTGAACCGATGGAAGAAATAGGCGGTCCCGCCGACATCGTGATCGGCGAACATGGCGTCTACATCGAACGCGATCTCCGACGCGGGATTCTCCTTCCGCAGGTTGCATCCGAACGGGGCTGGACGGCGGAAGAGTTTCTTGAGGCGGTATGCGATAAAGCGCGGCTTCACCGGAATGCATGGAAAGAACCCGGCACTGTGCTGCAACGGTTCGGCGCGGAATTATTCTCTTCCAAAGACTATCGCAACTATCCATAAGGACAGGGAGAGATGATCCGCAACGCACATGTCAACGGTATGTTCTATCCTTCGAACCCGGAACGCCTCGCAGGAGTTCTGCATTCGATGCTCGAACGTTGCGGCGCGCCTGATAAAACCGATGCTCCGCTTGGGCTGGTCGTTCCTCATGCAGGATACCAATACTCCGGCGCAACCGCCGCCGCCGCGTACCGGCGCATATCCGGGCACGAGTACGAGTGTATCGTCATTGTTTCGCCGAGCCACCGCGAGTATTTCGATTTCTGTTCAGTATTCGATGGTTCCGCTTATGCCACCCCTCTCGGAACGGTACCCGTCAACACCGGCCTTCGCGACGAACTGACGGCATCGTCTCCTGTCGTCATCGCATCGGATGCCGGACACGGAGAGGAACACGCCATCGAGGTGCAGTTGCCGTTCATTCAAACCGTATGCGGTAACGCATCGATCCTCCCAATCGTTATCGGGAATCAATCGACCCACCATTGCCGTATGCTTGCGCGGGCGCTGACCGATCTGGCAAGACAGCATTCCATACTTATCGTCGCGTCATCCGACCTTTCGCATTTTCACACATACGAGACAGCCGAAAAGCTGGACGCGGTCGCAGCGCGGTGTATCGAACAACTCGACGGAGACCATTTGCTGGAAGCGCTCGATACAGGAAAGACGGAAGCCTGCGGGGGCGGACCCGTCGCCACCCTGCTGCTGGCAGCGAACCGGCTCGGCGCGGGTACATGCGAAGTGCTGCACCGGTGCAATTCAGGCGATATCACTCACGAACGCAGCCGCGTTGTCGGATATCTCTCCGCGGCAATATATTTTTGAACGATGGCTACCCCACTGATACTCAACGAATACGACTTTTGCATTATCGGCGCCGGAAATGTCGGCGTGCAACTGTTCAGATATTTTCTGCACAACGGTTTCAACGGAATCCTCGTCTGCCGGCATGCGGCGCGAAGCAATGCGCTCATCGAAGAATTCGGCCCCGCTAGAATCGTTTCAACAATCGACGAAGTCGAAGCGACGTTCGGATGGATCCTCCTATGTACACAGGATTCGCTCATTGGAGAAGCGGCGAAACAGCTCGGAACATCGGGACGGGTGTACACCCAGTCTATTATCGCGCATACTTCCGGGAGCGTCCCTTCGAGCGTACTGGCGCCGCTTGCATCCCGGTGCCGAGCAACCGGTTCCCTGCATCCTATACAGTCATTCCATTCTCCGAATCCGGGCGCGGTGGCGCTGGAAGGAATCGGATGCGGAGTGGAAGGGTCAGATGACTTTATCGAAGCTGCCGCCGGGCTGGCAATTCGGCTCGATTGGCGGACAGTTGTCGTGTCTTCGGAACGAAAGGCGCTCTATCACGCTGCCTGCGTGTTTGCCGGCAATTTCCCTGTAGCGCTCGGCGAAATCGCGCGATCCATCATGGCGCAGGCGGCAAAATCGCCTGTAGCCGTATCGCATCTGCTACCGATGATTAAATCGGTTTCGGAGCGGCTGCGTTTTGTGCCCGCCGCCGAAGCGATAACGGGACCTGCGGCGCGAGGAGACAAGGATACGATATCGAGCCATTACAATGCGCTATCGGAACTCGATCCGGATGCGGCAAAGCTGTACGCCGCCTTTACAAGCAAGATACTGCATCTCGTCGACAGCGACCCGTCGGTCGCGGCGGAGATTGAACGGATTTTCGGTGGCGAGATCAACTAAGCGATCGAGTTCAGATATTGATCCCATTTCAGGAATAGCTCCCTCGTCGCGAGCAAATCCCGGTAATTGTATTCCGCTATCGACTTGTAATCCCCTTTGCGGTGAAGCTCGTTCACATCGAGACCGGTGACGCCCTGCCGTTTTGGGCTCTCGATTCCCAAGGCGGTACAGATGAAGTCGAGACTGAATTTTCTGAATCCCCCGTAAAAACTAAGCTGATCGAGCAAATCGCAATGTTTCGATGCATCGTACCGGTACGGGACCAAATTCCTCGTCGGTTTAATCCCGAGCATCGCTGATCGGATATGCAGAAACGGCCCGTCGAATCCCCGGCCGTTGAACGAAACGAGCTGCTCGTATTTCACGACCGACGCCCAGAATCCATGCAGCAAATCGGCTTCGGTTCCCGGAATGAATTCCACGTTCTTTTCGGGAGTGTGCCAATGCGCGCTGCCCTCCGGTGCGCGGACGTAGACCTTTCCCTGCATCGAGTCGACATTCAACATCCCGATACAGACGACCTCCGCAGTGTATGGATATAGATTGACCTTTAGTTTTTCCTGTTCCATCTCCCCGGGAGTTTTGGCAAACTTCAGAAGATATTCCTGCATATGCTCGTCGAGGGAGTCGAACTCCATCCCCGAGGTCTCGATATCAAATACGAGCCGCGACATCGCTATATTCCTCCGGCGGCGGCGGTTCTCAACGGATTCGCTACACGTTCGATTCCGGCCCAGATCTCCGCGATTTGAACGGCATTCGTAGCGGCGCCTTTGCGGAGGTTATCGGCAACAACCCACATCGCCAACCCATTGGGCACCGAATCGTCGCGGCGGATACGTCCCACGAACACCTCGTCCCTGTCATCCGCGTCGGTTACAAGCGGATATTCCAGCGCTCCGGGATTATC
Organism: uncultured Ectothiorhodospiraceae bacterium; assembly: GCA_964408855.1. Taxonomy (GTDB): domain Bacteria; phylum Bacteroidota; class Ignavibacteria; order SZUA-365; genus CAYPBB01. Next base: position 30,098 of record CAYPBB010000038.1, read on the forward strand.
CTTCACCACGATTCCGGGCGACTGCGCCAGCAATGCGCGGATATCTTCAACAGTAAACTCGCGTTCAAGTTCAAGGTTCACCGATTCGGAATGGCAGTTCATCACCGGTACGCGCACACAGGTGGGAGCAAGCCGCAGGCGATCGTCGTGCATGATTTTGCGCGTTTCCGCGATCATCTTGTTTTCTTCCTTGGTCAGTCCGTTCTCGGCGAAATCGGCGATATGCGGCAGCGGATTCTTCGTCACAGGAAACGGGAATGCCCGCGCAGAATAATCGCCGCCCTGTTCGGCAAGAAACTGATCGACACCCTTCTGCCCCGCACCGGAGACAGCCTGATACGTCGACACGACAATCCTCCTAATCGTGTAGATGTCATGGATCGGTTTGAGCGCGACCACCATTTGAATGGTGGAACAGTTCGGATTGGCGATCAGGTTAACGCCATAGCCGCGCACATCGTCCGGGTTCACTTCCGGAACCACCAATGGAATATCGTCGTGCAGCCTGTAGTAGCTGCTATTATCGATCACAACGCCTGCGTGCTTTCGTGCGACGGGCACCCACTGCGCGGCGTTCGATGCGCTTGTGGCTCCCAGAACAATATCGGCGCCTTTGAACACCTCCTCGCTCATCGCACGTACAGTTACCTTCCGGTCGAGAAACGGGATTTCTCTTCCCGCCGAGCGTTCGCTCGCCACCGGAATAAGCTCCGCGACCGGGAATGCCCGTTCTTCCAGAACCCTAAGCATCGTCCTGCCGACCAATCCTGTAGCGCCTGCCACGACTATAATAAATTTTTTCACTGTGCGCCCTGCCGATGTGTGCGTTTTATAGAATCGGAAACAATATACAAAAAGCTATGCATGGGGTAAATGCATCCAACAGCGAAGGCGATGCAGTAGCGTGCATCGCCTCCAAAAGACGGTAATCGGGCGAACGGACCGACCCGCTAGAATTCCGCTCCCAGTGAGAAGTAGTATTTCGGCATCGAGAAGCGCGCGCCGTTGTACGCCCAGGCGATGTCGAATTTCAGTGGGAAGCCCAGAAACCACATTCTCATGCCGAAGCCTGTCCCGGCGAGAAAATCCTTGTTTGTGATTTCGCCTTCTGTATTTCGCGTAAATGCCTGAAGTTTTTCGATTTTGTCGAATGCAGTTCCTGCATCGACAAATACTGCTCCATTCACCGATTGCAGGATGTATGGAAGCACGCCGCCGAGGATGTATTTTATCAGAGGGAAACGGAATTCCATGTTTCCGAGCAGGTATTTCGTCGCGATGCGGGCGTTGTAGTTATAGCCTCGCAACGGCAATGCCGGCGTGAGGAAGGCAAAGTCTTCGGCATTCTCGATTGGGATATAGCCGTTTTCGAACGTTCTGTTGATCCAGTTATCCGTACCGCCGATGAAGAAGCGCTGGGCGTTCCGTCCCACGCTCGCTCCGCCGGAACCTCTTAAAACGAAAGAAATACCGTCCGCGAGCTTGAAATACGTCCGGTAGTCTACCGTTAGCGACGCAAAGGAGAGCGAGTTGCCGCCGATACCCGGACTGCCGAACAGTCCGACCTCGTAGCGGGTGCCTTTCTCCGGCGCCCATCCTCCCCAAAGCGAATTATCGTGAACAAACGAAAGACTCGGGAGGATAACGCTTCGCTCGCTGGGCGCTTCGATAACATCGAGATTCTCCTGGGAGATGTTCATGTACGTCAGCGCGCCGTCGATGCGGTAGTACCTGTCGAGAGGATAGGAAGCGGAGAGCCCGCCGCCGTACTGTCTGAACCGGTACAAATACTCGGCGCTGGAGAAGATAAACCGTGCGCTGTGGAATCCCTGTACGCCCCAATCGATTCTCCCCGGCAGATAGTAATATGCCAATGCGTAATCGCTGTTTTTAAGATCGCCGAGAAGATTTGTCAGGAAAATTATCTGATGATTGCCGAGCATGTCGCTGAACGCCATCGTCGTTGTGCCCAGTACGCCATAAAACGTGCTGTACCCTGCGTTGCCGTAGACGAGATCGGGCGAGAAGCTGAGCTTATATTTGTTGATCCTGAATTCTCCGCTCTCGTCGATATTGTTCTTCGGCGCAGAGACCTGTGCCGGACGATCGTCTTCATTGCTCTCGTTCGATCCGAAGAGTATCCTTTTTTGCCGGGCGCTCGATACCGCCGTATCCGCGGTACTTTCCTGTTCGCCGAGGACAACCGCCGTTCCTTCCGATAACGAAACCACCTCCATGGTCTTATCGACCGTTTCCTTCTGAACGGGGGTCTGTGCACGCAGTTCCGCGGTGCGGTTGCGCCGTTTGATAAATTCCGTCGTCTGAAGCTGCTCGATTTTTTCGAGCTCGAACGGAGCTTTCAGAAGAAATACATCGAAGCCTGCTTCGTACATCGATGCGAACGCCAGCTTGGAACCGTCGCGGGAGATACTGTATTGATACACACCCGTCAACGAATTGGTCACCGGGTATGATTCGCCTGTCGCCTCATCGCGGATATACAGGTTGTTGATTCCGTTGGCATTCGAAATGAACATCAGTTTCGACCCGTCTGCATTGGGAACGGGCTGCGATTCGTCGGCAAGCGGTGTGTCGGTGATCCTTACTATCGCGTTCGACGCCGGATCGATCCGGTACAGATCTTTCTGCGACATATCGTGATCGAAAATGTCGAAATTTTCGGGGAGCATGTCTCGGGAAATGTACTCCCTCCTGTCGGATGAAAAGTAGATGAACCTGCCATCGTCAGACCAGGCCGGATTCTCGTCGGTGAAGAGATCGTTCGTCAGATTCGCCGATTGTTTTGTCTCGAGATCGTACACCCAGATATCCGACTGGAGCGATGTCACACCGACGAATGCAATTTTACCCCCCGACGGCGACCACGCGACGGTATTGATTCCATCGAGCTGGATATCGAGCCGTTGATAATCCCCCGATTCGACATCGACGATGTTGATTGCGTCGGCGCCGCCCGACTTTCCGGCAAAAGCAATTTTCTTGCCGTCGGGCGACCAGGTGATTCCGGGAGTGAGAAGATTCAGATCCTCGAAATCGGACGAAGTCTGACCTTCGACTATCTGCACGGGCTTCTTGTCTTCGGTCGTCGGCATGATATAAATGCTGAAGAAATCGTCACGGTCAGAAATAAAGGCGATTTTATCGCCGGCGGGCGAGATTGCGGGACTCGTATTGTAGAAATTCCTGAGCTTTGTATGGTCGGTCAAACGTTTGGCGTAGTCCTCGGGAGAAACGCGCACCGCGATATCGGGCCAGTACATCACCTTCTGTTCCTTCATCCAGCGTTCAGACAGCTCTTCGACATCGAGCCCGATTGCCGTTTTGAATCCCTTGTTCAGATCGCGGGTTGCGCGGATACGATTGAGGATTTCACCGACTTTCTGCCGCCCGTATTTTTCGGCGATGTACCACCAGACGGATTGCCCGCCTCTGTAGGCGAAATAGCCGTTCAAATATTGGATGGGAGGCAGGTAGTTGCTCGTGGCGGCATCGCGGATAAACTGGTCTGAGTTCGTGTCCCATCCGCCGAGCGACTGATATTCCGCCATTCCTTCGTTCAACCAGAGAGGAAGCTGAAGCTTGATCTGGCTGGCGATTGCCGCCTGCAACGATCCGCCATAGAACATATCGTTCAGCACGGCATGCACCAATTCATGATGAATCACGTGCCGGAATGCCGAATAGGAACCGGTAAACGGCACAACCACGCGATTCTTGAACATTTCAGTCACTCCGCCGATCCCTTCTTCCAAATAGACTCCCACGACATTGGTTTGCTGGAAGTCGTTCGGCGAGTTATAGATGATCATCGGAATCCGGTTGGTAATCTGATACCGGAACTCGTCCTGGATGCTCTTGAGCGCAGCTTCGGCGGATTTCGCGGTAAACTCGGCGATTTGCTTCCCGCCGTCGGTGAAATACACATCGAAATGGTCCGATTGTATATAATACCAGTTGAAGCGTTTGTATTGTACTTTATTCTTGCCGAAACTCTGCGCCTGCATGATAACCGGGGAAAGTGTCAGCATCAGGGCCGTGAACACAGCGCACACGGAACCGAGTTTCGCGAACCGCCGTGTTGAGTCATTTACATTTCTATCCTGCATGGTATCCACCGTCGTTTCTCCAGTAAAAAGTCCGTTCCAAGCTGTCCGCAGGGAAATAAACAAAGATACGCGCTAATCCGTTCAGAATCCGCACATTCCAGATGGACCGGGCTCTGAGGTGTCCGTGCTCCGCAGATCCTGCCACACTTTGGATATATATGAGACAAATGAAACGGAAAACGGTTGCAATTTCATTGTTTTCCATGAGTGTTTTGACGCGTATATTGCTACAGAACCGATAACAATGCCTCATCCATCATGAAATTCCTTCTGTATTCGGCAATGATTGCATTCCTCGCAAGTGCCGGCTGTTCCCGCAAGGACACTGCCGGCCTTTTGGTCTACAACGGTCATATTCACACGCTCGACAGCGCGAACAGCGTTTTCGAAGCGATGGCAATACGCGACGGCAGGGTCGTCGATCTCGGAAACGCCGCCGACCTCAGGAAGCGGTATGAATTCGCATCCGCAATCGACGCCGATGATGCGCACATTTTTCCCGGCTTCACCGACGCCCATTGCCACCTGTTCGGGCTGGGAGAGCAAGAGCTGATTGTCGACCTCACAGGGACAAAAAGTCCTCAGGAGGTTATCGAGCGCATCCGCAACCGTCAGGCTGCATTCCCTGCCGGAAGCTGGATCCGTGGCCGGGGGTGGGACCAGAACGACTGGGAATCGAAGCAATTCCCGACGAGCGCGATGCTCGATGCGGCATTCCCTGCACAACCGGTATTCCTCTCCCGAGTCGACGGACACGCCGTATGGGTCAACAGTAAGGCGCTCGAAATTGCCGGTATCAACGAACAAAGCCCCGATCCGCCGGGGGGCAGAATACTCCGCAGCGGACGGGAACCGAGCGGAATATTGCTCGATAACGCAGTGGAACTTGTGCGTGCCCATATCCCCAAACCGGAGATTGACGAGACGCGGCGAATTTTTGCGCTGGCCCTGAAAACGTGCCACAAATACGGTATAACCGGTGTCCACGATATGGGAATCGACGGAGACAAGATAAAGGCGGTACGAGCGATGATCGAGGCGGGAGAGTTTCCGTTCCGGATGACGGCATATATCGATGGAACGGGTCAGGATTGGGAGCGATTGCTTACCGGTACCGATCGGAGCTTCGGAGACCGGCAGCTCGTGCTTGCCGGTTTGAAACTCTATGCCGACGGCGCGCTCGGTTCGCGCGGCGCGCTTCTCCTGGAACCGTATTCGGACGATCCGGGAAACAGGGGCGTGGCGATCTACGGCGAAGAGGATATACATCGCGAATCGGTCCGGGCGCTACGGGCGAATTTGCAGGTCTGCGTTCATGCAATCGGAGATGCTGCGAACCGGACGGTGCTCGATGCGTACGAAAAGGCGCTTGCCGAAACCGGAACAAAAACCCACCGGTTACGTATAGAACACGTGCAGGTTCTGAATCAGGATGATATTCCGAGGTTCGCCCGTTCCGGGATCATCCCATCGATGCAGCCGGTGCATTGTACAAGCGATATGTACTGGGCGGAGGCAAGACTTGGAGCGGAACGTGTGCGCGGCGCCTACGCGTGGAAATCGCTCCTTGAAACTGGCGTGTATATCCCGTTCGGCAGCGACTTCCCGGTTGAACGCCCCGATCCGCTCGCCGGCGTCTACGCCGCATGCACAAGAAAAAACAAGGAAGGCGCCCCGGCATCGAAAGACGATTATTTGCGATACTTCCAAACACCTGCGAATGGATCGCCTTCTCCGGATGCCTATTCCGACGGCTGGTATGGATCTCAGCGCATAGACAGGATGGAAGCATTGAAAGGATTCACGATAAACGCTGCCCGCGCTATCGGCGCGGAAGGATTATTCGGCGTGCTTTCGAAAGGAGCCTACGCGGACTTCTTTGTCATCGATACGGATATCGCGGGCTGCCCGGATCAGGAACTGACCGGTTGCTTCGTCAAGCAGACATATGTCGGAGGAGTGCTCCAATACAGCCGAAAATGAAGAACATTCGCACAAGCAGGCGTGCCTTGTATCTGCGGCGAATATGCCGTAGCTTAGATGTCTGGTTCATTTAACCGGTGTTCCTCAATAATAACTCTTTCGACGCAAACGATATAAAGGATGAAACGCGATTTGCCCCTCTCACGACTCACCACCACAGGTCTCCGGCTATTAGTTGCCGCACCGGCATTGCTTCTTCTGCTCTTTTCGACGGAATCCGCGGATGCGCAGCAGTATAAATTGAGGTACGAATATCAGCCCGGAAAGATCTATAAATACAAACGCGTGAGCGAAGAACAGGCGTACGGAGAACTCCACGCCAATCTTGCCGGCTCGATGGATAAACGTACGGAATCCTATTTTTCGTATACCGGGACAAAAAAAGACAAACAGAGCCTTTCTATTGCCTTTTATCAGGACACGGTATACGTTCAGGAAACGCCTCCCCCGCCGGACAATTCGAAGGCCGGGCAGTTTGACAACATTTTGTCCCAATCGAAGATTGTCTTCGATATTTCTACCCGCGGAGAATTGCAGAACGTTGCCATCCCGGAATCGTTTACAAGGAAAAAGAATCTGCAGCAATACGAAAGCGCCGAAAAACGGCTCGCCCAAATGGGGTTATATCTCCCCGTTCTTCCTGAGGAACCTGTTTCTCCGGGGAAAACCTGGGTGGTCACAAAAGCAGATACCCTCGTGCCCGATACAAGAATGGGTAAAGAGAACAGCCTGAGAATTTTGACGACGACTGTAACCTATACGGCCGCTGAGATAGTCAAATACGAGGGCAAATCCTGCATGAAAGTGACCTGGGATGCGCTTGTAATGAACGAAGAGAAACAAATCGAAAGAAACCAGGAACGCTTTCAGGAGGAGAAAACGACGACGACCGGCGCCTTCTACTATGCTCTCGACGAACATATTCTCGCCGGCCTCGAACAGCAGTCACAGGTCGAGTCGACGATGGTGTTGTACGGCAAAGACAACGGCATCATTCCGTTCAACCAGGTATCGAATGTAACTATCACTCTTCAGCCATAATCTCCCAGAACCGGAGCGATCATGAACATTTTCACTAAATCAATTGTCCTCGTCCTGCTCTGCTGTGCGGCAACGGCTTCCGCTCAGGAATCGATGTATAAATATCAGTTGAATAAGCCGTACACCTACATCGGCGAGCAAAAGGAGACGATGAAACAGGACACCCCGAACGGCAGTTTCAACGTTTCTCAGGAAATGAATGCGGCGTTTCAATTCACTGTCCTCGAACGCACAGCCGAAGGAAACATGAAATGCAAGATCGACGTTAAAAACGCGGTTGCATTTGCCGAAAGCTCAGAAGGAATGGAAACGATCGGCCAGGATCTGGCGAATCAGGCATTCACCTTTACGATGGATAACACCGGCGGCGTAACCGATGTAGACAGCACAAATCCCAAAGTGAAAAATGAATCCATGGGGATGATGGCGCAAATCATGGAATTCCTCCCGTATCTTTCGCCGGGTAGCAAACAACTCGGCGAGTCGTGGGAACGCAACGTAAACGATACAACCGACGATGGAACGGATGAAGTGTATCTCGAACGTCAATCCACATACAAGATCGTCGGCGAAAAGGAATGGAACGGCAAGAAATGCTGGGACATCAAGTTCAATGCAGTGATCTCTATCAACGGTATGATTGTGCGAGCCAATCAGGACCTGAGCATCATCGGCGAAAGAACTGCCGAAGGTTCCATTCTCTACATCATCGATGAAGGAGTCCTCGCGGAATTCAACGCGACCACCAAATCGGAACAGGTGGTTACCTCGCCGAGCAATCCAGATACGCAGGTGACCGTCACATCGAACGAGACGACCAAATACGAACTTTCGGTTGAATAATCTGCCGTGCTCACATGTACAACGCCCATATCCACCCGGAATGGGCGTTCTGTTTTTCACTCGAATGGGTAAGATCAAATGAAGACTATTATCAGCCTTTTCCTCTGCATTCTCACAATCTCGACAGCGCTTGCGCAAAAATCGGCGTATCGTTTCGAGGTAAACAAACCCTACCGCTATCGCTCCGTAGGCGTTTCTGATGTGAATGTCGAATTCGGTCCGCAAAAGCAAAAAATGCGAGCCAACGATTCATCGATCAGCAACATCACCTTCATCGAATATTACGATAACGGCGACGGCAAATTAACCTATACGCTGGAGTACGGTGTCATGACAGGCGATGCCGCGGCCACAGCGGAAGGGAATAAAATATTTGCAGCGCTGGTCGGTAAAACACTGACGTTCAGAATAAATCGTTTCGGAGACATCATCGAAAAGGACACGGCATTGGTTACGCTGCCTCCGAACTCGGCATCCAAGCTCATACAGATGTTGAAAGTCATCCCGCATATCGATCCTGAAAATCTGGAGGATAACAAGTCTTGGGACTGGGAAACCAGCGATACGCTTATCGTCCAGGGAGCCCCGTTGTCGTCGCGCACGAAATCGGTGTACACCCCGGCCGGTACCGCCGACATTCAGGGCGTGGAATGCGCGCGCATCGACGCAATTACCACTCTCGAAATGGAGGGCGAAATGACGGCGAATAACATCGACATCTCTATGTCAGGCTCCGGTACGACCAATGCATCGACCTATTTCGATGCGAATGCAGGAATCATCAGGAGAGCTGAATTCACAACCACCTCGGATATTAACATGCTGCTTCCGTCGATGCCCGAATACAGCGGCGTTATCAAAGTCGACACAAAGTCGAATTGCGAACTGCTGCCGTAATGAACGGCGATAATGAATTCTCCCGCCGGGCACGCACCGGCGGGATTTTTTTGCATATTTGGGGAAACAAATTGCCGACATTCGTGTAAAAAACATTGAGTCACAGTGTACACCAGGTACCACGGCAAACAGTACAGTATCGAGGTAGGAATGATACAGTATTTTAAACGACAAACCGCCGCAATCGTTGTCTTGATGATATGCGGATTATTCTCGAATACCGGTATGGCGCAAAGCGTTTCGATTTCTTCCGCTCCGCAGGACGCGTGGACTATTTCTTCCGCTCCGCAGGACGCGTGGACTATTTCTTCCGCTCCGCAGGACGCGT
>CAYPBB010000038.1:39416-39997 GCA_964408855.1 uncultured Ectothiorhodospiraceae bacterium
GGACACCAGACGGCGACAGTCTGAAAACGAAAGAGGAAATTCAGCTCGAATTACAGCGCCTGCGGGAAGAACTGGAAGACGTCAAGGCGGAACTGGATTCAAAAAAATCGGGGGAGCTTTCGCTTGAGGAAGAGCGCGATTTCGAATCGCGCATAACCAATATCGAAACGCGCATAGAGGACCTGGAATCGCAACTCGCTGCATTGAACGCCGGAGACGAGTGGGATTTAGGCGGCTTCGGAGCGGACTCTTCCGGGGATGAATGGGAAAAACCAGAAAGCTCATCGGGCGAGTTCGACGACTGGTCGTCGCTTCAAATGGATTTCTTCAGAAAATACCCGGCGGCATTCGAATGGCCGTTCCCCATGGCGACCGCATTCGCGAATTCGTTCATCCGGTACAACAGGGTCGACGGATTTTACATCGGCCTTTCGAAAAGCAAACGGCTGAATTGGCACAGTAAAAAGCGCATCGTCAGTACTTTCTCCCTCGGTTACGCGTTTGCGTCGCATCGTGGGCGCTATTCCGCAGGCCTCTATTTCCCGTTTTATTATAAGGATCACATTTTCGAGGTCGGAGGT
>CAYPBB010000039.1:0-39876 GCA_964408855.1 uncultured Ectothiorhodospiraceae bacterium
GGTACGAAGGTCGTCGGCGGCGTAACTCCCGGGAAGGGAGGAACCGAACACCTCGGCGTGCCGGTGTTCAATACAGTAAAAGATGCGGTCGCCGCAACGAAAGCGAATGTCAGCCTTATTTTTGTACCGCCTCCGTTTGCCGCCGACGCTATCATGGAAGCTGCAGAAGCCGGAATTCCATTAATCGTTTGTATCACCGAAGGCATCCCCACTAACGATATGGTGAAGGCCTTCCATTTTGTGCAGAAGCAGGGAGTTCGCCTCATCGGTCCCAACTGCCCGGGTATTATTTCGCCGGGACAGTGCAAGATCGGCATCATGCCTGGGTTCATTCATAAAAAGGGGAACGTCGGAGTCGTATCGCGCAGCGGAACGCTCACCTACGAAGCAGTCAAGCAGCTTACCGATCTCGGTATCGGACAGAGCACTTGTATCGGCATCGGCGGCGATCCGGTGATCGGAACGCAGTTTCTTGATGCCATCAAGCTCTTCAATGAGGACCCCGATACCGACGCGATCGTGATGATCGGCGAAATCGGCGGTTCGGCCGAAGAAGAAGCTGCGGAATTCGTCCGAAAAAATGTGAAAAAGCCGGTCGTCGGTTTCATCGCCGGACGCACCGCGCCGCCGGGACGGCGGATGGGGCATGCGGGCGCAATTATTGCCGGCGGCAAAGGTACCGCGGCAGACAAGATGGCGGCAATGAAGAAAGCCAAAATCCACGTCGTCGATAGCCCGGCAATGATCGGTGTGACGGTTGCGAAAGCAATGGGACTCGAAGTGGAAGGCGATAACGGCGCGAAGAAGAAATAGCTGGCGGAAGAAGCTTGACGCGAATAGTCCATGATTACAATGAAAAGCCCGGCGTTTGCCGGGCTTTTTCGTAATCATCTTTTCGATTCGCCTATTTCAGGAACCAGTTGAAGCCGACCATGATGGAAAAGATATTTCCGTCTCTGGTGTCATCTTGGTATTTGAGATCTTCGTCGTATTTCAACGAAACCATCTCGTAATTCAAGAAGGCGCTCAGACCGACATGTGTGTTTACCATGTACATGACGCCGCCGGAGACTGCGATCGTTGTCATACTGTTCGTGTATTCGGAGTGACCGGCTCCATCGACGCCGTTATCGTGCGAATGAGAGCCGAAGAACACGCCGGCCCCGAGGAAGGGATAGAATTTTGGGTCGCCGGTTTTGAAGAAATAGGCTACGCGGGGTCCGATGGAGAGATCGCTGCTGCTTTCATCGCCCTGGGAGGTCGATGAATAATTGAGGACCAAACCCACCCCTAGTTGATCCATCAAGAAATACATCGCTTCGGGGGCGATAGTAATGGTGGTTGTCCCATCGCCATCAGCATTTTCATACAAGTCGCCGCCGGACGAGCTAAAGCCGAGGCTTCCGTCAATCATCCAATTGCCTTTCCGTACCGGCATATCCTGTGCCTGGGTCGGGATGGCTGTCGCAACCAATAATGCGAGAAGTGCAAACAGTGCTACGTGTTTCATGTTACCTCCAATGTGATTATGTATGGGAGATCGGGAATATTTCGTTGTTCAATGATGCACGACTGCCGAAAGGTACTCAATTTTTGCCCTGTCGGCAAGAGGACATTTCCTGATCAATCGGAACTGGTCTTAATGGCTACGGGATGAATGCGTTCACACCGACACTGATACCGAAAATGTTCCCGTCGTAGGAATGTCCCACGGCTTCATTCGCTTCATTAACGAAAGGAATGCTCTCGTCGTAATTCACATTAACCATTTCGTAACTGATTGTGGTCGCGATTCCTACATGCTGATTGATCATGAACAGCACTCCGCCGGAAAACACGAACCGCGTTTCGGTGTCGGTGTATTTCAGTACCGTATTCGTTTCCGCTGCATCGCCATAGAGTTCGTATGAATAGCTTCCGAATAGTGCTGCCGCGGAGACAAACGGATAGAAGTACCTGTTCGATGTCCGGAAATAGTAGGAGACCTTGGGACCAATCAATATGTCGCTTGTACTCAGGTCGGCCGATTCCGTGTTGAGCTGCATTAATCCGCCGATTGCGAAGTAGTCGATGATGAAGCATTGCGCTTCCGGCGAGATCGAGAATGCCGTAACTGCATTGCCGTCATGGTCTTTGTATAAATCCCCGCCTCTCGATTGGAAACTCAGGTGACCGCCGATGAGCCAGCTACCGGCACGTACCGGAGATGCGGGACTTGCGGGCATTTGCGCGTGGAGTTGTGTTGAGCAAACCGCTACGGCGGCGAGAAGAATGAAGAGCTGTTTCATGGGATCCTCGTGTTCTTTGACGCGTATGCGAAAATGAGCCATGTTTCTGATGATGATGATCAGACTCCGTAAAATGACGAAATTTTGCGGTATTTTCAATGGTCGGTACGTTAATAACTCTTTCCCGGACACAAGCACCGAATCAACATGCATGGTTACACAATACAGCAGGCCCGGCTATCCGATACATCTCTTGCTTATATCGAAGCTGGACACGGAACGCCAATTCTCTTTGTTCACGGTTCTCTCGGCGATTACCGCAATTGGCATAAACAAATTCAGGTATTTTCACCCCGCTATCGGGCAATCGCGCTCAGCAGAAGATATCATTATCCGAATGCGTTCGAAGAAGGGGGCATTGAATACAACGCCGTCAATCAGGGCAATGATCTCGCTGAATTTATCCGTGTACTTGGTATCGAGGGTTGCCATATCGCCGCATCCTCATATGGGGCGTTTTCGACGTTGCACATGGTTGTCCGCAATCCGGATCTGGTCTCGTCTCTCGTTCTCGGTGAGCCTCCTGTGATGCCCTGGCTGCTTCGTTTAGAGGGGGGGAGGGAATTATTCGATGCATTCAACGAGGAGGCATGGAAGCCCGCCCGCGCTGCGTTCGACCGCAACGACCTCGAAGGCGGCGTCCGGAATTTTCTGAAAGGCGTAACGGGCAGGGATTCATTCGCCTCCGCTCCCGAAGCCGTGCGGCAGGCGTTGATGGACAATGCACGCGAAATGCAGCTCGAGGCGTTTTCCGCCGATATTTTCCCCGAGCTTCGATGCGAAGATCTCGCAAAGCTGGATATTCCCGTGTTGCTGCTTACCGGAGAATATAGTCCGCGATTCTTTTCGCTCATTACCGATGAGCTGGAGCACTGCCTCCCCAATACGCGCCGCGATGTTGTTCCGAAAACCTCGCACTCGCTCCAGACCGGCAATCCGGAGTACTACAATGAGACAGTGATGCGGTTTCTGGAAGAAATTTGTTCATAAGAGTCGATGCATGGGTATCATCCATTTGAAGGTGGGATATGGGTTACATTATTGGTTCTCAAATTCGCATTACTCTTGCGCTGACGGTCATCAGCCTCGCGTTTGTCTCCTGCACCACCGTGTTGTACAAACCGGAAGTCGATGAAGTGCGCCGGCAATTCCATGTGCCGGAGGACGCGGAAATCGATTCGATGTTGATTTCGTATGAGTACGATGTCTTCGGCGGCGGAGATATTTCCTGCTACCAGGTAAGGATTCGGTTCACCAAACGCCAATACGATGCGTATCTGGGCGCTCTTCAAAATTCCGCCGTATGGAAGGAAACCGCTTTTACCGAACTCGCACCGCAGACGGCAGATGCCAGCGCGCCGGACTCCTGGCAATGGTCGGCATTACCGGTACCGGAATTCCCCGGATGGATTTCGTACCTTAATTCGAGGCTCGATACAACGGTGCGGCGCGGGTATTGGTTCTGCAATGTGGTGTATAAGGATGGGATCGACACGGTGCGGATGAAGACCGGCAAGCAACACCTCCGTTGGCGTACCCGCCGCGTTCGCGGCAACAACATTGCCCGGGACAGCGAGCCGGTGATTATTTCGTTCGCCATGCTTGATCTCCGTAAGCGGACGCTCTTCACCCGCATCGAATACCGCAATCCCGGAGAGGCGGGGGAGTAGGAATTCGTGTTTTCCCGGAGGTTTGTGCGTTTCTAACTGCTGTTGGTCTGTACATACAGCCATTGAATTCCCGAGCCAATCGAATGCTCTCCCCTTTTATCCCCTCTCGGAATATCCATAGTCCAACTCGAAACAGCCGTGTTGAGAGGGGATGAAGAAACGAGCTTATTTGGTATCCCCAAAATTCTATTCTGGGAGATCATCCCCCCTCAACCCGTAAGCATCCGAGCTGGTAGAAAACGCATCAGAGGGGGGAGTAAGAGGGGGGAGTTTTCTGAGAAACGGATATAGTAGCGTATGCGAGCGAATGTGATAGCGATCTATCTCGGGCATATTCGTTCCGGTTGCCGGCGCTCCGAAGGAATGATTCTTCCTTCATTTTAACGGCATATGCGATGTTGTTTGAATGAATGTGCATGACGGTGAATACCGTGGGTTTACCCTTCGGTTCTCAGCCTCCGTCCGCTGCGGCGGCTCAGGGCAGGCCATTCCGGGGATTTATTCATTATGTCCCCCCGTCCTGTCCGGGCTGCCGCCGTGCCAAGCCGACCCCACACTTCACTCGGCTTACGCCGGTTTCAGCACAGGCGCCGTGGGGGTATAAAGAACGCCGCTGCCGGGCCTACAACAGCGCGATAAGAGGAACTTGGCAATTTCATACTTTGCCTTCATCCGGCTTTTGACGGACAAACTTCACCCTTCGACTCACCTGCCGCCATCCGGCAATTCCGGGACTCAGGGCAGGCCCTTCATTGTCCGCATCACGTCGAGAGGCTCAGAACAGCACATTCACCCCTCACCCCTTACCCCTCACACTTTTCAGTACTTCCCATTCTTCCCGGCAAACGCCGTTCCCAGTTCATCTTTCAGGTCTTCCATGTCGTCTATGCGGCGACCGATGCGCTCGGCGCCGTCGGAGGTGAAAAGAGAGCGGTCGATATTGCGCTGCGAAAGCACCCAGCGGCATTCGCGGACGGCGGTTTCGGTATCGCCCATATTCATCGCCATTCTGCCGATCTTTGCCCGCGCCTGAATCAGCACGTACCGGGGCTCTTCTATCCCGGCATCGACAGAAGCAACGATCCGCTCGTATGCGCTTCGCGCCAGTTTCCAGTCCTCCTTGCCTTCTGCGGCGGATGCCAGTCCCCACAGGAACAGCCGGTGATCGGGATAGTACTTCAGAACGCTTTGCGCCGCGCGGATTGCATCGCCCCAGCGCTCTTCTTCGATATATATCCAGATCAGAGCGTTGATTGCCTGCGTGCCAGTGTACGTGGCGTTCTTTGCCGCCTTGCGCAGCATCGAGATGCCTTTCTCTCGCTCATCGTCCACAAGCGGTGTCCAGGTCAGAAAGCTCATCTTGCGGCTCTTCCAGTACATGTACGTGCCAGTACCGGTCATTGCATCATAGAACTTCGGATCGCATTTCAGAGCCAGCTTCAGATTGTCGTACGCCGTCATACCGTGTTTCAGCCCGCCGATCCAGTCCTTTCCATCGCGGAACGCCGAATACGCAAAGTAACTGTACGACATCCCGAGATAGTAGTATCCTTCCGCCGATCTGGTGTCGTCGGCAAGCATCTTCTCCGCCAGCGATCGCGTTTTTTCGATAAGCGTTTTGTATTCCGGGTCCATCGGCGTTTCAAAATCCAACGAAATCACCTGCAGAAGAATTGCCTTGTTCAGGTATCCTACGGGGTGATCGGGCGCTTTGCGGATGATTTCTTCGAACGTGTTCTCTGCCTCCTTATACTTCTGCTGTCCGGAAAGCTCTATGCCTTTCATCAGTAGTGCGTGAATTTCTTTATTCGCCACTTGCTGGGCGCAGAGATCAAGCAGAGGAAGGAGGAGAAACAGGACAAAGATGAAGCGTCGGTTACTCGGCATCGGAAAACTCGGGATGTGATTCGGATTCAATCGGATCGTCGGCGCCGCCGTCGTCCGGGTCAGCGTTCGGATCGTCATGGAAATACGCATGGACATGTTTCGCAGCCGACCACCCGACGACTTCGGCGAGTTGTTCCTCGGATGCAGTGCGGACGGCTTTCACCGATCCAAGCTTTTCCAGCAGGTCGTGGGCGCGCTTCGGACCGATGCCTTCTATTTCTTCCAGCTCGGTTTGGAGCGTGGCTTTATTGCGCCGTTCGCGGTGGAATGTAATCGCAAAACGGTGGGCTTCATCGCGTACGCGCTGTAGCAAACGGATGCTGGACGACGTCTTGGGGATGTTGAGCGGCAGGCTTTCGCCGGGTACGAAGACTTCTTCCAGGCGTTTTGCCAATCCGATAATTGGATGGTTGCGGATGTCGAGAGCTTCGAGCGCTTCCACCGCCGATGAAAGCTGCCCCTTGCCGCCGTCGATCATGATGAGGTCGGGAAGGGATGTACCTTCTTCCAGCAGCCTGCTGTAGCGGCGCGTAACGACTTCGCGCATGCTTGCGAAGTCGTCGATTCCTTCCACGGTTTCGATTTTAAATTTGCGGTATTCGTTCTTCCGCGGTTTACCGTCGAGGAAAAAGACCATCGACGCGACGGTTTCCGCGCCCTGGAAATGCGAAATATCGAAGCACTCGATCCGGCGGGGCGGGTTCTTCATCCGAAGATCGCGCTGAAGCGACTGAACGGAATTCGGAATGAATTCATCCGTCTGCATTTTCTGAAGGATGATGCCGTCGAGAATGAACTTCGCATTGCTCTGGCAGAGCCGGACAAGTTTGGCTTTCTCTCCGATCTTGGGCGCAGTGAAATGCACCTTCTGCGAAGAGCGTTCGTTGATCCACGCTGTGAGCGCTTCTTCGCTTTCCAATTCCACAGGCAGCATCACCTCCGGTGGAATATCCATCGTCTTCACGTAGTACCGCTGAATGAGATATTCAAAGATGGCTTCGTCGGTTTCGAATTCCACGCTCGTAAAGGTGAAATGTTGTTTCCCGACGATCTTGCCGTCGCGGACGCGGAACACCATCCCCACCGCGTCGTCGTTCTGGCGCGCCAGCGCAATGATATCCCTGTCGGCGAAATCGCTGGTGGCGACTTTCTGCTTGTTCCGGTATTTGGTCAGCGCTTCGAGCCGGTCGCGCAGCTTGGCGGCTTTCTCGAACTCCAGTTCTTCCGCCGCTTTCTGCATTTCCGCCTCAAGGCGCAACTGAAGCTCGCGGGTTTTTCCTTTCAGGAGTTGTTCCGCAAGGTCGATATTTGCGCGGTATTCGTCTTTCGGAAACAAACCTTCGCAGGGTCCCAGGCATTTTTCGATATGATAATCGAGGCACAGTTTGTATTTGCGCCGGGCGACGTTTTCGTCATTCAGCGGGTAATCGCAACTACGGATGGGAAAGATGCCCCGGATGGTGCGCAGCATGCTGTGCATTGCCTTGACATCGGTGTACGGACCGTAGTACCTCGATCCGTCGCGTATCACCGTGCGGGTAGGGAAGATCCGCGGATAGGGTTCGTTCGTGACGACGATGTATGGGTACGTTTTGTCGTCCTTCAGGCGGATGTTATAGCGCGGCGTATGTTCCTTGATGAGGTTGTTTTCAAGCAATAGCGCTTCGACATCGGAATCGACGACGAGGAGTTCGACATCGGCAATTTTCGAGACGAGAATCTCCGTCTTCGGATCGCGCGGATCGCGTTTCTGGAAATACGACCGCACCCGGTTCCGGAGTACCTTCGCTTTGCCGATGTAGATGATCTTCCCTTCCTTGTTCTTGAACTGGTACACGCCCGGCGATTTTGGGAGGTTCGCCAGCTTCTGTTTCAGGATTTCGGGAAGCCCGTCGTCTACGTCCTGCTGTATGTCGTTGTTGTTCTCGGTCACATCTGAAAATGCTTCGTTCAAATCCAAACCAAATATAACAAAACAACATCACCGGGAAAGGCAGATCGGCGGAAGCAAACCGGCGGTATTGTTCAACTAGTGTTCATAGGTTTTTGTACGTGCGAGGAATGCGATGCAGGCTGTACAGGGTATTCAGGAATCGCTTTACTATATTGCTATCAGACTTCTATCATGTAATCAGGTATCGCAATGAATCTCAACATCGAGCCATTGAAGCAGGTGTTGGTAGCTCTCCGTGAAGCGCTCGTTCTTTATCGAATGCATGAAGACGATCCTGCCCTGGCGACTTCATTGCGGGATTCCGTGGTTCAGCGGTTTGAATACACGTACGAACTCGCCTGGAAAATGATGGTACGCTGGCTGCGGATGAATGTAAGTCCCGAAGCCGCCGAAGAAGCGTATTCGCGAAAAGAACTTTTCCGTTTAGCCGCCCGGCAAGGTCTCATCGAGGATCCGAACCGCTGGTTCATTTATCACGACGCGAGAAATGTATCCGTTCATACATACGATGAATCAAATGCGGCGCGCGCATTCGCCGCCGCCCGCAGTCTTCCGCAGGATGTAGATTTTCTCATTCATGAACTGGAACGGCGCAATGATTGATCTTACAGCGGATGACCTTGCAATCGTCCGGTCAATTCTGCGGGAAATTGTACCCGGATGCTTTGTACTTGTGTTTGGTTCGCGAGTGAATGGTACTGCTCAACGGTTCTCGGATATCGACATCGCTGTTAAAGCTGCTGCGCCGGTCCCATACTCGGTCCTCTCGGAACTACGGGAAGCATTCTCGACATCCGATCTTCCAATGCATGTCGATATAGTAGACTATTCCGTTGTGTCGCCTGCATTCAGGGCGATTATCGATAGCGGCTGCGAAGTATTACAGGTATAGAATGACCGGTTTTGAAAACAGGGGCGCCCGTTGTATGCGGACGCCCCTGTGCATTACGTATTCTGACGATGGATTAGTCCGCCGGCTGGCAGATTTCAACCAGCACGCCGCCCGCCGACTTGGGATGCACGAACGCCACCCAATAATTATCGGCGCCCATGCGCGGTTCTTCGTCGATCATCTTTACGCCGAGGGATTTCAGGCGCGCAATCTCCGCCTTGATATCGTCCACTTCGAACGCCAGATGGTGGATGCCCTCGCCTTTCTTCTCGATGAACTTCGAGATGGGCGATTCCTCGTCGGTGCCCTGCGTCAATTCAAGATTGGTGTCGTCCACATGGAAGCTGGAGACGTTGACCTTCTGTGCCGCCACGGTCTGGTCGTGCGATGGATGCAGCCCGAGGAGGGATTCGAAAACGGTTTTGGCATTCTGCAGATCTTTGACCGCAATGCCGATGTGCGCAATTCGTTTGATCATTGTTCTATGTACGTAAATTCAACAAAAACAAAACCTACGGATGCAAGTTACGGAGGAAAGGCGAAATTGAAAATTGATAAGTGAAAATCAGAACGGCCTGCTCGATCGTATGGTGGCGCGACGGTTGCCGAATCCTCCATGTTAACAGACGGCAGATACCGGCAGAACAGCCGGAGAATACGCTGGCGGCCGCCGCCGGTTTTTATTTCGGATAAACGGGTGTTATTTTCATGCAAGTGCCGGCAGCAAGAAGCGATTAACATTCAATGAAAATTTCGAAAAATATGGGATTCCTGATCCCATCTGATACATAGCTGTGAATCAATGAAGCATAATTCCGGAGGAAGAATGACCGTAGTTACGACGAACAATCTGAGAATGATGTGTTTGTTTATCCTGTTCTCGAGCATTACAATGGCGAATGCTCAAACGGTACTGAACACCAAACTCGTTGGACGATGGGGCGAGGGGATCAGCAAGTGCGTGGAAACAAAAGCGGGGATAGCCTATTACGGTAATGGGGCATATATCGACGTCGTGGATCTTTCCAATCCGAGCGCACCACAAAAAATCGGCGAAATGATTACGCCCGGGTTTGTCACCGGACTCGATCTTGCCGGTAATTATCTGTATGTCGCCGACGACAAAGGGGGATTGCTCATCGTGAATGTCTCCAATCCGTCGCATATCTATACCATGGGGACGCTTGCGCTTGCAGCAAGGGCAAACGTGGTGAAGGTGTCCGGCAACCACGCATACATCGGCGCCGACCGTGCTTTCGTCGTCGCCGATATCAGCAATCCGACAAATCCTTCGCTTATCGCCTCCGTTGCGGACAATGAGGTAACCGCTGACGACATCCTGCTGCACAATCAATATGTGTTGTTAGCCTGCTCCGGATACGGGGTGATTATGTTCGATGTCAGCAACCCCGCTCAGCCGGTGCGAACGGCGAGTTTCGATCAGGATTCTCATTCCCACGGTCTGGCGATACGCGGCAACCGCCTGTATCTCTGCGAAGATGGATACGGGGTTCGGATTCTCGATATTACGAACATTCTTCAGCCGGTCGAGGTCGGAGCGTATAAGGTACATAAAACGTTGGAGAAGATTCAGTTGCTGGGCAACAACGCCTATGTATGCGACGGCATAAACGGTTTTTATGTTCTGGATATTGCGAATATAGACGCGCCGGTACTTTACTCCAGGATTCGCCTCGACGCGCATGCGTACGATGTTTCCGTGGTCGATACCATCGCGGTTATTGCAAACGGGCTGGGCGGACTTGAATTGGTATCGGTAGCCAATCCCTCACAGATGACAGTACTTTCGAATATGCGCACAGCGGGAGAATCCCGCCGGATCGATATTCAGGGCGGTAAAGCCTACATTGCCGGGAAAGGCGATGGAGTAGCGATCATCGACCTCGCCGAGGCGGGATCGCCGGTGCGCATCGGCACTGTTCCGGTGCAGGGTCAGGCGTTCGATGTCGAAGTCGCAGGCAGGCATGCATTCATTGCCGATATCGAAAAAGGTTTGCGCATCGCCGATATCTCCGATCCGGGCAACCCGGTTACGGTATCCGATCTCGATTCCTGCGATTTGGCTTACGAAATAACATTACACGGGCGGTATGCATACATGGCATGCGCAACGAAGGGGCTACGGATTGTGGATATTTCCGACCCTGCAAAGCCGTTCATTGCAGCGACTATCGATACAATCGGATATGTTTCGGAAGTAGCGACCGATGGAAAAAACGCATTCATTGTCGAACGGTATAAAGCGGTGCGAATCATCGACGTATCTCATCTGCCGGCATGGCAGTATGTCGAGACATATCCCGTCGCCGGCGTCAGAGAGGCAATCGCATTGAAGGATTCGTTCCTCTGTACAGTGAATCCCAACACGGGCCTCGAGGTATGGAATGTCGCCGATGTTCATGCCCCGGTTGTACGCAGCACGAATTATCAGATACGATACGCGAATCAGATTAACATCGAATACCCGCTTGTCTATATCGTCGATTATTATCAGGGACTGAGTATTTACAGTCTTAACGACCCGGGAGCGCCTACGCTGACAGGGAATTACCCTCCCAGCGGCAATATGTATTCCTCGGCGGTAAAAGACGACACCGTGTACGTCGCCGATAACTGGATCGGTTTGTATATCCTTCAGTACACTCATCCAACCGGGATTGACGGCGCCGCAATGGCCGGAGCGGAATCCATTTCAATCTATCCGCATCCAGTCCAATCCCATTCTACCGTCCAGTATACGCTCGACGTACCGGGGAATACAACGGTTGAAGTGTATAACGAACAAGGCTGCCGCATTGCCGTGCTGGCATCGGGATGGCATTCCCCGGGTACGCATTCTGCCGTCTGGAATCCCGCACTGACGAATTCCGTCCCCGGACTCTACTTCATCCGGGTCAATTCCGGCGGTAGCATGCTGACTCAGCGGTGCGTATACGTAAAGTAAACTGCGTCGAATCTGTTTTTCCAAAAGCCGGCTCTCCAGTGCCGGCTTTTATAATTCCCGGAAAGAAAACCTCAGTCGAGCTGAACCGTTTTATTATCGGATAATCAAGTGTTATGTTGCGGAAAATATCGGCAGTTTAACAACAGTATGCTCCGCCAGTGCAAACGGTCTCGTAAACGAACGTATTGCATTGACGGCGAACGCATACCCGGATAATGTTGGAGGAGGCAGGATGAATCGTATTACCTTTAGGATGCTCTTCATCGCAGGTTGTATACTCACAGCCGGACTGTATACAACAACTGCGCAAACCAATCTCAATACGACGCTTCTCGGGCAGTGGAGCGAAGGGCAATCGAACGCGATCGCCGTTGCGGGCGAATATGTATTTCTCGGCAACGGCGGGTATGTGGATGTGCTTCATGCCGGGGCGCAGCCTGTCCCGGTGAAGGTAGGCAGGATTGCGGCGCCTGGATTCGTGTGGACGATGGAGCGGTCCGGGCAGTACCTCTATGTCGGAGGTATCATGAACGGTCTGCAGGTGATCGATATCGGCAACCCCGCAGCGCCCGTTATTGCCGGTTCGCTCGATCTTCCCGAATCGGTGTATTCGATGGCGGTCGGCGGTAACTACCTCTATCTTGGGGCGGAACGGCTGTTCCATGTCGTCGATATATCCGATCCACATCATCCGGTGTTGAAAGGAACGGTCGATGATCATGACATTGTCCCGCTCGCGATGGCGCATTTCGGGCATTACTGTATCATCGCATCGCGCGAATACGGAGCCATCATCATCGACGTGGCGGATCCGGCGGCGCCGGTGCGCGTAGCGTCGTTCGCCGATAATAGCTATGCGACCTCAGTGTCCGTCCGGGGAAACCGCGCCTATGTGTGCGAAAGTGGCAGAGTTCTTCGAATCCTCGATATAACCGATCCGGTGCATCCCGTCGAAGCTGGGCACTACTATCAGGTGGTCAATATCGGCGACATGGCGTTTTCCGGGAGTCTTATGTTTGCTGCCTGCTACGGCAAGGGAATGTATGTCTTCGACACGGCGAATCCCGACACCCTTTCGATGTTGTCCTCGGTAAGGAACACACAGTTATTTACCAGGATCAGACTGGAAGGAAATGAAGCGCACATAGCTTGCGGCGCGACGGGGTACTGCCGGATGAATATCGCCGATCATCTTGCCCCGGTTGTTGTCGCGGAAAGTCCTGGGACGGGGAATTCAGTCGATGTGGAAGTGCAGGGTCGGTATGCCTATGTAGCCTGCGAACAATCGGGTGTAATCGTACTCGACGCGACCGATGCCGCGAATCCCATGCGGATCGCAACCCTTCCCGTCGATAACAAGGCCGTGGATGTTGAAATTGCCGGCGCCAATGCATACGTCTGCAATCATTCGAAAGGGTTGCTTTCGGTAGACATTACGAATCCCGCGGTACCGGTGGTTATTGGATCGGCCGATACATGTTCGCCGGCGCTTGCGGCGAAGGTTGCCGGGCAGTACGCCTATGTCGCATGCGGTTCCAAAGGTCTGCGCCTGGTAAATATCGCCGATCCTTCGCATCCCGTCGTTGAAACAACGATCGATACGATCGGGAATATCGTCGATGTCGCATGCAACGGGAGGCAGGTGTTTGCTCTCGAGAAATCGAAAGGCGTCCACATGTTCGATATAACGGCTCTGCCGGCTGTTTCTCGAACCGGACCGATTTTTGATATTCTCTATGCAGGGGAAGCGCTCAGCGTCGACGATTCGTTGTTGGCCGTCGCCGGACCTGACGGCGCGTTGATCTGGAATGTCGCCGATCCATCTTCTCCAATATTGAGGGGAAGAACGGATGGAACGACGGCAATCGAGGAGTTGGATATCGCGTACCCGTATCTGTACATCACCGACCTGTACAAAGGTGTATGGGTGTACGATATCATTGATCCGGGCGCGCCGGTTCTGACAGGATTATATCGAACCAATACCTATGCGTTGGGCACAGCGGTGCGGGGCGATACGCTGTTCATCGCGGACTGGTACGATGGGGTGTATGTGGTGCATTTTGAAAGAGGAGGGGTTGGGGTGCGGGATGACGCAGCGCCATCATCGGTAGCATTGTCGGCATACCCGAATCCCGTTATGTCAACAGCGACGATACTGTTTTTTCTCGAATCGTCTCGAGAAGTAACCGTAGGAGTGTACAACAGCCTTGGCGTCCCTGTAGCAACCTTGATCAGTGAACGACAGTGTGTTGGGCAGCACAATGTTATATGGACTCCCGATCGTTCGCGGACACAACCAGGGATATACTACATTCGTTTATCAAGTGAAGGTGTTGTGTACACCCAGCGGTGCGTCTATCTGAAATAGCGTCCCGCGATGCGAACGTTGAACTGCATTCATCGCGTATTGTTGTCTGAACGAAAACGTCCGGTATTTGTACGCCGGCACATACGGGCGCCATTCCGTCTGCTGCATATATGTAGGCAGAGCAGTGCAAGCCGAAGTTGCACAGCGATTTGATACTTTCGCCGCGGTTTCCAATATTGAGAAAAACCCATACCAGAGATATAGATTCCGGCGAAGGGCACTAGTGCCGGAAGATACTCGGGAATAGAAAACACGTACCTATTACCTGCAAGTGGAGGAACAATGCAGCACATTTTTACTCGAATGAGTATTATACTCATTACCTACCTATGCGTCCATACCGGTTTTATCCATGCACAAACGAATGTGAACACAACCCTGATTGGTAAATGGGGCGAAGGAGGTTGCCGGGCTGTCGCCGGAGAAGGCTCCTATGCGTACTATGGCCACGGCAGCATCATCGATGTGGTTGACATCGGCAATCCTGACTCGCCGGTCAGGATCGGCTCTCTCGAAACCGGCAGCAGCGTGCAAGGCTTATGCATATCCGGATCGTATCTCTATGCCGCCTGTTATACCGGCAGCGTTCAAATCATCGACGTGTCGGATCCATCGCAACCGGTTATCATCGGTTCGGTCGCGTTGCAAGGCAAGGCAATCGAACTCACCAGGCACGGAGACTATCTTTACGTCGGGTGTAAGCCGGGCATGGCTGTGATCGATGTTTCCGATGCGGCTCATCCGGCGGTTATTGGAACGGTATCAGACAATCGAATGACGTCCGAGAATATCGAGTATGACAATAACTACTGCTTCGTTCCTTCGGGAATGAATGGAATGTTCATTGTCGATGTTGCCACCCCTTCCAATCCCCGGGTCGTCAGCAGCGTCGTAAGTGGTTTCGGCCAGTCGAGCGGAGTTGCGGTGTATGGGAACCGGGCATATCTCTGCGATTACGGTTCATCGATACGTATCGTGGATATCTCCGACATTCTTGCGCCAAAAGTTCTTAAATCGGTACACGAATTCGGGTACAGCTTCGATCTCTACATGCAAGGAACAACACTTTTCGTAGCCGGCGCTCATCAGGGATTGCGGGTGCTTTCAGCCGCTAATCCAGATTCGCTTGTCCAAACCGGGCATATCGCCATCGGTGGTACGTG
Source organism: uncultured Ectothiorhodospiraceae bacterium (assembly GCA_964408855.1). Classification (GTDB taxonomy): domain Bacteria; phylum Bacteroidota; class Ignavibacteria; order SZUA-365; genus CAYPBB01. Next base: position 15,191 of record CAYPBB010000039.1, read on the forward strand.
CTACAAAATTTGCGTCGCAGGATCGACGGCATGTATTGCCGTGTCTCCGAACGGGTGTGTCGTCGCCTCCGTTGCCGATCCATCCTCGCCGTCGCTGGTTACGACGTTTCCTGCCGAGGATAAAGTTGCCGGAATCGCACTTCAGGACCAATATGCATACGCGGCATGCGGTCAAACCGGGATTGCCGTGCTGGACATTTCGAATCCAGCTCATCCTCAAAAAGTATCCTCTATTCCCGGAAAGAATGCATCGGATATCGAAATTGTTGGACAGTATGCATATATATGCGATTGGACGGGTGGATTTATGATCGCGGATATTTCGACGCCGTCATCACCGGTGATTGTCAGCCGACTTGAATCATGCCTGAATGCAGAGAGCATTTGCATCAGCGGCAACCATGCATTTGTTTCCTGTAACGATAGCGGATTGAGGGTGATCGATATATCAAACCCGCAGCAACCGGCGCAAATTGCGCAGCTTAAAAAATTGGGATTGTGCAAAGACATCGCATGTAACGATAACAGTGTGTTTCTCATCCAATCTTCGGAAGGCTTCAGGATTTTCGACCATCGTTCGCTTCCGTCTTTGCCACAAATTGGGGATTGGCACGCCGTGGAACTATGCAAGAATGCCATCGCAGTTGAAGATACGCTCCTTGCCTTTGCCGGTCGTCACCGGCTTCAAATGTGGAGTGTCGCGGATCCTGCGGCGCCTGTGCTCATCAGCGAAGCGCCGGATAGCATGTACATTCAAGCGATTGCTATGAAACGGCCTTACGTGATCGTTTCTGGCACCGGGGGCGTTGTACATATTTACGATTGTACCGATCCCGCCAATCTAAAATCCGCCGGGGTGTACATGACGGGCGCAATACCTGTGGGACTTGCTATTCGCGGCGATACGGCAGTTATCGCAGACTATTACGATGGAGTGTATATCGTACACTGTGCTGGAATGACGACGGGTATTCCGGCAATGCCGCCCGCCGCCGGATTGTTCATATCCGTTTATCCCAATCCGGCATCGATGCTGACGACGATTGAGTTTACAGTAGAATCGATGGGCTTGACTGCGGTGGATGTTTTCGATGAACGCGGCGTCCGCGTTACATCGCTTGCGGCAGGTTGGTACACACCGGGCGTCTACACTGTGGAATGGAATCCAGCCGCGGCAGGTATCGCCCCTGGGATATACTATGTGCGGTTCGCATTCGGGGAGAAGGTCGCTACGAAACAAATCGCGGTGGTGAAATAGCCGGTTTCGCGGTTTAAACACAACGGGCTGACCCATGACAGGTCAGCCCGTTGTTTCATCAACGTAAGGAGTAATGACTATCGGATACCGAGCGCCTTGTTGCAATTGCGGATCATCAGTTGCGATGGATCGCGGAGCGAGGCGATATCGGTTTCTTCAACCACCTGACGGAATTTCTCCCGCGCCTGCCGGAAGTCCTTCATACCGAAAAGTGATTCGCCCATCCAGTAAATGCTGCGGATGCGCAGGAGAGGATCGTCGGTGTTATCGGCGACAAACCTGAATCCTGAGAGCGCGGCGGAATAGTTTTTGCTTTCGAAATTCATCCGCGCGTTTTGGAATTCATTTAACAGCCGCTGCAACTCGTCCTGGACCGTGGTCACGGGCGGAGGCGTCGACTGTGTGGTTATAGTGGTCACCGGGGGCGGCGTATATACAGGGGCGCCGTTCAGGTTCTGCCCGTACGTGGTAAGCGGTTTGTTGGTCGGGCTTACCATGATGAAGCGGAACCCGCTTGGGTTGACATATTTAAGCACGAAACCCAGGAAGGGGTAATTGTAGGCTTCGCCGTCTTCGCTGACGATGTATTCGCCTTCGTTCCCGAAGAATTGCATACGCGCAGTGGTCAACCGCCACCGTTGACCGTCGAACAAATATTGGTTGTCTATCGGCAAATCGGAAACACCGATGACGCCCATCTCTACAATTTCATACGAACTGCTGTTCAGCACGAAATAGTAGGTCGGATTGGTTGGCGGAATGTACACCGCCGGTGTGGCGCCTTTTTGGAAAATGTAGGGTACATTTCCGCGGTCGAGAATGTTGCGCGCTTCGCTCCATGGCAAGCCGAGCGTAATGCCGTGGATGGCAATGTTTTTGCTCGTCATATCAGCCGGGATTTGCGTAATCGGTTGCTTGGCGATATCAAGCACCGCCTGGGCATACGTGTGTGAGGCTATGCCTGCACCGAAAACCGCAATAAAAGCAAGAGCGAGTACACGCATCCTGGTGGAAGCCTGAGGCTTGCGATGAACGCCGTAAAGTAATTGCATAAATTCCTCCAAGTCCTTTGGGGATACGATCAGAGCGGATAGCGAATACCGGCAATTAGAGCAGGCGGTCGCGCATCTCTGCCTTTAAATCTGCGATACGCGGAACATCGACGCCCGGTTCCTTGAAACCGACAATGTATTCTTCGTCGATTTTCATGCGGACGGTTCTTCTGCCGTAGGTGAACTTGATCGAGACGCGCGTGCGCACTTCGACGCCCTGCGATTCCACGATCTCGTGCTTCCACTCTGTCTTAATATACCCGTCATCCTTCGAAAGAGTTTCAAAGTGATAGCCGCTTGTCAACGCTGCATCGACGGCAACCATCCATGCTTCGTTGTAGCTCAAGCCATCGCGGACTTCATAGGTAATCCAGCCATCGCCAGAATCGTTTGTGAAGGGTGTGCAGCCGTTGAATGCGCCGAGGCATACCAGAGCCAACACAACGGGAAGAGCGAATCTTTTCATGAGAGGACTCCTCGATTGTATATCCTGATTCGAAATAATGGTAGACACTCCATTTGCCTTAGTGGTTAAGGCACTTATTGTAAAGTTGAATCAATTCCTGATTGAGCACGCGCAACTCACTCTCTTTCGTATCCGACGCGGGCGGCGGCGTTTGTTCCGGTTTCGCTTGTTTCTCCTGTTGCCACGATTCCTTTTCGTAATCGAATTTGTCTCCGTCCTTTTTCGGTTTTTCCATCTGCGCGGGCGGCGGCGCCTGCACTTTTGCGGATTCGTTCCGGTTGCGCAGCGTGCGGATATAGGCGGCGGAAACGCAATACATATTCGTCAGCGAGTCGATCAACGAATTATTGACGCGGTAAAAATCCGCCGCGGTCGCGTTTTCGGGGAGGTACGGCCAGGCGTTCGGTTGCATCGTCTGCGTTTCCTGAACGGTGACTTCTTCCTTGTTCTCGCCCTTCTGCCATTTATAGGCTTCGCGCGATGCGTCGGATTCCATCGCCTTGACAGGCGGTTTTTGAGCCGCGCTTTCTTTTGTCGCCTTGTTCCACGATTCTTCGATCGATTCCTCATGGTTTTGCGCGAACGCAGCATTCGACGCTACCATCGCGAACAAAAGAAGGAAGGAACAGGTGAATGCAAAATATTTCATATGCGCCTCGACGTCGTTTTCGTGTTGTTACCCGGAAGCTCTCTTGATTCTGTATCAGACTGCCGCTTCTGCTGCATCAAGTCAGTATCGAAATCAAGGGTAGAGGTTGTCATTCCGGCGCGTTGAGATGAATCCAATTCGACTCAAGTAAAGAACGTTTGATACGAAGCTAGCGATCAAGTCACAAAAAGTCAATAGCTAAAGATGAAACAGTTACATTATTTCTATAAGCAAGGCCTTGTTTCTTCTTTCGCTGCTTCATCTTACGGATGTTTTCCTACGTCTCCACTCGAACCTGAACGCGATCTTCCTTTATTTCCGGCAAATCGTACGGGCTTGTTATGTTAATAACAACCTTATACTTAAACGGTAAAGAAAACCATTGATATCATTGAAAACGCACTGCCGTGTTCAGGAATTGACATGATTCTGCCTTGCCGGATATAAAAATCACACGGAATTGAGAAAAATGCAAACAGAAAAAAAATATTGCGGAAGCAATTGCAAATTCTCCACGAAATGCCAAAGTCCGGCAATTGCCGGACTTTGGCAACCAGATAGTTGTCTTCTATGCTTCGGTCAGATCCTCGCCTGGTTTGGAGAATCCTTCATCGTCCTCGGCGACCATCCGGGAGATATCGGCTATCGTGTCTTCATCTTTCAAATTGATGAGGCGGACACCCTGCGTATTGCGTCCCATCACACGAATATCGCGGATGTGCTGACGGATAACCATTCCCTTGCTGGTGATGATCACGATATCATCCTGATCCGAGACTTCCTTCATCGCGAGGACCTTTCCGGTTTTTTGCGTGACGTTCATCGTGATGACGCCCTTCCCGCCGCGTTTGGTCATACGGTAATCGGCGATTTCGGAACGCTTTCCGTAGCCGCCTTCGCTGACGACGAGCACATGACCGGCGGAACGCGAAACCACCATCCCGACCACGTTGTCGTCGTCTTCGATATGGATGCCCCGCACGCCGATGCTGTTGCGTCCCATGTCGCGCACGTCGTTTTCATGGAAGCGAATCGCCTTTCCGTTCCTCGTTGCGATGAAGACGTTGTTGTCTCCGTCGGTGATTGCGGCTTCCACCAGATTGTCGCCTTCGACAAGATTGATGGCGATGATACCTGTGGATCTCGGATTGCTGTACGCCGAGAGGGATGTTTTCTTTACCGTGCCGTTCGATGTCGCCATGATAATCGAATGGTCGTCGTCGAAATCCCTCACAGTGACAAACGCGGCGATATTTTCGTCCTTCTCTTTTTGTAAGAGATTGACGATGGAACGGCCGCGCGCTGTTCGTCCACCCTCGGGCACCTCGAACACTTTCAGCCAGTAGCAGCGTCCTTTGTCTGTGAAGAAGAGGATAAAGTGGTGCGTCGATGCGATGAACATATGTTCGATGAAATCGTCTTCGCGGTTGGCCGTGCCGGCCACTCCTTTTCCTCCGCGTCCCTGACGCTTGTAGGTTCCTACCGGCATCCGTTTAATGAATCCGGAATGCGAAATCGTAATGACGACATCCTCTTCCGCAATCATATCTTCGATGCTGAAGTCCGTGTAATCGTACACAATCTCGGTGCGGCGTTCGTCGTTGTACTTCGCTTTTACTTCGCGGAGTTCGTCGCTGATGAGCTGCCAGCGGAGGCTTTCATTGTCGAGAAGGGCGCGAAGACGGTTGATGGTTTGAATCGTTTCCTTGTATTCGTCTTCGATCTTCTGACGTTCGAGGCCTGTCAACCGCTGCAAACGCATATCGAGGATTGCTTTCGCCTGTATCTCGCTGAGTTTGAAGCGCGCCATCAAGTTATTGCGCGCGTCTTCCGTATCCTTCGACTTTTTAATGGTCTCGATGATCGCGTCGATATTGTCGAGCGCGATGATATACCCTTCGAGGATATGGGCGCGGCGTTCGGCTTCGGCGAGCTCAAACTTCGTCCGGCGGACCACTACTTCGTGCCGGAAATCGAGGAAGTGCTTCATCATTTCCGGCAGCGTGAGAACGCGCGGGCGGCCGTCGACAAGCGCAAGCATGATGGCGCCGAACGTCGTTTGCATCGAGGTATGTTTGAACAAGTTGTTCAGTACCACTTCGGGCGAACCGTCGCGTTTGATTTCGATGACGACGCGCATGCCGTCGCGGTCCGATTCGTCGCGGATGTTGGAAATTCCTTCGAGGCTTCCGGCTTTGACGAGCGTTGCAATTTTCTCGATCAGGTTTGCCTTGTTGACCTGGTAGGGCAGTTCATTGATGATGATGTTCTCCCTGCCGTTCTTCTGCGTTTCAACGGAAGCCTTTGCGCGGACGATAATTTTCCCGCGTCCGGTGAGGTAGGCGTCCTGAACGCCCTGATATCCGTAAATAATGCCGCCTGTCGGAAAATCGGGCGCTTTGATGTGCTTCATCAATTCCTGCACACCGATACCGGGATTCTGGATCATCGCCTGCAATCCGTCGATAACCTCGCCGAGGTTATGCGGCGGGATGTTCGTCGCCATACCGACAGCAATACCGCCTGCGCCGTTCAACAACAGATTCGGGAGAACGGTAGGCATGACGACGGGTTCCTGCAACGATTCATCGAAGTTCGGCGAAAAGTCGACCGTATCTTTCTCCAGATCGCGAAGCATTTCCATCGCGATACTCGCAAGCCGGGCTTCGGTGTAACGCATAGCCGCCGCGGAATCGCCGTCGACCGAACCGAAGTTCCCCTGGCCCTGGACGAGCGGGTAGCGAAGCGAAAAGTCCTGCACCATGCGCACCATGCTATCGTAAACGGCGCTGTCGCCGTGCGGGTGGTATTTACCGAGGACTTCGCCGACAATACGCGCGGATTTTTTATATGGACGGGTGGGACCGAGACCCAATTCGTTCATCCCGAACAGGATGCGCCGGTGGACCGGCTTGAGACCGTCGCGGACATCGGGCAGCGCGCGCGAGACGATGACCGACATCGAATAATCGATATATGAATTTTTAAGCTCTTCCTCGATGCTGATATCGAAGATTTTTTCAGAGAAGGTTGCCATAGGAATGTATTATCTCATTTCCAGTTTATCCAAACACAGTAACGTACCAAAAATCCGCAGGATATCCCAATCGCCGCTCTGCCTTTCAGTCCGTCGAATCTTCTATCCTGTTATGCCGCAAGCCCCCTGAGAACCCCGGCAGCGCCTGGAATCTGGCCGCGTGGTTCCCTTGTTGACGCAGCAACGTACCCGCGTAAGGGTGCTCGCCGGTTCAGGGAGCGGAACGGATTTTGTTTTTCGGGCCGACCGCGAATATCTTAGTTGTTTGTTCGTTTGTACTTTACCGTGACGGGGAATGAAAGAAACCCAGCTTCTCAAAACAGTACAGCAATTTCAGAAGTCGCTTGAACGGCAACGAAAGCATTCGAGCACCGTTAAATCGTATTTGAACGATGTGCGGCAGTTCCATAAATGGGCGAAAAACACGCTCGGCGAGGAGTACACGCTTTCGGAGATAACACGCAGCGATCTGCACGATTTCCGCGCGTTTCTCCTCACCAGGAATGCTCCCTCGACATCGATCAACCGCCGGCTGACGGCGCTGAGGCAGTTCTTCGAATTCTGCGCTCAGGAACAGCTGGTATCGGTCAATCCTGTCAACGACGTCTCGGGAATACATTCCAAACCGCAGACGCCGCTCGTCCTCACGCGGAAGGAATCCCTCATTTTCCTGCGCGCCGCCGAACAATATAAACACCCGCTGGAGACAGCCGTGGTGTTGCTTCTGCTGCACACTGGTTTACGAAGCAGCGAAATCTGCGCGCTGACTATCGGCGACCTGCATCTGACTCCACGCGACTCGCGGTTGTTCATCCGCGGTCAGGTTGGGAAGAAGATGCGGTTCGTCTATTTGACCACGCGCGCACAGGCGGCGGTTCGGCGCTACTGCACGCGGCGGGGCATCCGGATGATGACGCGCAAACGCCGGAACGAAATTCTCTTTACCCAGCGCAACGGGAAACCCCTGACGCAGCAGGTGATCGATCATATCATTAAGCGGATCGGTAAGATGGCAGGCGTGCCGACCGTTACCCCGACAATGCTGCGCAATACCTGCGCCGTGCAGTTGCTGTTGCAGGGCGACGCCTCGGAAAAAGTTGCCCGGACTCTGGGCATGGTCTCGATTAAAAACCTCGAATTATACGTCGAAGAGTTGAAGAAACAGATGGACTCCGAGACCAATGATCATCCCTCCTGACTATCTACTTGATCTGTACCGCGCCGGGCGGTTCCCGATGGCGGACGAGCGGGACGGCGAAATATACATCTACGACCCGGACCCCAGGGGCATTATTCCGCTCGATGCGTTCCATGTCCCGGATTCATTACGCAAAACGCTGAAATCCGGCCGGTTCGAGATACGGATCAACACCGATTTCAAGGGCGTTATTGCTGCGTGCGCTGACCGCGACAACACTTGGATTTCGGGAGACATCATGGAATCGTATATCTGCATTCACGAACTGGGACTTGCGCACAGTGTCGAAGCATATCAGGACGGAGAACTTGCAGGGGGATTGTACGGCGTATCGTTGAGCGGTGCGTTTTTTGGCGAGTCGATGTTTCATTTCCGCCGCGACGCCTCCAAGGCGGCGCTTGTCGCGCTTGTCGAACGGATGAGGGAACGGCAGATGACCCTGCTCGATACGCAGTTCACGACGCCGCATCTCGAACGTTTCGGCGCCCGCGAAATTTCGCGGGCGCGTTACAGGCGCTTGCTCGTGGAAGCCTTGCGTCAGGATGTGGAGTTTTACCTTTAGCATGGGATCTCCGAGCGGAACGGAGGCAAACTGGAAACAAAAAAGGCGCCTGCGCGGCGCCTTTTCCGGGATTCCGAATCGGAAGCCTCTAAATATCGGAGAAATCCATTTTCAGCATCTGTTGGGCAATATCTTCAGCAGGCGGTAGCGGAACCAGCGTGCCCGGTTGCTGAAGGACATAAGCACTTACCGCGTTCGCGAACTGTACGGCGCTGAAAATCTGCTTGCCCTGATTCATGGCATAATACAAACCCGCATGCCACGAGTCGTGCACACCCGAGGGATCCACGATTTCGGCATCGACTGCGGGGACGCGTTCCATCTCGCCGTTTTTGCTCACCATACAGCCGTCCTTGCCCATCATCATGATAACGGTCGAGGCTCCCAGTTCGTGGAATTTCTTGATGAGATCTTCGCGGCTGAGTTTTCCGAACAGGTTTTCGGCGTCGTCGTTGGTGGGAGTGACGATATCGGCGAACTGAATCGTCTTCTTAATTGTGGCCAGGGCGTCGTTCCTCTCGCGCCAGAGCGCGGGAATGTAAAACGGCTGAAGAACGGTTGTGCTGCTAAACTTTTTCGTGAGCCGAAGTATTTCAAAAATACTGTGGCGCGCAGGGTGTTTCCATAGGCAGAAGCCGGAACCGTGAACGATTCTCGATGCCTGCGCCATCGCGACGTGATCTTTCGTATTGTGGAGCTGCCAGTCGGCGATCCGGTAGTAGCTGGTCTGGAAAAACCGTCCCGCCCGGCTTGCGAATACAATGCTCGTCTGCTGATCGCGCGAGAACTGCATACCTGATACGGCGACCTTATAATTGCGCAACGTTTGTTGAACGAATGTTCCCATCGGGTCGGCGCCGACAGCGGCGATACAGGAAGATTTTCCTCCAAGCATGCTGTTGAAGATGGCGATGTGTGCCGCCGAACCAGTGATATGCCGGTCGAAGGATTCCGCTTCCGGAAGAGGCGCGTTCACGGCGCGCAATTCGACATAGGCATCGCCCACGGTTGTCAGATCGTAGAGAATCGTGGGCTGGATGTTGGGCTCTTGCATATTGTGTTTTTCTTTGGTAATCATGTATGCATCACATTGGTTAGTGTTCCTGTAACGTCCTTATCGAGATGAAGGCATGCATCATGCTGATCGTATCGGGATAAATCCTGCGCCCTTTTAGCGAGAACGCGCACCGGCTTCAGATCTGTTCGTCTCCAAAGACCGGGAGAAGCGTTCGCCCGCATCAAGCATAAGATAAAGAAAGAATACCGCAATTAACAGACCGGAAAGCGTTGACGTACAGTGATTTGTAGCGACCGGAATGTATGCGGAAAGTCTACCACCGCTATCGGATGTTACCCGAACGTATCATGTGTTTCGGCGATTCCGGGGCGCCGGTTTCGGTTTCTGCCACGAATTTTTGAAACCCAATCGCACCCTTCTCTTCGCTCCTGTATCCACCGTGACTCAGTTTTCGATTCCGAATACTGTATGAACACATTATTTGGTATGAATATGCAAATGTGGGGAGAGAATACCAAATAATGGGTAGAACTTTAATCCACATATTCGGCTAAAAACCGAATCGATTTGGGAAAACGTTCTGTTTCAGCCCCGGTTCGGAGCAAGCAAACATACGCGCATACGCAAAAAAAAGCAATATTTCGCAAATGGTAAGGAAAAATACCTACCTTCCGGGATATATACTCCGCTCAACACCGCGCTTTCCCTGCCATTCGGATTTCGTTGCTTTTCAGGGAAAAAACTGCTATTTTTATACATTTATGGTAAAGGACCAGTTACAATACGTCAACGAGCGCATTGCCGCAGCGTGTTCCCGATCCGGAAGAAACCCCGGGGACGTGACGATTGTCGCTGTTACCAAGACCCTGCCGCCCGAGGTGATCAACGAGGCCATCGATGCGGGACTGACCCGTATCGGAGAAAACCGCGTTCAGGAATACCTCGATAAAAAACCTTCGCTGCTTCCTCATACATTCCATATGATTGGAGCACTGCAGCGCAACAAGGTGCGGCATATCATCGATTCGGTATCTCTCATCCATTCCGTCGATTCGCTCGACCTGGTTGAAGAGATCGAAAAACGGGCCGCGGCAGCGGGCAGGAAGATCGAAGTGCTCCTCGAAGTCAATACATCCGGGGAAGCATCCAAACACGGCGTTGCACCGATCGAGGTTCAATCGCTGGCGAATGATATCGTGAACCTGCCTCATGTGTCTCTTCGCGGATTGATGACCGTCGCGGAATTCGCCGGCAACCCTGAGGATGTGCGCCCATCGTTTAGAATGTTGCGCGCCATGCGAGGCGAATTGCAGAAAAAATACCCGTCGGAACGGATAACCGAACTTTCGATGGGAATGACCAACGATTACGTTGTCGCGATTGAGGAAGGGGCAACCCTTGTGCGGCTTGGAACCGCATTATTCGGTATGCGTAACTATCAGTGAGATTGCGATGAGCATAACGCCATACTCTATTCGAATGCAAATGTTCCAGACCGTCAAGAAGAACGGGTACGATCCGGACGAAGTACAGAAATATCTGCTGCAGGTTGCCCGCGAGGTGGAACGCCTTCTCGCCGAAATCGAGACATTGAAAGCTCTCGAAGCCGCTCCGGCGGCCGCGCCTTCGCAACTCGATTCGGTGAAAAACGAACATGCGGCGCTTCAGCAGTCGCTGGACGCTGCGAAGCTCGAAAAGGAGAAGGTCGTTCAACAGGCGATACTGCTCCAGAAGGAGATCGAACGACTGCGCTCGGAGAATGCAGCGCTGAAAGCACGTCCAGCCGAGTCCAACGAAATGGAACTTCGCGTGAAGGAAGTGCTGGAAGAGATTCGCAAGACCTCGGATGAACTGGTCGAGCATTCGAAAATCAATGCGGCTGCGTTCGCTATCCGCGCGGAGCAGGAGCGGAAACTGCTCTTCGAACAGGCGAAGAAGGAAGCCGAAATTGTCATCCGCGATGCCGAAAAGAAAGCCGGCGCAATTGTGGACCGCGCACAGGCGAAGGTGCAGGAATACCGCGATGAAATAGGAATTCTGCAGGCCCGCAGGCTTGCCATCATCGCGCGCGTGAAATCCCTGCTGGTATCGCAGCAGCAATTTCTGGAAGCGCTGGAACAGGATGCGCTCGGGCAAACGCATGAACTCACAGACTTCGGGCGCGAGTCCGGTCAGCAGGTGGGCATCAGCGCCGAACAACTCGAAACAATACTGACCAAACTCGAAGAACATCAGAGCGGACTTTCATGAGCGAATTACTGACACAGATCAACGAAGCCGTTACGTATATCCGCACGAAGACCCAGGCACAACCTGCAATGGGAATTATTCTCGGCACCGGGTTGGGCGGCCTTGTCGACGATCTTCAAATCGAAACCGTCATCGGCTATCAGGATATACCGCATTTCCCGGTCTCAACAGTAGAGTCTCATTCGGGTAAACTGATTTTTGGAAAATTGAACGGCGCCAGCGTGGTAGTCATGCAGGGGCGATTCCATTACTACGAAGGCTATTCGCTCAAGCAGGTGACATTCCCGGTCCGAGTCATGAAATACCTCGGCGCCGATACGCTTGTTATCTCCAACGCCGCCGGCGGGATGAATCCCCTGTACCGGCGCGGAGACCTGATGGTGATTACCGATCACATCAACCTGATCGGCGATAATCCGCTCATCGGTCCGAACGACGAAACGCTTGGCCCCCGGTTCCCGGATATGAGCCAGCCGTATACGCATAGACTGATCGCGCTTGCGCATCAGGTTGCGCTCGAAAACGGACTGCGTCTTCAGGAAGGCGTGTTTGTCGCCGTTGCCGGACCGAATTTCGAAACGCGCGCGGAATACCGGTTCCTGCGCGGCATCGGCGCCGATGCGGTCGGAATGTCGTCGGTACCCGAAAATATTGTCGCCGTGCATATGGGCATGAATGTTCTCGGCATCTCCATCATTACCGACGAATGTTTCCCCGACATCCTCGAGCCGGTGGATATTCAGGTGATTATAAAGGCGGCGAACGAAGCGGAAGTGAAACTCCGGAAAATCATCCGCGGTGTCATCAGCCATTTGAGCATAACCTGAAACGCGGTCCCGGATGGAAAGTCTCTCCAATCTCGTCAAGCTTGTCAGCGTACTGATCATTGTCGCAGGGTTGGCGAGCATATCAATGTTTCTTTATGGCTGCATTCCATTCCTCGGAAATCTTCCGGGCGATTTCCTGTTTTTGCTGCCATCCGGCGCTCTGTTTGTCCCGCTGACGTCGAGCATCGCCGTCGGCGCGATACTGACCGCAATAGCCTATTTCGTTTCATTTACATCGAAGAAGTGACGACTACCAATGTTTGCACCATTTTCTGACAACTTTACATACCCCGAACTCGAACACGACGTTCTCGCCTATTGGGCCGAAAAAGGGGTATTCGATAAAAGCATCGAATCGCGCGATCCGTCGAAAAGCTTCACCTTTTACGAAGGTCCGCCAACCGCGAATGGAAAGCCCGGCATTCACCATGTCATGGCGCGCACACTGAAAGACATCGTGTGCCGGTACAAGACCCTCGCCGGATTCCGCGTCAACCGGAAAGCCGGTTGGGACACGCACGGTTTGCCGGTAGAAATCGCGCTCGAAAAACAGTTGGAGTTTTCGCAGAAGTCCGATATCGAAGTGTACGGCGTCGCCAATTTCAACCGCAAGGCAAAGGACCTCGTTTACGAGTGCATCGAGATGAAGGAAGGCTGGCGCACGCTGACCGAACGCATGGGCTATTGGATCAACCTCGATGATGCATATATCACCTGCACGAACAATTATATCGAATCGGTGTGGTGGTCGCTGTCCCAATTCTACAAGAAGGGCTTGATCTACAAGGGCTTCAAGATCGTGCCGCAGTGTCCGCATTGCGAAACGCCGCTCTCCTCGCACGAGCTTGCGCTCGGGTACGACGATGTGCAGGACATGAATGTGTACGTGAAATTCAAAGTGAAGGGCGAGGATGCCAACTTCCTTGTCTGGACCACAACGCCCTGGACGCTGATTTCCAATGTGGCGCTCGCCGTACACCCGGAAGTGACGTATGTCAAAATCGATCACCCCGAACACGGTGCGTTGTATCTTGCAAAGGAGCGCCTCGCTGCGATACGGGAAGAATACACCGTACTCGAAGAGTTCAAAGGCGCCAGTCTTCTCGGAAAGGAATACGAACCTCTCTTTTCGTATATCCCTGTCGATAAAAAAGCGTTTTATATCGTTGCCGCCGATTTCGTGACGACGGAAGACGGTTCGGGTATCGTGCATATCGCTCCGGCGTTCGGCGTCGACGACTACGAAATGCTGAAGAAATACGATCTGCCGTTCGTGCTTCCCGTCACCCCCGGCGGCCGGTTCATGAATGAAGTGACCGATTTCGCCGGGCGTCTGGTCAAGACCATCAAGTTTTCGACTCATGAAGAAGAGGGCGTCGATAAGGATATCATTATCGCGCTGAAACAGAACGGTCGGATCTACCGCTCCTCGAAGGATTATCTCCACAGTTACCCGCATTGCTGGCGCTGCGATAATCCGCTGATTTATTACGCCCGCGATAGCTGGTATATCCAGACCACAGCCTTCGCCCAGCGTATGATTGAACTCAACGGTGAAATCAACTGGTACCCGCCTGAAGTGGGAAGCGGAAGGTTTGGGAAATGGCTGGAAGACAACAAGGACTGGGCGCTTTCCCGCGACCGGTATTGGGGGACGCCGCTTCCGTTGTGGGTTGCCGAGGACGGTTCCGATGTTTTGTGCATCGGCAGCGTGGATGATTTGATGGAAGGCTGGATCGAAAAGGACGGCGAATACGTTCGTCCTTCGCGCGAAGGACTCGATCTTCACAAGCCGTTTGTCGATCAGATCGTCTTCAAAAAGGACGGAAAAGTGTACCGCCGCACACCGGAGCTTATCGACGTGTGGTACGATTCGGGTGCGATGCCGTTTGCGCAATTCCACTATCCGTTCGAAAACAAGGAACTGTTTGAAAACAATTTCCCGGCGGATTTTATCTGCGAAGGAATCGATCAGACGCGTGGATGGTTCTATACGCTTCACGCTATTTCTTCCGCGCTGTTCGATAGACCGGCGTTCAAGAATCTGATCGTCAACGAGCTCATCCTCGACAAGAGCGGACAGAAGATGTCCAAGTCGCGCGGGAACGTCGTGGATCCTTTCTATATACTGAATACATACGGCGCCGACTCCGCGCGGTGGTATCTGGTTACGAATAGTCCGCCCTGGCGTCAGACGATGTTCAACGAGAAGGATGTGGAGGGCGTTCAGAAGAACTTCTTCCGCGCGCTGATCAATACATATCAGTTCTTCGCGATGTACGCAAACGTCGACGGATTCGAAGGGACGGAGCCCGACGTGCCGGTTGCCAGCCGACCGGAAATCGACCAATGGATTCTTTCGGAAATGAACGAGTTGGTGAAGGATTATACCGGGGCGATGGAGCAGTACGACCTGACCCGCGCCGCGCGGTACATCTCCGATTTCACGATCGATCAACTTTCGAACTGGTACGTCCGCCGCAACCGCCGCCGTTTCTGGAAGGGCGAAATGACGCAGGACAAACTGGCGGCGTTCCAGACGCTCTATACCTGCCTGTTGCGTATCTGCGAACTGATGTCGCCGTTTGCGCCGTTCCTCTCCGAGACGCTGTATCAGAAACTGAATACAAGCGCATCGGAGTCGGTGCATCTTTGCCTGCTGCAAGAGGCCGGCGCGATCGACGAACAGTTGCTTCGGAAAATGCACGACGCGCAGCGGGTCGTCTATCTCGCACGCAATCTTCGCGAACAGGCGAAGGCGAAAACCCGTCAGCCGTTGGCGCGGATTCTTATCGCATCGCCCGACGACCAGCTTAAATCCGATATCGTTTCAATGACTGACATCATTCTTGACGAAACCAACATCAAGGCAATCGAGTTTATCGACAGCGATTCGGATATCGTTAAAAAATCGGCGAAACCGAATTTCAAATCCATCGGTCCGAAATTCGGCAAGAAGGCTTCCGCGGTCGCCAACCGCATCAAGGCAATGACCGCCGGCGAAGTCCGTATGTTCGAAACATCGCGCGAATTGGCAGTCGAAATCGAGGGCGAATCCGTTACGCTGACCGACGGCGATATCGAGGTGATCCACGAGGACATCGAAGGATGGACGATCGGCGCCGACGACAACCTTGTTGTCGCGCTGGATACAGGCATTACACCCGAATTGGAAGATGAAGGCATGGCGCGCGAACTTGTCAGCAGAATACAGCAGATGCGGAAGGATAACGATTTCGAAATCACCGACCGCATCATTATCCGATATCACGCCGTTTCCGAACGCCTGCATAACGCGATTCAGCATACACTTGCGTATATTCAGGCTGAAACACTCGCAACGGAAGTGACAGCGACGAGCAGCTTTACGAATACCGCAACACGTTTGAACGTAAACGACTTTGAAATTGATGTGGAGATTGAGCGGACGCCT
Organism: uncultured Ectothiorhodospiraceae bacterium; assembly: GCA_964408855.1. GTDB lineage: Bacteria > Bacteroidota > Ignavibacteria > SZUA-365 > CAYPBB01. Next base: position 30,941 of record CAYPBB010000039.1, read on the forward strand.
ACCCGGTAATCCGCCGTATCTCCGTATCGTTACATCTGGAGACGCTATTATGGCAAAACGTAAAACTACAGATCCGGACGCCGGAAGCCCTACCCCAGGCGAAAAACCAGCGGGGAAAACCGCAGCGAAATCAGCGAAAGAAACATCCGTAGATAACGCCGTGGCGAAATCTTCTGCAAAACCGTCCGCTTCTGCGGCTGGGAAAGCGGGAGCGAAGGCGCCGGCGAAGAGCGCTTCGAAAAAAGCGGACAAACCGCTTGCGGAACAAACGCCTGCGGAAAAGAAACCGGCGAAGTCTGCATCAAAACCTGCTGTCAAAGCGAAGAAACCGGTTGCCAAAGCGGAGAAACCGGTTGCCAAAACGGAGAAACCGGTTGCCAAAACGGAGAAACCGGTTGCCAAAACGGAACCTGAAGAGCTGCAAGCCGCTGCGAAGAAGAGCAGTCCGACCCAGCGCAAGAAGAAGAAGGGCGGCGATGAACAACTGATGAAGGACGTCGCGGCGCAACTCGAGAAGGAAACAGAAACCGCCTCCAAGAGCAAAAAGAAAAAGTCCCCGGAAACCGCGGCGGTAAAGCCTGCTAGAAAAGCCGCGGCAGTTGAATCCGAATCGACGGAAATCAAGCCGGCGAAAGCGGCGCGCGGAAAGAAAGAAACAGAAGAAGCAATTCCCGAGCCGAAAACCGCGTCGAAAGCAAAGAAAAAACTTGCCGCAGACGACGGCGTTGCAGAGCCGCCTGCGTTGGATCCCGGAGTCGCCGCGGATAAATCCGCGAAGCGGAAAAAACGCAAGTACCGCAGGCGGGCTTCGACTCCCGAAACGCCGGTCATCACTGCGAAATATCAGGGGAAGAAGATTTCCGATGCTTCGATGGTTGCTCATCTGGAAACGCAGCAAAAACCGAAACCGGTAGGCGAGGTGTTTTACTCGAAGGAGGAGCTGGAGTTTTTCCGCGTGCTGATCATCGAAAAGATTAACGACGCCACGGAAGAGCTACAGAGCATTGAAGAGCGCCTGATGGATTCCAATACAGGGGAATCGAGCGAAGAAGATGCAACGTACTCCCTGCACATGGCCGACCAGGGCACGGACGCGATGGAACGCGAAAAGGCATTTCTGTTCGCCGCGCGCGAGCGGAAGTTCATCTCCCATCTAAGCGATGCACTGCAACGTATCAAGAGCGGCAACTACGGCGTCTGTATCAGTTGCGGGCAACTGATCGACAAAGGCCGGCTTGAGGCCGTTCCTCACGCGCGGATGTGCGTGAATTGTAAAAACCAGGGGAAGCTTCCATAGCCGGACTCCTTGTTAACCCAATATCCCAGATGCCAATCCTGCCTGCAGAGGTTCTGCCGCAGGATTGGCAATCGTGGCTTTTACGCCCCGATCATTGATTTGTTGAACATTTGGCATAGCTCATGCGCGTCCTCTACCTTACCGGAGCTCTCGTATTTTTCGATCAGCTCACAAAACTCCTTGTCAAAGGCATATCGATTCCATTTCTTGGAATCGATCATCCGGGTATGGACATCGGGCAATCGATTCACATTTTCGGCGAATGGTTCAATATCACCTTCATCGAAAATCCGAACATGGCTTTCAGCCTCGACATCATCGGTAAGGTGGGACTGGCCTTGTTCGCGTTGGCTGCGTCAATTGGATTGGTGATCTACATATCGAAGCACCGGACAGCTCCGCGTTCCATCCGGCTTGCCCTGGCGTTTATTCTAGCGGGCGCGATGGGGAATTTAATCGACCGGTCCTTATACGGTTTGATATTCCACAACGCCGGTGTATTCCAGGGTAATGTGGTCGATTTCATCGATCTGAATCTCTTCACCATCAATCTTGGATCCTCATCTTTCCGCGTTTGGCCGATTTTCAATATCGCCGATCTGGCGGTTACTGCGGGAGTGATTCTGCTTATTTTCGCCACGAGAATTCACGGTATGCCGCATGAAACGGCGGCGGCTACGACCGCGAATCGTCCGGCCGGTACGGATACGGATAAACCTCAGTAACAGTCTGCGCAAGCCGAATAACTCCGGCAAAGAGCGGCCGACGCATCGACGCGTATCATGATAGACGACGAACTCCCGGAAATAAACGCTATCGACGACGGCGACGAAAATCCCGTTGAAACCGTCTACGAACTCCGGTCGGCTCCGAACGCATCGCGGGTGAGGCTCGATCGGTTCATTACCAGAAGCGTGGAGAATGCATCGAGGAACAAGGTGCAGCAACTGATCGAAGCCGGAGGGGTCGAGGTGAACGGCGCCGTTGTCCTGAAAGCGGGACGCCTTGTTCTGCCCGGCGATCTGGTTGTATGCCATGTGCCGAAACCGCCGCCTCCTGAGGTATTACCCGAAAACATCCCACTCGATATCGTCTATGAAGACGAAGCGCTGATCATCGTGAATAAAGCCGCGGGAATGGTGACGCATCCGGCATACGGGAATTATTCCGGCACGCTTGTCAATGCGCTCATGCACCATGTCGGATCGCTCTCGCTGGAGCGCGGCGAAGAACGCGCCGGTATCGTGCACCGTCTCGATAAGGATACATCCGGATTGCTGGTTGTTGCGAAGACAGAGTTCGCGCATGCATTTCTCAGCAGGCAGTTTGCCGACCGGACGATCAACCGGGAGTATGTGGCGATTGTCTGGGGCACGTTCCAGGAACGGCAGGGCGAGGTCGATGCGCCGCTGGCAAGGCATAAAAGCGACCGGAAAAAAATGGCGGTTGTCCCGGACGGCAAGCATGCCGTTACCCGGTACGAAATCCTTCGCGAATATGGAAGCCTCTCGCTCGCGAAACTCAAACTACTGACAGGTAGAACGCACCAGATACGGGTTCACATGGCGCATGTCCACCATCCGGTTTTTGGCGATCCGACGTACGGCGGGAGGAGAATACTCTACGGAAACGTGACGCAATCCTACAAGGCCTTCATCGAGAACCTGCTGGAATTGCTTCCCCGGCAGGCGCTCCATGCCCGGACGCTGGGGTTCATTCATCCGATGACGCAGGAGGAGATGTTCTTCGAGTCGAATATTCCCGATGATATAACGCAGGCGATTGCGAAACTCGAGCGGTATACATCCGCCATATGAAATTCATTGGTAGTAATAAAAAAGTCCGGTCGGCACACGCCGACCGGACTTTTTAAGTAGAAAATCTATTACTTCCCAGGCTGAGAAGCTGGGGGTTGGCTCGCAGGTGCCTGACCCGCAGGCGCCTGGGCTGGTTGAGCGCTTTGCCCTGTGGGAGCTTGTCTCGCTGGCGCCTGACCCTGCGGCATTGACTGCATGGGCTGTTCCTTGGATGCACGCTGAATGGCGCTTTCCTGGACCTCGCCGCCTTTGGGGAGGAACACCAGATTGAGCACGAGAATCAGCACGGCAAAGATGCCGGCCAGCCACCACGTCGCCTTCTGGAGAATATCCGATGCATGACGAACGCCGAGCATGGTGCCGAACGACGCGCCCGCACCGCCGAATGCGCCGGACAGACCGGAACCTTTCGGATTCTGCATGAGGATCGCCATCGCCATCAGGACGCCGACTATGATGATGAGAAGAATTAAAATCGTGAACGTAACCATGTTATCTCCAAAAGTAACTTAGCATGTTAAGTTAACAAGCGCCGGGGATTTGTACAAATCGTACGAAAAAAAATCCTCGTCACGCTATACCGGAATTTTGATTCTGAACGTCGTACCCTTGCCGAGACTGCTTTCGAGTACATACAGCTTGCCGCGGTGGTAATTCTCTACGATGCGCTTCGCAAGACTCAGCCCGAGTCCCCACCCGCGTTTCTTCGTGCTGAAACCCGGACGGAAGATGTCTTTCTTTACACGCTTTTCGATGCCCTTTCCTGTATCCGAGATATCGATAAGAACGTGTGTCCCGGCTTTTACGCATTTGAAGGTAATCTTTCCGTTCGGTGCATCGATGGCATCGAGCGCATTCTTTGTGATGTTTTCGATAACCCATTCCAGCAGTTCGGCATTGTACCGCGCTTCGATCGGAAGCCCCGCTTCGTAGACAAGTTCGATTTTCTTTCCCGACTGCGGTATGCGTTTGCGGAAGTACTCGACCATTTTGTATACGGTTTCGTTGATGTTTTGCTGGTTGAGATCGGGCTGCGATCCGATTTTTGAGAATCGGAGTGCGATACGGTTCAACCGCTGCAAATCGTGTTCCATCTCGCCGATCGTCGCCGCCAGGGCGGGCGGGTCGTGTTGCTGGAATTTGATCATCTCGATCCATCCTGCGAGACTGGAGAGCGGCGTCCCAAGCTGATGCGCGGTTTCCTTCGACATGCCGACCCAGATGTTTGCCTGTTCGTGCCGTTTGATATAGCTGAAGCTGAGATATCCGACGAGGATGAACAGGCTCGCGACGAATATCTCGATATACGGCAATATCCGGAGGTCCTGCACCAGTTCGGATTCGTCGTAATAGACATATTGCGTGATGGTGCTGTCGCCGTAGCGGAGGATAATCGGTTCGTTGACCGACCGCATTCGTTCCGCTTCCTTTTTGAGGAACGTCTGCTGTTGTTCGAATGTCAGCGATTTATTGTTTTCGATGTAGGGGACGTTTTTGGAACTGTATATTTCGTGGTTCGGATCCGAGATGATGATCGGGAAATTATTGATCTCCTTTGCCTGAATAATCTCGCTGAAGACGAACGTGATATCTCCTTCGGAGTCGTTCCCGTCCATCGATCTGAATGCGTTTGCAACCAGGTTGACGATGGCGCGTTCGCGTTTCTGGAGTTTGTCGACGATATGCTGGGTATAGAGCAGCAATCCGACGACGATGCCCATTGAAATGACGATCAGGAGCAGTTTGAGTTTAGCCGAGCCGAATTTCATGCAATAATCCGTTGCTGGTACATGAACGAAAGAGCAACAATACAAAAGTGCCGCGTACGATAAAAGGCAAAAACAGGGTAACGCGAACGGCTTTCGAAATCAGCGGCGCAAGCCGGCGTACCGTTCAGTATCGCATCTTCCTCCGCCCGACTCGCGATGATATAGGTAGGTATTCTCCTCGATTTTGCGTGTAGGAACCATACGCGCGATCCGGTCGAAAAGATCGGCATCTTCGCCGTAGCAGTTCCGCCAGCCTCCCGCGCGCTCGATGATACCTTTCCGTGCGAAAAACGTCCCACCGATGACGCATTCGGCGAGCGGAATCAGCCGTTCGGGATGAAAACGGTCCGGTACGAGTTGTCTATCGGCGGAGCCAAGGATATGGACGCCTCCATGGAGGAATGCTGTACGGGAGTGGTGTTGCATGAAGCGCACACGGGCATCGATATGTCCTGGAAGATATTCGTCGTCGCTGTCGAGAAAACCGACATACGAGCCTCTGGATACGCGTAGTCCGAGGTTTCGTGCCGCGGATGGACCCTGATTTAGTTGATGGAGATAGACGATTCTGCTGTCCAGACCGGCGTACTCCGCCGCAACGAACCGGGTTTCGTCCGTGCTGCCGTCGTCGATGATGAGAAGTTCCCACCATCGGTAGCGCTGGCGGAGCACCGATTCGACAGCGCGGGGAAGCAGGTCTGCCCGGTTGTACACCGGGAGAATAATCGATACAAGCGCGAGCGGCATAGGGGCGCCTTGATCTGTGTGTTCGACATTCCAAGGTACGCAATTGGCGTGTGTTCTCATAACTGATTGCATTATCGGCAGATAGCGGATGGAAAACATTGAAATTCTTCCGCAGAAATCGTACATTTACCGGATGATTTATATTAGGTTCAAAATGGTGCATCATGTTGATTAGCATGACGGGATTCGGCAACGGCGGCGCCGAAAGCGATGGGATAAGCGTGAACGTCGAACTCCGAAGCGTGAACGCGCGGTTTTTCGAATGCTCGGCGCGTATTCCGAAATCGATCCAGCATTTGGAAAACCAGATCAAGGAACAGATCCGCACCCGTATCAACCGCGGTAAAATCAATCTGAACATCAACATCGAGATCGCCGCCACCGATGCGCTGCCCGTGAAGGTCAATGTCGAAGCAGCCCGAGCCTACTACCTCCTGCTGCGCAATCTGCAGGAATCCGTCGGTATCGATACCGTCATCAATATCGATACGCTTCTCCGCTTCCCCGAGGTATTTCAGCTCGAAGATAAAAGCGAAACGCTGGAAAAGCAGTGGGAACTGACGCACGCCGCGCTCGATCAGGCAATCGATTCGCTCGCCGAAATGCGAAAGAACGAAGGCGAGGAGATTGTCCGCGATCTGAATATGCGCATCGATATTATGGAAGCAGCCATCGCGAAAATCGAGGATCTATCGCGCGATACCGTCGAGATGGAACGTAAACGGCTGCAGGAACGGATTCAGCAGATCCTCGGAAGCGATAAAATCGATCCTGCGCGGCTTGAGCAGGAAATCGTGATATTCGCCGACAAGATCGATATCACGGAAGAGCTCGTGCGGTTCCGCAGCCACGTCAAATTTTTCCGCGAAGCGTTGCTTGCGCCGACGTCGGAAGGCCGGAAGCTCAACTTCCTGCTCCAGGAAATGAACCGCGAAGCCAATACCATCAGCTCAAAGAGCTACGACGCCACAATCGCGCACACGGTGGTATCGATCAAGGAAGAGCTGGAACGGATCCGCGAACAGATTCAGAACGTGGAATAACAGAAACATGCTTGTCGCACTCTCCGCCCCGAGCGGCGCAGGAAAAACCACGATCGCCAGAGCGCTGCTCGAAGCAATGCCCTGCGCTCGGTTTTCCATTTCAGCGACAACGAGAGCGCGGAGACAGAACGAAACGCACGGCGTCGATTATTACTTCTTTACCCGAGAGGAATTCGAGGCCCGCATTGCTGCGGGCGGTATGGTGGAGTATGAAGAAATATTCGGCAATTACTACGGCACGCTGCGATCGGAAACCGAGCGCGCGCTTCACGGAAGCGAATTGCTGATTTTCGACATCGATGTCAAAGGCGCGCTGTCGCTGAAACGGCTCTTCCCGGATGAAGCAGTACTGATTTTCATTCAGCCCCCCAGTCTGGAGGAGTTGCGTTCGCGTATCGAAAAGCGCGGCGCGAATTCGCCGGAGGATATGGAAAACCGTCTTGCGCGCGCAGCCTGGGAAATGAAACAGGCCGCGAACTTCGATTACACCGTTGTGAACGACGACCTCGACCGCGCCATCGAAGATGTTATTTCGATCGTGCAGAGCAGGTTGATACCCGAAATGAATACGAAACGTCATTAATAGATCACTGCAAAGGAACAACGATGCCAATCAATCCGATTGAAATCAAACAACTCGACAATCACGCGAAGAACATCTACGAAGCCATCGTTGTCATGTCGCGCCGCGCGCGTCAGATCAACGAGGAAGTGAAAATCGCGCTGAACCAGGAGCTTGAAAGCTTTACGCCCCGGGTGGATTCCGAAGAGGAGATCGAGACCAATCCCGAACAGATGCGCATCAGCATCGAGTTCGAAAAAATGCCGAAACCCACCCAGCGCGCTATCGACGATATGCTGGAAGGCGGCCTGACGTATCGCTACAGAGAATAATGGCGGCGCTTGAAGGCAAACATATTGTCGTCGGGGTTACGGGCAGCATTGCGGCGTACAAATCCGCGTTGCTTGTCCGCGCTCTGATTCAGGAAGGAGCGGAAGTGAAAGTGGTGATGACGCCCGCCGCGTGCGAGTTCATCACGCCGCTCACCATGGCAACCCTTTCGCAGAACGAGGTCATTGTCGAGATGTTCCCGAAGAATTCGTCGCAGGGAACATGGCATATCCATCTCGGCATGTGGGCCGACTGCATGATTATCGCTCCGGCGTCGGCGAATACCATCGCCAAGCTGGCGCACGGCTTCGCCGATAACGCGCTGAGTTCGCTGGTACTCGCGCTTCGCGCGCCACTGATCGTTGCGCCGGTCATGGATACCGACATGCTGCTTCATGTCGCGACGCAGGAAAACATTTCCATTCTCCGCCGCCGCGGTATTACTATTATCGAACCGGAGGAAGGCGAACTGGCGAGCGGCTTAAAAGGCTGCGGGCGATTGCCCGAGATTCCCGTTCTTGTCAAAGGCGTTGAAGAGATGATCGGCGAGCGAAATATCGATTTGCTCGGCAAACGCGTACTTATCACTGCGGGACCGACCTTCGAACGCCTCGACGATGTACGGTATTTCGGGAATTTCAGTAGCGGCAAGATGGGCGTTGCGCTTGCCCGCGCAGCTCAGGCGCGCGGCGCCGAAGTCATGCTCGTCACCGGACCGATCTCCGAGCCTGTGCCTGCGGGCATCCACCGGATCGATGTCGAAAGCGCGGCGGAAATGTTCGAGGCGGTGAAAGCCGGACATCAGCTTGCCGATATCGTTGTGATGGCTGCCGCCGTTGCCGATTTCAAGCCCGAACACAAGACGGACGGAAAGATCAAGAAGGAGTCGGTGGAAGGCGAAGCGCTCGAAGTGCGCCTAGTGCGAAATCCGGATATCCTCGACTGGCTCGGGCAGAACAAGGGCGACCGGATTCTTATCGGATTCGCGCTCGAGACGGATAATATCGTAGAGAACGCATTCGCGAAGCTGACCAAAAAGAACGCGGACATGATTGTGCTCAACGATGCGCGTCTTGAAGGCGCGGGCTTCGGCACGGAGACCAACATTGCGACGCTGCTGTTCCGCGACGGCACCCGCGAAGAACTCGAGCTGATGTCCAAGCGCAAGCTGGCGGATATCATCCTCAGTCGCGCTCAAGTGCTCTAACCCCGATCTGAAAGTAAAACGAATCCGGCGCCCCCGCCGGATTTTTTGTTTTTATATCAAAGACAAGCCCCCTTAATAAGGGGGCACGCTCCGTTTCGGAGCGCAAGGCTTCGCCGCAGCGCGAAGAAATACGGAGCGGGGGGATTTTGGGCTGCAAAACAGCC
>CAYPBB010000040.1:0-39475 GCA_964408855.1 uncultured Ectothiorhodospiraceae bacterium
TGTAGGTAGCTTAGGTTTCCGAGATGCTCTTGTTGCGTTCAACACGTTCGACAATACGACAAATCAATACCAAGTACGTTTCAATGCCGTCCAGGACTGGACATTGTATAGACCAGCTACCGCGGCGCCAGAAATTGAAACGAATATTAGCGCAACGTCAACCGATATCATTTGGGAGCCAGGCATGATGAACTCGAAGGCGCTGATGGTTTGGTCGGGTAATGGTTATTTGACAGGTCAATCTGCCGTCAAAGCGCAGCTTGTCGATCTGAGCATCACTTCCGGGTATCCCGGAGTATGGGCAAACGGTGGAGAATTTGTCAGTGCACCGCCGTTCGGTGTGACGACAGTCCAGAAAAAACCGTTGATCTCATGGAATACTTCGGCGAACTATCCAGTGGTGTATATGCTTTCTACAGTGCAGAGCAGGGATATGATTCTTGGAGCATCCATCTTCAATTATCAGAATACGATGTACTGGTATAAACAGCAGGAAGCAATGACCGATGAAACAGTACATTCCTTCGACATTGTCACGCCATATCCCTCTCCGTACTCCATCTCGAACTCCGGAGCATTTTCTATCCCGCTAAGTAAAGCGCAATGCGACGATGCAGTTACTGTGAACGTGTACGATGTACTTGGGAAAATGCGTATCTCCGTAAGCAGTGAAAACCTCGTGAATAATATCATAACGATAGATGCTGGAACAATGAGAAAAAGCTTGTCTCCAGGTATGTATATGATGAAAATCGTATCGACAAACGGTGTGAATGCGAAGCCGTTTGTCGTAACGAAGTAAAGCTTTAATAAAATGCCGTCCCTGTGCTAGACAGGGACGGCGAATTGTTTTCCAAAAGGCGGTTAAGTCATGTCAAAGGCAGCTAGTATACTTGTATTATTGCTATTCATTAATATTGTAGTAAATGCACATACTGATAGTCTCCGGTACGCAGAGCAAGGTTCGGTATTCTTTACGAAGAATGCGGGACAATGGGATGCACGCGTTTTGTATGGGTATTTAGGGGAACGTGGTGTAACCGCATTAACCGAACGGGGGGTAGACATCCAGTATCGCGTTGAACATGGCGTGCCAATCCAATTGCCTATGGAACTATCCTCGTCTGTACACTATAATAAATATCAAACAGTGAGCGTTGTATTTATCAATCCTTCTTCGGAAATGGTGATTGCGCCGGGTGAACAGCTTGGGAATGTATCGCATTTCTATTCGGGAAGGGATACATCGAAATGGTATAAAGATGTAAGGAATTATGGCTCCATCCTCTATAGCAATGTATGGGATGGAATAGATGTTGAGTATACTAAATCAGGCGATCGGATGTCGCAAAATATTATTGTACATCCAGGTGCGGATATGCGTGATATTGTTTTTGATATATCCGATGCCGCTGGGACGAAGCAAAGGGTATCGATGCAGGATGCCTTATTTAATAATACACGAGGCATTATAACGTACTCTGGCAGTCGGGATGTTAAGGCTTTTGCTTCTCTTAAAACGGGTTTGTATACGTCGGACACGCTCTACATCTTTCCGTTCGAGTTTGGCACGTATCTTGGGGGGATGGATGACGAAGGTATTGATTGCATGGATGTAGATATCGCAGGGAATGTGTATGTATTCGGTATTACCGCGTCCACGGATTATCCTCTATTGAACGAGTTTAATACATTTATCAAATCGCAAGTAATAGGAGGGAGCGGTTTGTTGTCAGGTCTGAAGCCGAATGGGAAAGAATTATTGTTTTCAACATATATTAATGCAATGATGAGTAATCGAAGTATTGCCACTGCAAATGATGGAAGTATATGGCTTTGCGCACAGTCAGCATGTAGTTATTCTCTAACAGTACCACCGTATTACGTTGATAATCATTTCCCATTGACGTCCGATGCAAAACGCACTACATGTACCGTTACCTCTCCTGCATTTATCCAGATAGATCCCAATGGGAAAGTGTTATATGCATCATATTTCCAGCCGAATGACATAGAATATGAGTACACGATAATGAAACTCGATAAATTCGGTACAGCTATTTTGGGCATGGAACTTAATCCTGGTACTATTGACGTAGGACCATATACTGCAAGTTTTCTGACTCCGGGAACAATGCGCTCGAATCGTTCACAGAGAACAGGTCATGATATATGTGTATTGAAGTATAATATAAAGAAGGATTCTGTTGTGTTTTGTACCTTTATCGGGGAGGAGAATAACTCTTTCGGAAGCATAAGCAGTATTGCATTTGATAGTGCTGAAAATATTGCGATATCCGGGGCATTATCTTCCCCCTTTGATGATCGCTCTTTACTTACATTGGTAAATCCAATCTCCACGGATTCGACCCGAGGATGGTTTGTGTTGAAAATGGATTCTTTGGGACAGAAAATTATCTTCTCCACTTGGGCGCCGATGCCCGGCGAAAACTTTATCCATGATATGGTCATTGATAAAGATGATAATATCCACGGTGTAGCAACTTCATCAAATTATGGCGAACCGGAAACATACAACCCATTACCAGAGCGATTTCAACTGAGAAGGCACAGCGACGTGCCTCCCATTGTAACGTCGTATTACTTTCGGATTTCCTCCCAGGGAGCACTACTCAATCTTACGACATTCCTCGGCGATTCCAGCGAGACAACGGTATCCGCAACGCATAATATCCAGGTGGATGATTGCGGCAACATCTATATTCATGGTGAGCACGCGGATAGAATTCCCGATATCTTTTCGAGATATCGCACAAACAATGCCCCATTCATCGCTATCATCGATTCTGCCATCAGTAATGTTGTCTATACCATGAGCACATCAACTGACATCATGGATCCAATAATGTCGGGGTCATCATATCAAAGAAAAGTAGCAAAGATTGATCGACGAGGAAATATATACACAGCACGTCAAACTCGAAAGCAATTGCCTGTGTCTAAGGATGCAATTCAAACGCAGAAACACGGTGGATCCGATGGTTTCATAGCACGTCTCCATATCCCATTATGTAATAGAACCGAGAAATGCTCCATCATCGCACCGGATACGGTGAGATTGTTTCGGGTCAACGGAAAAATTGATTATCCGGACATACGCGTCAATTATGAGTTGCAGAATAGAGGTATTTTTGTACTCACAGCTCCTTCGGTGGAATTGGAGGTTCCAAAAGAGCTGCATCTTGTCGGCTCGTCGCAGAATCCATCCATCCCGCAACCGTCTCCCGTCCAGGTATCTGATACCGCACGAACGGAATGGACGCTTCGGCTCGATTCGTCGATTACCCACGATACGGTATATGATCTACGAACCATGTGTATCTATCTGTTGCCGCCAGATAGCGGCTCGATGGTGTTATGCAACAAGCCGATATATATCGATATCGTAGATATTAATCAATGCAATATTGCTTGTGGAATAGGCCACCAGGATACGATTCGTGTCGATGCGGCAAATCATCAAGCGCCGAATCCATTTCCGGTTTCTGTCAACTTGAGGAATGACGGTGATGAGGAATGCGAAATTGCAAAACTCGTTCTTCGCACCGGAATGGGCATGATGCTACACACTGTCCCCGAAGGTGATACGCTGCGATCGCCGGGAGTGCTACAACCGGGAGGAGATTATACAACATCCTTTACGCTGCAACTGGAACGCCGAAGCATACAGCGCAATATAGCTGTAGAATGTATTGGATACGACCGGTACGGCTACGAAAAAATGCGATGCAGCAGAGAGCTTGTTGTGTTGCCGATACAGGGATTGGATTGCGCGACGGCTTGTACTGATACTATTATCTATACGCCGGTGGTTGGTATCCCGGCATTGATATCTGCGAAAATGGAGATTACCAATATCGCGGATACCGTTCAGCGGGGAATCGAAGTCGCCATCGATCTCACCAGCGCACCGCATTTGGGATTGAAACCAGGTTACCCGGCGATAAAGACACTGTACTCTCTCGATATCAACGCAATATCTCCGCTGCAATGGGAACTCGCGACAATTGCGACGACATCGCTGAACACATACGATACAATCCGATTTTCCTATTTTGCGTTGACTGCACCTGAACGGCGTAGTTGCGAATGCATTGTTGTTGTGAAAACGATTCTCGTTGATATACAATGCACGATCAACGCACCTGCAATATTGACAGTGCAGGGTTACTCCTACGATCCAAATCCATTCGATCTGGATTATTCTCTTGAGAATAAAGGTTCCGCGCAGCTCGATGTCGCTTCGGTAGTCATGACACTGCCTGCTGATATCACGACTTCTGATCCGCTATCAGTTGCTGTCACGCCGCTTTCGCCAAACGGTAAACATGATCTGCAATGGAATCTCAAGGCACTGACTTCGGCGTACGAAAGGAACGTAACGATCACGATTACTGCGTACGACTCGGAGAACAAACCTGTTGCTGTGTGCGAGCATCATCTCATCCTCCCTGCAATCACGGACATGAGATGCGAAGCGCAATCGACAGCGCACATCATATATAACAAGAATGATCGCCGGTATGAACCCAATCCGGTAACCGCATCGCTTGTGGTCTATAATCATGTAGATACAGTGCAAACAACAGTTGAAGCAGAAATCGATCTTACAAATGCACCGCATCTGAAACTGGCGGCAGGGGAGACAAATCCGCAATCAGTTGCCTCGCTCGCTGCAAAAGCATCGCATCAGTTCGACTGGAAACTGGATGTTCTACCGGCAGAAACACAGGTGATGGAAACCGTGACCATGCGGTACCGTACTGCGAGTCATCCGGAATGGCGCGAGTGCTCGTGGACATACACCATCGATGAGGAGGCAAAGACGTACAGCGCAGCATGTATCGCTGATGGAGTGGACTCCCTCTGGCTCAACGGAACTGCGGAGACGATCATCCCGAATCCGTTCCAGGTGTATTATACAATCACCAACACCGGCACCGGAATGCTCACGAACTGCAATGGTACAATTCATCTGCCGAATCATCTCCAACTCATGACGGGCGAATCTCCGACCAAGTACTACGGCAATATCGAACCGGGTACGTCGGTGCAACAATCGTGGATGGTTGGCGCTGAGCCGTCGGTGCAGTCCCTCGGCACGCAAGATATCACATTCTCGTTCACAGCCGATAATCTAACGGCGGATGTGCCATGCGATCATACTGTCATTATCGCACAGAAAGCGCAGATCGATTTGGCGTTGTCGCATAAGCAATTGTATTTCATTGCCAAGAAAGATGCCGCATTGCCGACGGCGCAACAAATTATGGTCTATGTCGGTTCGCCGCTCTCCATGCCGTGGACCGCGCAGGGATATCCTTCGTGGCTGAGCGTTCAGCCCACGAACGGCAATACCCAAACCGTTGATATCCAACCCAATACCACGGCGATGAATCTTGGTACATATACCGGCGCCGTTGACTTCGTTTCCTCCGCGCCCAACAGTCCCAAATCGTTGAGCGTTGTGTACGATATCGTTGAAACGGTTGGAATACCTGAGGTCCCTGCTATTAACGGTATCACCCTTTATCAGAACTACCCGAATCCCTTCTCGGAGACCACATCCATCTCGTTCAACGTTGAATCGCAAATGCAGGTGGCGCTATCAGTATACAACACACTCGGTAACCTGGTATCATCACAGCCCATCGATGCACAGCCGGGAATGAATACGGTCACCATTTCCAGCCTGCAACCGGGATTGTATATGTACGTCCTCTCAACTCCAAACGGCACCGTGAGCAGGAGAATGGTGAGGAGGTAGTAGGTGAGCAGATCTTGAGAAAACAGTAGGTAAGCTCTTTCTCCGAAGGACATCGAAACTGCTCTCACAATTGTGAGAGCTTCCTTTCACGCGAGCCCACATTCGCGATGGATATTTATTGATTTATTGGGATCCGTCATGAAAACGATATGGATTGTGGATGGCGCATATCTGCTAAAAACAACGACTGTTCATTTCGACTACCTGAAATTGAAACGTCTTCTTGAGGAAAAGATTCGAGACAAAATGACGGAAGGGTACTATCTGAATTCGGTCGTTAGATCCTGTCAGGACGTGCAAGGTGCGTTTCTGGACTGGTTGCAGGCACCTTCGCCAAAAGGGCCGGAGTTGCAGCTGAAGCTTTATGCGCTCCATAAGGAAACTCGCATCTGCGACCAGTGCGGCGAGCAATTTGAATTCAAGCTGCAGAAGGGTGTTGACGTAGGGATAGCCACGCTCATTATCAGGCTGGCGATAGAAGGGAAGTACGACAGACTTGTACTCTGCGCCGGCGACGGCGATTTCGAAGATGCACTCATCTTCGTGAAGGATGTCCTTCATAAAGAAATATGCATTTGCGGCTTCCGGCACAGCCTTTCGACCGATCTGCAGAGCTACGCGGATCAAGTAATCTGGCTGAATGAGCATATTGCGGAGATACAGCGAGATGGGGCGAGGTGGTGTGGTTGACAAAAAGAAGCGAAAAGTTAAAAAGTATATACTGTTGCTGCAACATAAGCGTCTGTGTTTTATGGATTATACTATCTTACACATAGATGGCTAAATTGGTAATTCCAGCATATACCTTACTCAAAAGTCAGCGTTGATGACCGATACTGATAGGCATATTCAACACAGAATTACGAGCATGCGCGCAGAGAGTTCGTTTAGCTGGTGCTATCCATGATCCCAACTAAGACTGGAAGCATCAGGTTAGGTTGTGGAATTGTAATTAGCATTGTCTACGCAGTTATGACTATTTTAGTATTGTCATCGATTTTATCCGCCTCTCATCTCCTACTGTTATTGAATAGTAGTACAGCCCAGTTGGAAGATTGTTGCAGCCAATGACGATGTCATGATGTCCTCTGGATTGGAGACTAGAAACTGGTCGAAAAAGAAGTTGGCCAAATACATTAAATATCTCGATGCAAACCATCGATCTCTTCGACAAAAAATATTGTATTGTGGTTGTGTTCCGTGCGGGATTGGGATAATTGAAAAATAGATCTACGTTGGGAGTTGGTGTTGGAGCAATAACATCGGAGTCAAAGAAATTAAAACTGTCAGAATCCAATATTTTGGAGGAAGAATCAGTTAGTGCTTCAACGACAGCCTTAATATTATAGGAAGGGCTAATACGTATGTCCCAATAAAATGTATTGCTATCACCTGGCAATATATTATCAACACTAATCTCTTGAGGAGTTAAATAAATTATCGAGTCGGAATACAAGGTTAGTCGAAGAGTGCAAGTAGGAAGTACAGAATTGCCGATATTAGCTACTTTTACTACTATTCGATATTCATCGATAGAGATCTCGGATTTGCTTAGGGATTTAGACACCAAACAAGGTGCTTTAAACGAATTTGCATAGGCAGCTCTATATTGGTTTAGCGAGTTAATCAAACCGTTAAAACGATCGAGGATGAAATCAATTCTTGCGATACAGGTGTCAGAATATTCGCTGGCTATATTTGATGGAAGGTACGCTACATAAATATTTATCCCGCTTCTAGCGATATTGACAGATGTCACATTTCGTAGAATATCAAAATAGCTTCGCATCATTATGGAATCAGATGATAGATCGTACTTATTGACAGCCTGGAGTGTAGTTGTGAGAGATAATAATACTCGATTTACCAAAGTGGCGCCGTCTTTCGCTCGGGGATAAAGCAAATTTATAGATTGCATGTTCTTCGAAACGATTGCGTCGCGGATATCTTGTAAAAGTAGAATATCAGCCGAAATTATATCAGAGTATTCGACTGGAATGGGGGGAAGAATTGCTAATGATTGTATGGAATATGCTTGAGCATTCGAAGAAGCGGATGCGAGATTAATATCGGGGAAAAATGAATGAATGGCGCATTTATTAACGAGAATTGGAATGGAAACCTTTTCGGGAACTGCACTGTAAAATTGGATAATGCCATCGTTTAGCCAGTACCAGCGTTCCGCAGATAATGATGCGTTGAGCCCAACTTGGAAAAGCGCGGCCTCAAGTTTGACCCAATTATTTGGTGTCAAAGAAATTATATCAGCAAACATGCAAGCAGTCTCGCTGGCAGTAAATTGCTTTTCGAAATTTGTACATGATTGCTCAATCTTAGCTTTTGATACTTGCACTTTTTGATTTGCATCAAAAAAGGTCATAGAGTGCTTCATGTATCTTGCTTCGTTGTCAGGGTAGGTTGTGACAATGTACTGGGTTTGCGGTATAAAATAATCAGAGACGTATCTCGCACTAAGATATAATGTAGACCAGGTAATAATGGAATTTAAAATAGTTTGTGACATTTGAACACCAGCAAGAGTAGGCTTCTTTTGTAAAAAGGCTTCCCGGAGTTCGTTCGCTCCATTTAATATGGCTGGAACTGTTTTGTCGTCATAATTCATAACAGAAGCAATTGTGGAGATGGTTGTCATAGCAGCTTCGATTACATTAAAAACTGCCTCATCGCCGTTTAAGATACTAACATATATAAAACCAGCAGAAAACAATGCGTTTATTGCTGAAGACATACTGCGAAATAGTTCCTCGGACATCTTCTTTGCGCCGGGATTTGATGTGGATTCATAACTATATTCAACAGCTTCTAATAATAGATTCAATCGCAATATTGTTTCCTTGGCATTTGCCAAATTTGTAGGCGGCGATTGCCGAAAATCCGTTACGAGTTTTCTGATGGCGGTAACATCGTATCCTTGAGATGGCTGACCAAAGTAAAAGGATAAAATGGTTGTGTGAACTTCATCGGGTAGAAGAATCAAATTCTGTAGGACGTCAGCATGAGCACTAAGTATATCGAGCTGATCATTAAACTCCTTCAACTCAGTATCATCAAGTGTAGTAATATTAAATATCTGACTTGGAATGGAATTGCCGGACGAATTATATGCAATAATTCGGAAATAGTATTTTGTTTTCGGAGACAGCCCATCTATCTTGTATTCGCTGATATTAGCTGCGATAGAAGGTGTTTTTGGATTAAAACTGATTCCATCTGAAGATATCTCAATCGAAAATCCAGTTTCGTTATTTGAGTTATCGTTCCATGACAGCAGGACGAATTTGGCACCAACGCTAGTTGCGTGAAGTACCGTTGGCGATTCGATGCCATATATTGAACAGACTGGATCAGTATGGTTGCTTGCAAGGAATCCAGCAATAGTCTGGACTTTGTAACAATAGTGGCTGTTCCATGAAACACTGTTGTCAATGTATTCGGAATTACTCTGGCTGTTAATTACTTGGGTATAATCGTTTTCTGTTTCTTCTTTTCGATAAATACGATACGTTACGTCTTGTGTCGTTGAAGGACTCCATGACAGTCTTAGGGATTGACCCTGTTGAGAAATGGATATATTGGTTGGAGCAGCGATGGGTGTAACGCTTGCGCAAGCTGGAGTGCTTAGGACGCTCGATTCAACGGACAATATTGATTGTATTTTATAACAATACTCGAGATTCGTGTCAATGCTGTTGTTATCGTAGTCGAAATATTTCAGAGCTGGTAGATTAGAAACATAGATAGAATAGTCGCTCTCATTAGACTTTTTGCGAAAGATGTTATATGAAAGCACTCCTGGAGTCGCACTTGAATCCCAGCTAATAGTGATATGATCTCCAGATCCAATTGCTTTTACATTCGAAGGAGGGAGCACATGTGGCGGATCTCCACAGTTTTCGCTGCATGGGTCGCTCTCGCGTTGTTTTTTGACAGCCGTAACCTGGTAACAGACCTCTGTACCGGGAGAGACGTTGGTAATATCCGTATACGATGTTCCATAGCTTTCACCCCAAGGATGAATGTAGCCTTCGTAAGAACCGCCATCCTTATGCCTCCTGTAGACCAAATATTTATCAATGTCGTTTGTGGGACTGGGTACCCAATTAAGCTCTATACGATCTGGATATGGAGAGATCTGCAGATTATATGGGGGTTCTGGTCTTGGTCCATCGTTACAGTACCCTGTACTTGTAACATAGTTGATATACTTTAGATTATTTGGAGTATCTTCCATTAAATCTAAAAAAACGCATTCGTCCCCGTCAATACCAATGGCAGTAGGCATATTTATTTCTGTGTTGCTCCGCAACGCTGTACGTTTAAAATCGCAGTAAAGAGTGCTCATATCCTTGTTGAAGACAAGGATTCTATGCCCTGTTGACGCCCATTGCGAAATCAGGACTTTCGTCCCGCTGGCGACCACACGCATCCAGTCGTCATAGTTATCTCCTGTGCCTGGAAGAACGCCGGCTGGATGAGATATATCGTAATAAATGAACCTTTCTAGTAATGGATACGCTGTAAATGCTTCGATAACGCACCTGCTGCCAGAATTTACTCTCGAAAGAATCCATATACTCTGATCCTCCTTTCTGATGAATACGACGTATGGTGTACTACCGACTGTGAGTATTGTATCAATGACAGTCCCGAAAATGTCGTAAACAAATACTCTGGAATTAGCAGTACATGATGCCACATAAATTCTATCGCTAGAGTCGGATGCTAAGACGGATTCAAAGTTGGCGGTATTTACATATCCTGATATCCATGAACGAATTATTGAGCCGCTTTGATCAATAATGTGAACTGTCTCATTGCTCATTACAGCTAAGTTACCATCCTTCGTAATCGTCATCCCAAATAGCCGTTGTATATGCGAGGGTAGAGTAATATTGCCGTTGTATTCACAATGGGAACCATTAACGAAATACTTCGCTATACCCCCAACACCATTTTGAAAACGATCTATATACCAATACCTGTTGTATGGAACAAGTTGAGTAGGCAGAGCCCCAGGGAAATCATTTTCAACATTGTAGGTAGCGATATCTTGTGAGAAGCTTGCTGAAACAAGACAGAGTAGAAAAATGAAGGATTTCATAACACCATCCCCGTGCATAGGCATACTTCAGTATTTGTTCCAAGAACAACATAGCGCCAAACGCTCGCAACATTCGAGCACGCGACTGGGAAGAAGCACTACATCTTGAGGTTATTTCATACAAAAAATAATTCGATTATCCCGTAATGTCAAGCGCAATCGTGACGTAAAAGTGAGAAATCATTTTCAACGCTGACAAAGACATCGTTATCAATAAAAGAAGTGATCAAAAAATCATGAGAAACAGTGTAGCCGATTTTGGCTAAAAAGGGAAAGCAATCAAAATCTCCTCGGCAACATGTGAAAATAAGAGTAAACCGTGTATGACTGCATCTTCATTTGTTTCGTCTTATAATATATTGGGCGATACTAACAAAAGAATGCATGAGGAATATCCTCGTTCAGAAAATAAACGCACGGAGCATCAATATCTGTTAATATATTCGACGAGAAACTAACGAAAAATATTGAGGATGCTAAGGAAAGCGAAGGAGAAGTAGAAAAAACATAGTGTGCAGAAGGTATGATACAAAATAACTATGGATAAAACGCAGAAAGTCGTAAATCGATGCCTATTTGGTAATATTGGACCGTTTCAGATTCGATTGAGTTGGTCGTATATTGTAAGAAACGAGATTTGAGTCTACATGGCGATCAAGAAATCAGAACTTTACTCCTCAATTTGGGCAAGTTGCGACGAACTACGCGGAGGCATGGATGCCTCGCAATACAAGGACTATGTCCTATTCATGCTGTTTATTAAGTACATATCCGATAAATACGCAGATTCCGACGTCTTTAAACCTCCGGTGATCATCCCGCCAGGCGCAAGTTTTAAGGATATGGTGAATCTGAAGGGAAGGTCTGACATCGGCGATAAAATCAATACGCAGATCATTCAACCGCTCGTCGATAACAACGAACAACTGGCAAGTTCCGACTTCCCAGATTTTAACGACCCAAATAAACTCGGAGAAGGTCAGGCAAAAGTAGAACGGCTCTCTAACCTGATTGCGATATTCGAGAAGAAAGAGTTGGATTTCTCAAAGAATCGCGCCGAACACGACGATATCCTAGGCGACGCCTACGAGTACCTTATGCGCCATTTTGCAACGGAAAGCGGCAAGAGTAAAGGTCAATTCTATACGCCTTCCGAAGTCAGCCGCGTAATCGCCAAGGTCATCGGCATCATGCCGGATAAGGCAGTTGCAGCGACAACGGCATACGACCCGACGTGCGGATCGGGATCATTGCTCTTAAAGGTTGCTGCTGAGTCAGGGAAACACATTACTTTGGAAGGACAGGAGAAGGACGTGACAACGGCGGGTCTTGCACGTATGAATATGATTCTGCATGACTTCCCGACAGCTAAAATATACGCCGGCAACACACTTTCATCGCCCAGGTTTTTAAATGGCGAGCAGCTTCGCACATACGATTTCGTTGTTGCAAATCCGCCATTTTCGGACAAGACGTGGAGTACTGGACTTACACCATCCAGCGATAGGTTCCAACGCTTCGGATGGGGTGTGCCGCCCGCAAAACAGGGCGACTATGCGTACCTTTTGCATATTATTCGATCGATGAAGAGTAATGGTAAAGCCGCGTGCATCCTTCCGCATGGTGTGTTGTTTCGAGGCAACGCGGAGGCAGTTATCCGCAAAGAACTCATTCTCTCCGGATATTTAAAAGGTATTATCGGGCTTCCTGCAAATTTGTTTTATGGAACCGGAATCCCAGCCTGTATCCTTGTTTTGGATAAGGAAAACGCTCTAGCCCGTAAGGGTGTTTTCATGATCGACGCCTCAAAAGGATTCATTAAAGACGGCAACAAAAACCGGCTGCGCGAGCAGGATATCCACAAAATCGTCGATACCTTCCTAAAACAGATTGAAACACCGCGTTATGCGCGCATGGTGCCCGTCGATGAAATTGCTGATGCGCGTAACGACTATAACCTCAATCTGCCGCGTTATATTGATAGTACTGAGCCTGAGGATGTACAGGATATCGATGGTCATCTCCGGGGAGGTATACCCGAGAGGGATATCGACGCATTAGATGCCTTCTGGCAGGTCATCCCAAGTGTCCGCGGTGTTCTCTTTGTTAGCGCAGGCAGACCCGGTTACAGTAAGCTACGCTTGCCGATAACCGAGGTCAAGGCTGCAGTTCTGGAGCATACAGAATTCGCCGCATTTATATCGTCCGCGATCGATGTTTTTACCCGGTGGCAATCGGCAAATATCCCTCACATGAAAGGCTTCGATCGAGAGAGCCAGCCGAAACACCTAATTAGCATCATATCAGAGTCGCTACTCCAGGCGTTTCGAACAGTTCCATTGCTCGATGCGTACGACATTTACCAGCACATCATGGATTACTGGAATGAAACGATGCAGGACGATTGCTATCTTATTGCCGATGAAGGTTGGGTAGCAAAAACTCGCAGGGTTTTAGAGGTGATTAAAATCGGGAAACGGAAGGGAGACGTAAGGGACAAAGGCTGGACCTGCGACCTCGTCCCCAAGCAATATATTGTAGACCGGTATTTTCCAGAAGAGCAAGAGGCATTGGACAGACTCAGGGTAGAACTGGACACAGTCGATTCCAACCTTTCCGAACTATTAGAAAGATACGGCGGCGAGGAAGGAGTGCTTCAGAATGTGATATCGAAAGCCGACGCGCTGGAGGCATTCAATCATGCGCTCCTTACCTTGTGGAACGAGGAGGACGAAGCATCCTGCCGGGTGTATTTCGACCTTACGGATCAGTCGGAACGGCACGCAGCCGACCTGCGCTCGCTTACCGATCACCACTACATTTCCGCGCTGAAGGATGCCAAGGGAAGGCTGATGCTCAAAACTGTCAAAGACCGGTTAGCTGCGATCACCAACCAGCAGGAAAGGATTACGCTTACCGCATATATCGAGGCAGAAAAGCAAGTAAAAGCCAAGTCCAAACAGACAAGCGATATGCTCGATGAAGCCCAGGCGCATTATCTGGAACGGCTGGATAGCGAATCGCTGCCGGAACATTTCGCAGACTTTCGCGCTGCAGCCCGGTATCTGGAGTTACTCGAAGAACAGGACGAAATTAAGCGGGAAATTAGGACAGCTGAAATTACCTTGGATTTGTTGGCGTATAAAAAGTACCCGCAACTCAGCGAGAAGGAGATTAAATCGCTTGTGGTGGACGATAAATGGATGGTTGCACTGACCTCTGCGGTAAACAGAGAATTGGACCGCGTATCGCAGACACTCGCAGGGCGAATACGGTTGCTTGCCGAACGCTACGCCGCTCCATTGCCACAACTGGTTGATGCAGTGGCTGAGTTATCCGCGAGAGTCGATGAACACCTCAAGCGTATGGGTGCGGTATGGGGATAAAACCGGGATACAAACAGACGGAAGTGGGTGTGATTCCCGAGGACTGGGAGATCGACTGTATAGAAAACCTCGCAATCATCACAACGGGGAATAAAAACACCCAAGATCGTAAGAACGATGGTAATTATCCTTTCTTTGTTCGTTCGCAAATTATCGAGCGGATAGATAGTTATTCATTCGACGGCGAAGCCGTATTGACCGCAGGCGATGGTGTTGGAACAGGAAAAGTATTCCATTACATAAACGGTAAATTTGATGTTCACCAACGTGTATATCAAATATCTCACTTTTGCGATCGCCTTTATGGCTATTTCTTTTTCTTATATTTCAGCTCGACCTTCTATAATAGAATTATGCAAATGACAGCAAAATCCTCGGTTGATTCGGTTCGCCGGGAGATGATTGCACATATGCTCGTACCTTTGCCGCCCGCTAAGACAGAACAACGAGCCATCGCTTCTGCGTTAAGTGATGTGGATGCACTACTGGATAGTCTTGATAAACTTATCACCAAAAAGCGCGACATAAAACAAGCTGCTATGCAGCAACTCCTCACTGGAAAAACTCGTCTGCCGGGATTTGAAGAGAAATGGGAGGTGAAGCGATTGGGGGAATTGCTGACTATTTGTCACGGCAAAAGTCAACACAATGCAGAAGCGGCAGACGGAGTATATCCAATATTAGGTACAGGTGGACGGATTGGTTATGCATGGCGTGCTTTATATAATAATCCTTCGGTGTTACTTGGTCGAAAGGGCACAATTAATGTACCGCGGTATATGGATGTTCCCTTTTGGGCCATTGATACTCTTTTCTACTCAATTATCCTTGATAGAAACGATGCAAAATTCCTCTATTATCGCTTCTGCTTAATTGATTGGCTACAATATAATGAGGCATCTGGCGTCCCTAGCCTTAATGCAGGAACCATTGAGAGTATAGAAATACTCTGTCCATATCCAGATGAGCAAGCCGCAATCTCCGAAGTCCTCTCCGATATGGATACAGAAATAGAAGCTCTTGAAAAACGCCGTAACAAAACCCGCGATTTGAAACAAGCCATGATGCAGGAATTGCTCACAGGGAAAACGAGGTTGGTATGAATGGGCAGCAAATAACGCTAAAAACCGTAAGTGAATTACGCACGGATGAAACAGACCAGGTACTTCATTTTTTTGTCCCTGACTATCAACGTGGTTTCCGTTGGGATCCCCTACAAGTGACGCAACTCCTCGACGACATCCGGGAATTCACTCATCGCCGAAATCCGCAACCAAAAGAATTTTATTGCCTCCAACCCCTAGTAGTAAAAACACGCCATGATGGGCGTTTCGAAGTTGTAGATGGACAGCAACGATTGACAACAATACTTTTAATTTTGCGTCATTTCAATGAGCGTCTTACCGAAAGATTCAGAAAACCGGTATTCACATTGGAATATGAAACCCGACCTTTGTTGGATAAATTCCTCGCGGAACCTTCCAAGACAGAGTCCGAGGACAATGGGGATTATTTCCATATCTACAATGCGCTTCAAGCAATTGAGTCATGGTTTGAACAGCATGATAGTGAAGTGGAAGCAATTAAAACAGCGTTACTCAACGATACGAAAGTAATTTGGTTTCAGCTTGATGAGCACGATAACGCGGTGAGCGCGTTCACCCGCCTTAACGTTGGCAAAATTCCTCTCACGAACGACGAACTCATCCGCGCACTCTTTCTTCGCAGAAAAGGACCCGATGATAAGGATTCAGCAAGCTTGCAGTTGCGCATTGCATACGAATGGGATCAGATGGAAAAAGCGCTTCAATCCGATGCATTCTGGTGCTTTCTCAGCAACGATCATGAAAGAAAACAAAACCGCATTGGTTTCCTATTCGAATTGATGGCTGATTCGCATGGATATACTACCATATCGCGTAATGATAGTTATAGTATATTTTATGAATTCAACAAGCGATTGAATGCGGCAGGAGTAAAGCTGGATGAGGAATGGCTGAAAGTTAAGAACACCTATCAGATGCTTGAGGAATGGTATGGGGATCGTAGATTATTCCATATGATTGGCTACCTTGTCAACGAAGGAGTTACCCTCAACGCAATTTGGAAGCTTTCAAAAGATTCTTTAAAAAGCCATTTCGAAGTCCATTTGCGGAATGAAATCTTCCGGCGAACCATCGGCGAACAGTTGACTAATCCTCCAGATGAGCAACTTATTCGAACGCAGATAGCCGAGCGATTGGCGGAGATCTCTTATTCGAAACGATCGGATTCACATATAATACGATCTATATTATTGCTGTTTAATATTGCTACGTTATTACAAAACCGAAAATCGAATATGAGATTTCAATTCGAATGTTTCAAGACGGAGAATTGGGATATCGAACATATACGCTCGGTAGGGGATGATAAACCAAGACGTGCCGATAAAAGGAATAGTTGGCTAGATAATTGTCTCGGTTATCTGAATTTACAAATACCCGGAGATGATTCAGTCGATGAAATTAAAAAATATATTGCACATTATCATGATTATGCAACCGAAGAATTTTTTGACATTGTCTATGAGAAGGTTCTCGAGTATTTTCACGAAGATGTAGATGGAGAGGCCGAGCACGTTATTGAAAATTTAACGTTGCTCGACGAACACACCAATAGAAGTTACAAAAATGCCGTTTTCGCTGTGAAACGCAAGCGCATATTGGATCTTGATCGAGACGGCATTTTTGTACCTCTATGCACTCGTAACGTTTTTCTTAAATGTTACAGTCCACAGGTAGACAATGTGATGTTCTGGAGCGATTCTGACCGGAATGGGTACAGAGAAGCTATACTTGAAACCTTGGTAAATATATTTTGTGAAAAAGTGGAGGGAAATCAATGAATATTGGTAGTAAGATAAATTATCAGCAACTGCTGATACAGAATGAATGTATCCGGATCCCGCTGATACAGAGAGATTATGCACAAGGTCGAGCTAGTGAAAGAGAGGTGCGAGAAGAGTTCTTGAGTGCATTGGAAGATGCGCTAAAAAAACCTACCAACGATCCAGCATTGCCATTGAACCTTGATTTCATTTACGGTAGTGTAGAAGGTGATCAGGATACACAGTTCCTACCATTGGATGGGCAGCAACGATTGACGACGTTGTTCCTTTTACACTGGTATCTTGCTTGGTGTGACGATGAATGGCAACGCTTCGAGCAAATATTTCAAAATAATGGGCACTCAAGGTTTGCGTACAGTGTACGCCCAAGCAGTACCGAATTCTTCGATGAACTTGTAAAGTATCGTCCTACTGTTCATCCCGAATACATTGAAATTGTAAGCAGGTTGATTATTGATCAGTCATGGTATTTTCTCAATTGGCGCTTTGATCAAACAATACAATCGGCCATTAACATGATCGATGCAATCCACATAAGATTTAGAACTACAAATGGCTTGTTTTCGCGTTTGATTGACGAAGATCAGCCAGCAATCACGTTCTATCTGCTTCCGATGGATAACTTTGGTCTGTCAGATGATCTCTACATTAAAATGAATGCACGAGGGAAGCCCCTAACAGTGTTTGAAACGTTCAAAGCCCGCTACGAACAAGAACTAAAACATCAGCTGACGGCAGTACCTTTCGAAATTAATGGACAACCATTGTCTACCGCCGAATACGTCGCTCGTCAAATGGACACGACCTGGGCGGAACTCTTCTGGAATCTCAGAGATAGAGAAAGCAACCTCTACGATAATGCCTTCATGAATCTGATTCGAATGGTGGCTTTAATTACTAGAGACCCTAATGACACTGAATATGCAAAGGATAGTTTTACACTGAGATATGAGCAAAATATATCCTACTCGACTTATCATACTCGAGGCTGGCTTGATGAGCGATTTACGATAACAATTATTCGTCTGCTCGATTCGTGGAGTTCAGCCAGAGGTTCGCTGGCGATTCGACTTCCGGACACCCGCTTTCTTAACGAAAAGGAAGTATTTATTAAAGTAGTCTCAAGCGGAACAGATATTCCATTCACGGAGATTGTTCAGTTTGCAGCATATACTGCTTACATTGTGAAGCATTATGATTCCATCGATTCCGGGGAGTTTCAGGAATTCATGAGAATTATATATAATCTGACTGTAAATACAGATTACCGGTTGGATGACATACGTGGTAGTATTTATCAGATAGATGAATTAGTTAATAGTTCACCGGGTATTCTCCTCTACATCGCGCAGAATGGAGAATTTATTACAGGGTTCGCCGGATGGCAAGCAAGAGAGGAAAAAATAAAAGCACAGTTAATACTATCGGATCGTTCATGGAGGGAATTGATCGATCGTGCCGAACAACATGAATATTTCAGAGGACAGATCGGATTCCTTTTAGATTTCTGTGGCGTAGATGCTGCCGTAAAAGAGAAAGAACCAGAAATCTGGGATGACTCAAAGCATACTGAACTGCAAAATAACTATTTACGATACTTACGTTTGGCAGAAGCAATGTTCACATCAAAAGGATTGGAGGATCCGGGAGAATATATATGGCAGCGGGCACTGCTCAGTATCGGCGACTATTTGTTGCCAAGTAACACAAACGATTCTTTTCTTGTGAATTCGGCAACGGAAGCAACGAGCTGGAAACGGATGTTGAGGGGATACGGATTTGATACTCTTCGGGCACGTAGAATATTACATCAGCTATGGGAACGTTTGTCGCCTAATCAGGATATTACTGTTCAGCTAAAGAGCATTATCGAATCGATTAAGGAAATTGAACCTTGGCGCGAAGCGCTCATGCATTGTCCGGAGGCAATAGAATATTGCGAGCGAACATTTATGCGTAGGCATGAATCGGGTGCGAAATATCTTTTGAAGCGCTCACAACTGAATGGATATCATGCTGAGCTGTTTACGTATTGTCTCCATCATGGAATAATTAAAGATCAGAAGCTTAATCGACTTTATTCACAATACGAATATGTGACGGATATGAATACAGAGCCTCATATTAAGCTAAATTGCCGCCTAAATAACATATTTACATCATTCGACTTGTACCACGATAGTATTAAATATATAATCACAATATATGAAAACGATTGCAAGAGAATCAGTAATCTTATGGATCTGCTAGTGTCGCTTGGTTTCAAGGAAAACAATTATTATATGTTGATAGAGGTGAGTCACTCAGAAATCAATAAAACGTTAATACGGTTAGATGAAAGTCTCGATTCTAAATTTAACAATGAGGCTAATAATGTCTGAAAGTATCCGACCCGAACGTGTGACACAGAACCGTGTGGTAGCACTCTTTACAGATACGCAAAGGACAGATTGCCTTGGGTATCGCTACCTAGGAGACTGGCATGAGCGAAAGAATAACAGGCACATCGAATCTGATCTGTTACGTGCGAATCTACAGCAACGCGGGTACACGGATGTACATATCTCTGCCGCTCTGCAGAAGCTTGAGATGGCAGCAGATACTACGGGTATAACATTATACCAAGCCAATATGCGGACATATCAACTGCTTCGATATGGCGTGCCAGTACAGATTGCTGCTGGTAAGGTGCACGAAACAGTGCATCTTATTGACTGGGATCATGCAGACCGAAACGACTTCGCACTTGCAGAGGAGGTAACACTCAAGGGCAGCATCGAACGCCGTCCCGATCTGGTGATGTACATCAATGGTATTGCAGTAACTGTTGTCGAACTCAAGCGCAGTTCGGTCGAGGTGGCTGACGGTGTGCGTCAGCTCATTACGAACCAGGAAGAGATATTCAACAAAGGCTTCTTTGGCACGGTGCAGTTGGTTTTAGCGGGTAGCGATTCGCAGGGATTACATTATGGTACGACTGGAACTCCTGAGAAGTATTTTGTCGAATGGAAGGATGAAGATAGAAATGGCCAGGATGCAACCATCGCAATAGGTGCGTTACTCGATAAACCACTCATGCAAATGTGCCGCAAGGATCGATTGCTCGACCTGATACACGATTTTATCATTTATGATGCTGGTTCTAAAAAGGTACCACGTCCACACCAATATTTCGGTGTAAAAGCAGCACAAGAGCGGATACGACGGCGCGAGGGTGGTGTGATCTGGCATACGCAGGGCAGCGGAAAAAGCATAGTAATGGTACTTGTCGCCAAGTGGCTGATGGAGCACGACCCCGAGGCACGAATACTTGTGATCACCGACCGCGACGAGCTTGATAAACAAATCGAGGGTGTCATGCGTAATGCTGGGGTAATCGGTGAGGATACTCCGTCTCCACGTATCACATCAAGAGAAGAGTTCTTGCGGAAAATTGAGGCGCCCACACCGCGATTGTTATGTGCATTAATTCACAAATATGAGCCTAACCTCGAAGGCGCACCGCCGAGTACACATGGGCGTTTTTACATCTTTGTAGATGAGTGTCATCGCACACAAGGTGGAAGAATGAATAAACAGATGAAGCGGTGGATGCAGAATGCTATTTTTATCGGTTTCACCGGTACTCCGCTTCTGCGCAAAGACAAAAAGGCTACCCGTGAAGTATTTGGAACCTATATTCATACGTACAAATTCCATCAGGGTGTTGCCGACAAGGTGATTCTGGATCTCAAATACGAAGCTCGCAATGTACCACAACGTTTGACTTCACAACGCGCGATCGATGCATGGTTCGATATAAAAACTAAAAAGCTGAACAACTTCCAAAAAGCAGTACTCCGTAAACACTGGGCGAACATGGAAGCGTTAATGAGCTCAGGCGAGCGAAAACGACGCATTATTGCAAGTATAATTCAGGATTTCGGCTTCAAGCCACGTTTGAACAACGACCGAGGAACTGCCTTCCTTGTCACAGCTTCAATCTATGATGCATGTCATTATTTTCGCCTGTTTCAGAATGAACCATTTGGCGAGTATTGTGGTATCATAACTTCCTACGAACCAAATCACAATGCAATTTCTCGCGAGCCAGCCGGTGGCGAAGAACGTTATAAATATGATACATACACCAAGTATGTTCTGAAGAATGGTCAAACGACGAAACAGTACGAAGATGAAGCCAAGAGGCGCTTCATCGAAGAACCTGCAAATTGCAAGGTTCTCATCGTCGTAAGCAAATTGCTTACCGGATTCGATGCGCCATCCTGTACTTATGTTTATCTCGATAACGAACTACACGATCACAGCCTATTTCAGGCTATTTGCCGCACAAACCGACTCGACGGGGAAGACAAGGACTATGGATACATTGTTGATTTCAAAGAGTTGTTCGTAGAGGTTCAGGAGGCTATCGCTGTTTACAACTCGGATGAGCTTGATACAGAATCTGATGGAATTGACAATAACATAACCGTCAATAATTGGCTTGTCGAGGGCAGGAAACAACTCGATGCTGCCCGAGAAGCGTTAAAATATCTATGCGAGCCGGTATCCCAACCACGAGAGGTAGAGCAGTATCTACATTACTTTTGCGGCGATGCAGCTAATCCAGAATCATTGAGTATTACTGAGAGCTTACGTATTTCACTCTATAAATCTGTGGCGGTTTTTGTCCGAGCCTTCGCAAATATTTCTCAGAATCTATCTGAGGCAGGGTATACGGATGCCGAAGTTACAGCATTGCAGAAGGAGTTCGAGTATTATACCGATATTCGTGCCGCTATAAAAATGCATTCAGGCGAGGAGCTGGACATCAAGCCCTACGAAGCGGATATGAGGCACCTCATAAATACATATATCCACGCGGACCCTGCAGAACATCTGGGTGCGTTTGATAATTACTCCCTTGTCCAATTGATTGTCGAGACAGGCATTCACGATGCCATCGCCAGAAAGCTTAACGAGAAAGGGAAGTTGACCAGAAATGCCATAGCCGAGGGAATTATTAACAATATTCGCAAGACGATCATTCGCAATCAATTGACAGACCCGAAATTCTACGATAACATGTCAAAATTGCTCGACGATCTGATAAAGCAAATTCGCAAAGATGCAAACACATACGAAGAGTTTCTCAGGAACGCAGAAACGCTTGTGAAACAATTGGTTGGCAAAAGCATTAACGGACTATATCCGTCGTCATTGAATGGTAAACCAGAGGCTATTGTCTTATTTAACAACCTTGCAAACATACAAACAAGCAATTTTGTATGTCCGGTTGATGATGAAGAGAAAGCTAAACTAGCATTGAGAATTGACCAAGCTATGCGCGAGCATGCTCCTGCTGGTTGGAATGGAGACCCAGTCCGAGAGAGTGAAGTACTTAATGCCCTATTTCCATTATTGGAACGTGACCGTACTGCGACGAGCGCTGTGTTTGAGATCATCAAGAATCTGGCAGGTTACCGATGATTGAGATGATCAAGCTTGGAGAAGTGTTGATTACATTTACAAGAAAAAATATTAAGAATGTTCACCTTTCTGTTCATCCTCCAGATGGTCGTGTAACCTTATCTGCGCCAACCAACACCAGAATTGAAATAGCACGCGCATATGCGATATCTAAGCTTGGATGGATCAGGGCACAGCAGCAACGACTTCGCAATCAGGAAAGAGAAACACCTCGACAATTTGTAGAGAGGGAAAGTCATTACCTCTGGGGTCGCCGACATTTGTTGACAGTGATTGAACGAGATAAAAAACCATCGGTTTCAATCGATCATAAGCGGATAACGCTTAGTGTCCGCCCAGGAAGCGATATCGTTAAACGTTCGTCAATTATCCACGAATGGCATAAATCACTTTTACATGAGTTAATTCCGCAGTTGATAAAAAAGTGGGAGCCTAGGCTCGGCGTGCATGTGTCGGCGTATTTCCTACAGAGAATGAAAACCAAGTGGGGGAGCTGTAATCACAAGGCGCGTCATATTCGTTTGAATACTGAACTGGTGAAAAAACCCAAGGACCTTATTGAATATGTACTCGTGCATGAAATGATACACTTATTGGAACCAGTACATAGTGATCGATTTACTGCGATCCTTGAGCAGCAATATCCGGCATGGCGCGAGGCTCGTGCGGAACTCAATGAATTGCCTTTAGCTGCGGAACAATGGCTGAAATAGCCCTGCTGCCAAAACGCCACCACTGACATGAGGTAGCGCGGTACGTTCGTACCATGAGCGTACGAACACTGACACCAAAACAGGAAGCATTCTGCCAGCACTATGTGAGGCTGGGAAACGGAAAGCAAGCCGCCATCGCCGCCGGGTATTCCGAAGGGAAATCCGCGGAGGTGACGGCTTCGCGTATGTTAAGGAAAGCTAAGGTACACGAGAGGATCGCCGAACTGCAATCCAATAGAATTCAACGAGTTAGGTTGCAGCAGGACGAGGTTATCGAGTACCTCGAAGATGCGCTGCTTCTCGACCCGTTCGTGTGGTTGGAAATCACTAGCAACGGCATCCAACTTCGCACCATCAACGGCAAACCCGCCGAAATCCCTCCGCGATATCGAAGACTCATCAACAAGATTTATCAAACGCAGTTCGGCATACGGATCGAGTTCCTTGCAAAGGACAAGGCGCTCGAGCTGCTTATGCGGCATCACAGCATGCTGAAGGATAATCTCGACGTGAAGTTTGGCGCGGTGGAGCTTCTGGAAATGGTTCGTCAACGTAAAGCTCAACAGGAACACAACAACCAATAATTCAGGAGCGAACATGACGGATGCAGACATCCATGTGGAAAACAATGCCCTCGACGAGGTGCTGGACGAACTTGCAGGACAGACGGAAGAACCGGTCCCCGTGCCGGTGGAGAACAAATACGGAGTGAGCGAGACAAAGGACGCACTGACATTCATTATTTCGTTTGCGCATGCGGCATTCGAATACACGAACAAGGGACTCATGATCGTAGCAAATGCGCTCTTCACGCTGTTGCCAGAGGCGATCACAGCGGTGAAGGGCGCGGGTCAGATTCCAAACGAACTCGGCGATCTGACAGAGGACGAGCGTGCAGGGCTACTGTATTTCTTCAAGGATAAATTCGACATCCCGGACGATAAGCTCGAGGCGATCATCGAGAAGGGCTTGACGATTGTGAACGATATCGCGGACCTTACGGGCGATATCAGGGAATACTCGAAACCCACAACCGAAATTCGCGGAATGTAACACCCTCGGAGGAGGGAAGATACGGCCGGGCGTCCGTCCCCAACCCCGTTCCCGTCCGGCTGTATCATTCTTTAATGGAGCACATCATGAAGAATGCCAAGGAAAAGATTATACAATACGCGAGGACCGCCTGGAAATGGATCGGAGCATGCGCAGGATCGAAAACCGTGCGCTGGCTCGCGAATACAGTTCTCGTGCCGCTGATCCTGAAGATCGCTGCAAACAATGGGATCACTCTTCCGTTGGAAATCGTGCGGGAGATTGTCGCAATCGTAACCGGTCAGGCAATCGATTTGACCTCGGCTGCGATTGGCGTAGGTGCCATGATCGCCGCCGGAGGAACGGCGTTGGCGAACGATACATGGGAAAGCTTCAAACGCACCCTTCGACCGCCTTCGGCTGCTCAGGACAGGGGAAATAAGGTATGACGACAAGCACGAACGGAATAGAACTTATACAACGGTTCGAGGGCTTCAGGTCGGAAGCATACCGTTGTCCTGCCGGAAAACTCACCATCGGATACGGGCATGTCATTGGAAAGAACGAGACTATCTCTGTGCCGCTTTCTCGATCGCAGGCATTGGAATTGTTAAAAGCAGACCTTGCCGTGCGGGAGAGTGTTATCTCCAATCTCCTCACCGTTGACGTGACACAACATCAGTTTGATGCGCTTGTCTCGTTTGTCTACAACGTCGGCATTTCCGCGTTCAGCAATTCGACGCTTCTGAGACTCCTTAACAAAAGCGATTATATAGGCGCGGCGCGGGAGTTCACTAAGTGGACCAAAGCGAAGGTGAATGGCCGGAAGGTCACGCTTGCCGGATTGGTCAAGCGTAGAGCGGCGGAACGGGAGTTATTTGAGCGGAACTGATGCAGCAACAGCTGACCGACATAGAACGGAATGAACTCGTCGACGACGTTGAACGTTGTTACGACGATTTCGAGTATATGTCGAACAACTACCTATTCATCGCGGACAAACGGAAAATCGTTCGTCCGCTCATCCATTCCTACTCGCAGAAGAAAATGCTCATGTACATCTTGTGGGTGTACTTCGAACTGGGTATACAACTTCGCATCATCGCAACCAAGGCTCGCCGCGTGATGTGGACGACGCTTGCGACCTCGTTCATCTACTGGCTCATGTGGAAAACCGAGCGCCCGGATGTCGCTGTAATGGTCGGCGATAAATACGAAACGACGGACACGATCTACCGGATGTACGAGCTGATGCACCGGAAAAATCCGTACACAAAGGACGTCAAGAGCGTAGAGACATTCGAGTATCTCGATAGCCGGGCGTATTGCAAATTCCTCTCCGCGAACTCCGACCGCCTGGGACAATCCAAAGGTATCACGCATGCATTGCTCACCGAGGGACCGTATTACAGAGACGGCAATGCCGTCCAGCTCTCGCTTCTCAATGCGATCGACGATCATCCACTGACAACCTGTTTCATCGAGGGCACAGGCAACGGGCGCGATCCATTCTTCTATCCGAAGTGGGTGGAGTCGATCGATCACGCAGATGAAATGTGCGCGAGGTACAACGCAAACGATCTCGAAGACCTGCTTTTCAACAAGCGTGTGTGGGATGGCTCCTTCATTCCACTCTTCACCGCTTGGCATGAAGTGCCTGAATACCGGCGCGATCCGGAACTCGAAAACGTCAGCAGGAACAATCTCGATGACGATGAACGCGCAGGGATGGAAACCTACGAATGGGATGAAGCGCAGGTTGCTTGGCGTCGGTATATGATTCGCGAGAAGTGCGGGAAGGACGTCGCGACGTTCAATCAGGAGTTCCCATCCTGTTGGAAGGATGCTTTTAAGTATTCGGGAGGGAACCGTCCGTGGTTCGGGAACACGCAGCTCATCGACAAATACCTCGAACGCACGGAGCGGCTTCTCAAAGGCAAACTGCAGGGCGCGATGATGTACCGCGTCGCGATGAAATGGAAGGTTCAACCCGTCTACGATATCCACGGACGCTGCACGAACATCGACAAGCTGCAATCGGTCGCATACATCCCGAAAGGCGGAGCGAATGCGGCGGATTGCTGGCTCCTGAAAACACCGAAGCTCGGCACGCATGCGGACCGCTATTGCATGGGTGTGGATGTCGCCGAAGGACTCGCGCAGCGGGATTACAGCGTGGTGTGGGTGTATGACCGCGTGGCAGGCGAGTTCGTGTTTCTGTATCGGGGACACATCAATCACGAGGATTTCCACGAACTCATCGCAATGATTGGTGTGTATTACGGATGCGCCGGCGTTCTGGTTGAACATAACAATCACGGCGCAGGCGTGATCGGCAACCTCAAGAAAATCTATCCCGTCAGCATGATCCTGCGCGACCGAAAAGAAACAAAGATCACACGTAACGCAGGCGTGCAAACGGAACTACGCTACGGACACTACACCGACCGGTTCAACAAACGCGATATCGCGGCACTGTTGCGTTCATTTATTTATAGCACGCCCGAAGGAATGCTCTTCCACCGGTTCTACATCGAAGCCGCGACGTTCTGTGAATCCGCCGATGGGAAGCATCTCGAAGCGGAAAACAAACACCGGTATCCCGAAGTCAAGACGTACGATGACTGTGTGATGGGCGCTGCGCTAACGCTCCGGGCAAACGAACTCATGTCCCCGCCGGTGCGCACGGCAGGCTATTCGCGAAGAGAACGCGCGATCTATGGCAAAGAAAAATCCATCGTTACAAACCTAAGGGATATATAATGGCGATGGACGTGCAGGAAGTGACGCGTGTGTATGAGAACGCCCTCCCTAGGATGCAGCAGGAATGGTCGGAGATGATCGAACTGTTCGATTACTCGATCGGAGCGCAGTGGACCGAGGAAGAAAAGACGCTGCTCAAGAAATGGGGACGCATTCCACGCGTGTACGATATCGTCACGCCGCAGCTCATTGCATATGACGGTTATCTGGTGCAAAGCGAAACGCAACCGAAAGCGGTTCCCTGGGAATCGGGCGATAACGAGATGGCGGATATTCATACGCAGCTTTTGCAGAAGTCGCTCCGGGACGCACAGTTTTCGAAACGCAAACAACGCGCGGCAACGGACGCATGGATTGCGCGGCGTGGTCGCCTGCTCGTGCAATGGAATCCCGACAGCGAGCGGTACAGCGACGGCGAACTGGAAATCTCGCGGCTGCATCCGCTCTCTGTCGTCGACGATCTCGATTCGTCCTCGCCTGAGCCGGACAGCGGGAGGTACAAAGCGGTCCGCGAGTGGCGGTCTGTAGATACGATTCTGTCGATGTACGGCATGGGCGATTCTTCGCGGATCGATACGATCATCGAACGCGCGGCAGAAGTACTTGGAAAGGATGTGACTGAACGCGGCGTGAAAGCATTCTTTGGAATTCTGCGCGACGGCGCAAGCAAGCTATTCGGAGCATTGAAAGACAAAGCGCTTGGAACGGATACAAGCCGGTTCAACAAGACGAAGTACAGCGATTACGTCGACGTCGAAACCGGGCATGTCCTGACGATTGAACTGCATTACCGCGAACGCGTGAAGCGCAAGCGCCTGGCCGCGCCGGGAATTCGCCCTATCCCGATCGAACAGGAGATGGAGAACGACAGGGAGTTCATCGGCTCGCTGTTGCAGATGTTCGGCGCGGATGAACGCGCGATTGAAACATACATGCGCGAACTCGTGAGCATGTGCGTCGCAGCGCCGGGACTCTTCGACGATATGCTGTTGCTCGATCCCGTCCCATACGCGGTGCAGACCGGCGAGTTCATGATCTTCACTTACTCGGCGTACGACTTTCATCCCGATGCGGGACACGAACGCGGAGGACTTGACTATCTACGACACTACGCGGACCGGATCAACCGCTTGAAATCATCGCAGGAAGACGCGGTGAACCGGGCGCTCAATCCGCAATGGAAAATGCGCGACGATTCGCTGCCCAAGGAACAGGAGTATCTCACCAACTGGAAGGAACAGAAACCCGGCGACGTACTGGTGTGGCGGGGCGAATGGGAGCCGAAGAAAGTAGAGATGGGCGATATCATCAGTTTGTTAAAACTTGAACTCGATGAGGACCTGAACTTCGCGCAGAATCAACTCGGCATTGGTCCCAACATGCGCGGCATCAACGAAGGCGAGAAAAGCGGCATCCATTTTCAGCGTCGGGTGCAGCAAGGCGAGATCATGCAGAACACGCTTTTCAAGAACATCCGCGAAACCGACCGGCGCATCTATAAATACGCGCATGCATTGATCCAGAAACATATGCACGCCGAACGGATCGTTCGCCTGACCGCTCCCGGCGGACAGGAGGAATACAACCTTCGGATCAACGCTATCGATCCGCTCATTGGACGCGTGAAGTACGATATCACGGCGGGCGATTACGATATCGAATTCGACGAGACGCACATGAGCGCGACGGCGCGTCAGATGCGGTTCGAGGAAATGTCGGAGTTCATGCAGTACATCCCCGACGCGATGAAGTTTTTCATGACCGGTCCGTGGATCAAGCTCAGCGAGCTTCCGCAGCAGGATGTGCTTCTGCGCGCCTGGCGGACGGCGCTCTTGATGCAATTCGGACCAGATGTGCTGGCGGCGCTTGAAAACGATGGCGCGCTCGAACGGTTGATGCAACAGTATACTATGATGAACCAAATGTCGCAATACCAATCATTACAGGCGGGAGGAGCGGTTCCGGAAGGCGCTCCCGATCCGCATCATATACAACGGGCGCAATACCTTCCGGAAGCAGGCGCGAAGCGGGTGTTGGCATAGTGCCAACACAGGCAAGATGCGGGTGCAGGCCGCATTTCATTAATCAAGTTGTATAGGAAAGGAAAAAGTATACAATGGCACAATTTCTGAAACCCGAAGAGCTGGAAAAACTCACCGCCGACGAAGAGGCGCAGTACTTCGAGGAACTCGACAAGGAGTTCGGCGGCGCGGCAACGCAATCGCAGGAACAGGTCCGACCGGTGCTAGAAGAACCACGGCAGCAGACACAAGGCAAAACGAACCATCTGGGTTTGCGCCGAAAAATGGAGAGCGGAGCGCCTGATCCGCTCCCGGGGACGCGCGATTTGAATGAGACCCGCGCGGACGATCCGGAACAAGGATCGGAGGAAGAATCCAGCGGTGCCCCGGCAGGGACAACACCGCAGGACGAACCTTTGATCCTCAACAAATTCAAATCGTACGGCGATTTGGAGAAGTCGTATCTGGAGCTTGAGAAAAAGCTTGGGCAGCACTCTCAGGACCAGGACGGCGCGGATCGTATTCAAACGGGAGGCGTTCAGTCAGCCCAACCGGACGACCTCCCGTTTGATCCCATTCCGATGCAACAGCCCGATGCGCTGACGGCGGAAGAGCAAAGCACGATCGCGAATGCGGTCTACAACAGCGTGCGCAATCAGCTCGCCGCGGCGTATCTCGATGCAGGCGAAGAATTCCCTGCGACGGATATGGACTGGCGCAGGCTGGAACGGCAAAACAAGGAACTGTTCGACAGGACCGCCTCGCTGTGGAATCACTTCGAAAACAAAGCGACGGAGCAGGTGACGAAGAGCAAGAAATTCGTCGCGGAGCTTCCAGGGCGCAACCGCTCTGAGTTCGAAGCTGGAAAGAAAGCACTCGAGGACTCCTACGGACTGGGCGAACAAGCGGGATCATATTACAAGGAACTCCTCGCGAAGCACGGCGGCGATGCGAAAACTGGCAAGCGTCCGAACGAACAGTACTTCGTCATCGATAACGGCTATGCGGTGCTCCGGCGAGGCGCATTGGAAACGTTCGCAGCAGTCGAAAAGCAAAGCGATCTTGCCGATGCGCTTACGCAGCGTAAGAACAGAATTGCCGCAGATCGCGCGAAGAGTGCGGGAGCGCCGAACCGTTCGATCAGCGCGGCAGGCGGCGGGCAGCAACCGCTCAACAGAAACATCCCCTCGCCGGCGACCTGGAACAATCAGGCGTTCAAGGATTCGCTTTCGGCGACGCCGGCGGGACGCAAGCAATTGGAAACCTACCGGGGACGCATCGGCAAACTGCCGGAGAAAGAACGGGTGAAATACTTTCCCGAAACAACGTTCCGGTGATCGCACCGGACGAAACTATATAATTATATACAGCGGAAGGACGGGACCGGAGTCATCCGGTTATAGGACGGTTCGCTCCATCAATGCAACAGCGAATGGAGGAACCATACAATGTTTACCGATCATACCGGATTGCGCGAGGAGCTTGCCGATTACGTCGAGTATGAAAGCAGGCAGCGTCCCGGGTGGGCCGTGTTCATGTCGGAGAATATCCAGGAGTACGTCGGCGACGAAGTACCGCCTGTGATGGACGCCCTTGAACCGCGCGCTCCCGACGGCGTGCTTCAGGCAATTCAGGATCTCAAAAACGGCGGGATTTCGTTCAAGATTCCCGTCGAACGCCGGTTGACCGAACCCGGCAGCGTGGGCGACGCGCCGCTGCAGGGCACGGGCGAGTCGATCAAATACGATTACCGGCACATCTATGTGAACGCGCATCAGAAAGCCTTCCGCATCCCGACCGGGAAGGAAGCGCAGATGATGACCGACGCGATGCTGAGTTCTGCGAAACAGGCCGCGCCAAAGCTCAAGAACTGGTACGGCGAAATGCAGGACGGGAACATCAACTTCTCGATCCTCTATGGCGTGGACTCGAACCTCACGACGATGATGAATGCCTACCTGCCTGGCGCGGATTACCAATTCTCGACGCCGTTCTCACCAGGCAATTTCTATGTCGCCGGATCGACTGCGACGCAGACGGGTAAAGTGCCCTACGACTGGGGACGTCCGCGCACGGAAGGATTCGAGTCGCGGCTGAAGTCGCTTCTCAACGAGATGATGACGAAGGAAGTCTCAGCGGTCGGACTCACGGCGAATCGTCTACGCGGTTTCCTTGCCGCTTCGCGAAGGGACGGCATCAGGCTCCTTAAAACTCCGCTCGGCATGAAGCGCGTCGTCGTTATGAGCGATGCAACACTCGTAACGCTGAAGAACGATCAGGAGTTCAAGGAATGGCACAAGTGGACCGTTCCGGAAACGCTGCAGAAGAATCCGTACTTCAGCGACGTCGCGGTGATTTGGGAGAACTGCGTCATCTTCGTGTTCAATCAGGTGTGGGGAGTGCTCACCGACGAGAACAATCAGGTCGTGACGCGCAGCGGTTCGGGCAACAGCCTCGGCTGTCCGCATTACGGACCGAAGGGATTCTGGATCGCAAAGAACGGCGCGGTGAATGACGATAATCTCGACCGTAATCAATGCTCGCTGGTGTATACATTCTGTGCAGGGATGTTATACAAAGCATTCGGGCGCAGACGATTCGAGATCGACATGGATACGAAGGACTTCAAGAAGCGCGTGGAGTACGGCTTGTTCGCGTATGTATCGTTCATGCGCGGAGACAACTTCGACGATGACGGCAACACCTATGATCCCATGACCTGGCGGTATAACGACAGTCTCGCCGTTCTCGCCGTCAAATCACCGCAGAGCTTTGGCGTGTAAGGAGGATATCCATAATGAAAACAATTATACAATTGTGTTTTCTGGCACTGCTGTTTACGATGTGTAGCCAGGCTCAACCGGTGCTCTACAAAATTCCGATGAAGCATTTCGACAGCACGCTCTCGTCGCAGTACACAAGGACGGAAGTATTGCTCAGGAAAGCCGATACGGACAGCTCCGCATGGATACCCATCGCGGATATCCTCAATGAACTCGGCATCGCCAATGCTGCCGATACGGCACTCTATTACTTCTTCATCGCAGAATCTCGAACGAATCCGATTGTGCTAGACGCTGCCGATTCCATCGACGTCACCATCACGATCCAATTTGGAACGAGTACGGGTTTCGCGGGT
Source organism: uncultured Ectothiorhodospiraceae bacterium (assembly GCA_964408855.1). GTDB lineage: Bacteria > Bacteroidota > Ignavibacteria > SZUA-365 > CAYPBB01. Next base: position 32,327 of record CAYPBB010000040.1, read on the forward strand.
GTGACCATCGATACAGCCATTACGATCCGTCACAATGCGTTGGGGAGCGTGTACAAGACATATCGACGGCGTATCGGCGAACTGATACGCAACTCGAACGTGATTCGCGTCATTGTGACGCCGGAGAACGTGAACACCCCTCCGGCGCACAGTGGCAACAAGAAATGGACGAACGGACTCGCCGCCGTCCGGAATGACGAATAATTATTCAACAGAGGAGAATTAACCAATGCCACCAAATAGGGAATTCGCTCATCCGACAGGATTGAGCGAGAAGAAAACCGTGCAGGCGAAGCTCGGCGCTTCAGCCGGAACGGACGGTATCTGTTTTGAGAGTCTGGCGCAGGGCGCCGAGGGGAATCTTCACTCGTTGAGTATTCTCTTCGGATCGGAGGACCCGGTCCTGACAATGCCGAACGCGCCGGGGCGGACGGTGTATTTCCGCAATGCGGTAGGGAATTCCTTCATCTATCAGAAGCAGGGATTGCCGACGGAAACAAACGGCGCGTGGGTCAAAGGTCCCGCGATGACGTAAGTCTGTAACAATGCTCCCGCTTTAAAACATAAAGCGGGAGAATATATAACCAACGAGAGGAAGAGCAATGAGCGAGAGACGGGATACCATCGTGGAATTCATCGGACGGCGCGCGCGGGCGTTTGCCATCGCGGTCGGTCAGGAAACGGCGATCTTTTTCAACAGCGGACAATTCGGAGCATGGCGTGAGGCATTTCCACGGACAATGGCGGAGAACCTTGTCCGGATGGCTCCACAAAGTTATACAATAGTTGGGATGGCGAGAGAAAATGAGGCAGAGCCGCCGTTCGATACCATTCTCGAATACACCGGACGGGATATTCATGAAAAGACAATCCGGATCGGTACAAGGCTTGTGAGGTTCACGCATCATTATGGAGAGCATGGTCCCTGGCGGGCTCTGGTTCCGTCTTATATCGCGTATGGATATCAGGCGTATGATTCGAGGCTGTGGCATTGTATAGGAAAAGTGGACGACGTCCTGCCGCCGGTGAAACCGGAGCCGGAAATTGAGGAAGTGGAATTCCATGCGGATATGCGTCCCGGCAGACCGCAGCTTCCACGACCGATACCCGAGGACGAAGAAACCGAAATCGAAGCAGAGTATGAAGAGAAGTATACAACCGATACGAACAACTCTCCAGATGACGAAGAACCGCTGCAGGTGGAAATGATTGAGAGCGAACAGGATCCGCCGCAACCGAAACGGAATGCTCGTAAGCCATGATAACCGCAACGAGGATACGCAGCAAGATCATCCACAATCTCCGGCTCGCGCCGACGAAGGAATTTGACGCGAACGCGGTGCATGGACTGATAGCAGATGCAGTGATGGAACTACGAGGCGAGTGCGATGAACTCACGGTCGAAGTACGGGTGCCGGTGACCAACGGAGCGCCGTACATCGACATCGACGGAAGGTACGACATCATCGTTAGCGCGGAATTTCCGTGGAGAAATTCGGATACGATTGAATGGGTGGAACGCGACCGGCTCATTGAGATGCAGCAATCAACAATGCAACCGCAGTGCGTCCATGCCTGGAGTCACTGGCGGGAATGCGTCCTTGAGGAAGGATTCCATGTGGAGAAGCTGCGGATCGGATTCGCGAATCAGCATGCGACCGGCAATGAAACCGCCACGCTTCACTGCACCATCGGACAATACGAGGAATTCACGGGCAATATACCACTACCGCAATCGCTCGAACTTGCATTGCAACTTCGCGCGACTGCGAACACCGCGTACATCTACCGCAAAGAGGAAACGGGGATGTGGGAACAGCGTTACCAGCTTGAACTGCGACGGTGGACGAACCGGCATGCGGTATCTCAACACAAAACGCCGCTACGGACAAATGTGAGGGCGTTCTGAAATGGCGACGCCGAATCTCGATAGCATCATCATGCAATTCCGCCGCCTGCATGGCGACCTGTATCAACCGGATGGAAGCGTCGTGACCACCGCGGCGCAGAACGGGTTGAAGTTCAGCGTCATCGAAGCAACCGATCTCGCGGTATTCGCAATCAACGAACTGTTACAGCAGGCATATCGCAATGTACAATCCGGATCGATCGAGCGCTCGAGCGCGGAAGAGATATTCGGCGAGTACAAAGACAGAACGGAAATTGCATTGACGATTACGGGCATCGAAGGCGGCGGCGATCTGCCAACAGGATATATCATGGCATTCGACGGAGTATTGAAACGAACGTCGTCGATCTACAAACGCGCAAAGCTTGTGACCGGGGATGAATACAATTACATGCTGGAGAATCTCGATCTGGAGCAAACGTATGCGCCGGTGTTTCAGATCATCGGCACGAAAGCCTATCTCTTGTATATCGATGCAGCGACGCCGCTTGCGAATACCGATACGCTTGTATTGCATTACATGAAAAGTCAGCCTGCCGTGACGCAGGGCGGTGCGACAGATGTATTGATCCGCTCGATGTGGTTCGGACAAGTGGTCAAACTTATAAATGCGAACGCCGATACATTCACGCAATCGTGACAGGGATACCAATGCTTGAACAATATGCCGTTGTTGGATCGATCCTGTCTTCACTCTGCGCTCTTGTTGCTGTTGCATTGTCGATACGCACGAGTATTGAATCCAGGACAAGGAGGACGGAAGACAAGATGCAACACCAGGAAGAGAAGCTCGGAGAACGGCACAATGCAGAACACCGGAGAATCGAGAGCGAACTCTGCGAATACAAATCACAGGTTGATGGAAACCTCGCGGAATTATATACCGGGCAACGGGAAATCAAGGACAATTACCTCGACCGGTTCGCCCAAGTGCATGAATCGATCCACGAGACGCGGCTCGATCTGACTGAGCAAATTCACAATCTCAAAACGGAAACGTTGCTCGGGATTCAACGAATTCAAGAAATGATCATCGGGAAATTATAAGATATGTACGATACGACCTACGCGCTCTCGGCGCAGTTCACGCTCAATGACGCCTTTGCGCGCATCAAGAATTATCTCGGTCAGGATGTCCGTTTCGATATGAAAGACGGGCAAATTATGAACGCCCTGAAACACCGAATGATGCGTATGTATAGCGTAGCCTACGATAAGATGCGCGAAATCTATCACACCATCAAAGTTGATATGACCGTCGCGACGGGAACGGTCACGGACCGTATGATCGATTCGTCGACGATTCCGCTGGTAACTGATATCACCGGCGTGACAGGAACTTCGGGGGTGTCCTATGAACCGGCGCAGAATATCAAGGACCTCATGTCGGCGCTCGACGGCGGCAACGGTAGCGAGATGGCGGGAGGGCGGTTGTTTCTCTTCCTTCGCGAGAGCCGGAGAATTCACCTCTCGCATGGACCGAACGTGACAGCTCCGTCCACGCTTAACGTCTGGTATGTACGAATGCCGATGGTGAATTTCGATCTCGCCGAAGTGCGGAACACTGCGAACTACATCGACGTGCCGGATGAATGGTTGAATTACGTGATTGTCGGAACGGCGTTCGACATGACGGAGAGCGAAGGAGTGAAACGCAGCGCGACGCTGAATAACGACTACATCGCGTTCGTGAAATCAGTCGAGGATTCGATGCTCACGCGGGATCAACAGCGCAAGGCGATGAATAAGGATTAACAATGTCCACACCCTATACAATAACATTCGCCGGAAATTTCAAGGGCATGGTGACCGATAACGACAGTAACGATGTCGGTCAAGTCGCCCTGCGTGAAGCATTGAACATGGATTTCCATATTGCCGCAGGTAGCGCGGATGTGCGCCCGGCGCTTGCGTACGACGACAGTATTGTACAATTCGATTACGGCACGGCTGAAGCAAAACGAGTATATCAGATCCTCTCATTTGCGAGCGGCATAACGACTGTACGTTGGAACCGGTTCATTGTGTACAGAAGTCTCGTATCGGATGGATACGGACGTTACACATGGACATTCGCCACGAATGCGCCGAACGGCGGCGAAGGGGGAGACTATGCGCCATTGTCCGGTTCGTTTGTCTCGTCGGTATGCAATGCCATCGCATGCGGCGGAGTTGTGCGGGTCGCGCTCGGTCCAGCACTGGATTATATGATCTTCATGAATCTATGCGAGGATGGAGACCGCGTGTTTCCGGGATATATAATATCAGATTCCGATTCGTTACCGCCTGCAGGCGATAAACTCGCGCGTCCGCTTGGCGCGGGCGGTTATGTCTACAAAGGCTGGCTCTGGGATTACGGGAAACTGTATGCGGCGAAAGAGACGGCGCTCGGATCGGGAACGTTCCCATTCATGAACACGTGGCTTTCAAGCCCGTATTTGTATGCTGTCATGCCGGAGCTTATCTCCACCGGCGAAACAGGGATCGACCTGGGCATTCATGAGTGGATGCTAGCTCCAGTCTTCGACAGCAGTACGCCGCAATATGGCATCCCGCTTACAATGGATACGCCGCAAGGACACATCACAGAAAGCATTGTGATCAGTTCGACGGAAAATCAGTGGGTGCTATCGGTTACGCTCAAAGTGAAGGGACTTCCGACCTATTCAAGACGTATATGCGGCATCGCGTTCTATTACAGGTATGGAACGGCGAAGGAGGAACTGACGGGCGATTTTTTGCGCGTTGCGACCATCCCGTTCGACGGTTCATGGAAGGTATCGGGAACCGATACCGGAAATTATACAACGAACGTCTATTACAAGAATATCCGCATCGATGGCTCCATGCTTCGAACGCCGGAGAGTGGGCTTTGGTCGATCGACAGCGGAGGACGCCCGGTCCCGCCGCCGGTATATCAGGGCGTCGACGTTGCGACGATTACCGAAGCGGAAGGAATCGCGCTCGGCAATACATGGTTCGAAACCCAAGTCGCATCGATGACCGTGAAGCCGTCGGGATTCCGGTTCCATGCAGAAACGATGTATGCCTGGGGCGTCGATAACGATCCCGGACAATCGCGGATTGCGTACAGTGCGTTCGGAGAGCGCCGGGGAATGTATGATGATTACATTCCGGTGAATGTGATGTTCCGCGGAGATAATCAACCGGTCGTACACCTGGAAGAATTCAACGACCGGTTGTATCTGTTTCAATCATCGGATATCGCAATGATATCGCCGCCGACAGCGAACGGCATCAACACGGTCCGGCAGATCGGCGCGGGAATGCGGCTCGGTACGACGCTTCGACGTACAATCGCAAAAGGAGCGCGGGCGGTGTATTTCGCGAACCATGAGAGCGTGTATGAGATTCAGGAGGGAGGAACGCACAAAGATATTTTGTTGCAGCTTCGTAGGAACGAATGGCAGGAATATACAACAGAAGATCGCGATGCGGCGGTAGGATTCTACAACGGCAAGACTGAGGAATATTGGATACTCATCGCTGGGCGTATCTGGGTCTACCGGACGCGGTACGGCGATGAGTACTGGCGGGATTATGCGTTCAATGGAGCCATCACAGTATACGGATTCTTTACAAATGAGCAGGATGGCACGGCAATGCTGTTCGGTACGCATACCGCGCTCGATGTATGGACCGGGTATTTCGGAAACCGGAAGGGAAAGGACTTCGAGAATTATCCGTCGATTCCGACGCCGTACGCCGGCGATACAATCACCTGGGCAGTCGAAACGCAATGCTTCGGCGACCGCAACGCGGAAATGCTCATCGATTACATCGATTTCCAGAGGCGCACGAGCGGCGATTCCGCTCCAGTGATACAACTTCTCTCTGAACTGTATACAACATCATCGGTATCGATTATATATCCATCAACACGGAAGAAACGCGCGAGCTTCAAAGCGCTGCGATGCTACGAAGCGCGAATACGGGTGCAGGGGATGGTGGACGCGGACGACGCCGAGCGCATCAGAATTTACGAAATCACCGCAGGTACAAGCCGCGAAGAAAAGCGAAGGCAATAAGATGTATAACACTTCTGTATACAATCGCGCACGAATGATGGGAAGCACTGCTTTTCCTTCGGGATTCGGTGGAAAAACAAGTGGAGCTATTCCACCAGGAAAGATATCGGGTCCAGGAGGTGTGGACATAGGCGTTGACGGTTCAACCGCGCAAGTGTTCGACTTCGACAAGACAAGCGGCTTGATCCGGTCCGGCGACTGGAACGAGGCAGTTGGGCAAGCGAAAGCCTGGAACCCGGCAGGCTCGGAGGAAGAATCCGTGAACATGTTCGTCATCCCGTCGATGATCGCAGGTCTTGGGCAGCGCAACTATGAACCGCTGCGTCAGCGACAGCTCAATCCCTACCGACGACAGGCGGCGATGGCGGCAAACGAATTCTTTCGCGGATACAAAGGGATGCAGGGCGCTCCAGCGCTTTCGGCGTATATCCAGAATCAAGCGCCGTATCTGAAAGCGCAGGATGCTGTCGAATCGAGTATCGCGAACAAGGAAAATGCGGACGAGGAGAAGGCGCTCCAAGCGATGATGCAGCAGTACCAATTCCTTCTCAATGACCGCAGACGATGGGAGGAGGCTGCGAAAGAGAGGGAAGCAAGCAAACCAAATCCATGGATGCAAGGCCTGGGCATTCTCGGTACGACGGCAGGCGCGATTCTCGGCGGACCGGCAGGTGCCGCGATCCTGGGCGGCGCGACGAACGCAGCAGCGAATCAATTTGCATAGGAGGAGATCATGCCGTCGTATCAGGATTGGGATGCGCTCTCGCGTGGGATACAGGGGCTGGCAGGCGGGATCGGTAATTACCTGGCGCGCAATCAGGCGCAGAATGCCTATGAGGAATGGCGCAAACGTTTTGGAGGTGCCACTGCAACAGCGCCTGCTGCGGCGCCGATGCCTCCCGTTCCTCAGACAGGAATCACCGATATCAATCTTGGACCAGAGAGTAATCTGGAACAGAATACAAATCGGAATCCTATGGCGCGTGGAGAACAAGGATATCTCACGGGTACGCCGCGTACACACTATACAACAATTGCTCCACGAGCTGCGGGAGGGTGGTCACCGGAAGGTCAAGAGAAAGCCGATATAGCGCGGTCGGCGTTCAATCCATCAATACAGGATATCATTGCACTGCAGGAATCCCTTGCCGGAAATCCATTCGCTCATACTTATACAAGTCCCATGATGCA
>CAYPBB010000041.1:0-38930 GCA_964408855.1 uncultured Ectothiorhodospiraceae bacterium
ATGTTTTCTCTTCGTTACCAGCCTCGCCTCCGCGCAAACAACGATCAACATCCCGGGTATGCCTCCCGTAAGGCAGGCGCGTCCGTTTCATCCTCCGGACGTCAAGGAAGATATTCTCCCGAATGGTCTGCGTATTTGGTATAGCAAATCAAACGATCTGCCTACCGTCGAAATGACTCTCGTCATTCATGCAGGGTCCTATTCTGACGATAGCGCAAAGAACGGCTGTGCGTTTCTGACCTCGGAAATTCTTGTCGGCGGAACGAGGAAAAACTCCGCCGATGCGCTCGCCGCCCGGCTTGCCGAAGCCGGTTCATCGATCACTGCGGTTACCCAGTATGATAATACGCAGCTCTACACAGTATCGCTTACACGGAGTCTACCCCAGACACTCGACGTCCTGTCGGAGATCGCGATGGCGCCGGCATTCGATACAACGGCATTTAAACTGAAGAAGGAAGCGGCGCTTGCGAAGCTGTATTCGAATTTGGGAAACCACTCCATGCTCGTGACGCAAACGTTGCTTGCGAGGATGTATGGGTATTCGGCGGCGTATGCCTATACACCCGCCGGCAGGTTCAGAGACGTATTTTCGTTGACGATCGACGATTGTAAGGCGTTTTATTCGAAGTGGTATTCTCCCGAAAACGCAACCCTGGTTATTTCCGGAAACGTGGATTACGCAGGCATCAAGCCGCTGCTGCTCGACCGGTTCGGTTCATGGAAACGAACGCCGGTAACACCAAAGCCGGCAGCAGTATTCGCAGGAAATGAGCCTTCGATTCTTATCATCGACGATCCGGATTTGAAATCCGCCCTTCTCCGTATCGGGTATCAGTGTACATCCAGAAAAACCGCTGATTTCGAGCAGCTGTTGCTTACCAACGAACTGTTTGGTGGAAGCAGGTCGTCGCGGCTGGCGCGGGCTTTCTTTGGCGAGCGCGCAATGTCTCCGAACTTCACTTCCGGTTTGAGTTTCCATAAAAACAACGGGTACTGCATCATCAGCGGATCGTTGCCGCCGAAATATGCCGACAGCGCACTCAAAATCATCGACCGGGTCATCCGGTTCATGACCGACAGCCTGGTGACCGAAGAGGAATTGTTCGAGGCAAAGAAAGCCTACACCGATGGATTCGACCGGGAGTTCTCGACAAACAAGCTCACCTTGACGCGCGTGCAGGAACTCGCGGTGTATGGATTGGACAGGGATAACTACGACCAATACATTCAACGGTTCCAACGGATAACGCGCGAAGATGTTCGCAAAACAGCGAATATCCTCTTTGGAACCCCAAGGGTTATTATTGTCGGAGGCGACGCGGAGGTGCTTGAGCCGTTGTTGAAAAGCGCGTTTACCATCCCTGTAAACGTCGTTACAAGAGGGGAATTGATGATGGGCGAAGAACCGCCGGGTTTCCGCGAATGGGAAAGCCGAACGATTACCCAGTAACGAATTTTGCGGCAGGTATCTACTGAACGTCGATCGAGTAATCGTCGAGCGTTTCGTCGATCATAATTTGAAGAGTAGAGATACCGGTGTCGTATGTCCAGTTTTCGGTATTGATGGGAGAAACACCGAGAATGCGCTTGTCTTCCTGAAACACCGCCAGCAGCCATTCGAATGCAGCCGGCGAAAGGATGATTGTCTCCGGGGCGATATCGTGAAGAATCCTGAATCGCAGTATCTCATCGTGGAGTTGCGTAACCAGATCAAATCGTTCTTTCAGCATGTCAAATCCTCCTTTTCACTCTAAACGCCATCACATATTGTGCCAATTCGTATCTCCTTTATTATACGCCCATATTCAGGTATTTGTTCGCGTATCGTCAGTGGGTTTTTGCAATATGTATAATCCATTTTGCATACCTGTTAACTGGTATTGACACAACAACAACCGGGGACGCCGAATTCCACCAGTGGAATTTGCTTTGTTTTGTTCGCTGTCGTGCGTGGAATAGGCACTCGACTGGGGATTTCACCTCGTTCGATGCGAGTGGTCGTAACTCATGCGATGCGTACGCGATGGCGCGAGAGGTCTGCGGAGCGCAGATGATGGGTAGATCCTAGAAGTACACGACTGAATTGGAAAACGAAAGAATGGCTTCCTTGGTGTCGGCTGGAGGAGAGTGCTGATGGAGAGGAAATCCTGCGTCATTCAACGATGCCACCAGTTGCTCCCAGAGGTTTGGAGCCAGGTATTTATCGTACCGCCGCCAAACATAGATCGTAGTGCAGATGGCGCGGAACAACTTTTCAAGACGTGTGGGCAATCCGCCGTTTTCGAGATAGATCACCGGAATAACCGCCGCTTTGGTAATTGTTGAGCGTTCTATCAGAAAGAGGACGAACGATGGGTAATGGACCTGCATGTAGCCGCATTCAAAATAGTCGGCGATGAAACCGGAATACTCCTTGACAGAGGGTTCGTCAGACCGGTGAAGGGCGGTTCCTTCAGGCAGCCGTTTTCGTACCGAATCGCGGATTCCGAATACATCGAGGTGAGGACCTGCGGCGAGATCGATACGCTGCATTATTTCCGAGACGCTTACCATCTGGTCCACATCGCGGCTTTCTTCATGGAACAGTACCGCGCCGAACGCCATGACTCCCGCTCTCTCGGAAATCCTGCAGAGATCGAGAAGGTAGTGTTGCACCTCCTCGGCAGTCGACGATGCGTGGACGATATTGGGAAGGTCGACCGGCGGGAAGACGCAATCATCGTGTGCGAATTTCAGGCGGAGCAGCACATCGTTGACAATGGCCAGAGCGCCGCGCTGCCGTAGATCGATATACACATGTTCGCGTTTGAAACCGGGGACCCAGGCATCATCGGTGAGGACAACGAAGATTCTGTCAGGCGCAACGGCAAGTGTACGATCGAGCGTCGCGCGGAAACCGGGAACGGAATATATCTGTTCTCCGAACTTCTCGCACAGCACAACAATAACCGCATCCGCGCCGTTGAACAGAAACGAGGCGTCGCCGATGGAATGCGCAGGCGTCAGAAAACGGATGGTGTTCGGGCTGGTTGTGGCTATGCCCTGCGATGCGAACAGGAGCCTCAGCGCTTCGACGTACCCGTTCGTCGATTGGTGGGAAAGGATGGATATGCTATGGGTTCGCGAGTCCATTCGGCACATTACACAATTATTGGCAACAGAGGGTGTTTGTCAGCCGGTTTCCCGGATACATGTTCGTGAGTGTCCCAGCCGCGATACCATCTGAAAAGTACACGTTGCAGAGAGCTCGAATTCGTCAATCATCCGTCAGAATCGTTACCACTACGCTTCGCGGACCGGCGGTATCCCGGTGTTCGCAGAGGTACACGCCCTGCCAGGGACCAAGATTGAACTGTCCGTCGGCAACTGGAATCGTCAGGCTGCAGCCCAACAGCGAGGTTTTTATATGCGCGGACATGTCGTCTCCGCCTTCGGCAATGTGGGTGTAGTACGGCATATGATCGGGCGCGAGGGCGTTTAAATGACGTTCCAGGTCTTTTCTAACGGTAGGATCGGCATTCTCGTTCAGCGACAGCGATGCGGACGTATGCTGCAGGAATATGTGCGCTAAACCGGTTCTTACTTTTGGAAGCAGATGAATCCCGCTGACGACTTCGTCGGTGACCAGATGGATGCCGCGAGGTTTTGGCGCGAGGAGAAATTCAAAGCGGTGGATTTTCATAAAACCTCACATTTCTATCGCAAATTCCTGCACATAGATAACCTCGCAAGCTCCGTTCCCGACATCGTCGCGGCTGAGCGAGGAAATCCAGTGCCATCCGTCCTGTTTGGTAACCTTCACCAGATACCCTTTCAGGTAGATGATATTACCTTCATTCGCCTCATCCAGCGCGGACTCGACGAGTTCGTCGGCTGGAATCATATGCATATTCGCGCTGCATTGCTCGATGGTCCGGCGGGGAACCGGAAACGCCTCCTTCGGTTTCCATCTGTACCATCTCGAGCCTTGCTCGATATCCAGTTGATCAACGATTTTCTGGTCCGACATTTCCTTCCAGCCGAGGGCAAGATCGACCGGCGAGATGTTTGCTTCCTCGCCCCATGAATAATCCTTTCTCGAGAGCACCCGGCCATGCAGACTGAATGTTGCAAGGGGAGTGATAGTGAACTCGTCCATCATGATAGGAGGGACGTTGTCCGCCGATTTCTGCGCCGGGACCTCGGGGCAGAGGATGCCGTCCGGTTGCCGGATAATCGTATCCGGATACAGGATATACACTGCGATGCATAAAACAATGACAGCAGCAGCGATAGCGGCAAATTTGGACATCATTCAAACCTCATAATGGACAGTCACCAAACTACACGCATCGGGGTAGCTATTCAACGATGAAAACATACACAATTACAGAATTTGCAAGAGGTTCCGCACTATCGCGGGGTTTTTTCACATCGATGGAGATTCGTATGTTGCAGAATAATCTACCGCAGATAATACCCGGAACAACAACCACCGAGAGTCGACCGATCATGCAAAAAGGACCCATTTCACAGTTTATAACATATCATTACCGTCATTTTAACTCAGCAGCGTTGATCGATGCAGCGAAAGCGTATGAAGCGCATCTTGCGCAGGGCGGGTCGATGTTTGTAACGCTGGCCGGAGCAATGAGTACCGCGGAGCTTGGGCTTTCCCTTGCCGAGATGATCAGGCAGGATAAAATCCAGGCGATTACCTGCACCGGCGCGAATCTTGAAGAGGATCTGTTCAATCTTGTCGCTCATGATTTTTACGAGCGGGTACCGAACTACCGCGATCTGACGCCGAACGACGAGGAGGCATTGCTGAACAGGCACATGAACCGCGTCACCGATACCTGCATCCCGGAAATGGAAGCAATGCGCCGTCTCGAAACGGCGGTACTGAAATACTGGATGGATGCCGACGCGGCGGGCGAGAGGTACTTCCCGCACGAATTCATGTACCGGATTCTTCGCGACGGAGCGTTGAAGGAGCATTACCAGATAGATCCGAAAGATAGCTGGATGATGGCGGCCGCGGAAAAAAATCTCCCGATTTTCGTCCCTGGGTGGGAAGATTCAACCATGGGCAATATGTACGCAGCGCATTGCATGCTCGGCGACGTAAAAAAGGTGCATACCGTCCGTACCGGTATCGAATATATGATCGAACTTTCGAAATGGTACGTCGAGACCTCGAAAGAGTCCTCGATCGGATTTTTCCAGATCGGCGGCGGTATTGCCGGCGATTTCCCGATTTGCGTCGTCCCGATGCTCCATCAGGATATGCAAATGGAGAAGGTGCCGCTGTGGGGATATTTCTGCCAGATCAGCGACTCGACGACAAGCTATGGTTCGTACTCCGGGGCAGTACCCAACGAAAAAATCACCTGGGGCAAGCTCGGCGTAGACTCGCCGAAGTTCATCATCGAGTCGGATGCGACAATCGTCGCTCCGTTGATTTTTGCCTACCTGCTCGGCTGGTAGGCATTCTGCTTGTTTTGCGCCGGGAGTCGTCGAGCGAAAACGACCCCCGGCGTAACTATTTTTGTACGATACTGGGACCGAACCGGGAATAAATTCGCGTATTTCGGAGGATGAATGTTGGTTTTAAATGTAAGAAAATATTATATTTACACGGAAGGGCTGCTCCTGAAGCCCGGTCAGAACCTTGTTTCTCTCAATGGGAAACTCTAACTTATACGACCCGTTTTCCGGTGGACACTGCCCTTCGCGGCATGCAGCAAGGTATAAGCATGAACGACGCACTTGACATACTTACCGCCCGCACAGTACGTACCTTCGCAGACTCCTTTCTTACGTTCTTCCCTGTATTATATACATCCCGCTCTCAACAACGAGTCAAACTTTTACCATCAGTATATATGGAGATGTTGTATGGCTTCCATTCATGGTGATATCGATGTACAAGTCGAGAAATGCAAAGGCTGCGAGCTTTGTATTGTGGCGTGCCCCCAGAACGCGATCGCTCTATCGAGCGATATCAACAAGCAGGGCTATCACTATGCTGTGCTTATAGAAGACGTTTGCACCGGCTGCACGAGCTGCGCGCTCGTCTGCCCCGATGCAGTTATAACCGTGTACCGGGAAAACAAGAAGAAGAACACCAAGGAACCCGTCGCGGAGATTCGTAACGTCACCGGCAATATTACCGTCAAGGTTGGCGCCGAAGAAGAAGCATAATCCTAACGAACGTAAGAACTAACAATTAATGAAACACATGGACCGGTTCAACGGTCCGATCAAGGAGATCGTATAATGGGCGAGTTACGATTGATGAAGGGCAACGAAGCCATGGCTGAAGCTGCCATTCGAGCGGGGATGGATGCCTATTTCGGCTATCCCATCACTCCGCAATCGGAAGTATTGGAGTACCTTTCCCGGGAGGCGTATAACCGCACGCAAGCGACCATATTACAGGCTGAAAGCGAAGTCGCTTCAATCAATATGGTCTACGGAGCAGCCGGCGCCGGCGCTCGCGTGATGACCTCGTCGTCGAGCCCGGGCATCAGCCTGATGATGGAAGGGATATCGTATATAGCGGGCGCGGAACTCCCGTGCCTGATCGTCAATGTGAACCGCGGCGGCCCCGGTTTGGGGACGATTCAACCGTCGCAGGGCGATTATTTCCAGGCGACCAAGGGCGGCGGTCACGGCGATTACAGGATGATCGTGCTGGCTCCCGCTACGGTTCAGGAAATGGCGGATCACGTTCTTGACGCCTTTGAACTGGCAGAAAAATACAGAAACCCGGTCATGATGCTTGCCGACGGCGCGCTCGGTCAGATGATGGAGAAGGTGGAATTGCGCGAGCAACTCGACCGTTCTGTGAGAGCGATCCCCGAATGGGCGACGGTAGGCAAACCGGACACCCGGAAGCATAATATCATTACGTCGCTTTTCATTCAGCCGGAAGAGATGGAACAGGTCAACCTGCGTTTACAGGCAAAATATCGCGAGATCGAAAAGAACGAAACCCGCGTGCAGCTTATTCATACAGAAGACGCAGAAATCGTTATTGTCGCCTACGGACTTTCGGCGCGGATTTCGCGCAAGGCGATGGAATTGGCCCGCGAGCAGGGCATCAAAGTTGGCATTATTCGTCCCATCACGTTGTGGCCCTATCCGTACGAGGCTGTCGGAAAGGCCGCCGATACCGCGAAGGCATTCCTGGCAGTGGAATTGAACGCCGGTCAGATGATTGAAGACGTGCGGCTGGCGGTCAACGGCAAGCGCCCTGTTTCTCATTACGGCCGGATGGGCGGAATTATCATGTCGCCCGAGGAAATCCTCGAACAGATCCTTGTCATCAAGAAATCACTAGCGAATTGAGGAACGAAATGACAGAGCCAAAGATTGTTGACATAGCTGTAGATCACGAGGACATGGACATTGTCTGTGAACGTCCCGATACGCTCCTCGATGCGCGCATGCACTATTGCCCGGGATGCGGTCACGGCGTTGCGCATAGAATCATTATGGAAGCCGTCGCTGAACTCGGCATTCAGGATAAAACCATCGGCGTCGCGCCGGTCGGATGCTCGGTGTTCGCATATCACTACATGAACATCGATATGCAGGAAGCCGCGCACGGCAGAGCGTGCGCCGTTGCAACCGGTATTAAACGCGTTCGTCCCGACAAGTACGTCTTCACCTATCAGGGCGACGGCGACCTTGCCGCGATCGGCACCGGAGAAACCGTCCACGCAATCAACCGTGGCGAAAACATGATGATCGTCTTTATCAATAACGCTATTTATGGCATGACCGGCGGACAGATGGCGCCGACAACTCTCGTCGGTCAGAAATCGACGACCTCGCCGTACGGCAGAGAGATTGCATTCAACGGACATCCTTTTAAAATCACTGAAATGATTGCGATCCTTCCAGGCGCCTTCTACGTTACCCGACAGGCGGTAAACACTCCGGCGAACGTCAGAAAGGCGAAAAAGGCGATTTTAAACGGTTTCAAATACCAGGAGCTAGGCAAGGGAACCAGTTTCATCGAAATCGTCTCCAACTGCCCATCGAACTGGGGCATGCCGCCGAAAAAGGCGAATGAATGGGTGCACGAATCGATGTTCCCAATGTATCCGCTTGGCGATATCAAAACACCTTCGAAGGAGGACTTGGAACATGCATGAGGAAGTAATATTTGCCGGATTCGGCGGACAAGGCGTCCTTTCGATGGGGCAGGTGCTGGCGTATTCCGGTATTATCGAAAACAAGGAAGTCTGCTGGATGCCGTCGTATGGACCCGAAATGCGCGGCGGTACGTCGAATTGCATCGTCACGGTGTCCGACAATGAGATCAGCAGCCCGATTATCGGCAAGTTCGATACGGTTGTCGTATTAAATCAGCCCTCGCTCGACAAATTCGAGAAGACCGTGAAACCGGGCGGTACACTCATTTACGACAGCACCAACATTATCGACCTCCCGAAGCGCACGGATATTGACATTGTGCCGATACCTGCATCGGAAGAAGCAGTGAAGATGAAGAATACCAAGATCATGAACATGATCGTACTCGGCGCATTTCTCGCCAAACGCAATACTGTGAGTATCGAAACCGTGCTCTCGGCGCTGAAGAAGGTTCTTCCCGAGCGTCACCACCACCTCATTCCTCTCAACGAAGCAGCGCTTCGCAGAGGACAGGAGCTGGCGTTGAACCCCGTCGCCGAACCCGCATAAGAACGATCGCGTTATTTGCATCCCTCCGAGAGCTCATTTTTCGGAGGGATGTTTCTTTTTATTGGATTACGGTTCCAAATAATTGACTTGTTCGGGGAATGCAGGTTTGATATTTTTAAACGATATGATGCAACGCGTATTGCGGTTTACGGTCTGGAATTTCACATACCGGTGTAACAAAGATGGCTTTGTTGTGTTTTACACTCGTGGAAACCGGGGGCACTGTTGTCGACGTACAACAGGAGAAGCGGTTCGCTCTGATACTGCGTTGTGAAAGGAAGCTCTTATGAAAATTGTGTTCCCGATTCTGACATTCTTCTTTGTCTCAAGCGTTTTGCACGCCCAGGATAAGGGATTGGTTTTCAAAGAAACCGAATATTTTTTCGGAGTCATGCGGCAGGATACGAAATCCTCCCATGAGTTCGTTTTTTATAACGCAGGAAAGGATACTGTCTTCCTCGGTCATCCGAAAGCCGGTTGCGGTTGCACTGCTGTATTGTTGTCCGATTATAGCATTGCGCCGGGCGATACCGGGCATTTGGGCGTAACTTTCAATGCCGTGCGGGGCGCGAACGGCGATGTCAGCAAGAACGTGTACGTCCTCTCGAACGACAATCCCCCGAAAGAACTCGTAATACTTACTATAAAAGCGAAGGTGATCGGCGAAATCGATATCGATCCTTCGTATATCCGGTATCAAAGCGAAGTCGGCGATACGGAAAACATCGAGATCAGCATTGTGTCCGCCTCGGATAAAGAACTGACGCTCGATAATGTGTCGGTCGCATTGATGGAGTATGCCGACACGACGGCAGGCAACGCCTATCATGTCGAAAGCGTCCGTGCATCGCCGGTCACCGATTTCAAATTGGAAATACCAAAAAAAGTATTACAACCCGGAGAGAAGACCGTTCTAACGTTGGCGGTCCCTTCTAAAGAGAAGGGGCAAATCAACGGTTCGATCCGGATCGTGCTTCCAAATTCCGTCGTTACAGTCAGCGTCGCCGGCGTAATCGTCCGGAAACAATCCTGAACAGGGTTCAGGCACATTCACAGCTATGAAAAACAACTACATACTGAATTTCAAGGAGTGTAAAATGAAACGAATTCTGAGCGTATCGGCATTCGTCGCGATACTGACAGCATTCTCGATTAGTGCATACGCACAATCCGACCAACCGCAGGCGCCGGTTCCACAGGAGGACTTTTCCTGCTTCAAGCTCGACGGCGATTTGAACTTTAATTTCGGCGTTGTCGATCAGAATGAAACGGTCGAACATACATTTGTATTTAAGAACAACTGCGATAAAGTCATACACATCGACCGGGCGCAGGCGAGTTGCGGATGCACCGCTGCGGTGCTTTCCGAAAAGGATATCAACCCGGGCGGCGAAGCGAAAATAAATGTGAAGTTTACTCCGCCGAAACTGACATCCGGCAGCGTCACCAAGACAGTCAGTGTGTTTATTCAAGGCGACAGCCGTCCGCACAGCGTCATCCGCTTCACTGCCGATGTGAAAACAGACATCGCGCTCGAACCGAGGTACCTCAATCTTTACGGCGCGACCGTCGGACAGCAAATTACCGGCAAGGCGACGATCACGAATAAAACCGATCAACCCATGGCAATGGAAGATCCGCAGATCAGCGTTCAGTCGTACACCGATACCAGCAGCACCGGCACACGCGGCGCCGTTGCCATCCCTGTAAATAACGTTGTTGTCACACCGAAAGCATTTACATTGGAACCGAACGAAACAAAGGAAATCACCGTAACGTTAACCCCGCAATACAAGGGTCAACTGAACGGGAACATCCGGTTCAAATCGGCGAAAAGCGAAGTATGGTTGCAGGTGTACGGCGTGGTTCGCGATAAAAACGAACCTGAAGTCAGACAATAGTCCACACTGCTTGAACCATTGGAGGTTGAATGAAACGCATCATTCCTTCGTACAAAAATCTTGTCGATATTCTGCAGGATGCGATTGATCAGGAACACGACGCTTCTCAGTTTTACGCCGAAGCTGCAGAGCTCGCGCAGGAACCGGAGGTGAAGGAGTTTTTAATGGAACTCGCCAAGATGGAAGAGGATCATCACCGGTTGTTGAAAGAAAAACTGGAATCGTTGAAAGCCGACCAGCGTATTATGGATGGGATTCTATCCAGCTACGGCGAGAGCGAAGAAGAGACCTCCGTTCACTAGGCATTGAACTATGCCGTTTGCCCTCTTTCTCGTATATTGCGGGAAAGAGGGCTGTTTTATTGAGTCGAAACGCGAATGAAGCTTCTTACATCCTCAGTTTTGATCGTTCTTCCGCATAGGCAATTCAATGATCACGAATTCCTGACTGCCCAACAGGCGCTCGAATCGGAAGGCTGCCGGATTAAATATGCCGCCGCTTCGCTTCAGCCTGCGATAGGCGAAAAGGGCTCTGTTGTGCGTCCCCAGGTATTGTTCAGCGATATCAACGCGGATCTGTTCGATGGTATTCTCTTTGTCGGGGGCCAGGGTTCGAGAGATTTCTGGGCGCATCCGCGGGCGCACAATGTAGTCCGCGATATGGAGAGCAGGGGGAAAGTACTCGCGGCAATCTGTTTGGCTCCGGTGATTTTCGCCCGCGCGGGGATCCTCAAGGGAAGAACAGCGACGTGTCATCCGGCGGCTCGAAAGGAACTGGAATCGGCCGGCGCAACATATCTTACGCAACAGGTTGTCGACGAGGGGCGTATTATCACGGCATCCTCTCCGGAATCGTCCGAATTGTTCATACAAACCGTCGTACAAAAGTTATCGACAAGCGCGTAACAACTATTGCGGGAAAGGAAACTTTCGTATATTTATAGACGCATTTTTCCGGGAATTTCCCGGTGAACTGGAGAGGTGGCAGAGCGGTTGAATGCGGCGGTCTCGAAAACCGTTATACCCTTTGGGTATCGAGAGTTCGAATCTCTCCCTCTCCGCAGACGCAAGTCCGGCCCTCGCCGGACTTTTTTATGGGTATCGAGAGTTGAGCGCGCAGCGCGAAATCCGGTCTCTGCCTGATTGAGCGCGCAGCGCGAAATCCGGTCCGTCGGTAGCCGGATGAAGACACCTCTGCCTGATTCGAATCTCTCCCTCTCCGCAGACGCAAGTCCGGCCCTCGCCGGACTTTTTTATTGGGTAGGTCACGATTTTTTACCCTGACTGCGTGTAACCTTTCGGCAGCATTACCTTGTCGTTCTACAAATGCTAAGATGGTCTTCCGTTCACGTCGCACTCGTTTGATTCGTATTATTATAGAATCGCGTTCGATTCTGATTTTTTAACTGGAGAGGACTTATGAAACGTTTACTGGTTTCCCTACTGCTCATTGGGTTTATACTTCCGATGGGAAATTCAATCGCCGGGGTTTTATACGCCCGCCGTCCCGGCACCGAATCGCCAGTCTACAATCTGTCGCTATCGAAAATCGCCACAAAGGTCGATATTTATGGCCAATTGGCAGTCACGCATGTCGACGAGGAGTTCTATAACGGCAATAATTTGACCCTCGAAGGATTCTATGCATTTCAGTTGCCGGATGGGGCTGTAATCGATGGTTTATGGTTATGGGATAATGGGGTACGCAAACGATTCATCGTCATGAAAAAAGAAGAAGCCGAGCGGATCTACGATAGCATCGTGAATCCGCGACAGCCTCCTCGCGACCCGGCTATCCTTGAGTCATTAGGCGCCAACCGGTTCCAACTCAAAGTCTTTCCTATCCTCCCGTTCAACTCACGGCGGATTGAAATTCAGTACTTCCACACATTGCCTCTTTCTCTCGATGGCACAATTCAGTACCGGTATCCGCTGAATCTGACCGGGTATCAAAGCGTACCAGTGGAACGAACAGACATGCAGATTGAGGTGCATACATTCCAGCGTATAGAAGAACTAAGCACATCGTACGACGCAAATCCACTTCTTAATCGAGTTGAGAAAATCACCGATATGAATTACCGGATCTCGTTTGGATTGGAAAGCGTCCTGTACTCACAGGATTATGTTTTAAACTTCAAGACAGAAGGGATTTACTCGATATTTCCGACACTTTCCTGGGACGATCCGGATGATGCAAGCGCCGATCCATACTTCATGACCTGGCACGCATTTAATTTACAGCAGGGTACATCGACGATGCGGGATATCGTTTTTGTGCTCGATGCCAGCGGAAGCATGGCGGGCGATAGAATTGCCACAGTAAAAGGGGCAATTAACGGAGTGCTACCGCAACTTTCGCCTTCTGATAAATTCAGAATCGTTCTTTTCTCTTCAAATGCAATATCGTTCCCATCTGCTGATGAACTTCTATCTGCCACTCCGGAGAATATTGCGGCCGCCCTGGAATTCATCCAGCGAGAATACATCACCGTAGGTTCGACGAACTACGAGCTCGCATTTAAAAAGGGCTTCAGCGCGGAATTCCGGCCTCTTGCGGAGAAAAAAATGGTGTTTCTTACCGACGGCGAGCCAAACCATGGCGCCTCAACATATGCCAGCCTGATGAGCGTTATCACAGCGAGCGATCAATCCTTCGTATCAATCTATCCTATCCTGTTTTACACGAACTCGATTCAGTTATTATACGATATTGCAGCCGCGCGGGGCGGAAATACCACACAGGTGGAAAAGGGAGATGATTTACAGACCGTCATCAGCCGCATCGTGTCGAATTTGGATATTACCGGATTTACCGATGTCGCGGTGCGGTATACATTGGGACACACCTATCAGGTGTTCCCGAAGCAGTTCCCCGACATTATAAGTTCAACGGAGTTCATCACCACTGGCCGGTACAACGGTAACGGAAGAGAACAGGTCGAAGTGGCCTATAAAGACGGCAACGGCAGCGATGGATCGATAGTAAGGGATGTCGATTTCCAATCGACGCTTATAAATGTGAAAGAAGTCGGCGCATATTGGGCTTCGAAACGAATTGACGAATTGCTCGATCAAATTAAGATAGAAGGGGCGAAACCTGAGTTGGTGAACGGAGTGATTGAGCTAAGCATCAAACACAGCATACTTACACCGTACACTGCATTTCTTGTGCTGGAAACCAACGAAATCGATCCTCCGAATGCAGTTGAATCGGTAGGCAGCGTGGCACAATCGTTTGCACTTCAGCAAAACTATCCGAACCCGTTTTCGCTTCGTTCTTCCGTTCTAACCACGATTCCGTTCAGCGTCCCGAGCGGTGCGAATATCCGCATAGTAATCTGCGATGTACTCGGTAGAGTGGTGAAAATACTCCAGGATGGGTAT
This sequence comes from uncultured Ectothiorhodospiraceae bacterium, assembly GCA_964408855.1. Lineage (GTDB taxonomy): Bacteria > Bacteroidota > Ignavibacteria > SZUA-365 > CAYPBB01. Next base: position 13,988 of record CAYPBB010000041.1, read on the forward strand.
CTCACACCTGGACAATACACCGTTACCTGGGATGCAACCGATGTAAACGGCGTTCGAGTCGTTCCTGGAACGTATATGATCCGGATGAGTACAAGCGACGCAAGTGTTGTGAAGATGCTCTCAGTCGTTAAGTAAGCCCGCCAGGCGAAAAGTAACTTCGATAGAAACAATGAGCGCTTCCCGAAGGACGGGGAGCGCTCATTGTATTTGATGGAAGGATGGTTATTCGCCGCGATGCATTCGTTGTTTCATCTGACCGCGGAATTTCATTTTCATTCCGTCGCGGCGCTCCGCAGCCAATTCCTTGAATTTCGCTTTCTGTTCGTCTGTAAGTACGTTCATTATTCCCATTCTGGTATCGAATCCGAGCATCCTGATCTGGACCTGCAAATCGGCAAGTTCGCGCGTCAGCTTTTCAACGTCCGAACGCTTGGGCGCATCGGCATCCATTATCCCCCGCATATCGAGACGTTTCTTTTTCATCGCGGATGAAAGATCGATCATTTCCTTCGCCGTTTTCATGCGAATATCCTTTATTTTTTTCATCTGTTCGGCGGTGAGTTGCAGCTCTTTCAGGAGCTGTTTTCTTCCATGACCGCTATCGCTGAACATTTCCTCGCGAAGAGGCGGCATTTCTTCCCCGGGACCCATATCCGGAGCTCCCGCAGGCTCGACTCCGAAATCCTGCATTGGAATATCCATCGGTTCGTCAAAAAACTGACCAGCAAGCAACGGGTCTTCCATCGACAGTTCTATCGGCTCCTGATCCATAGGGTTGGGACCTTCCATCGGTTGTGCTTGAGCTGCCCCGACGGTTAAAAACGCCGCAAGCAACAATGTGAGCTTCTTCATGATTTCCTTCTCCATAAATGTGTTTTGCTCCTTCCGAAATTAGGACAACAGGCGATGATGGAAGTTTAATTGGACTTCAAAGTGATTACCGCAATCCAGATGTTCCGAATATCGGATAAGTACAACCGAAAATATTGCTACAGGAGCAATAGAGGGTTTACAAGACGTAAACGAAGAATTTACACTTGCGTCGAAATAACTTCACTATTTGACAGGAAATGGGCAAGAGGAAACTCAAGAGTAGCTTTATGAAACATCGATAAAAGATTGAAAAATAATGCAATACGCATGATGTGCTTTATATCGGTAGGTGTGTGTGAGCTTTGGCACGTCAATTGATAGTAAATATGGTGTGTAAATTATGATGATCCGATGCGACAAGCAAGAATTGCAATGCAACTGATAGGAAACCGAATTGAGATGATCGACGAAACTCGCAACACAGGGTTCTACTCTGTGTTGCGTATTGCAATGATCGAGGTGATAAGGGCGATTTCATTTATGATCGAACGGTTGGAGGTATTGGTTATGAAGCATAGGTACACTGCTGAGCTCGAGCAAAACTATCCGAATCCATTTCGTCCCGGGACGGTGATTCGTTATTCCCTGCCACAGGCTGAACAGATAAATCTATCGGTGTACAGCATTTCAGGGCAATTGGTTGCCACGCTCATTGAGGGGCAGCAAGACTCAGGATCGTATTCCATCTTTTTTAACGGCGAAGGGCTTCCCAAGGGTAAGTACCTCTACATCCTGCGCGCCGGAGAGCGGTACCATTCGAATGTTATGACTTTGACGTAGCGATCCATCCCGACTTCTGTGGTTGAAGTGTGAAATAAATCTTTGATTGGTGAAAAGGGCGGTTCTGTGGTAGGAACCGCTCTTTCTTTATGCTCATGTAGGTAACAACGGCGGAAGGGCGGCAAATTTTAACCACAGTATCCACCAGAGAAGTGTCTGCAAAACCGTTTTTGAATCGAACGGTGTACTCTTCGGGTTATCAGTCTATTGGGATCCGTTACAACCGGAGCTCTCAAAGCTGATTGCTCGTGAAAGCAAGCCGGTCTGTTATGCTCTTTGTATGGCTCTCAACCGCTGGTCCGCCAGCGATTTTCTTTCTCTTGAACAAGAATAAAGGGTATGTTTATGGAACTCATTCGAATTTGTGAGAGTACTAACTCCATAAACAAGCAATTCAGAGATGTCACTAGCCGGTGAATCTGCCAATGAACCGCCAATTCATGGAACCATCTAACTGGAGGTAGTTATGAAAAAAGTAATTTTCCTTGCAGCATTATTAATGATCGCAACGCAACTTTCATTTTCGCAGCGGATTCAATCGCTTCCGCCGGCGCAGGGTTGGGGAGTCCATGCCGGGGCGGGGTTTACCGATGCCACCTCCTTGGTCTTCGGATGCAAGACTATTCTTTCTCCAGAAAAAAGCATAAGGTTCAATGTTGGCGTGAAACTCGACGCCGGAGATCAGTGGTATAGTCCTTCGTTGGCGTATTCGGACGGCCTGCAGCGGACTGTCGATGAAAGCGATTACCGTTACGCTTTTTCGTTGCAGTTCATGTCCTATGCACTCAACAGAGGAGTATTCCATTTATACGCCGGCGGGGGACCTGCCTTTTCCTATGCTGTAAAAGAGCAGGATATCGAAGGCTATTCCAACGGAACCCCTCCAAAATTTTCATCGAATTACCATAGAAATCGCGAGACGGTAGCCGGCGTCGCGCTCAGTTTGGGAATTGAATGGTTCGCGACGAACAGCATCAGCGCATCCGCAGAATACAGTATAATGCTTGGATACATCAACGCTCGAAGCTACGGCGGTTCTACAGGAGAAAATGGTGTGAGTATCATCAGTGGAGATCTGACGAGGGAAAAGTTCGGCTCGAGCGAACTGAATGGAATCGAGGTTAAATTGAATTTTTATTTCTGATTGATTTGTTGCACGAAGACATTCTCCGGACAAGCCCGTCTTAGGCGGCGATCGATTGCTTCAGTTACCTGGTCATTCTTTGATACAATGATGCTTTCAAGTCTCCGCGGTCGTTTCAACCGGTCACAGGTTCTGGTTGCTTGCCTGTTGGTTTTCCTCAGCCACTCCGAAACGATGGTTGGGCAGAAGCAGTCCGAAAAATATGAAGAAGGTATCGTCGTCAGCGTCATCGACGGCGATACCTTTATTCTTGATTCGAAGGAACGCGTCCGGTTGGTTGGAGTAGATGCGCCGGAAGCGCATGCTTCCGGGAAACTAGACCGGTTGGTTCGGCAAGGAAAACGGAACAGGGATTCCATCATCGCCTTGGGGAACGCAGCAACATCCTTCTGCCGCAAGCATTTCATTGGAAAGAAGGTCAGACTCGTTAAAGACGCAATCCAGCCCAATAGAGACCGTTACCGCCGACTATTGCGGTACCTAGAACTTGAAGACGGCGCCGACGTAGGTATCATTCTTCTGAAGAGCGGACTTGCGGCAGTGTTCGAAGGGCGTTTCTCGCGGCGCAACAATTACCTTGAAGCGCAGCGAAAAGCGCAACGATTGCGGAAGGGTATCTGGAGTACAAAGCGGCAATTGCGCGATAAAAAGACCAAAAAATAACCGGTCTTGTGACCGGTTAAAAGGCAATCTTCGTGGACGTTGCGGGATTTGAACCTGCGACCTCACGCGTGTGAAGCGAATTACATCCTGCGAAAATGAGCTATAAACCACAATAATTGGGATATGCTGGAGTAAAAGCTGGAGTTCAGTTCAGCTTTTTTAGCTTATCCAAGTCCGACCGTTGTACATGCGAATAGATCATCGTTGTTTGAATGTCGGAGTGTCCCAATACTTCTGAGACGGTCTTCAGTGACACGCCTGGTTGAGAAGACAGCCAGGTAGCGAAGCTGTGTCTAAGACCATGATACGGAATCTTGATTGGTCGTTGAATTTCTCGCCGAAGTCTCAACCAAACAGTTGTCGCATACGTTTGCGTTGGAGGACTATCCGTACCCGTTAGCACATACAAACCGGTTTGTTTCAGGCGCAGAAGTACTTTTTCCAATCGTGGAATGATAGGTACAGTTCGTTCTTTTCCAGATTTCGTAGTAAACGTCTCCGTTACTGCTACCCGAATCTCCTGATTCACCAGGTCGACGTGTTTCCACATAAGATTCTGAGCTTCAGCCCGACGCAATCCAGCATACATAGCGAGAGACAGCACAGTCAGCTGTCTCAGATATGAATCAGACATTGCTGGTGATTGTGCGATTTTGGCATTGAGAAGGTCAACAACCCGATCGAATTCATCCATGGTAATGAAAGGTGGAAATCCTTTTGGTTCTGGCCGGTACTGCTTGATTCCCTCGCACGGGTTTTTGGAAAGTAGTCGCATTCTGACGCCATAGGCGAACATAGTTCGGACTGATCGTACTTGAATGTTTACCGTCGCGATCCTGTAACGATTGCGAAGTTGCTCTTTGAAGCGTTCGATGTGCATCGCATTGATGTCGGCACAATCGAGGTTGCCCCACATAGACAAAAAGAGGGAGACGGCATTCCGATAAATCTGAAAAGTCCGATCTCGGACATTCAACTTCGCAGATTTCAAATACTCACTTGCTAGATCTTGTACAGTTGTAGTGGGTGCCTCGCGATTATCAAGGAGGATTTCACGTTCGATTCTCGATAGCTCTTTCTGAGCGCGGCGCTTATGTGCTTTTCCTTTGATCGCGAGTGAGATGCGTTTGCGTTTGTATGTTGAGTGGCCGGCTTCATCGATGGTAGGGAAGTAAAAGACGCCGTGCCAGGTGTCGCGGATGAATTCAAGATGCGGCGAACGGCTCATAATGAAGCCCTGATTGATGAGTGAACTGTTCGTTGTTGCAGAATGACGTATCTGCGAACGATAATATCGGCAGATATCACAAAATGAAGTGGACACGCTGTCCACTTTTCAGCATGAGCTATGGATTACGCAAATGACAAGCACGCCTGCGTCGTCAACGCGAAGCAGGAATGACGATTAGCGTAGTGATCGTCGTGAATGTGTCGAATACAGCGGTCCCGGTGAGCTATCCCTCGGGGATATGCTCCTCTCCCGACAACAGATTCAGGAAGTAACGAATGAAAATAGTATTGATGCGCTCCACTTTTCGCATGTACTCGCGTTGCGCTTCTCCTGCGATCCGCTCGTACTCGCGATATCCCTCTTCAGCATCCAATTTGCATTGCTCGTATTTCCAGTTAAGCTTTTGTCTCAGATCTTCGGGGATAGAACTCCACTCGACGATACCGTCGCGAAACGGATATCCCTCTAACATCTCCTGTGCAGACTCCGGAAATTGTACAGACGCGAACTTCTTCAAAGAAACGAAAGGAATAGGGGAATAGTCAATACCAGTTTGTTTGGAATCTGAGGGCATTTTCGCGGAAATCTGCGGAAAATCCCCGTCCTGTTCGTCCCCGTAGATCAACCAGTTGAGGTTCAGACCGCTACACTTTGCGAAAAGAACGTCTGCGGGAAAGGTGTTTCTTGTCTTCCAGTTGGCGATTGATGTGTGTTTGACGCCGAGAAACGCGGCGAGTTCGGAGTCGTTGTCGAAGCGATAGTGGAATTTGAGCCGTTTGAGGATAGCTGGAACGTCGTAGCGAAATAATTTAGCGCTATTGTGGTGTTTGCGACTTGACATGTTGCAATATGAAGATTATATTGTCAATCAGAATGACGGTATGTTGAATTTGAAATACTTCTCGTATGCAAAGTGAACAACAGGAAAATGTAACGCAAATTCTGAAAGGAATCAACTTCCGGAATAAACCGTATCGCGGCGTGCTGATCAAGGTGGCGAGGTCGATGGATGTAAGCATTTCCAGTATTCGCGCGCGAATGGTGCGCGAGGATCCGGAAACGGTGAAACTCGTCGTTCGCGAAGCTGCACGGTGCAGAAAAGCGGAAGCCGACCGAAAGAAAAGAGCGAGGAAATATGCCGGACGTATCGCAGAATAAACGGCAGCGGATGGGCTCCGGCAGCCCGTCGTATGCAGGCGGTGAGGTCGAATCGGGACGGCAATCCGAAACGATTCGATCCGCGCGGCATACTCTTCTGACCCGCGAGCAGGCAGCCGCCCGTCTGGGATTCTCGATGACGACCTTGAACCGCCGCCTGGCAAGCGGCGCGTTGAAAGCCGATGTGATCGATCCGGCAACCGGAAAACTGTATTTCTATCCGGATGTGGCCGAGCGGTACTTCAAGCCGATCAACAATGGGAGTCATCTCAGGGAACCTCTCGAAATCAGTATCGAACGAGTGCTCGCGCGCCGGAAGGCAAACGCAGTCAAAAGATACAATACAACCTACATCAAAAAGAGGCAGTAACGTGGACAAGATGGGCAAAAGACAGGACGGTTCGTCGCACAGGACGAATCGCGGGTTTCAGGAGGAGCTTCAACGGTTGCTTGTGCAAACCGTCGACGGCAACGACCGCACGATGGATACGCTCCAGGTGGCGGCGATACTCGATGTGAGCTACAGCGCGGCGCGTAAGTACATCAACGGGACGCGGAAAATACCGCTCGAAAAGACCTTGCTGGTCGCGCAGTTTGCCGCGTCGAGAAACGACCGGCGGTTAATCGAACATATCCGGCGCGCCTATTTCTCGTGCGGGACCGGGATGTCGGGATTTGATTCATAGCAACATCAATAGACCAATAGCATCATGTTCATATCGTGTTTCCTGCGCCGCGTATCGATAGACCCATCTATGACAACAGACCCATCTCTCTCAATAATGAATTCACTCACAACACGAACCCCTGCACACCACCGGCGCAAGGAACATGATATGCCTATTCTACATTCGCCTCAACGGTTCACCGTTTGTTTGCCTTGCCGGGAGATCATCGAATACGATCCCGGCGCGGAGCCGAAGGTCCTTCAAATCGTTCATCCTCGATGCGGAGGGATTGTCTTCCGCCGCTCCGAGCTCGGAGCCATGTACCAGAATCTCATCGAGGCCGGAATTGACGAAGCCCTTGCCCGGTATCACGTCTTTGACATGGAACACGGTTCAGGCTGGGAAGCCCTCAGGCGGCAGAAGCCGGTTTCGACTCCATTGGGTAATGTAGCAACTCCTAAACACAATACGCCGCTACGAAAAGGAAGGCTCTGCCGTTCTAAACGTAACGTTGATTCACGCAGTGAACAGACAGATACCAAATGTGTCGAGCAATTGGGATTACCGATAGAATGAACGCAATGAATATTATACAAGATCATACCGCAGCATTAATAGCGGCGCTCGTCCGCATCCGTTCGCCGGCGTAGAGGACTCCTTGAGCACTGGCGCCGCTGAATACGTTGATTCAGAGTCAGGCGCACTGTTGCCATGCCCGTTCGTACCGGCTACTGCCCGGTGGATCTGTGCTTTCTCCGCCCTACGGTTCGGACGGGTATAATATTTTCGAAAACCTCGATCCGGCGTCATGGTTGCAGTGCCATCACGTTCCGGATGGAGATGGCTTCACCACAATGGGACGGCTCCGTGCAGACGATCTGTTTTCGCGCGGTAGCCGTCCCGGGGAGGTGGAAGGGTGTTGTGGAAATCACTTCAAGGCTGAGATGGCATCACCACAAATTGAACGCGGGTATATGCGGATCGCCAACGAACTCATCGATGCGATCTGCCGCGCGAATCTGACCGGCGGCGAATCGAGCGCTCTCTGGGCGGTACTTCGTGCGACCTATGGATGGAATCGTAAGGGCTGCGATTTAAGCATCACCGCGATCGTACGCGCTACAGGAATGCCGCGTTCGCGCGCCAGCGATTCGATGCAATCGCTCATCGCAAAAAATATCCTGCAGGAAACTTCCTGTGCGACGTTCAACCGGGCGCGGACAATCGTGCTCAACGATGATTACGATACCTGGCTTTCTCTTCGCGAGCTTGATCCCGAAGAGATTGAATCCGGGCAGCATGGGAACTGGAAGCATAAATTCGTCGACAATGATCGCGATTCCGGAATATCCATGGAAGACGACTGTCCGGAGGATACAACACTCCAGGAATCAGGACTGTGCGAAAACGAATACAGTCCGGCAGAGGGAACAGATCGAGAAATGATACTCTCCGAACAATCGAACAGTCCAGAAATCACGACAGTCCGAATGGCGGGACAGTTCGAACAACCGAACAGTCCGGAGGCGGGGATAGGTCAAGAAACCGGACAGTCCGAACAACCGATCAGTTCGCGAATCAAGACAGTCCGAAAAGATGAACAGCCCGCAGATCTGAACAGTGCGGAAAATGAAACAGTCCGAAAATCCGGACAGGTTGAAATTTCGAACAGTCCGGATTCGCGGACCAGAACAGTCCGAAAATCCGTACAGGGACAGTCCGAAAATTCGGACTCCCTCTTTAAAGACAAATATAAATACAAAGAAAAAACAGAAGATATATATACACCCAAACCTAACGGTTTGGGTGTACCCGGCACGCAAAAAAAAAGTGAATTGTTTGTGGATAACTCTACAACCGCATTATATAACAACGAGAAACCGGTGAATATGGGAATTCCACCATTCGACGAATGGAAACGGATGGTTGTGGAAGCATGGAATGCGTTATATATCATTCCGGGATCGCGATTATCGAAAATCGAATCACTCGGTACCGCGCGGCTCAGGCATTTGCGCTGCAGGTACCGGGGACATGTATTCCGGACACAGGTATTTACCGCGATCGCAAAAATCGGACAATCGCCGCGGCTGCTCGGCATCGGCGGCGAATGGAAACTGACGTTTGAATCGTTCATATCGAGCGACCGATGGTTGCAGAAAATCATGGATGGAGATTATATCGATGGAGTACCGGCTGTCAGGGACGCGCATCCCGATCCGCAACAAACACTGCGCGACCACGAAATATTCTTACCTCGAGAGGCATTCGAAGCGTACGTGTGCGGTGATCTCGATTCTCGATAGGTTCGTCGAGCAGTCCCGGACCGCACTTGATCCCGCCGGGAAACCGCCGCTGTACAGACATTACCTGCTCCGCGAACTTCTCGGTGTGTCGGCGACCGACCGCCGGAAACTCGATGCAATGACGCTCGACGAATGGCAGGAACTTGACGAACGAGCGATTTCCGAAGACCAACTGCAACTCGCGGCGGCATGGATATTCAGCAGTTGCGATCAGAGTCCGGTGCGGAGAGGAATGCTGCTGCTTCAGGACTTCTCGCCGACCGAAGAACAACTCAAGCGCAGCGGTTGCGATCTGCGCGAACGGATGCGCGCCATTTGGCGGAACGGCAGGGCGGCGGGATTCGAGGAGGGAGTGCAGACAGGTAGGGACATGGAACGCAGAGCGTTCGCCGCGAACGTGCGGTACCTGCGGCTCTGCGAGAGACTCACGCCGTACGCCTCGATCCGCGATGCGCAGGAAGCGCTCGATGCTAAGGATCGCAGTATTGCGCTCAAACTCGAACAGATCGAGAAACGCGAACAACGGCTGCAGGACCGGGAGGGAAGCCTGGAACATCAGGAACACTCCGAAACAACACACACGAACACAACCAAGCACCAGCAAAGGGAAGAATATGACCACAACGATTGCACCGCCCGATGATGAACATGCAAGCGGCACAGCACCGCGCAGGAATACCGGTATGAACGACCGCACACTACACGAACAAATCGTCGCTGGGAAGAACTACTTTCCAGCAACGCTGGCACGGTTCAGAAAGCTGTCCGGGAAGGATATACGGGAGTTCTCGGAGCTTGTCGGACTGGAGCCAAACGAATATGCCCGACTCGAACGCGGCGATGCGGCGCCGCCCAACAAAACCGGGTTTATCCACTACGCGTGCGAAGGAGTGTTTCCGACTGACGAAGCGCCGGATTTCGATCCGAATGCGGATGAAGAGACGTTGCTTGAAGCGAGGCGGTTGCTGATGTACGCCTACGACGTTTCGCTTCTTGCCCGCGCGGTGGTGAGTGTTGACATCCTCAGGAATCCGGAGGACATCTCGCGCGTTGCAAGGCTGATCACCGCAATACGTCTCGCCGGCATGACGCAGAACAACGACTATGGCAAGATCATCACGCTCGATCGCGGGATCATCTTGAGGTAATCGATGCTGACGGCGGACGGCAATTTCAGGTTCATTTATCGCGGCAGGGAAATCGAAATCCGCTTTCACGCGCTGGAGCTTTCTGGCGTACGCTCGCTCAGCACGAAGCTCGTGCTGCGTGTGTACGACGAACTCCGGCGTCATGAGCGGAACCGCAAATCCGCCGTCTGCGCCACCTCGGAGGTGTTGGAGATATCTGAGCGGACGGTGTGGCGGGTCGTGAAGGCGAACAGGGAGTGAGGACTTCTTGTCCCCATTTATTGGTATGCAGTAAGCAATCAGCCGAGTCAAGAGATTCGCGACAAATGTAGCGAACATGGGAAAAATACGAAAGACATTGGAGGACGTTATAAACCGAATGCGTAACATACAAGGTTTCATCTTGGAAAAAAGTTATTGTGTTGATTGATGCAAAAAAGGAGGAAATACTAAACAATGCTCGTGAATATGTAGAATAGTATCAAATCCCTATAATCTGGTAGCGAAAATTATCTTTGATAGGGACTGCGATTTGCATTGTTTTTGGCACTTCGAATCATTATAATATCGCCAATTGAGAAAATATTGTCGTATTCATCGGTTGAAGTTCCGGGGGTTTTCGTGAGTAGTTGCGACACCATCAAGGGTAGAGTCATCGATCTTCCAAACATGCGAATACAACAAGCGCCCCGTTTGCACGGAGCGCCGACCCTTCCTGTCCATTCAAACCCGGAGGTTTATCCGATGAGCTGAGCAGATGTCCATTAAACTCACCGACCAAAAGCGAATTCTTTTTCGATCCGTCTTTCAAAGGCCGGACGAAGAAGGGATGTCGAAATATACGCAATTGTCATTTCAAACAAGTACTAAGGAAAGAACATGAAGACTCTTGCTTTTCGACGAATCAGCGTTTCTCTCGTATTAACGCTATTGTTCTCAACGTGCGTCTACGCACAAATAATTGTCTCTCCGGATGCCGATCCGGTGGAGTGGAAGGACCGATATGTTACCCTTGACCCAGGCGTTCAAGGCAATATTTCCATCGCGATGCCCCAGCGTTCAGGGTATACGGTCATTGTTTGGGAAGATAACCGCAATACTGGGTTAGATCCTGACGCAGGCATCGATATCTATGCACAATTGATCGACAACACCACCGGTGTTCCTCAATGGGTGAACGCATTTTCACCTCCTGCCGGTATCGGACATGACGGACAATTGGTTTGCGGTGCTGATTTCGACCAACTAAATCCTAAAGCTTCGTATGATTCTTTGAATGGAGTTATTATTACCTGGGAGGATTATAGGAGTGGTTATGCCGAAATCTATGCCGCACGGCTCGATCTCACATCCGGCGTTGTGCAATGGGAAACACGAGTGACCGAGTATGGTATTACCCAGGGCGCTGCAGTCAATCCAAAGATTGCAGGCGTTCCCAACGGCGCGTATATTGTTTGGGAGGATAGCCGTATTGGAATCAAGCGCATTTATGGGCAGTATCTATTATCCGACTATGGGCAAATTCATCCCTCATGGACCGTGAATGGCAACCAGCTTTCAGGCGGACTTAGAAACGATCGTAATCCTGAGATTGTTGCCGACAATAAATACTGGGCGGTTGGCGCGGACCGGCTTATCGGTTTTTACCTCGTTTATGAACAATACATCAGTTCCAATTTCCGGCGCATCATGGGAGCGCAGTGTACACCGGCGGCGGTGGTTACAACATATACACCGCTCGAAAATATGAATTACGACGCGGGTAATCCGAAACTGGTTCCGACCGGAGGAGAGGGGGGAACGATCTCGCAGAGTATAGGTGCATTTGCCGCTTGGGAGTTGTATTATAGCAGCACAGTGACATACATCCGCGCTAATAAGCTCTCCCCATTTGCTCAACCGATAACGTTGACTTCAACCTCCGGCACACGTGGAGAGATTGCGCTTGACGCCAATCCCACTGCGTCACAATACTGCTGGGTTGCATGGAGCGATAACAGGAACGCCGCGACAACAGGCAAGGACATTTACGCGAATGCATTCGATATGTCAACCGGAAACTTGTTATACGGCGTGAATACCAATCGCGCCATCTGCACGTCGAGAGCTGATCAGGACCAGCCGAGTGTGGAGCTCTCATATAGCTATAATGCGCCGGGGACATGTGTTTCGTTCGCGTGGCGCGGTTCCGATGGCGTTGGCAGCTCGGATATTTACCAGCAACAGATACGTTTGAATGCCGCCTATACCAATATCTGGCAGTCGAACGGCACCCAGGTGACGAAAGCATCCATGGCTCAATCCAAACCATTGCTCTCGTACGATGTCGTGGTGTTTGAAGACGCACGCGCCGGTAATCTTAATATCTATTCCCAGGTGTATGGGACCGAGTGCAACATCCCGACATATATGGGGTGGCAAGGCTCGTATGTCAATGCAGGCGTGAAATCGTGGGATGACGTAACAGATTACGACGCGCAAACGTGGGAGGGCTATACCTACGTTGCCTGGGAGAGAGGCGGCACTGCGATATACATCCAAAAAATGGATGCAAATGGTGTGCCGCAGTGGATGAATGGTGGAGTTGAGCTTAGTACTTATGGAGCTGATCCGGCAGTTTCGTTCGACGGACTCGGCGGTGCGTTTGTTGCATGGGAGGATCTTACTAATGCAGAGGTGGTGTTTAATCACATTGATGCAAACGGAACCCTTAGCAATGCCAATCCAATATCATTGCTGCCTGGTGCCACATACTATTCTAACCCTGATCTGGTGTGGCGGCCTGCTAATGGTGGAACCAATGAACGAGCATGGTGCGCTGTTTATAATTCAGCCTTCGGTATTACTACGATATTCGAACTCTGGGAATCCAGTCGCGTATTCTCACGGGACGGAGGACCATGCACCTTAAATTTCGGGCCAGTTATCGATTATACTGAGAGCAACGGAGAATATGTCGCTGCGTCATTCGATCCTGCTACAGGCGAGATAAATGTTATCACCGCAACGGGCGGCCCAACACCAACTGGTTTGTATGCTATAAACGATGAATTTGATGTCTGCGGCGATCATTATGCTGGGGGAGGATATCTTGTCGGAAAAGAAGCTGGTTTAGGTGTGATGATGATGTCATTCGATGCTAATGCAGCTCTAGGCGCAAATATACGGATGGATGTTTCTGTTGATCCGGATTTTGTCTACCATCCAAGTATTGCGTCAATTCCGCCGTACAGCGATGCTGGTTCTGTGGCTATTGCGTTCAGTTACCAACCCGATCCGGTGAATGCTCCTAACGATTATCAAGTGCGCACCACTCAAACAGTTTTTGGATTTGGATGCATGGTTCCGAACTGGAATACTGGTTTTTTCGCAAATGGTGAAGCTGCAGTGATAGCCGAAATAACGATGCAGACACCGGAACCGCCGCGAACCGATATCATCGGTCTCATGAGCGGGAGTGGCGATCCGACCAGTATGATCGCCTGGGACCAATCTTCCGGTTGTGGAACAGGTGCTGCTGTCAAGGTGCAACTCGCACGGTATACCTATAATCAACTTTCAAATCCGCCACTGTATAGCGCCATTCAGCCCTATACTTCGTACTATTGGGCGAAAGGTGGAGAATCCGTTGCCCGGATGCTATACATGCCCATGAATCAATCACGGCCAATCCTGAATAATAATAACGACAATACGCTCGACACCCAGTTCGGCGCGCTATTTTTCATGGACGACAGGACTGGAATCAATAATGTGATCGGATCGATGGTGAAGAGTTATCCGGGTGTCTTCGATCTGGTCAAGGAATCTGCACGACAGGAATCGGTTGTGCTCGATTTTACGCTTGAACCGTCGTATCCGAATCCGGTATCTGTAGCTTCGGGAACGCCCGTCACGATGAGTTTCGCGCTCGATGCTGATGCATTCGTGACTATGAAAGTGTACAATATGTTGGGTGAATGTGTCGCAACACTCATGCAGGATCAGTTAACGGCAGGCAGGTATAATGTGCCATTCAATTTGCATGCCACCTCAAAACCGCTTTCAACTGGAACATACTTCTATTCGCTCTCCGTCGATGGACGTACGTTGACGAAGACACTGTCGATCATCGAATAATTTGTTTTCACTTAAGGCGGCACTGCTGAAGTGCCGCCTACTGAATTTATCAATCACACAATCGCTCGTGGGAAGTTTGGAGGAAGGTATGAATACGTCTTTAGGTAACGCTCTCGTTGTGATTTTTGCATTGCTGTCAATGAAATCGGCGTATTGCCAGGAGGCGATGCAACAGGATATCGGATCTTATACGCTGCCGGTGCAGTTCGTGAAGAACGCCGGACAGTGGGCCGAGCCGATTCAATATAAAATTGAACGAAGCAACACATCCGTGCTGTGCATGCCGGATGGATTGTTGTTCCCATATATTCCTTCGAGAGACCCACGATTGCGGATGCCGGGCGAGATACCGCAGCCCGATGAAGAGGCGCTTCAGGTGCGTTTTGTATCTCCATCACCATCGATGCATATCTCACCGGAGCATCGAACAGTAACGCAATCGCATTATTATCTATCATCGGATTCTAGCAGGTGGTACGAACACGTACCCAATTACAATCGAATCATCTACGAGAATGTTTGGGACGGCGTTGATATTGCATATTACGAAAATGATAGAAAATTACGTCAGGATATATACGTAAGAGACGAAAAAGCACTGGCGAGAATTCGAATACGGACTGGAAAGGGGAATGCGTTTGAAATGGTGTCCGATAATTGTTTATCCACGCCGATCAAAATGAATAAACAAGAAAACGGTGGAGTCACATTCTCTACAAACGATACACTTCCGGAAGGCGGGTTGATGCTAAGCACTGAGTTTTTCTTTATGTTTGGCGGGACAGGATTCGAGGATGATTTTTCGCCGATAGAAGTTGATGAACTGGGAAATTTTTATGCATGCGGAAGCACGCAATCGACAGATATTCCGCTAAAAAATTCACTGTTGCCGCCGCAATCCACTGTTGATTCGATATCCACTGCGGTGCTAAAAATAAGCTGTGACGGAAAAACGCTATTGTATAATACGCTATTTTGCCGTTGTGGATGCACTACTGGAATTAGGATAGCCGTAAATTCCGAAATGAAGGCGGTTGTTCTTTTTGAAGCAAATGATACTGCAAGTGCTCTTCCAATCACTTCAAATGCATCGAGGAAAAACAGGCAACCGTTTCCATCTATTGGTATACGATTAGGCGATCTCCATTCCATGATATTGTCGACGGAAGGAAATATACTCTACGCTTCGTTCATCGGCGAACCGGGCGAGAGAAAGTCCTTGAATGATGTGCAGGTTGATAGAGCAAACAATATATATATTAGTGGCACTGTCCAGGGACAATTGGATTGGACGCATCACGTAATTATTGATAGTACTTATAAAATATGGGGGAATGCGCCAGGGTTTGTACCGCTTGACAGTGCAGTATGTTACCCCGGAAGAGAAGAGTTCCCTGCGAAAGCTTTTATCCTGAAGTATTCACCCAATCTAGACTCGCTCCTGTATGGCACCTACATTTGGAATACTGTCCAGTCAGGCGGAGGGTTTGCTGGGTTGGCGATTGATTCAAAGTATAATATAGTATGCGCATTACCTGTCATTGCAAGTCTTGAGGATAGGATATCGAGGCCATTGGTAAATCCGATCCGCCAGCAGTGTCAGAGGCAAGGGAATGACATGTATGTATTAAAATTTAATCCACTAAACAATCATATCTCTTTTGGTACATACCTGGGAAGCAATTTTTCGGGATCATCGTTAGGGAGCCATAGCGTTTTGCAGATCGACAGCCAGGATAATATTATTGTTGGAACTGTGACTACAAATAATGATATTCCGTTGATGCAGCCGATGCAATCGCAGAACAAAGGAAATGGAGACATCTGCTTTTTTAAGATAACGCCAGATGGCAGCCTTCTTAAGTCCACCTATTTTGGGACATCAAATCACGATATGCTGGGAGGTATAGCGTTGGATCCATTTGGTAATCTAGTTTTTCAAAATGTTGAGAACCGGATAAACCTGCAAGACCCGTATCCTGAAACACATAGGATCTATAGCTTTGAAAAGTACAAAGAGAATATGTTGCGTAATTATATCACAATCATCGATTCTTCTTGGTCGAAAGTACTTTATTCCTGTATGTATTTGCAAAATTCAGGCATCGGAGGAGGTGCAAAAGAAAATTATATGGAAATGGACCAGTTATGTTATGTGTATACGAATGTGAATGACGCTGGGTTTCAAATCGGCGAAGAATACACTGGCGGCTACTTTAAGCCCTGGAACCTCATTTTGCCAGAGAATATGACGGGCTGGCCGTTTATGAAACTACGTCCTGCAATCTATAATTGGGCGATGCCGAAGTTGCGTGCCTCTCTCTCGGCGGATACGGTCATTTACTCGGCTCGTAGGAATATGGTCGCCCCGGATATCGATACGATCACTCTGCGGCTTACCAATATCGCGCCGGTTAACAATGCGAAGAATATGAAGATCAGTATATCCCTGCCGCAAAACATGACGATGCGTCCCATCACTCAACTATCGACTGTCGAACTGACAAACGTCGAACTTGGGCCGAATCAATCGTATGAATACAAATGGATTGTGCGTGTCAGAGCTACCAATCCCATGCCCGACAGCATGAAGATCGATTTTACGTGCGAATACGACTGGGACGGTCACGAAACGGATTGTCCGCAACCCATAACAAAAACGACGAAAACACTCTATGTCATAAAAACCCTACCGGAAATAGATGTCGAATGCGCAATCGATGCCGTCGATACATTGACCGTTACTCCATCGGGAACGGCATACAAGGAACAGGCAATCGATGTAAACTATATGCTGACCAACAACGAACAGGACCCAGTGAAGCTTGGATATGTGGAGTTGGCTATCGATACAACAGTTGTCCAGTGCATACCGACGTACGAGTGGAAAAAAGCGGGCGTAACGATATTGCCAGGACAATCGTACACCTATACTTGGACATTGCATGTGCCCGAGCGCGATTATCCTCGCGATTTCTATTATTCAATTGCGACATACGATACGCTGTGGTTTCCGCTCACCCTGTGCGACGACTCGCTCCACGCACCGAAGGTGATCCCTGTCACGTGCAATGGTACCGGGCCCGCAACGATCCTTTATAATACCGAAACCGGCCTGGCAACTCCCGATACATTCAATCTTTCGCTGCAATTGACGAATCATATTGATACTCTGGTCTCTGTAAGCGAAGGGCGAATTATATACAGCGCGTTTGGTTCAATTCTGCCGGTACAGGGTCAGCCATTGACGTTTACTGCAACGCTCGATGCGAATGGAGCAACCTCATCAACATGGTTATCGTATCTGAAGAAACCGGTACAAGAGAAACGAACCGATACGATTATATTCGAATACCGCACTCATTACGACACGACAAGGCGGTATTGTACTCTATATATACAAATACATACGCAGACCGCTGATGCTCATTGCACCATCACAGCACCCGCAGCGTTGACGGTACAGGATTATTCATATGATCCAAATCCTTTCGATCTGGATTATACCCTTGAGAACAAAGGTACCGCGCAGCTCGACGTTGCTTCGGTTGTCATCACACTGCCTGCTGATATCACGACGTCTGATCCACTGTCAGTTGCTGTTACGCCCCTTTCGCCGAATGGTAAGCATGATCTACAGTGGAATCTCAAGGCACTTACTTCAGCATATGAGAGGAGTATAACCATTACCGTGACCGCGTACGACTCGGAGAACAATCCTGTCGCAGTATGCGAACACTATCTCTTCCTCCCGGCAATCACGGACATGACGTGCGAAACGCAATCGACAGCGCATATCATATATAACAAGAACGATCGCCGGTATGAACCCAATCCGGTAACAGCATCGCTTGTGGTATACAATCATGTGGATACAGTGCAAACAACGGTTGAAGCAGAGATTGATCTTACAAACGCGCCGCATCTGAAACTCGCGGCAGGGGAGACAAATCCGCAATCCCAGGCATCTCTTGCAGCAAATGCATCTCATCAGTTCGACTGGAAACTGGATGTTCTACCAGCAGATGCGCAGGTGACTGAAACTGTCACAATACGGTACCGCTCGCAATCGCATCCCGAATGGCGCGAATGTACGTGGACCTACACAATCGACGAGGAGGCAAAGACATACAGCGCAACATGCATTGCCGATGGTGTTGACTCCCTCTGGCTGAACGGAACTGCGGAAACCATCATCCCGAATCCCTTCCAGGTGTATTATACAATTACCAACACCGGCACCGGGATGCTCACGAACTGCAACGGAACGATCCATCTGCCGAATCATCTCCAACTCATGACCGGCGAGTCGCCGACCAAGTACTACGGTAATATCGAACCGGGTACATCGGTGCAGGGTTCGTGGATGGTTGGAGCAGAGCCGTCGGTGCAGTCCCTCGGTACGCACGATATCACATTCTCCTTCAAAGCCGATAATCTAACAGCGGATGTGCCATGCGAACACACGGTCGTTATTGCACAGAAAACGCAGATCGATTTGGCGCTTTCGCATAAGAAACTATACTTCATCGCCAAGAAAGATGCCGCCTTGCCAGTGGCGCAGCAAATCATGGTCTACGCTGGTTCACCTACTTCCATGCCGTGGACCGCGCAGGGATATCCCTCGTGGCTGAGCGTTCAGCCGACGAACGGCAACACACAAACCGTCGATATCCAACCAAACACAACGGCAATGAATCTCGGCATGTACACCGGCGCCGTCGACTTTTCCTCCTCCGCGCCGAACAGTCCAAAATCGCTGAGCATTGTGTACGATATCGTTGAGACGGTTGGAATACCGGAAGTGCCTGCAATTAATGGAATCACCCTCTATCAGAACTACCCGAATCCATTCTCGGAGACTACATCGATTTCGTTCGTGCTTGAATCGCAGATGCAGGTAACGCTTTCGGTATACAACACGCTCGGCAACCTTGTCTCATCGCAGCCCATCGATGCACAGCCTGGAATGAACACGGTCACCATATCCAGCTTGCTGCCTGGATTGTACATGTACGTCCTCTCCACGCCAAATGGCACGGTAAGCAGAAGAATGGTGAGGAAGTAGGGGTAACATCAGCACTTGAGAAAGGAGTAGGCACACGCTTTCTCCGTAGGACATCGAAACTACTTTCACAATCGTGAGAGCTTCCTTTCGCGCGAGCCCACATTCGCGATGGATATTTATTGATTTTACTGGGATCCGTCATGAAAACGATTTGGATAGTGGATGGCGCATATCTGCTAAAAACAACGACCGTTCACTTCGACTATCTGAAGTTGAAGCGCCTGCTTGAGGAAAAGATTCGAGACACGATGACGGAAGGGTACTACTTGAATTCGGTCATTCACTCGACATTGGACGCGCAAGGGGCGTTTCTGGACTGGTTGCAGGCACCTTCGCCGAAAGGTCCGGAGCTGCAGTTGAAACTTTATTCGCTTCATAAGGAACTTCGTATCTGCGACCGGTGCGGCGAGCAATACGAATTCAAGCTGCAGAAGGGTGTCGACGTGGGTATCGCCACTCTCATCATCAGGTTGGCGATAGAAGGGAGGTATGATCGACTGGTCCTCTGCGCCGGCGATGGCGATTTCGAAGATGCTCTCATCTTCGTGAAGGATGTCCTTCACAAAGAAATCTGCATTTGCGGCTTCCGGCACAGCCTCTCCACCGATCTGCAGAGCTACGCGGATCAAGTGATCTGGCTGAATGAGTATATTTCCGAGATACAGAGAGAAGGGGCGAGGTGGTGAGGGAGGGGCTTTTCATGGTGTGGAAGTGAGATAAACCCGCCTAGGAAACAGACTTACTCCTTGCCTTTCGCCCGTTCGCTGCGTAAATTCATTGTTGAGAGTTTCCATCGTTCGGGATACAGATGACATGATCGGGACGAATGATTATCGCAGAGATTTGCAAGCACAATCTGAGAATGCCTCATTTCCTGCTCGACATTCGGTATCGTTTAGATTGGGCTACGTGAAGTCAATTCTGCTTCCACTGCAAGCGCTTGAAACGCTCTTTTCTGTCTAGTAGCATCCTTTTATAACCACCATTCTCAGTACTGTGGGTATGGTTCCAACGCCAGAACAGGTAGCCCGTTTGCAGATCGATCTCATGCTTGAGCAGAGTGGATGGGTCGTGCAGGATTTCGACCACGTCAACCTCGGCGCTGGACAGGGTATCGCCATACGGGAATTCCAAACCGGAACCGGTCCTGCCGATTATCTGCTCGTCGTGAACAGGCAAGCCGTAGGCGTGATCGAAGCGAAATCAGCAGGCACGACGTTGACGGGTGTGGAGGAGCAAACACAACGGTACTCTGCGAGCAATCTTGCCCATATCGAGCGGTGGTGCAATCCGCTGCCGTTCAAATACGAGAGTACAGGCGTCGTAACCCAGTTCACGAACGATCTGGATCCAAAACCGCGCAGCAGGGAAGTATTTTCGTTCCATAGACCTGAAACGCTTGCCGGCTGGATGACTGAGTACGATGAATACGGGAAAAATCTTCGCGGCGGATTTCAGGATATGCCGCCCATCGACGACAAGAAGCTTTACCCGGTGCAATTCGAGGCAATAACAAAGCTCGAAGACTCACTCAAAAATAACTTTCCTCGAGCGCTTTTACAGATGGCAACGGGGAGCGGTAAAACCTTTACCGCTGCTGCCGCTGTTTATAGAATGGTGCTCCATGCACGTGCGCACCGGGTTCTCTTCCTGGTGGATAGGGGCAACCTCAGGAAACAGGCGTTCGACGAGTTCACTCTGTACAAGGTTCCCGGCGACGGCAGACGGTTCGATGAGTTGTATAATGTAACGGAACTGAAATCCAGCGTCTTCGATCCGGTGACCAAGGTCTGTATCGCAACAATCCAGCGCGTGTATTCCATGCTGCTCGGAACGGTTGCGCCTGCGGACCTTGATGAACATTCCGGTTTCGAGGATCCCGGTTCGGCATTCGAGACCCCTGTCGAAATTCGGTATAACCGCGATCTCCCGCCCGAAACATTCGATATCATCATTGTGGATGAATGCCATCGCTCGATCTACAATAAGTGGCGGAGCGTGCTCGACTATTTCGATGCGTTTATCATCGGTTTGACGGCAACCCCTTCCATGGACACGATAGGGTTCTTCAACAGCAATCTGGTGATGCAGTACAACCACGAACGCGCAGTTGCCGACGGTATTAACGTTACCTATAACGTCTACAATCTCACGACTCGAGTGACCCAGCAGGGCGCGAAGGTGAAGTCGGGGTATTTCATCGGAAAGCGCGAGAAAGCGACCCGAAGGGTTCGATGGGAACAGTTGAGGGACGAACTGGTCTACGATCCGAATGAACTGGACCGCAGCGTTGTGACTCCGGACCAGATGCGCACGCTGGTGCGCGAGTTCAGGGCAAAGGTTTGCACCGAGATTTTCCCCGGTAGGAACGATGTGCCCAAAACGCTCGTCTACGCAAAAAGCGATTCCCATGCGGACGATATTGTGAAGATCATCCGGGAGGAATTCGCCGAGAGCGGAGAGTTTTGCAAAAAGATAACCTACCGCACGCAGGAAAACACCGATAACCTGCTGAATGCGTTCCGCACGGGATACTACCCGCGCATTGTCGTGACGGTGGATATGATTGCGACGGGAACCGATATTCGGCCGCTGGAAATTGTCTGGTTTATGCGCTCGGTACAGTCGCGGACGTATTTTGAGCAGATGAAAGGACGGGGCGTGCGCGTTATAGAACCGGGCGATTTTTCCCGCGCCACGCCGGATGCCGGCAACAAAACGCATTTCGTGATTGTCGATAGCGTGGGCGTGTGCGAGCGCGATATGAAGTATAGCAGTCCGATGGACCGCGAAACGCCCTCGGTTACGTTGAAACAGTTATTCCAACGACTTGCGCTCGGCAACCGCAGCGAGGAATTGCTTTCCACGATTCTTGCGCGGCTCTCCATGCTGGAGCGCAGGTTGAGCGATGAGCAGCGGAAACAGGTCACGCAGGTAGCGGGCGCGCCGCTGCGAAAGATCGTTTCCGGATTCGCCGATGCGTTCGATGTATTCAAGATAACGGAGGAGGCGCAAAAGGAGACCGGAATACCGGAGCCTGACGATGCGGCGCTGGATGCGGCGGCGGCGGCGCTGCGCGAAAAAGCAGCCGTACCGCTTGCGTACAATCCCGAGTTGCGCGAATTGCTGCTCCAATTGAAATCCGATACGGAACAGTATATTGATGCCGTTACGCTCGACGAGGTAACTGTCTCCGGATTCGATGCGCAGAGCCGCGAACGCGCGGAGCGAGACATACAGTCGTTCCGGGAATATATCGAGCAACACAAAGATGAGATTACCGCCTTGGAAATTTTGTACAACCAGCCCAGAGGCATGCGTCTGCGGTTTCGCGATGTGAAAGCGCTTGCCGAGAACATCCAGTTGCCTCCGCGCCTGTGGACGGCGGAACGGCTCTGGGATGCGTACCGGCAATTGGAAGGCGGCAGGGTGCGCGGCAGCGGCAGACGAGCTGTTGCCGATCTTGTTGCGCTTGTCCGCCACGCGCTCCGGCCGGATAGCGATCTTGTGCCCTACGCAGAGCAGGTACACGCCAGATTTGATGCATGGATGGCGGTACAGGAGCAGATGGGCGCCAGGTTTACCGGCGAGCAGCGCCTCTGGCTGGAGATGATGCGCGACCATATTGCCGATAGCGTTGCGATTGAACAGGACGATTTTGAACTGACTCCCTTCCAGGAGCAGGGCGGACTAGGCAGAGCCTACGCTCTCTTTGGCGAGAGTCTTGACGAAATAATCGAAAAACTAAATAGAGAGTTGGCCGCATGAGCGAGTTACCGGAAGGTTGGATAGAAACTGAATTAGGATCCATTTGTAGGATTGAAATGGGGCAATCTCCTCCAAGCAATACATATAATATTGATAGTATTGGGCTACCTTTTTTTCAAGGTAAGTCTGAGTTTGGCGATCTATATCCAACTGCTTCCAAATGGTGTCGATCTCCGCTTAAAATCGGGGATAAGGACTCAATCCTAATATCGGTACGTGCCCCTGTCGGTCCAACAAACATTGCAAGTGAGAAATGTTGTATTGGAAGAGGACTTGCAGCCATTCATACAAAAGGTGGAATACCACCTAGGTATATTTTATATGGAATCAGAGCGAGTGTTCATGCTCTTAAAGAGAAAGCAACAGGCACAACCTTTGAAGCGATAAGCAAACAGACACTTAATGCGCACGTTATCCCTCTTGCCCCTCTCCCCGAACAGCACCGCATTGTGGAAGAGATAGAGAAGCATTTCTCAAGGCTGGATGCGGCGGTGGAGGCGTTAAAACGGGCGCAGCAAAATCTTAAACGCTACCGCGCCGCTGTGCTAAAAGCCGCCTGCGAGGGCAAGCTGGTACAAACGGAAGCCGAGCGCGCGAAGGAAGAAGGCAGGGAGTATGAACCGGCAAGCGTGCTGTTGGAGCGCATCCTCAAGGAACGCCGCCGCAAATGGGAAGAAGTCGAACTCGCCAAAATGAAAGCGAAGGGCGTCAAACCCAAAGACGACTCCTGGAAGAAGAAATACACCGAACCCTCCCCGCCTGATACAAACGACCTGCCGGACTTGCCGGAAGGATGGGTGTGGGCGACAGTGGAACAGTTGGCGAAGGATGAGAAGTATTCGTTAGCCATCGGACCATTTGGCAGCAATCTAAAAGTTTCAGATTATACTACTGATGGTGTACCGCTGATCTTTGTTAAAAATATTCGCTCGGGAATGTTTAATAGCAACGATGCAAAGTATGTATCAAATAAGAAGGCTGCACAATTACTCCCTCATCGAGTAAGAGGGGGAGATATACTAATTACCAAAATGGGAGAACCGCCAGGGGAAGCAATGCTGTATCCAAGTAATTCTCCCGAAGCGATTATTACTGCAGATTGTATTAAGTTTCGAGTTTCAAGCCGGATTGTCTCTCATGTGTATATTGTTAATTGTATTAATTCTGACATTGTACGTAATCAAATTGCCTTAATAACAAAAGGTGTAGCACAACAAAAAGTTAGCCTTGCTCGATTTATAAAAATTTGTATTCCTCTTCCTCCAAATAGTGAGCAAGAGAGAATCTCTAATAATTTGGAATTAAGACTTTCTATTGCAAAGGAGACAGACATTGTATTGCATACCAATCTAGCCCGCGCTGAACGCTTGCGGCAAAGCATCCTCAAGCGGGCGTTTGAGGGGAAGCTGGTGAAACAGAATCCCGATGATGAACCCGCGTCTGAATTACTGAAAAGAATGAGAAACGAGAAGGTCTCAGATCCAACGAAGAACGCCAAAATTGATCGAAAATCAAACATTAGGATACGAAAAATGGAAAAACGATCTCTGTTTGATGTATTACTTCAAGCGCCAGACGGTTTAACACCAAATGAGCTGTTAGAGCAGTCCGGACATTCAGTTGATACCATTGAGGAATTTTACGCGGAACTATATTTGGAGACAAAGAAGGGAAAAGTAACCGAAATACGCGGTGATGGGTATACAGTGATAATGAAGGCAAATGAGAAATGAGAAATGAGAATACTTAGCTTGCATATCGAAAAATACAAAAATCTTGAAAACATCGACATCGAATTCGATAAGTCGTATCTCACGACTGTATTGCTCGGATGGAACGGTACCGGAAAATCGAATCTACTTGAGGTGTTAATTGCTATATTTAGGGATTTGGATTTTGGAGAGGTGTCATCCTTTCAGTACAAAATAAAATATATTTGCCGTGGCAATATTGTATCTATTACGTCAGGTAATGATCGCAATCTTTACAAAATATGTGTTAATGACGAGGATGTATCCTTTGCTAAATTTACACACCA
>CAYPBB010000042.1:0-32691 GCA_964408855.1 uncultured Ectothiorhodospiraceae bacterium
ACCGTACGGACGCAGCAATATTCATGCAAACAGACCGTATTGGCTCCGACGTTTATTGGTTGCAGAAACAAACTGCATCGTATTCCAAACCTCGACGATGTATCTGTAGATAGGATGCGACATGCAGGAGAAGGATTCCGGTTGAGCTGAACACACGACAGATCGCAATGATTTGATGAACTTTCTGTTTGCATTTAATTGATCTATATCTAAATTGAAACGTCAATCTTCATTCTGAAACGCGGTTGAAGCGCGTATTCCGCGGTCGAGTTCGCCGGGAATACCGGAGCAATTCTTCTTCAACCGGTCATACACCGGACGCACCTTCACGACGAGAGAACCTGGAGCATTCATGCTCCGGCAGTAGCGCACGCCGTTTCGCTGTGTTCAACCGGCAGAACGGCGCACAGTTTCCGGACTGCGTTTTGCCGTATTCTTGAAACGATGTAAACAAATATCTCTCCAATTCATGAGGGCAGTTGTATGAATCGATGTTATAGATTCCTTGTGCTGGCGGCGGCGGCGTATATACTCGCGACCGCAGGAATACGCCTGAACGCACAATCATATGTCAGCGAGGTGCAAGCCAACGGATTTACGCTGAAAAAAGTGGCAAGCGATACTGCGATCGCGACGGGACAGAATTTCTCGTATACCATCTACTTCTCCATCCCCGCGGGCGCGACAAACATTACCATCACCGACGTGCTGCCGCCTTCGCTGGCGTTCCAGGCGATCAATGTCACATCCGCCTGCGGCTCGCCGATAGTCTCCACGCCGGCGGTAAATGCGATGGGCGGCACCGTCAGTCTCACATGGGCATCGCTTCCGGCGGGATGTTCAGGGTCGTTCGTCATTACTGTGAATTTCCCGAACGGAATTACCTGTAACGGTACAACCGCCCGCAACCGCGCCTGTCTCACGGGCGATATCGGTACGCAAAAAACGGATATCTGTACCGGCTTCATCAGCACGCGCGCAATCGCATCCGATCCCTGGGCTATCGGCAAATGGGTCATCGGCGCGGGAACACAAGCGGGGCCGTGCAACTATGTAACTGCCGATTCGATTGTGAAATACCAGATATGCGTCTGGAAAGCCGTCGGCGTGACCGGGCAATTGAATCTGGACAATGCCGTCGTTCGCGATACATTGCCTCCGGGCGCAATTCTGGTCAATTCGAGCTGCGGCGCAACCCAGACGGGCAACGTAATTACCTGGAATCTCGGCTCGCTCTCCGCATTACCGATGTACAACACTGCGTGTTGCACGTTCGACGTGCTCTATCCGACTGCGCTATTCCCTACCGGCACGCAGATTCAAAACCGGGCAACATTGACCGGCACGCTCGGCAGCGCAAACAATCCCTGCGGACCGGCGGTGCATCCAAGCAATACGACTTGCGTCGAGATAAAGCAGTACTATAATGCATTCTTCAGCAAATACGTCTACACGAACGGTCAACCGGGCTGCTCGGGCAAATACCAAATCTGGATCTGCAACAACGGCAGCGTTCCGTTCGCAAGCCTGACGATCACAGACACTATTCCGGCGCCGTTGACCGGCATCACCCTCGGCACCGTATCGTCCGGCCTGAACGCCTCGCTCAGCGGTAACGTCGTTACCGTTACTCTATCGAGCCCGCTTCTGCCGACACAATGCCGGTATTTCGAGGTCGACTTCACCATACCGCTCACAGCGACAGTCGGTTCGCCGATTACGAACTGCGCATGGCTTTCGACTGCGGGATTGCCGCCGCTGCTGGCGTGTGCAACCTTTACCGTCAACGCTCCGGCTCCGAAGCCCTGCGTCTGGAAAGAGGTCTGCAGCAAACAGCCGAACTACACCCCCGGAAGCATCTTCCGCTACCGGCTCCGCGTTCAGAATATCGGCGGACTCCCGATCACCGGAGCAACCATCACCGATAATCTCGATCCGAACTTGCAGTATATCGGTAATGCGTCGTTCTACACATCGTCGTCATGGGCGGCGCCGTGTCAATCCACGTCGAATTGGGGGCCGGTCGGATTCTCGCAAACCGGCAACGCGCTGACATTCACATTACCGAACATCCCTGCGACATGCCAGAACATCTTCTATAATGCCTGCGGTATGTACGGCACGCCCGGCGTCCCGTATTACTTCATTGAGTTCGATGTGAAGGTCGCCGATACAGCCGCGCTCGGTAATATTCCGAATATGTTCTCTATCGGAGGCGGCAATCTGACAGGATCCGTCCCGTCGAATACCGATTACGTCACCGTGGTCGGCACGTCCGGATTCCTGCTCGATAAAGGCGTCGCTGCCGATACCACGAGCTGGGCTTCTTCGATGACAACCACTGCCGGTTCGAACGTGAACTACCGTCTACGTATGACGGTGGCTCCCGGCAGCGTTGGGTTGCGGCATATTACGTTCGCCGATCTTCTTCCAAGGGATAACGGCGCAAACGACCAACTGATACTTGGTCCTTGCTCGCCTCGCGGCAGCAGTCTCGACGTCCCCTGGGTGGCGCCGCTTTCGACGCTCCCGGTTGCGACCGATTACAACAACGGTTTGAGCTTCGCTACGGTGAATAATTTCGCCCCGCCCGGAGCGCCCGGACCGATGTTTACCGGCGCATGTGGCACTCTCGGAACCTGGTCGCCGGGGATCTCGTTCGGCGCAAAAAATCTCGGCTATTATTTCGGACCGACGCCCGTCCCAGCGGGCAATTCCGCCACCGCGATGTTCACGGTACAGGTTCCGAATTCCGCGCAGACGCAGGATGTCGCATGCAACACCTTCGCTGCGAATGCTGCGGTCAGGCATCTGATCAATAGCGCCATCATCAGCGATCAGCAGATGGGCTCGCTCGAATCACAGAAAGCCTGCCTCTCGGTTGTGAAGGATACGGGTTCCTCTACCAACTGCTTCAGGGTAACGCCGAAGTCGATTGTCAGCGGCGGCGTAAATCCGGCCACCGGATTATGTCAATACACGATCGATCTGACAGTGACGAATCCGAACGGCTCGGCCATTCTCGGATGGTTTGAATCCGACCAGGGAACCGTATCGCCGTCGCCGCTGTCGCTCCCGTCGGGAACCAGCACGCAAACGATTACCTTCACCGACACGCCGCCGGCGAATACGTTCATCTGTATCCGCTTCGGTATATTCATCAACGGACAGAAACAGCTCTGCGATAGCGTGTGCTTCGATCTTCCGCCATGCGGACAGGGCAGCGATTGCGATTCGCTCGATATCAAGACAAAGTCCGTCATCAGCAACGGCATCGATCCGCTGACTGGATTGTGTACATACACGATCGATCTGACCGTGACGAACAGCGCGCTTTCACCTCTCCAGTTGTGGTTCGCATCGAATCAGGGACTGGTCGCGCCTCCGATGATCAACATGCCGACCGGAACCACGACGCAAACGATCACCTTCACCGATACGCTTCCGCAGAATACCTTTATCTGCATAGCTTACAGCATCATGAGCGCCAACGGTCTCCGCGACACATGCGATTCCATCTGTATCGATCTGCCGCCATGCGACGGAGAAAGCACGTGCGACTCTATCAGCATCAAACAGAAATCCATCGTTAGTGCGGGCATCGATCCGGCATCCGGAAACTGCAAGTACACCGTGTCGCTTTCGTTCACGAACGCAAGCCCGAACCCGGTTCAGATGTGGTTCGAATCGTTCCAGGGCAGCGTTTCGCCTTCGTCGCTGACATTGCTGACCGGAAGCAGCACGCAAACGCTGACATTCATCGATACCCCGCCGACAGATATCTTTATCTGCATCAGGTACGGTATCCTTGTCAACGGACAGAGAATTCTCTGCGACAGCGTGTGCTTCGATCTGCCGCCGTGCGACCAGGCCGGTCCGTGCGATTCGCTGGACTTCGCTCCGAAGTCGATCACCAGCAACGGAATCAACCCAACGAACGGGTACTGCACGTACACGATTGCGTTGACCGCGACGAATTCGAGCGCGTCTCCGGTTCAGGCATGGTTTGAATCCTATCAGGGATCGGTAACGCCCGGAACGCTGACCATTCCAACCGGGACCAGCACTCAAACGCTGACGTTCACCGACATCCCGCCGGTGAATACCTTCATCTGCATCAGATACGGCGTGATCGTCAACCAGAACCGCATCCTTTGCGATAGTATCTGTTTCGATCTGCCGCCGTGCGGTCAGACGGGCTGCGACTCGCTGATCGACGGGAAAGTGGATGCCTGCTGCGATTACAACGTAACGATCGTCAATGTCTCCGGTTCGCCGGTCACATCGATTTCGTACTATGTAACCGGCGGGACGGTGAATTCCATCAATACCTCGCCGTGTACCCCGGTCGCGCCTGCGCCGTTCGGAAGCACATCGGGCGTCCTCACGTATAGTCCCTCGTGTCCGGGCAATATCGGAGTCAATTTCTCCGGTACGCCGAACACTCCGTCCAACACAATCACCGTGACGCTGGTGGTGCATCACGCGAACAGGGATTCCTGTACGGTGCGCTTCCAGTACACATGCGACCCGACGCCGCTCGTCAAGTGCGATGAAGTGAAAATGAAACCGTTCCTGTTCCACGGCGTGAATGCGTCGGGCAGAACCTACACAGTGTTCAATACGAAGATTCCCTCTTCGCCGATCACTTCCATCAATATCTACGCAGTTCCCGTCCCCTGTCTCATGATCGGAGGCGGATTAAAAGTCGATATGGTTTCGACCTCCTGGTCGGCGCCGTACTCGCGCATTCCCATCACAGGTTCCATCAGCGCGTTGAGTTCCGTCATGTTCAATCTCGGAATCGACTACTCGTGCAACTGGTCGGGTAATATCACGCTCGTGATTCACCACGCCGACGGCGATAGCTGCGTATATAAGGACGTTCCTTGGAAAGCCATCCCGCCAATACTCGGTGGAGGTGTCGTCACCACCGATCATATCGACAAACGGGTATATGCGAACAACCTGCGGTTGAAGAATACCTTCAGCAACCGCGCCGTGAAGTGGGTATCGATCGAGGTGGAAGACGATCTGGATGAGATGATGGCAGGCTCCGGCGCGCACTGGAACGGCTCCGACTACAAGGTTGGCTACGCGATCCTCGACGACCATCAGCAGGGTAAAACCGAAGCGCTGTTCGGCTTCGAAACCCCGATTCAGCCGAATCTCACGTCGGACTACTTTACCGTCGTCGTCGCGCGCGATTCGCTCC
This sequence comes from uncultured Ectothiorhodospiraceae bacterium, assembly GCA_964408855.1. Classification (GTDB taxonomy): domain Bacteria; phylum Bacteroidota; class Ignavibacteria; order SZUA-365; genus CAYPBB01. The sequence continues at coordinate 5,216 of CAYPBB010000042.1, forward strand.
GCCCCGGCTCCCCGGTGATTCGATGGACGAGTTACGATGAGGACGGCAATGCCATCGCGACAGACACCGTCAGCATCACGTCGACCATCCTCTCGGCCAGAAGCGGAGGCGAAAGCATCGCGCCCAACGGATTCGAGCTGCTGCACTTCTTCCCCAATCCTGCAACGCATAGCGCAACTATCAACTATGCGCTCGGGAAGAACAGCGCGGTAACTCTCGAACTCTTCAACCAGACCGGCGAATTCGTCCAGACTATCGACGAAGGCAGAAAACCGCAAGGTATGCAGTCCGTCAGGCTGAACACCTTCAATCTGCCCCCGGGAACATATTACTACACGCTCACCGTCGACGGAGTATCCGCGACGAGGAAATTCCAGGTTGTGAAGTAACCGTCAACCACGAATGCAAACGGTCCGTCTCAATCGAGACGGACCGTTTTTGTTGTATCGATCTGGTATAATCGAGTTCTTTCTTTCGTTTGTTGGATTTGGTACTATATATAATGAGTTCAAATGAACGATCCGCGACGGGATCGAACGGAGAAACATATCCGGCGTGTCCGCAGTAAAACAGGCATTCAATCTGCTCAAGGAATACCCAGATGAAAAAACTGATTTCCATATTCGCATTGCTGCTCCTCGTTACCGGGTTGCCGGCAGAAGCGCAAAACCTCAAGGATCTGAAAAAGATCGTCACCGGTAAGGGCGGAGGTCTCAGCGAGGCGGACGCCTCGGCGGGGTTGAAGGAAGCGCTTGTTCAGGGAATAACGAAGGGAACGGACATCGTCTCCCAGCTCGACGGATATTACAAGAATCCCGAAATCTTTATTCCGATGCCGCCGGACGCCAAACGGGTGGAATCGACGCTTCGTAAAATCGGGATGGGCAAGAAGGTCGATGAGGCGGTGAAGTCGATGAACCGCGCCGCCGAGGATGCTGCCACCGCCGCGAAACCCATCTTCATCGATGCCATCAAGGGCATGACGATTACCGATGCCCTGAACATCGTCAAGGGTGGCGATACATCCGCGACGCATTATCTGCGCGGAGCGACCGGCGCGAAACTGCTCTCGGCGTTCAAACCCAGTATCCAGCAATCGCTCGAAAAAGTCGACGCAACGAAGTATTGGAAGGATGTGATGACCGCATACAACAAGGTCCCGCTTGTGAAGAAGGTCAACACCGATCTGGCGGATTACGTTACAGGCAGAGCAATCGAAGGGTTGTTCACGATGGTAGGCAAGGAAGAAGCGAATATCCGCAAGGACCCGGCAGCCAGGACGACGGAATTGCTGAAGAAGGTTTTCAAGAAGTAGTTACTCTACCCTGAAGCGCGGATCGTTTTCCGGGCGAAGCGCGTCGTACATCGATTTCAGCGCGCGGAATGCATTGACGCTCCCCCGTACCGCCGCCGTCCGGTATCTGCTTTCGGCGGCGGCTTTGTTTTGTATCACGCCCCGCCCTTCCTCGTCGCAGAACGCAAGCGCGACCTGCGCAAGCAACGAGCCGCGCTGTTCAGCCACGCGGAGTAACGATATCTCGGAATCGTATTCGCCGCCCCTCCTCCCCTGGATGATCTGTATTGCGGCGATGCGCGTCTCCCCTTCCATGCTGCCGTTGCGGGCGGCTTGTTCCCAATACCACATCGCTTTCTCGTCGTCCTTCCCAACGAAATCGCCGGAGCTATACGCAATTCCGAGCAGGATCATCGCCGGTACGTGCTTGTGTTCGACGGCAAGATCGAGCAACTCGGCGATCGTCTTTCCCGAAATCGTCCCGTCGATCCTGAGCATACCGAGCGCAGCCCATACGGTCATTGCAGAAGGGTCGTTCTCGAACGATTTCGAGCGTATCGCTGAGAGCGTCCGTTGATCGTTCAGCAGCGGATTCATCAGCGACACGGCGCGGCGGCTGTCGAGATACAGCGCGCGGATATACCATTCCAGAGCCGTGGTGTGATCGGCAATCCCCAGTCTGCCTTCAAGGGTCAGCTTCCCGATGCATGCAGCCGCTTCCGGATTGCCCGTTCCAGCAAGATTCTGCAGACGCGCGATCTGGGCGGGCGGTTCGCCGCTATCCACGCCGTTGTACCAGCGGAACAATGCGGCGGAATCCTTCGCATCCAAACCGCCGGATGCGATAGCCTCGCTGAGAAGTGTGGCAGTCGAAACGGCGGCAGTGGTATCGAAATTCGTATCGAGAAATCGAGCCGAAATCCGTAACTCTTCTTCATGACCGGATGGCAGGGGCGGCGGAGATGGAAGCGGAACATCTTCGGCAGCAATCGATGCAGTATCCGATGCAGAGATATACCCGTTTCGCAACAATTCGGCGATAACGTCGCCCGCTTTTTCGTGGCCTTTCATCCGGGCTTTCTGCAGGTATATATACGCCGTTTTCCAGTTCTTCGCGACGATGAGGTTATCGGTATAGAACAACCCCATGACATACAGCGCCTGCGGCAGGTCCTGTTCAGCGGCAAACGCGATGTTGGCGTATGCCTGGAACGGGTTCCATTCCACGCCGAACGAATTGAGTTGCAGCAATCCCAGGTTAAACCTTGCCGAGTAATAGTCCTTCGCAGCGGCTTTCGTTATCCAGTATGCCGCTTTCGCGGTATCGGCTTTGAAGCCTGAACCTGTCAGGTACTGCAAGCCCAAATCGTTTTGCGCCGCAGGATCGCCGTTGTTTGCTTCGCGGATGAGATTGAAATCCCTGAGTTGTTTCTGTATACCCGGAATCGTCGAAGGCATCCACTGCACGGAAGCCGACTGCCGGTAGCTCCTGAATACAGGGCTTTCGGACTGTGAGTACAGCGCCGGAGAAACCGCCGGCATCAGCAACGCTGCTGCTACGGCAAAGAAAAAATGCTTATGCGTGGGAAGACTCCTTAACCAGATCATCTATAATAGTGTACCGGTCATTTTTAACAATCAGCCCCGGCGGAAGTTCCGCGAGCGGTACGACACCGCAAAGATCCGCCGCCTCGATTGTATTGGTACATCCGGAGGCGGCGAAGGTTTAACCGCAATTCGAAATTGCGAAAAATATGCGTATCTATCGATAGGCGAAACGCTGTCTGGAAACCGTCTATTTGAGCGCCACCATCTTCTTCGTGATCCGCTTTCCATTCATCGTGAGGTGAAAGAAATAGACGCCGCTTTCAAGCGCCGCAGCGTTGAACTCCACAGCGTACGCGCCCTCGTACTGGAAGGAATCGACGAGCGTTGCAACCTCGAATCCACGGCTGTCGGTAACCGACAATCGCACCTTGCCGGCTTCAGGAATCGAATACCTGATCGTTGTTACCGGATTGAACGGATTCGGGTAATTCTGCGAGAGTTCCATCGAGACGGGCGCCGCACCGCCAAGCGCGACATAGGCTTCCTTCGAGTAATCATAGGTTCCGTCGAAATCGAGCTGCTTCAATCGGTAGACCACGTTCCCTGCTCCGGCGGGCAGGTTCGAGTCGGTAAACGAGTAAGAAAACACCCCAGCGCCTGATCCGTTGCCGGGCACATACCCGATCTCATTCCATCGCTCGCCTACGCCGTCTTTTCGTTCGACGGCGAATCCGGCATTATTCGTCTCCATCGTTGTGCGCCACGAAAGCCGCACCGACATCCCGTCAAGCGACGCTGAAAACGTTGCCACATCAACGGGCGTCGTAACTAAAATCTGGTACACACTCCTGCCGTGGGTTGCGGCCCGCAACAGCCCGGAGGCGGCATGGAAATGCAAGTCCATTACCGTTACCTTCGGCATTCCTTCGCCCATGAACTCCCATACAGCTCCCCCATCGACGGTTGTGTACACGCCGAGATCGGTGCCCACCCACATCTGATCGGGGTTCATCGGATTCAGCGCAAGAGTGTTCTTCGGTATCGCCGGAAGATTGCCGGAAATGCTCGTCCATGTCTCGCCGTTATCGGTGGTTTTATAGACAGACGCCGACCGGTAACCGGTGAACGTCGCGAAAATGGTATTCGGGTCGGTGGGATGATAGTCGATATCTGTCACGGTGACGCGAGGATACGACTTCACGACGCGCTTCCAGGTGAATCCGCCGTCGGTCGATACTGCGATACCGCCGGTGCCGCTGTACCCTGTCGCCATATACTTGGGATTCGCGGGCGAAACAGCAATTTTTTCGATCACTTCGGAATTCGTTACCCGCTCGGCGAGCTTGAACCATAAATCGCCCCGGTTCGTGGTTTTGTAGAGATGATAATAGGACGTCGTGTACAAAATGTTGGTGGAATCGGGATGCATCACGACGGGATTGACCCAGGTTCCATTGGCTTCGATTCCCTGGTTGATGCCGTTCCAGTTGTTGCCTCCGTCGGTGGAGCGCCAGCGCGATTGCCCGTACTGCATTTCCGTGTACATGATGTTCGCGTTCGTATGGTCGATCACGCAATACATTCCGTCGCCGCCGGTGGTATACTTCCAATCGGGCGAATTCGTCTTCCGTAAGTGCGAGCCGTTATCCTGTGTACCGCCAAGGATAACGTCCGGATTCGTTGCAGCAACATCGATATCATAGTATTGAGAAATGGGAAGATTATCGTTCAGTCCCGTGTACGACCTCCCGCCGTTTTGAGAGATATCGAATCCGCCGTCGTGACCGGCGTAGAAAATATTCGGATCGGATGGCGCGAATTCCAGCGCATGCTGATCGACGTGGCTGGGATTGGTTCGTTTCCAGCTTCCGCCTCCGTTCTCCGTCATATAGATATACAGCCCTCCGATGAACACTCTGTTTCCATCCGATGGATCGACCGCCATATCGCAGTTATAGAAGCCCTGCCCGCTGAAGAAATCGGTCGACGGTTTTGTCAACACATTCCAGCTATCGCCGCCGTCGGTCGATTTCATCACTTCGAGCAGATCGAAGGTATTGTTTTTCACAAGAACGGCGTACATCAAACCGGGTGTGCTGCGGCTCATATCGAAGGCGATGCGGCGTATTGAGCTGACATTCACGCTGTGTTTCGCCTGCCAGTCGGTTGAAAGCGACGTCCAGGTTCTACCCGTATCGGTGCTGCGGAACATGCCCATGCTTCGAATACCTGCGTACCAGATGGAAGGATCCGCCGGGTGTATGGCTAGATCGTAAACCTCTCCGGATTGTACCGTATTCCAGGTTTCACCGCCGTCTTCGGTGCGCCGAATCCCGTCCCAGGTTGCGGCAACTGCGATATCGCCAATCGTCGGGTGGATTCGCAATGCCGCGATGCGCGTATTGCTCTTCAATCCGGTGAGATTCCAGGTCGCGCCTGCGTCGGTGGATTTGATGACGCCGATTCCAGGGTAAATGTACGATTCGCCGTTCGCTTCGCCGGTGCCTGCCCAAACGATATCCGGATTCGAAGGATCGATTGCCACCGCTCCCATCGACATCGTTGGAAGGTCTTCGGTGACCGGGGTGAACAGCGTTCCTTTATTGGTGGATTTCCAAACGCCTCCATTCGCCGCGGCGATATAGACGATATCCGCATCTGACGGATGTACGGCGATACCTGTAATTCTGCCTCCTCTGTTTCTCGGACCGACCAGCGTCCATTTCGACTCCACCGTCTGTCCGGATTTTAGAAGAACGGTGGGCTGGTACGCCTTCATGGTTTTGCTTTGCTCCCACGCCTCGATTCTCTCATTCAGGGGTATATTTCCCTCTGCATCGACCCTTCGATCGTAGAACCATTTCATTCTGGCAATGATATCTTTCGACGATTCCTTGTACAATTTGAAAGGTTTTCCAGGTTTTGCAGGTGAAAATGTTCCCTGTGCGAATGACTGATAATGAAACGCGGTCAGCAGAACGATGATTGAGAGGGAAAGGAGGATTGCAAGTCTTGTCATATCGCTATGGTTTTTGTACATGGTACCGGTATTGAATTAGATGCGGCTTGCGAAAACGTGTTTCGGGCAGAACGCAGGTTTTAGGAAGATTGGTAGCGCCATTCAGCATATAGCACAACTATTAACCTGACAGTTTATGCCACCGGCAGGTTACAATGCGACGTACTCCGGAATATTGATCCGGCAGCCGGGTGAACGGATATCTGGCGGATCCCGGAATGAATACTATCGGTAACAGGGATTATTTGAGTACCGCCATTTTTTTTGTAATGCGTTTCCCGCCGTATGTGAGATGGTAGAAATACACGCCGCCAGGCAACGCGGAGGCGTCGAATGCGATATTGTGCCATCCGGCATGCTGACGAAGTTGCTGAATACAGGCGATTTCCTTCCCATAGGAATCGGTCACGGTAACGCGTACCTCGCCTGATTCGGGGATTTCGTACGCAATAGTGGTCACCGGATTGAACGGATTCGGGTAATTCTGAAGCATCTGGAACCGCATCGCATCCGCCTTGCCGGTATAGATGTATACTTCGGATGAATATGTATACGACCCATCAAAATCGATCTGTTTCAGACGATAAACGAGCATTCCAGCATCCGCGGGAATGTCGTCGTCGGAGAAGGTATACGAAAACGTTCCCCCGCCCGAGCCGTTGCCGTTGACATATCCGATTTCCTTCCACTCATCGTTCGCGCCGGATCTCCGTTCGATGGCAAAGCCTGCATTGTTGGTTTCGACGGTTGTTCTCCATTGGAGAAGGACGGAAGCGCCTTTCGCAGAGACGGTAAATGTTTCCAGAAGCACCGGCGTCGAAACGAGCAATTCATAGATGCTGCGTCCGTGCGTCGCGGCGCGAAGTTTTCCGCTTGCGGCGTGAAAATCCAGATCGATCACCGGCACGTTCGGCATACCGGTTCCCAGCCGCTCCCAAGTCGCTCCGCCGTCGGTCGTCACATAAACGCCGAGGTCGGTGGCAACGTACAATGTCATTTCATCGTTGGGATGCATGACGATGGAGTTCTTCGGTATCGCCGGAAGATTGCCGGAAATACTGCTCCAGGTGGCGCCTGTATCGACCGATTTATACACCGACGTAGACCTGTTGCCTGAAACGGTAACGTACATCGTTCCGATGTCAGTCGGATGGAAGAGGATATCCGTAACGTCGTTGCTCGGCAATCCCGCCTTGCTTTTCGTCCAGGTTGCGCCGCCGTCGGTCGAAAGACCGATTCCGAAATTCCCGCTGTATCCTACCGCGATATAATTGGTATTGACGGGACAGACGGTCATTACCCGCACGGAGTTGGCGGTCGTCATCAGGTCGGCAAGTTCGAACCACTGTTCTCCGCGGTTCGTGGTTTTGTACAGCTTTTCCGTGGTCACCGTATACAAGACGGTGGGATCTTTCGGATCGATGACGGTCGGTGTCACCCAGGGACCCGTGCCCGTAATTCCGGTCATGATTTTCCCCCACGTCCTCCCGGAATCGACGCTCCGCCACCGGCTCGAAGCGTTCTGCATTTTTGTGTACATGTATTTGCGGTCGGTGTAATCGATAACGCAGTATGTACCGTCGCCGCCGGTAACGCGTTTCCAATCGGGAGAGGAGGACGAACTCAGGTGCGAGCCGTTGTCCTGCGTACCGCCGAGAACAATATCCGGATCGAGACGGTAGACATCGAAATCGTAGTATTGGGTAATGGGGAGGTTGCTGTTTTTGCCGTTATAGAAATCGCCGCCGTCGGTCGATTTATCGAAACCGCCGTCATGACCGGCGTAGAAAATCGATGGATTGGACGGAGCAAACTCGAGCGCATGCTGATCGACATGCGATGGATTGCGCGTCTTCCACGATTGTCCGCCGTCGATGGAGAGGTATATCTGCAATCCGCCGATGAGCACTCTGTTGGGATTCGAGGGATCGACCGCCAGATCAATCATATACCAGCCGAAACCGCTGAAGAAATCGTTCGAAGGCTTCGGAAGCATCTCCCAGGTAGTGCCGCCGTCGGTCGTTTTCATGATCGCCATCAGCGAGCTTCCGCTGTTCTGCACGAGAACGGCGTAGAGAATATCGGGATTGCTGACCGAAACATCGAGAGCGATCCGCCGGATATTCGTTACCGGAACGCCGAGCGAATCCCATGCGGTCGATATCGACTCCCATGTGCGTCCCGTATCGGTGCTGCGGACCATGCCCACCCCTTTTACGCCTGCATACCAGATGTTATGCTGCGAGGGGTGCACAGCGAGATCGTAAATCGCGCCGGTTCTTGTTTTCTTCCACGTCGCACCGCCATCCTCAGTGCGTTGAATTCCGTCCAATGTCGCAGCAATGGCGATGTCGCCGATGGAAGGATGTACGCGAAGCGCCGCGACGCGGGTGGACGATTTATACCCGGTGAGGTTCCACGTTGCGCCTGCATCGGTCGATTTCACGATACCGATTCCGGGGTAGGAATCCGCATTCCCGTTCGCCTCGCCGGTGCCCACCCAAACGATATCCGGATTCGTACGGTCGATGGCGATGGCGCCCATCGACATAGTCGGTAAATCGTCGGCAATGGCAACGAATGAATCGCCGCCGTTCGTCGTCTTCCACACACCGCCGGCAGCAGCGGTGAAATACACGATATCCGGATTTTCGGGATGAACGGCAATTCCGGTAATTCTACCGCCTCTGTTACGGGGGCCGATGTTTGTCCAGGTACTTGTTTCAACCTTTCCGCCTTTCATCAGGATCCGGGGAGAATGGACGGTTGTATTCCGGTGCTGCTCCCATGCATCGAGCCGGATACGTGCGAGGGTGTTCTCACCGCTATCCATCCGGGGACCGGAGAACCATTTGAACCGGGCCTCGACGTCCTTCCCCGACTCCTTGTAAAGTTGCGGCGCTCTACCCGGAATTGCCGGCGAAAAACCGCTCTGCGCTAAAAGGGAGCCCGGACTTATCGCAAGGGCTGCGCATAGTATCGCTATAAATCGAATGCTGGTATTATGCATGGTATCAGTCAACAACAGTAGGACATCGACAGTGAAACAGGTATGGTCGTGCGTACGACCCTGACCGGATTCAACGGTTCGATGTCATACGCAGTATCAGGGGCTGGCATTGTTCGTCATCAGCAGCGGCGAGGTACAGATCGATACCGTTCTGCGGATGTGCAATACGGCGGCTGTACATCAATAGGTAAATCTCGTAAAAATGCCGATTGAATCAAAGGCATTCAACCGGCATGAATTGCAATTTTCGCGTTTGAACAGGTTACCAGGTTCGACCGTTATCCGTGAGGATTCGCTGCGCGCTCGAATCCCCCTCGCGCGCCAGCTTCGTGACCGCCTCGATTGAATTCGAGTCGCCAAGTTTCACTGCTTTACGGTAGTAGTCGTAGGCGCGCATCTTCCGGTTCGTATCGTAATAAATATTCCCGAGATTGCCGTATGCCTGACCGTGGTTTGGATTAAGACGAGTAACTTTCTCGAATGCTGTTATCGCAGGTTCGGCCTGGTTGTTCTTTGTATAAGCCGTGCCCAATGCGATATACGCCTCGATATTGTTCGGCGAAAGCTCCGTGGCTTTCTTGAACTTTGCGATCGCGCCGGAGACGTCGCCTTCGATCAGAATTTTCGTTCCTTCGGTCATCAGTTGCTGTACTTCCGCATCGCGCTGGGTGAGATTTTTTGTATCGACAGATTTAGGTTCATCGGTCAATTGTTTCGATTGCGTACCTTCAACCTCTTCGACCTGCTTCATGAACTCCTGCATCATCGCATCGGCGTCGTTCTTCGCCTTGAAAATGGGGGCAATAATGAAGAAATATATCAGCACGAGGATAACAAGAAAGAAACCGCCCAGTATCATGAAAATCAACTTGGAATTGCCACCCGATTTCGTGCGTTCCATACTGACGACCGGCTCGCCGACTTCGATTCCTTCGAACAGCGACTCATCGGCTTCGGTGATATTTTCGAGGTCCTTCAGCGCATCGAGACCCGTTTTCTGTTTCGCAGGCGCTTCACCCCGGATAATCTGGATAATATTGCCCGCCGAACTGCAACGTTCGTTTGCGTTGAATGCGAGCCCTTTCCGCACCGCGTCCGCGGTGTTGGAAGTGAGGGCATCGCCGAGCGTACTCAGTCCGGGCAAGGTTCTGTCGAGCGACCGCGCCGATGCAGCCGGAGGCGCTTCGCCGCATAATGCATAGTACATTACGGCCGCAAGACCGTAGATGTCGGCGGCTTTCGTCCCGGTCTGCTGCCCTGCTGCTGTTTCGGGAGCAAAAAAGCCCTCGGGAATGTGCAGCCCGGGTTTGCGCGGGATGGCAAGATTAATCAGCACCAACTGATGCGAATCTCCGATTCGCTCCACCTTGATGCATTCCGGCGAAATGTAGCCGTGTACGAATCCTTTCTCATGGAACTGCCGTACGCCGTCGATGAGCGGAAGGAACAAACGCAGCGCTTCGTTTTCGGGAATTTTACCGCCGTTGGTTTCGAGATATGTCGCGAGGGGTATTCCGGTAACATAATCGGTAATCTGATAGACCGTGCCGAATTCTTCGAAAACGGCGACACCGCTGAATATTGCCGGCGATTCGATTATGGGGTACTCATTTGCCTGAAGCAAAAATTTCTTCTGTACGCCTGCGAACTGCGCTTTTTTCTGAGCATCGAGCGGAACCACGGTGCGTCCATCTGCACCGCGCATCACGATTTGTGAAGGAAACAGCTCCCGAACGATGACCTTTCGTTCCGTCTTCTTATCGTATGCTATATACGTTATAAGGAAGTCAGTCGGGTTCCCGGCTGTGGGACCAATGATAAACCGTTCATGCAACAATGTTTTCTCAGGGAGCACCATGAGTTTCTGTGATGTCTGCATATTCGAACCCGCCGAAACAGTGAGAAATGAAAACAGTTCAGACTCAGAATAGCCCGTTCAGGGAAAGCCGAAAACGAGTGGTATTCGCATACAATAAAAATGCAATCACTACAAAAGTACAATAAAATCATTGCATTACACAACAGGTCTCACAAACTACTTTCGGCGCATACGCGAAATCTCTGCAATTCTTGTATCTCTGTGGTATATTTGGATATACGGCTCCCATTACTTTACCGGAACCCAAATGGATACAGAAATCATTATCGAAGAACTGAAGCGGCTGTCGCGCCCGGGTGCGCGGGAAGGTATGGCGCGGTTTGGAATCAATGTCGAATCGGCGCTGGGCGTCTCTATTCCAGATTTGCGTAAACTCGCAAAAACGGTAGGAAAATCGCACCCGGTAGCGCTTGCGCTATGGAAATCAGGGATTCACGATGCGCGGATACTCGCATCGATGGTGGATTCGCATAAACTCGTTACCGAGAAACAGATGGATGGCTGGGTGAAGGATTTCAATTCGTGGGATTTGTGCGATCAGACGTGTAACAATCTATTCTGGAACACGGACTTCGCCTGGAAGAAAATCCACGAATGGGCGGTACGCGAAGAGGAATTCGTGAAACGGGCGGCGTTTGCGCTTATCGCCTGTGTCGCATGGCATGCAAAGAACATCGACGACAGCGAGTTGCTTGCGCTCCTTCCTCTCATCAGGGAAGCCTCTGTTGACGAGAGGAATTTCGTGAAAAAGGCGGTCAACTGGGCGTTGCGCCACATCGGCAAACGATCAGTCTACCTCAATCCGCTGGCGCTGGAATTCAGTTACGAGCTGCTTGAATCAGGATCAAAACCGGCGGTGTGGATTGCGAAGGATGCAATCAGGGAATTGGAAAGCGCCGCCGTTCGGAAACGTCTCGGGATGCTGTAAGCCGGAAACATTTTCCGTCTTTATTGCGTCGTAGAGAATGACATCTCATCATCATCTGAAAGTATGAAACATGAAAAGCGGAATTCTCTTCCTCGCAATTGTATCGGTCGCATTCCGCGCCGGAGCGCAGCAGGCGTCGCCGTTCCCGGCGGAGATGTACTCCACTGTTACCAATCGGGAGAATCTGCGTTCGATGTTGACGGAAGCGGCAACGCGAGACATATTCGGCGGCGATCTGGTGGTCGGTTTTCCGAATCCCAATGAAATCCGTGAAATCTCCGGACCACTCGATGTCGTCGGCGATATCATCGTGTTGAATAACGGCGAACTCCGTATCAGCGGAGGCGAGCTCGGTATTCATGGAAATATCGTCCTTATGGGAAATGGCAAACTGACCGGCACAGGCGGATCGCTTCGGTTCAATTCGCAATACATCTATCAACGCTCGATCCTCATTGCCAATAAGGCGGCGTGTTACCTGAACGGAACGTCCATTTCGCTCGGCGGCTTTAATGTGGCGTGCGGAATCACCGATACCGCGCTTTTCCATCTCGATAACCTGGGAATAACCGGCGGAACGCTGACGACAACCGCCAACGAACACGCTGTATTTGAAGCAGCGAACGCGCAATCGATCGGCGAAATTCTGTTTTTCGATGAGAGTTCCGGCAATTTCGCCGATTGCACCGGGTTGCTGACCTGGCTGACGGCTGACGGCGGCTGCGATTACTCACTTCAATGTCCCGGCAATCAGATTCCCGGAATCTATCTCTACCCTGACTCAACCCGGAAAGCCGCCGGGATGGATTACCGCATCAAATACGAACGTTGCTATGATTTATTCTGGGGATTGATTCACGAAAGCGGTTCCTCGGTTGAAATTAGCGGTTCCGATTTGCTCGCATGCGGCGCGCTCTTCGACGCGCCTCAAACGGTGACCGTGACCAACCTTGTCAACAATGTCAATCACCGTACATTCGATTATCCCGCCGCCGACCGCTCTGTCCGGTTTATCGATACCCGTGTCGGAACGTGGAATCTGTATCCGCGTTCGTCGGCACAGTTGAGCGTATCGAACTGCATTTTCGGCGAGGCGCTGGCGATGGGGAATTCCACTTGTCAGATTACCAACTGCGTTTGCGACGGGACGGGCGGCTATCTTGGCTCGACGGACAACGCAACGATCACAATGGCACAGAGTCTTGTCTATCCCGATGTCGTTGCACGGAACGGCAGCCGCATCTTCCTTCTTTCATGCTCGCTCTCCCAGGGCGATATCGTCTCGTCGGACAACGCCGCGATAGGAGTTTTCAATACGACGTTCAGTTCGTATCCGAAAGTTTCCCCGGGAAGTATCGCCCTTATCGTTTCCATCGACGAACCGTCGCGTGGATATGCCGGCGAAGTGATCCCGGTGTACGGAACCATTGATCTGGTAAAAGGAGCCGATGTTCCGGTCGCGATCGATCCGTACTGGCTTGAATACGGACTCGCTGCCCTTCCCGACGACCGCCGTCCGCTGGGTACGCCGGGGTATGCGATGAAGTACAGAGAACGGCTTGCCGAGTGGGATACAAAGGCACTCAACGCCGGACAATACAGGCTGTACGCCAACATCCGCCTCAGTACAAACGATACGATCGCCATAACCCGGGATGTGCAGCTTATCGAACCACCGGTAAGCGCCGGAACCCTGCCGCAGCCTGGCCGTCTCGCGCTCTCTCTCTACCCGAATCCCGTCGTCTCAGGGCGTCAGGTATTCGCCTCGGTCGAGCAGGCGGTCGGAGAAGACTGGCTGTCCTACAACATCGTTGCGGTTACAGGCGCGGTTGTGCGCAGCGGAATCGAAACGCGCATATCGGGAAGTATCGATTTCACCGGTGCGATCGGCGGTCTCCCTCCCGGTTTGTATAAACTCGTCGTATATTCGAATGCCGGGCGCACTGCATCGCAGGCATTTATCGTCACAAAGTAACAACCCCTCATCCACATGATCTACAGCTACGATAATCCGATTGCCCAACACGACTCGTATTCGACGCCTTCTGTAACGAATCACGGCGCGTATATGGCGTCGCTCATCGCTTATACGAAGATTTTCGGCGTGGTATGGCGTTCGTCGAAACAGGCAAAAAAAGGCGTCTATGGGAGCCGGGAATGGGTGGATAACAGCGCCGCTATCCTGCGCGCGCTTGAAAGCAGCGGGGTGAGCGTACACATCGACGGAATGCGGCATCTCCGCGCAACCGAAGTTCCGGCCGTCATCACGGCAAATCACATGAGTACGCTTGAAACCTTCGTCCTTCCGATGATCATTCAACCCGTGAAACCTTGCACTTTTGTCATCAAGCCGTCGTTGATGGACTACCCTGTGTTCGGACCGGTGATGCGGTCGCGGAATCCCATCGTCGTCTCGCGCGATAATCCGCGGAAGGATCTCGTGACTGTACTCGAAGAGGGGAAAGCCAAACTCGAACAGGGTATCAGCGTCATCCTTTTCCCCCAGACAACCCGCCGGGTCGATTTCGTCGCCGACGAGTTCAACTCGCTCGGCGTCAAGCTCGCCAAAGCGGCGAACTGCCCGGTTTTACCTCTTGCACTCAAGACCGATGCATGGGGGAACGGCCGGTTTGTGAAGGAGTTCGGCCGTATCAATCCCGCGTTGCCGGTGCGGTTTTCATTTCATGAACCTGTCTACGTTACAGGCAACGGCAAAACGGAGCATCAGCAGGTCGTATCCTTTATCGAATCGAAGCTCAAGGAATGGGGTTGATGCAGCTTTTGCATCAATCTCATCGTTAGCCTGAGAACCAACCGCATCCGCCCGTCCATCACACCCCATCTCTCCGCATCTACTCAATCCATTTCGTTCAAACACTGAACATCCTGTTGAAAATGTTCAGTAACTGAACAATCCCATCAACCGTCCGCTACCCGCAACTTATTTGCACAAAACGAGTTACGGCGAATTGAAAATTCGGCATACATCATGCAATTCTACTATCAGGAATGCAATTATTACACCTGCATGAAGTGATTGACATGAAAAGAAGCGGATACTATATAATACTGGCGGCACTGATCGGGATGATTCAGGTTCAGGCGCAAGCGGCATTCCTGTATAATGGAGATGATGGATACCAATCGTACAAAACCAGCGCGATCCAGTCGTTCAACGCCGTTATCGAATCCCAAAGCGTCCGGCTTTCCTGGGATGTGCATTCGGTTGAGGGAATTCAGGCGTTCGAAATTCAGCGGACTTCGCTTCGAAACGGCTCGATGAGCTCGCTGACCTGGACGACGGTTGGTACTATCGCAATCTCGGGCGGTTCGAACCAGGAGCATTTCGAATTTCACGATCTCGACGCTCAAAGCGCCGTGCCCGTTGCCGTCTACCGTATCAGGCAAATTTCCGAGAACGGCTCGGCCTATACGTCGCCGATGAAAGTATCGCTGCGGGGCGAAGCGGCATTCGAACTACACAGCATCTTCCCGAATCCCGCAACCGTAGCTTCGACGCCTGTCGTTCAATACCGTATCGCAGCGCCGGAGCATGTTTCAATCGCCGTCTTCGATATCGCCGGCAGAATGGTGTCCATGGCTGTCGACGCATATCACAATGCGGGCGAATACTCCCTGCCCCTCAATACCGCATCCCTGACTACCGGACAGTATTTTGTCCGGATGTCATCCGAAAGCACTACCAAAACACAGCGGCTGACAATCGCCCGGTAGATTCCGTACCGCTTCTCTTCCTCGAAGCGCTGCAACTCATTCCCTGCATTGCTTTTCCCTGTTTGCCCGTCTATTTTGGGATATTCTCTACTGACTGTGTTCAAGGATAGTGTCCCGGATTCCATTTCATGCCGCATATAGTATTTGCCTTCTGCTGTTCCTGCAGAATTCTCCGGTTATTGCGCAGGGAACCGGCGCTGGACGAATCGGTCTTGAATACACCGTCAGCCATTCCGATACGCTTCACAGACCGTTTCCAGATTCGATAACGCTTCAGGGTCAATTTATCAGGGAGGGAGAGTTCTCCGCTGTCACCGCGGACGGCGACACGTTGCTTCCCGATGTCGATTACACGCTAAACCGGCGTACGGGCATCCTCCGTATCCTCCCCGGTTTCTCCGCTGGAAGGGACTCGCTGCAATTGCCCGCGGTTGTTCTTACCTACACCGCGCTGCCGTTTTCGTTTCAATCCGTCTACCGGAAACGGACGCTTCTCGCACAAATCGATACCACAACCGGCGATACCCTTCAGGTAAGCGCCCCTTCCGCGCCGATGAATCTTGAATCGATTTTCGGCTCCGATCTTCAGAAGAGCGGCTATATCGGCAGAGGGTTCACTGTAGGTTCGAACAGAGACCTTTCGCTGAACAGCGGGTTCCGGCTGCAACTATCCGGTCCGTTAACCGATGAAATCTCGCTCGTCGCCGCGTTGACCGATGAAAACACGCCCATCCAACCCGAAGGAAATACAAAAACGCTCCAGGAATTGGACAAGGTGTTCATCAAACTCTCGAGTCCGGAATACGCCGTTACTCTCGGCGATTTCAGCATCGCGTTCACGGGAACGGAATTCGCGCCATATAACAGAAAGCTCGCCGGAGTCATGGCGGAAGCGGCGTTACCCGGCGTGTCGGCGTCGGCGGCGTTCGCTTCGATGAAAGGCTCCTTCCGGTCCATGCAGTTCAACGGAATCGACGGCGTACAGGGTCCGTATCGTCTTTCGGGTAAAAACGGCGAACAACGGATCCTGGTGCTTGCCGGCACGGAACGGGTCTATATCGACGGCGTACTGATGGAGCGCGGCGAAACCGCCGACTACACCATTGAATACGCCAGCGGAGAAATCTATTTCCAGCCCCGAAGGCTGATTACCTCCTACTCCCGGATTGTCGTGGATTTTGAGTACTCGGACCGGGAATATGTCCGGACCATGCTGGCGGGCGGAGGCGCGGGCACGTTTCTCGGCGACCGTCTGCGCGTATCGGCGCGATACTTCCGGGAGAGCGACGACAAGGATTCACCGATCGATATTCAGTTGAATGATTCGGATAAACAGATTCTGGAGAGGGCGGGCGATACAACCGGTTCGGCATCGGTAAGCGGCGTGGTGTATGCCGGAATCGATACTTCGCGCGGCAAAGGCGCCGGGACCTATGTACGAATCGACACGCTCATCGGCGGGACTCAGTACGTTGTGTACCGCTATCAGCCCGGCGCGGACAGCGCGACGTACGCTGTGTCGTTTTCATACGTCGGAGCCGGACAAGGCGATTATACGAGGAAAAGTCTCGGGTATTATGAATTCGCCGGAGTGAATCTGGGCGATTACGCGCCAGTCAAACTCCTTCCGCTTCCGCGCCTTCATCAGCTTGCGGATGTAGCAATAACCGTCGCGCCGGTCCGGCAGGTGACCTTCGGAGCGGAAATCGGTATCAGCGATCTGGACGCGAATCTTTTCTCTGCTGCGGACGACGATAACAACACCGGTTTTGCGTACCTGTTCACGCTCGGCGGCGCGTTCGACAGCACTTCGATCGGCAGGCTGTCCGCGTCGGCAAAATTCCGTTCGCAGGAGGCGGAGTTCGTCCCGATCGACCGTATCAACGATATCGAGTTCGCGCGAAAATGGGATATCGCTTCCTATTCGACTGCCACCGAAACAACGCGCGAAGCGCAGGCTGCCTACTCACCCGCGCAGCAGTTGACCCTCAGCGGCGGTATCGGCAGCTACACTCGCGGCAAGTTTTCGTCGCAGCGGAGCGAAGCAGGATTTCAGACACGGCAGGATACCTCGTACCTCTGGCTGCCGCAAACGCAGTACCGGTTGGAATACATCGCCAGCGATTCCCGCGACCGGAACATACAGGGTTCGTGGCTCAGGCAGCAGGGCGAAATCCGCTACTCTACCGCCACCGTTATCCCTTTCGTGACTGTCGAACAGGAGCGCAAGGAAAATACCGCACAGGGACAGGATTCCCTGTTGGCTGGATCGCTTGCGTTCTACGATGTACGCCCCGGTCTGGAATTCCCCGGCATTGGACCGTTGGACGTTCGAGTCAACGGCGGATTCAGGGTGGAAGATGCTCTGTTGAACGGTTCCCTCCAGCGGCTATCGAAGGACCTTCTCGAGCAGTTTACATTATCGCTCCGCAAGTGGAACGATCTTTCCGGATCGGCGTCGCTCACCGTCCGCGACCGGACATACACCGATGCGTTTGCAGCTCTGGGGAACAACAATCTGCAAAGCATCCTCACGAAGGTTCAGTTGCAATACGCTCCTCTGAAACAGGCAGTAAAAGCCGATCTGTTGTACGACGTCTCCACGGAACGCACCTCCAAATTGGAGCGCGTCTTCATGCCTGTTCCTTTCGGACAGGGCAATTACGTATATAAAGGCGATCTGAATGCCAACGGAATCCAGGACGAAAGCGAATTCGAACCGACACGCTACGACGGCGACTACATCCTTGTGACCCAGCCGACCGACGAGCTGTTTCCGGTGATCGATCTTCGTTCGAATCTGCGAATCCGGTTCGAACCTTCGCGGCTGTTCGAATCGTCGGGGAAAAAAGGTTTTTGGGAGGAAACACTCAGCGCGCTCGGCACGGAAACGTTTTTCCGCATCGACGAAAAAAGCGAAAACGACAACACGTCGGATATCTATCTTCTCCGCCTCGGGACTTTTCTCAACGACTCGACAACAGTCCAGGGCTTCCAGAATGTCAGGCAGGATGTAACGCTGTTTGAAAAGAGCCAGGATTTCTCGGTGCGGTTCCGGTTCGATCAAAACGAGGGATTCAACAAGTATGCTCTGACGACCGAACGAAGCTATAAGAAGGAGCGTTCCGTTCGCGTCAGGACACAGCCGGTGAGGGAAATCGGCATTCAGTCCGATCTCGCATTCCTGACGGATAATGTCCGCTCATCCGATGCGAACAGCAACCGCGCCCGGGGGATCACTGCGGCCTCGTTCAAGAACGACCTCTCCTACCGCCCTGAGCGCAATGTGGAAGTCGGTTTCGTTTTGGAAACCAAATCGGCCACCGACTCGCAGTACGAGACGCCTCTCGAAGCCTCGATCAATGCACAAACGGTACGCACAACCATCAGCTTCCCGGGACCGGGCAGGCTGCGGATCGAGCTGGAACGGAACGAGGTGGTGTTTTCCACGAAGACGGACCGTTTTCCGTTTGAATTAACCGACGGCAAACCGGAAGGAAAAAGCTGGGTGTGGCGGTTGAATTTCGACTACCGTATTACCTCCTACCTCCAGGCAACTGCCTATTACCTCGGCAGAATCGAATCGGGAAGAAACGCCATCCACACAGCCCGGGCCGAAGTGCGCGCATTTTTCTAAAATTTTCACGATTTAGGGCAATTCGCAGGGATGATGTCCCGATTCCGGAACAAGGAGTCCGTATCTGGTGTTGTAGTGAGGCAACTCCATCGGCAACATACGTGCAAAGGCATTGTTTCGGCAAATACAATCCGAGTGGCATTTGAACCAGTAAAGAAATGCGAGAGCAATCTTTGATTTATGGATAGATAAGGGAACCAGGAAAGGAACGGCCTGAGCTGCACACCTCGTCCCGTCAGGGATTTCCCAAACGCACCTTGTCCCATCGCACTGCCCACGCTATGTATTGGGCGTGCGAATACGAATCGAAACACAATGAGTCGATTATATCACAATCACAACGCCAATTCCAAGGAGGCAGAATGAAGGTACATGCGACAATACAACGTTTATCGCAGGCACTTCTGGTTGCATTACTGTTCCTGATTCCCGCATCGGGTTTCGGACAAGGAAATGAAAACCCGAATATTCCCGATGATGTAAAAAACAGCAACGCGTTCAAACGCGCTCAATGGTTCATCGATAGCCGCGATATTCCTTCGGATGAAGGAAAACCCGCGGAAGAATACTTCCGGTTGTTGACCAACGAAATGGAACGCACCGGCTATTACCGGAAAACGGAAACCGGCGGCGAGTTCGCCCCGCCCCCGCCTGCCGGTTCGTTGAGCTGGTCGAATATCGGTCCGGCGGGAATTCAGGCGAACGGCGCGTTGAACGGTTCCGGATGGGGCACGGTCAGCGGGCGCGTGCGCGCGCTCGCCGTTCATCCTTCCGACGCGAACACGGCGTATATCGGAGCGGCGGCGGGCGGCATCTGGAAGACCACCAACGGCGGCACGTCATGGTCCGATATCGGCGCCGGGCTTGCGTCGCTCACATTCGGCGCAATCGGCATCGATCCCAACAATCCGAACACGGTATACGCCGGCGGCGGCGAAATCTTGTACAATTTCAATCCCTGGTTGTACGACGGTCAGGGATTGTTCAAGTCCACCAACGGCGGTTCGACCTGGACCAATATTACGAACGGCTTCGGATCGCAGACGCATTTCGGAGCAATTGCCGTGAGCAAGCATAATTCGAATTACGTCTTCGCGGCGCTCGGCAGCGGATACTGGCATCTGGGCAGCCTTTCGAACGAAGGCGTCTGGCGCAGTACCGACGCCGGCACGACATGGACAAAAGTGCTCGCGCAGACCGATGCGCACGATGTCTGGGTACATCCCGACAGCGCGAACTACATCTACGCGGCAATCGGCGGCGCGCAGGCAAACGCGGGGATCTGGCGGTCGACCGATAACGGAGTCAACTGGACGAAAACCAGCGTCGGCCTTCCATCCGGCGGATCGATTGGACGCATTCAGGCGGCGCAGTCACCGTCTTCTCCGGCAACGATGTTCGCCATCATCTATGGCGCAGGAACCAAGCTGTATAAAACGACCGACGGCGGCGCCGGATGGTTCCAGGTTTCGGTCGGCGTGCAGTTGGGCGGCAACTATGGCGACGGCTGGCGCGATCAGGGCTGGTACGATCTGTGCGTTGCAGTGCATCCAACCAATCCCAGCATCGTCATGACGGGAAATGTCGAGCTTCACCGCACAACCAACGGCGCCGATATGAGCGTTCTGCGTACCAATCCGGCGGGCGCCTGGTTCAGCCCCTGCCATGTCGATTATCACATCATCCGGTTCAGTCCCTCGACGCCCAATACCGTGTACCTCGGCTGCGACGGCGGGGTCTATAAGTCCACCGATGCAGGGGCAACCTGGGCAAGCGTCAATAACGGAATCAATACCATTCAATTCTACCGTATCGCATCCGATCCGAACAACAAAAACAAGATATTCGGCGGCGCGCAGGATAACGGAAATTTCCGTACGACGAATGGAGGTACTGCCTGGGGCATGACCACAACCGGCGACGGCATGTACTGCGCAGTCGACCGGGGCAACAGTTCTATCGTCTATGCATCGACGCAATACGGAAGCCACTACAAATCCGTCGACGGCGGCGCTTCCTTTGCCGACATGGCCTATACGAACGCAGGATGGCTGTCGCCGCTGGTGATTCACCCGACGAACAGCAGTACGCTCTATGTCATGAACACCTCTATCTACAAATCGACGAACAGCGGCACATCGTTCCCGCTGCTTGCGTCCGGAGTGGCGAGCGATTACATCAATTCGTTCGATATCAGTCCGGTGAATCCCGCCAAGATGGCGTTCTCGGCGAACGATGCATTCAGCAACCTCGGTCAGGTGCGCGTTTCAAGCGACAGCGGTTCAACATGGACCACGGTTTCGGGATCGATCGGCGGAACCACGCGGTACATTTCCCGCGTCGTGATGCATCCGACGCAGGAGAATACACTGTTTGCCGTGCGATCCGGATTTGTCGCAGGAGAGAAGATATTCCGAAGCACAAACCTTGGTTCGACCTGGACGAATATTACCGGCAATCTGCCGAACATCCCGCATAACGACATCGTCGTCGATCCCATCCACACGGACGAGTACTACGTTGCGAACGATTTCGGCGTCTATCATACGACCGACGCCGGCGCGACATGGACCCGCGAAGGAACCGGCATGCCGTTCGTTCCGGCGATGGACCTCGAGATTATGGATTTCGGAACCGACCGCGTGCTGCGCGCCGGTACGCATGGGCGTTCGCTCTACGAAGCGGCTCTGGATCTCCCGATCGCAGATCTTGAAGTCACGAGCATCACATCGAACGCCGCGAGTATCGTGACCGGCCAGAATGTGACGTATACAATCACCATCAACAATATCGGAACGGCAACGGCAACGAATGTAACGCTGACCGACAACCTTCCGTCCACCCTTACTTATGTATCGTGCAACGTCGTCTCCGGACCGGCGGGAGCATGCGGTGGAGCGGGCAACAACAGAACCATCGCCTGGGCATCGTTCCCCGCCGGACAAACGGCGGTCGTGACGATTGTCGCAACGGTGAACTGCAACGTCGCGAACGGTACAATCATCACCAACAACATCTCGATCGCCTCCGTCCCTGCCGATGGAAGCCTTGCGAACAACACCGGCAGCAGAGCGATCACTGCAAGCAATCCCGCGCCGGTATTCGCCACATTCCCGGCGGATATCATCGCGAACACCGGACCCGGCAACACCACCTGCACGGTTGTCGTCAGCAACCTCGGTTCGTATTCGGTAACCGATAACTGCGCGGGAGTAACCGTGGCCATTACGGGAGTTCCTCCGGCAAACACCTATCCGCTCGGCGCGACGAATATTACCTACACCGCGACGGATGCGGGCGGCGCCGTGACGGTCAAGACACAAAAAGTTACCGTCGTCGATAATACGCCGCCGGTAGCAATATGCCCGGCAGGTACGACCGTGGAAGCGGATAACAACGACAAAGCCCCCGTGCCGAACGCCGTCGCAGGGACCACGGCAACCGATAACTGCACTGCATCCGGAAGCCTCGTGAAGACGCAAAACCCGCTCGCGGGTACGCTCGTCGGACTTGGGGTCAATAATATCACTGTATCGGTGAAGGATCAGGCGAACAACACCGGAACATGCAACACGACGCTGACCGTTATTCAGCGGGTCATCATTTCTCCGTCGGTCCCCGAACTGTATGTTGCGTTTGGCTGCGCTTCGCCGCTTTCGTTCTCGAAGAGCTTCACCATCAACAATAGCGGCGGGCATTTTGGCGGCGGTTTGCTTCAGTGGACTGCAACCACATCCGCCGCTCCGATCACGATTACGTCGGCGGCAGGATTCGAAGGCGACCAGTGTGTCATCACCGTCAATCCGGCAGGTCTGGCCCCCGGCAACTACACGTACTATTTGACGATCACGGCATGGAACAGCGTTTCGATGACTCCCGGCAAGAACTCGCCGTACCAATTCCCTGTGTACGTGCGCGTCGAACCGAACGTTCCGTCGGTCACCCAGACGAATACGGTTACCAACAGTTGGACGGCGTTCACGAATTCATACGGACAAACCTTTGCCGAGGTGAAGAGCAATGGAGGCAATATCGCAGGATTCACCGTCACCGCATACCCCTGCACGAATCCGCCGACCTATCCGCGCGTAAACTTCGCGCGAAGGTACTGGAAGTACACCGCTCCGGGCGCTGTCAATGTCGACATCCGCGGATATTACACCGATAGCGAAGGCAAACCGCGCGTCGTGCAGCCCGCAAATCTCGTGTTCTGGCAGCAGGCTGTGGTACCAGGAACCTGGGTGAATAAGGGTGGTACATCGAACACATCGAAAAACTATGTCGAACTTACGGGCGTGACGAACACAGCCGGTAACTGGATGGTCGCTCATCCCTGGGTGGCATGGTATCCGAAACCGATCGTCATGAATATCGCCGAGGCTTCCTATAACCGTTCAACGAGAATGAACGATCTCTCCTGGTCCACGCAGATCAATACGGAAATGGGTGGTTTCATTATCGAGCGTACATTCGGCGCCGATCCGGATGTAAACGACTGGCATGAAGTAGGCGCTCTTGAATTCAGCAGGAACGGTTCCTACCGCTTCAGCGATCCTGTCGAGGGCGAAGGAACGTATTTCTACCGCGTCTCGACATGGGACCGCGAAGGAAATTATTTCGTTTCGCCGGAAATCCGCGTACTCGTATCGAAGACTCCGGGCGATTTCAACCTCGCTCAGAATTATCCGAACCCGTTCAATCCCGAAACGGTGATTGCTTTCACACTGCCTGCTACCGAACAGGTTTCGCTGAAAGTGTATGACATGTACTGGCGCGAAATCGCGACGCTCGTAAACGGCGTGAAACCCGCCGGAACACATGAGGTGCGGTTCAACGCATCGGGTCTGCCCAGCGGTACGTACTTCTACCGCATCCAGGCAGGGGTCAACCAGGAAACGCGCAAAATGTCGCTAACGAAATAGCGGCCGACGATCCCCATGGAACGGCAGACGCCTCGCGCGTCTGCCGTTCTTATTGTTCCCCTTCACGGCGATTAATCTTGGTTTTCTTCGCATATTATTTGAACTTGTATGGCTATTATTTTTGAGTTTATCTCTTTGCGGACATCCGATCGCTCCGCGTCGGCAGAATCAATCGGTACGCGAACAGAAATCGCAGGTAAAACTATCAACATTGTTCATTATACACTCAGACCGGTCGAAAGCGTCGGCGTTGCCTGCCGCATTCGAGGTCTTGTACATAGGGTACGGCAAATGCATACATCGAACACATTGCGCGCGCTGTATGGAATAGCGCTCATTCCGTTTTTCGCATTGTTGGCATTGGCGCAGCCATGCGTCACGCCGGTCTCGATCAGCCAGCAGCCGGTCGATGTCACTTATTGCGAAAACCAAACCGTTACACTGACATCCGCCGCGACCGGAGATCCGGCGCCAATCGTGCAATGGCGGTACAGAACCGCGCCCGCCGCTTCCTGGCAGGATTGGACGCTTACATCAGGCACAAATCCGGATCTCAGTTTCACTGCCGCAATGTCGATGAACGGGTACGAGTTTTATGCGCTTTATACGAATTCGTGTGGATCGCTATCGACAGATACAGTCTCGCTGACTGTGAAACCTGTAATCGATGTCACCGTCACCGGCGATACGGCGGTCTGCGAAGGGTCGTCGTTCGGTATCGTGTGGCATTTCAACACAACGAGGGACATGGCAATTCAGGAGCGTGCCGCCGGAGCGACAACATGGACAACACTATTCAGCTTCACGAATAACTCAGGTCCGACATTCTCGTTGACGATCCTGGGCGCAGCCATGACATATCACGGCAGATCGTACCGCGTCGTTGCGACAAACGGATGCTCCAGCGATACATCGGACGCCGTCACAGTGATTGTCCGGCAGAAGCCGCAAATCACATTGCAGCCGAGGGATACAACCGTATGCGGCACAACACCGGTCGCATTTGTCTCATCGGCGCAGTCGGTGCTCGGGCAATCAGTGCAGTGGCGGTATCGAACAGCGCCTGCCAATCCCTGGCAGAATTGGACGCTCACACCCGGCACGAATCCAGACCTGAGCTTCACCGCCGACCCCACGATGAACGGATACGAGTTCTTCGCCCAGTACACAAATTCCTGCGGCACGGCGAGAACCGACACTGTCTTGTTGACTACCAAACCCATTCTCGACGTTACGGTCGCTAGTGACACGATGGTCTGCGAAGGCGTGAGCTTCACTGCAGTATGGGGCTTCAACACGACGCGGGATATGACGATTCAGGAACGATTACCGGGCGCGTCGAACTGGACGAATCTATTCTCCTTCGCCAATAGCGGAGGTCCAACATTCGGTTTAACGATTCTCGGCACTCCGATTTCCTACAACGGCAGGTCGTACCGCATGGTCGCAACCAACGGATGCTCCAGCGATACATCGGACGTCGTCACAGTGATTGTCCGCCAGAAGCCGCAAATCACATTGCAGCCGAGGGATACAACCGTATGCGGCACAACACCGGTCGCATTTGTCTCATCGGCGCAGTCGGTGCTCGGGCAATCAGTGCAGTGGCGGTATCGAACAGCGCCTGCCAATCCCTGGCAGAATTGGACGCTCACACCCGGCACGAATCCAGACCTGAGCTTCACCGCCGACCCCACGATGAACGGATACGAGTTCTTCGCCCAGTACACAAATTCCTGCGGCACGGCGAGAACCGACACTGTCTTGTTGACTACCAAACCCATTCTCGACGTTACGGTCGCTAGTGACACGATGGTCTGCGAAGGCGTGAGCTTCACTGCAGTATGGGGCTTCAACACGACGCGGGATATGACGATTCAGGAACGATTACCGGGCGCGTCGAACTGGACGAATCTATTCTCCTTCGCCAATAGCGGAGGTCCAACATTCGGTTTAACGATTCTCGGCACTCCGATTTCCTACAACGGCAGGTCGTACCGCATGGTCGCAACCAATGGGTGCTCCAGCGATACATCGGACGTCGTCACAGTGATTGTCCGCCAGAATCCGCAGATCACACAGCAACCAACCGATACAACCGTATGCGGCACGACGCCGGTCACGTTTGTCTCATCGGCGCAGTCGGTGAGAACGCAAACCGTGCAATGGCAGTACCGGACGTCGTCCGCCGCTGCCTGGCAGAACTGGACGCTCACAACCTCCACAAATCCTCTGCTCGCCTTCACCGCCGATCCCTCGATGAACGGCTACCAGTTCCAGGCGGTATACACCAACAATTGCGGAACATCCGCTACAAACGCCGCAACGCTCTCTATCTATCCGAACGTCGATCTGCAGGTATCCATCTCTACAGCCTCGCCAAACTATCTCATTGGAAGCGCAACAGTAGTGCCGTATACAGTCACCATCCGAAACAACGGCACAGCGACCGCCTCAGGTGTAACAGTCACGGATAGTCTGCCCTCGGATCTCAATTGGGTGAATATGACTTGGGTCAGCGGACCGGTCGCTACATCGAACAGCATCGCTGCGCAGACAGGAACGCTGGCATTCGATAGCCTGCCCGCAGGAAGCGTATCCGTCTACGCACTCAACACATCGATTCTCTGCGCAACGCCGAAGAACAGCGTGATTACCAATACGGCAACGGTAACCGCATCATCGGTCGACTGCACTCCCGGAAATGAAACCGCATCGGCGACGATTACTGCTGTAAACACACCGCCTTCGTTTACCGCATTCCCTGCCGATACAACGGTGTATACGGGTCCGGCGGCAACGGTATGCTCGACGATTTTCAATTCACCGGGTTTATATTCGACAGATGATAATTGCCCCGGGACCGCCGTCACGATTACTGGGATCCCCTCAGGGAACAACTATCCTGTTGGGGCGACAACCCTCACGTACCATGCAGTGGATGCACACGGCGATACCACGCGCCGTACGCGGATTGTGACGGTAATCGACAATACGCTCCCGGCGCCGGATGCTTCGCCGCTCCCCGATCTCACGGCGGAATGCAGCCTGACGGTTACCGCCGCTCCGACAGCAACCGACAATTGTAGCGGTGTCATCACCGCAACAACAAGCCCGGCGCTGCCGAGACAGTTCAATACCCAGGGAACCTTCACCATTACATGGACCTATTCGGATACCAGCGGTAACGTATCGACGCAGAACCAAACGGTCATTATCGACGACATTACCCCGCCCGTTCCGAATGTTGCATCGTTGCCGGCGCTGATCGGCGAATGTTCGGTGAACGTGACGGTCATCCCCACTGCGACGGACAACTGCGTTGGAGCCGTCACGGCGACGACAACCGATCCGCTGGTATATACCGCGCAAGGAACATACACCATTACCTGGCGCTACAACGACGGCAACGGAAACATCAGTACTCAAACGCAGACTGTGATTGTCCGCGACATTACCCCGCCCGTTCCGAATGTTGCATCGTTGCCGGCGCTGATCGGCGAA
>CAYPBB010000042.1:32791-38654 GCA_964408855.1 uncultured Ectothiorhodospiraceae bacterium
ACGACGGCAACGGAAACATCAGTACTCAAACGCAGACTGTGATTGTCCGCGACATAACCCCGCCCGTTCCGAATGTTGCATCGTTGCCGGCACTGATCGGCGAATGTTCGGTAAACGTGACGGACATCCCCACCGCAACGGACAACTGCGTTGGAGCCGTCTCGGCGACGACAACCGATCCGCTGGTATATACCACGCAAGGAACATACACCATTACCTGGCGCTACAACGACGGCAACGGAAACATCAGTACTCAAACGCAGACAGTGATTGTCCGCGATACACAGCCGCCGATTGTCACCTGTCCTTCCGGTACAAGCGTGGAAGCCGACGCGAACGATCAGGCGCCGGTTCCGAATTACGCTGCGGGCGCTTCGGCGGTCGATAACTGCACACTCGGAGCGAACATTCGATTCTCGCAATCTCCCGCGGCTGCGTCGCTCGCCGGGCTTGGCGTCAATACAATTACTGTATCGGGATTCGACGAAGTGAATAACGAAGGTCGATGCACCACTCCATTCACCGTGATCCAGCGCACAGTCATCGCGCCGAGTTCCACCGCGCTGAACGTCGGCTTCGGCTGCAACCTCCAGCTGACCTTCAGCCGCAGCGTTACCATCAATAATACGGGCGGTCATTTCAACGGAGGTCAACTCCAATGGACCGCATCGACAACAGCCGCCCCGATTACGCTTACCACGGCGAGCGGATTCGAAGGAGGGACGCTTGCATTCACCGTCAATCCCGCAGGATTAAATCCCGGTTCCTACACATATTACATTGCCATCACCGGCTGGAACAGTGCGACGAATGTTCCGGCGAAGAACTCCGTCTTCCAGCTTCCCGTGTACGTAAACGTCGAACCGCCTGCGGTAAGCGTATCGCAAACGAAACCGGTATCGACCAGCTGGACTGCGTTCACTAATACCTACGGACACACGTTTGCGGAAGTAAAGAGCAATAGCGGCAATATTGCCGGCATGACGGTTACGGCATATCCGTGCGTCAATCCGCCGACCTATCCGCGTGTAAACTTTGTCCGCAGATACTGGAAATACGTCACAACCGGCGCAGTGAATGTTGATATTCGAGCTTATTTCAACGATTCGGAGACGAAGCCCCGCGTCGTGCAACCGAACAATCTCTCGCTCTGGCAACAGCCGGCGCCGCGGGGTACATGGTATAACCGGGGCGGAGTCTCGAATCCTGGTTTGAACTACGTGGAATACACCGGCGTTACGAATCTGGCAGGCAACTGGATGGTGGCGCATCCCTGGGTACAATGGTATCCAAAGACCACCGGAATCGACATCACATCCGCAGGCTACAACCCGTCGACAACCAATATCACAATAGAGTGGGCCTCGCGCCTGAATACGAGTGCCCGTGGATTCGCCGTTGAACGCTCCTTTGGAACCGATCCGGAGGTCAACGGCTGGGAAGAAACCGGATTTGTTGATTTCAACAATTCCGGCAACTACAGCTTCACGGAATCCGCCAGCGCCCCGGGCAGATACCAATACCGGATCTATACATGGGATGAAAACGGTATTTTCTACGAATCATCCGTCGTTGAGATCGAAACAAGCGCCACGATACCGGACGGATATGCGCTGGCGCAGAATTACCCGAACCCGTTCAATCCCGAGACAGTGATTTCTTACACTATTCCGGCTGCCGGCCCGGTTACGCTTAAAGTGTACGACAGCTATTGGCGCGAAATTACGACCCTCGTCGATGCTGAAAAACAAGCGGGAACCCATAACGTACGATTCAACGGCGCTGATCTGCCATCCGGTACGTATTTTTACAGGATGCAGGCGGGCAGCTATACCGCGACCCGCAAAATGTCTTTGACGAAATAATACTGTAGAAAACTTCTACGAAAAGGCGCTGAAAAGCGCCTTTTTTATTTGTTTATGAAGATTAGGGATCGAATAGTACAGAAAGGCGAACATTAATATTCCATTACAATTACGTGAATGTCACTGTAAGGAAAGCTGTTTGCTAATTTTACAAATGAATTTTTCAATTAATTCTTCCCGATTACCGATTATCGGGTAATTTTGATTCAACGTTAACAGTGTTCAAAAAATGGACACTCGCTGACAAGTTATCCATCTGCCTGCCGCACTCCGACCGCATCTCTGGATACGACAGCCGCCAGAAAACAAAGCAATTTTGACTCAGCAAATGGCAAATCCTGTTTGTTACGAAATACCTGCCTATCATCAAAGCGGAGCCTGTATGTTACCTCTGTCACCCCGGCAACTGTGTTCCCTTCTGTTGCTCTTTTCATTCCTCGTCCCACCCACAATGACCGCGCACGAACTGCCATCGAGCGCGCAGGGACACAATACCGCAAATAATCAAAAAGTCAACATCGAAGTTACAACTGCGATGGCTGTTTCCGGCCCCGGAGCGGATATGGCAATCGTTACAACCGGTCCGGTCATGCCGCATACGACCGACATTTACTTGCCGTATTATGCGACAATCACCAACATCGGCACCGAAACGGCGTTCAACGTGGTGCTCACGAATTACGGCACGCCTGGATTCAGCCGCGGCGCGTTCGCTTATGTCGGCGGACTAACCGCCTCAAGTTCAGGAGGCAATCCAACGAGTATCTGGGTACAGTTCGATTCGATTCCGGTAGGCGGAACGGCAACGTACCGGTTCAACACGAAACCCGGATGCTCTGTAGCGAACGGCGCTGTTTTCAATAACCGGTTCTCAGTTCTCGCTACGACAGATGTGGATAACACCAACGATACAAGCAGCGTCATTATTACAACCTTTAACCCACCGCCGACATTTACGTCCTTCCCTTCCGATATTACCGTTTCGACCGGCGCGGCAGCGACAACCTGCACTGCGAATGTCCCAGCGCTCGGAACATATACAACTTCGGATAATTGCTCGGGCGTGACGGTGAATATCACAGGCGTGCCTCCGGGCAACAACTTCCCCGGCGGTACAACGGTCGTCACGTACACCGCGACCGATGCGGGCGGCGCGCAGGCGGTGCGAACTCAGAATGTCACCGTGACCGATAACACTCCACCGGTCCCGGATATTGCATCGCTCCCGGCTGTCAACGGGGAATGTTCTTACACATTCATCGCCGCACCGACAGCAACCGACAACTGCGGCGGCACGATCAGCGGCACAACAACCGATCCGCTGACATACAACACTCAGGGAACCTATACTGTTACGTGGACATACACGGACGCGAGTTCGAATTCATCGAGCCAGACGCAAACCGTTGTCATCGACGACCTCACCGGACCGGCGCCGGATGTTGCCACACTCCCGGATGTTACCGGCGAATGCAGCGCTACCGTCGGCTCCGCGCCCACAGCAACCGACGGATGCACGGGAGCAGTCACAGGTACAACGACCGATCCGTTGACATACAACGCACAGGGAACGTATACTGTTACCTGGACCTATGACGACGGAAACGGCAACACGACCACCCAAACCCAGCAAGTCGTTGTTGACGATGTCACGGCACCTGTCCCGGACATAGCAATCCTTCCCGATATCATTGGCGGCTGCTCCGTGAGCGTTACGACGGTTCCGACTGCGACCGATGCGTGCGAAGGTCCGATTACCGGCACGACCACCGATCCTTTGACATATTCGATTTATGGCAACTACGTGATTACGTGGTCGTTCGACGATGGCAACGGAAACGTATCGACACAAACACAGAACGTATCCGTCGCTTCATGTCCCGATCTGGTCATCACGGTCGCCGATCCCGGACAGCCGCATACAACCAACACCTTCAAAGGCTATGTTGCCACAATCACGAACACCGGTAACGCACCCGCGAATAACGTGATTCTTTATAACTGGGGTACGCCCGAGCTCAGCCGCGGCGCGGTTTCGTATGTCGGCGGACTTACCGGTACCAGCGTCACCGGCTCGGCGACAGAGATTCATGTATTGTACAACACCTTCCCGGCGGGAGCAACCTCGACGTACCGCTTCAATACAAAGCCCGATTGCGACGTCGCCGACGGCGCCGTCTTCCTTAACAGATTCGAAGTCGCCGCTCCCGGCGATGTGGATACGACGAACGATACCGCCAGTGTGATCGTGACCGCCGCCAATCCGGCGCCGCTCTTTACTTCCTTCCCGGCGGATATCAGTACAACCACCGGCGCGGGAAATCCGAATTGCTCGGCCGTTGTCTCCAATCTCGGGACATATACTGTCACGGATAACTGCCCGAATCCAACTGTGACCATCACCGGCGTTCCTGCAGGAAATGCGTTTCCTGTGGGCACTACAGTCGTGACGTATACGGCAAGCGACCAGGGCGGTGCGCAGACCGTCCGCACGCAGAATGTCACCGTTACCGACAACACGCCGCCTGTTCCCGACGTAGCGGCACTCACGGATATCGTCGTCGAGTGTTCAGCGGCAATCACCACGCCGCCGACCGCGACCGACAATTGCGCCGGGACAATCAACGGCACGACCACCGATCCGTTGACGTACACGGCACAGGGAACCTATACAATTACCTGGACCTACAACGACGGCAACGGGAATTCGACCACTCAGACTCAAACAGTGATTGTGGACGATGTTACGCCGCCGGTTCCGAACGCCGAAGTACTGCCGACGCTGACAGCGGAATGCGGCTATACTGTCACCGTGATCCCGACTGCAACAGATAATTGCATTGGAACAATCAACGGTACGACCACCGATCCGCTCGTCTACACTGCACAAGGAACATATACCATTACCTGGACATTCGACGACGGGAATGGTAACCCAACAACGCAGACGCAAACCGTGGTCATCGACGACATCACCGCCCCGGTTCCGAATGTCGCCTCTCTGCCAAACGTCACGGGACAGTGTTCGGCTACGATTCCTGCAGCTCCGACGGCAACCGATAACTGCGTGGGAACGGTAACCGGAACGACCGCCGATCCGCTGAGCTACACGGTACAAGGAACGTATACCGTCACCTGGACGTATGACGATGGAAACGGCAATACATCCACGCAAACACAGACGGTGATCGTCGACGATGTTACAGCTCCGGTTCCGAATGTGGCGACGCTGCCCACCGTTACGGGTGAATGCTCGGCAACGATTCCCGGACCTCCGGCGGCAACCGATAATTGCGTTGGAACTGTTACCGGCACGACCACCGATCCGTTGAGTTACTCGACACAAGGAACGTATACCGTTACCTGGTCGTACAACGACGGCAACGGCAATACGTCCACGCAGACGCAAACAGTCATCGTCGACGATATTACCGCGCCGGTTCCGAACGTCGCGACACTGCCCACCATTACGGGAGAATGCTCGGCCACGATTCCAACCGCACCGACCGCGACAGACAACTGTGTTGGCACAGTAACGGGTACCACTGTCAATCCGTTGAACTATTCTGCACAAGGCACGTACACAGTGACCTGGCGATTTGACGATGGAAACGGCAATACGACTACGCAGACTCAAACTGTTGTTGTCGACGACATTACCGCGCCGGTTCCGAACGTCGCGTCGTTGCCGACAATTACGCAGGAATGCTCCTACACCCTGACCACCGCGCCGACGGCCACCGATAACTGCGTCGGGACGGTAACAGCAGCAACGACTGCTCCGCTTCCGATTACGTACAATGTTCAGGGAACCTATACGGTTGTGTGGACATACAACGACGGAAACGGAAACATTTCTACTCAGAATCAGACAATCGTAATCGACGACAACACCGCGCCGGTACCGAATGTGAATCCGCTGCCAACATTGACGGCAGAGTGCTCCGTCGCTGTTGCCTCCATCCCGACCGCCACCGACAACTGTACCGGTACAATCA
>CAYPBB010000043.1:0-7316 GCA_964408855.1 uncultured Ectothiorhodospiraceae bacterium
CCATTTGTTTGACCGCATCCGCAATGATATCGGGCGCGTCGAGATGCACGGAGTGGCTGCAGCCTTCCGCAAGCAGATACTCGCCGTGGATCGATTTGTAGGCAAGGTCCTTGCACTGCCTGTTCCAGAACCGCTGGTACGCGGTCGCATCTTCTCCGAACCGTTCATTCGGCTTTTCCGAAGCGATAACGTATAGCGGTAGATCGCCGAACGATGCAATTTCCGCCACCTCGACGGCGCTGCCGTGAAGCATCTGTTCATGTTCGGATGCCATCGCTTCAAGAAAATGGAGTTCCTGTCTGTCGCCTGCATCGTTCCCGGCAAGAACAGCGCCCGCTTTCTGTTTCATCTCTTCTGTTTCCGATTCGGCCATCTGGTATAACCGCGGGAACCCCATTCCATTCAGCCAATCGACGGGCGGCGGATCGATGAGAATGATGCCTCCCACCTTTTCCGGATGTTGGTTCGCGAACACCTGCATATTCATTGCGCCGAGCGAGTGACCGAGCAGGATTAGCGGTCCCTCAGCCTTGAGACTGAAAAGGAGCAAGTGAAGCTCCTCCGCTTCCCGTTTGCAGTCGCGCGGAAGCGGACCCGCTTCGCTTTCGCCGTACCCGGCGCGGTCGTAGGCAATGACCGACATCGTCTGAGCGATCTCTTCGAGCAACGGAAGCCAGTCGCGGTACGTCTCGCCGTAACCAGCATCCAGCACCAGAGTTGGCGAACCCGACCCCAACCGGACATAGTGCAGACTGTGTGTTCCGACTTTTGCCATTCCTGATTGGCTTCCCGGCTCCTGCCGGCAGGATATGAATGTGAGCAACACAACGACCCACGTTCCCGCGGAACGGCGCGTTATTCGTTTCGAAAGAAGTGCTGCACTATGTGCGCGTGGTGCATTCATACCGGAAAATGGATATTTTTATCAATGTACAGAACTTTCGCGCACATTTCCAGTTACAGGCAGCATCCGTTATGCAGAACGAACGGCTCTATTCCGACCTTGCGTGGATCTGGCCGCTGTGGGAACCGGTCGAGGAATACCGCAACGAATCGGATTACATCGTTACCGAAACAGAACAACAGATACAACGCCCAATTGTCTCGATCCTCGATCTGGGCTGCGGAGGAGGAAAGCACGCCTTCCATTTTGCGCGGCATGGCGCGGTAACGGGAGTCGATATCAGCGGCGGCATGCTTGCGCTGGCGCGGAAATTGAATCCGGAATCGCTCTTCTACGAAGGAGATATCCGCTCGGTGCGGCTCGGAACGATGTTCGATCTGGTGTTCCTCAACGACGCAACATCATACATGCGTAGCGAAGAAGAATTGCGGCAATTATTCGGCACAGCAAAAGCGCATCTCGCTCCCGGCGGCTGCGTCGCAGTAATTCCGGATCATTTCCTGGAGACATTCGAAAATGGGGAGACCACCGTTTACAAATGCGGATCGGAAGAATCGCCCATCGTGATTATCGAAAACGTCTTCGATACCGATCCGTCCGATTCCGTTTGCGAAGCGACGTTCGTCTATCTCATCCGCCGGAACGGCGAACTCACAATCGAGACAGACCGGCATGAATGGGGCTTGTTCCCGAAGGCGGTGTGGCTCAGGCTTCTCGAAGAAACGGGATTCGAAGTGACCGAGCGCAGCTACCGCGCACAAGACGGAGAAGGCAAGGAATGGAGTCTTCCGGCGTTCTTTTGCCGGATTGCATCGCTTCCCAGCGTATGAGCGGCTGGTTCGGCGTTTATCCACCCACCCTGCACATCAACCCTTTAAGATAATGCCCTTCCGGGAACGTCAGCGCAACGGGGTGATCGGCAGACTGAGAGAGGAACTGCAAGATCGAAACGTCCCTGCCGCTGTCGATTGCCGCGCCCGCTACGATCTTCTGAAACAGGTCGGGTGTGACGTGACCGGAACATGAGAATGTGAACAATAAACCGCCCGGACGAAGCAACTGCATCGCTGTCAGGTTGATGTCTTTATATCCCCGGGCTGCGCGTTCCACCTGCGCGGCATTCGAGGCGAACTTTGGAGGATCCAGCACAATGAGATCGAACATCCGTCCTTCCGCGCGGTACGCACGTAGAATCTGGAATGCATCGCCCTGCACGTACTCGAACAAATCCGTGCTATACTCGTTCAACGCTGCGTTGCGCCCGGCTAATGCAAGCGCCTCGCCCGACGCATCGACCTGGCAAACGGAAGCAGCGCCACCCGCCGCGGCCGCCAGTCCGAATCCTCCGGTATAGGAAAACACATTCAACACCTGCGCGCCGGAGGCATGCCCACGGACGACGGCGCGATTCTCACGCTGATCCAGATAGAAGCCTGTTTTATGTCCTACCCTGACGTCGACAAGATACCTGACGCCATTTTCGGCTATTTCCAACAAATCGGGCGGTTCGGCTCCAACGAGCGGACCCGTCGTAACGGCGAGTCCTTCCTTGCTCCGCGCATCGCTGTCCGACCGTTCGTAAAAGCCCTCGGCTCCAGTCAATTCGAGCGCCGATCCGGCAATGTCGCGTTTCCACTGCTCCGCTCCGGCTGAAAGGAACTGCCCGACAAGCCAACTGCCATATCTATCGATGACCACTCCCGGAAGTCCATCCGACTCGGCATTGACGAGCCGGTAGGCGCTCCCATCCCGATGAGCGAAGAGCCTTTTCCTCAATTCGAGTGCATCAGCAATGCGTTTCCGGAAAAAACCGGCGTCGACCGAATCATCGCGATTGAATGTCCAAACCCGCGCGCGTATTTGCGACTTGGGAGAGTATGCCCCCTTTGCAATAACGACGCCCTGCGAATCGAGAATATCGACCGTATCGCCTGCATTCGGCGTACCGCCCGCGCGCTCAACCGCGCCCGAGAATACCCACGGGTGCCGTCGTCTGATCGATTCTTCCTTGCCCCGTTTCAGGGTAACCGATGGCTGACGAATTCCTTCATTCATGTGTCTTCTCTCCTTGTGAGCCGTGCCGGTACGTGATCACTTGCACACGTTCCATCGTCACCAATCCTTCTGTAATGAGCGAATCGAGAATGGGCAGAAGTTTTGCAAGTTGTTCGCCGGTATCGACGATTTCCACGACGACGGGCAGATCCTCGGAAAGCCGGAGTATCCGGGCCGTGTGAACCCTGCTCGTCGCGCCGAATCCCATGATACCCCGCAGCACCGTTGCGCCTGCAAGGCCGAGTTTACGAGCTTCCTCGACGATTGTTTGATAGAGCGGCTTGCCGTGATGTTTGTCGCTTTCGCCGATATAGATACGAAGAAGTTGCGCTTCCGACGGCAGTTTCATGCGTCCTCCGTTATATCCATTTTGCTATTGCGTTGCCGCCTGCGAACGCGACCAACCCGGCAGCATTCTGTAATACAAGGTTGCCCAGCGCAAATGTCCATTGCGCCGTCCGGAAAAGTTCGCTGGTTTCGGCAATGAATGTCGAAAAGGTCGTGAACGCTCCCATAAATCCAACTAAAACCACGATCCTGACTTGAGGCGAAACCGCGAACCTGTCTTCGAACAACGACCAGAGAAATCCCGCGGCGAAACATCCGGCGATATTGACGACCGCCGTGCCGAACGGAAAGCCGGGTCCTGCGGTTTTCTGCACAGCTCCCGATAGTCCGTACCTTGCGAGCGCGCCGAGTGCGCCGGCGATACTGAGATAAAGGAGCTTTTGCATGGAATTACTGCCGGGTTGTTCAACAATCTGAGGAATAGTATACAAAAATGCCTAGAAAAAATGCACTGTACCGCGAAACACAACGTTCCGGGAACCCCGGCGGTGTATATTAGGATTGTAACAGTAACAGCGAACTATTACTGCAATCCGGAGTTACATGAAAAAAGTACTTGGATTTTCGATACTGCTCATCGCCGGACTTGTCGGCTCACAGTTCTTGCCCGGTCTCTCAGACGATTTCTATCCGCACATTTCCTGGATCGTCCGCGTTCTGACGATGCTGGGTCTTTCCTTTATCATGATACATGTCGGATATGAATTCGACATCGACAAAACCAACCTCCGCCCGTATGGATGGGATTACGTTGTTGCAATGACCGCGGCAGCGTTCCCGTGGATTTTCGTTAGCGGATATTTTGTGTTCGTCATGCTTCCTCCGGAAGCCTGGCATACATTCGATGCATGGAAGGAAACCCTTCTTGCCGGTCGTTTTGCCGCACCGACTTCTGCGGGTGTATTGTTTTCGATGCTTGCCGCCGCCGGATTGAGCGCAACGTGGCTTTTCAAAAAGGCACGGATTCTCGCCATTTTCGACGATTTGGATACGGTTCTGCTGATGATACCGTTGAAAATGCTCATGATTGGAATCGTCTGGCAACTTGGAATCATCGTCGTGGTCATGGCTGCGATGCTCACAATCGCATGGATCTATCTGCATCGAATCGCGCTTCCCGTGACATGGAAATGGGTGCTTCTTTATTCTGCCGTTATCGCCGGCGGAAGCGAGCTTCTGTATTACCTCACCGGTATCATCGACGACACCATGCCGGTGCATATCGAAGTACTGCTCCCCGCTTTCGTGCTGGGCGCGGTGATGAAACGGCCCACAGGCGCGGATCCGCATTCAGACGATGTGCGCGAAGGGCATCAGGAAGGGCCGGAATCCGCCGACGAACAACGCGTCGCCACTATTATCAGCGGCATTTTCATGGTGCTGGTCGGATTGAGTATGCCGGCAATTGCGGGTTCAGTCTCGAACGCAGCGGCAGCGGCAAGTTCGACAATCACGGGTTCGCAGGCGCCGATGGATTGGGGCATGATATTGATGCATACCATCATTGTCACATTGCTCTCCAATCTCGGGAAGATGTATCCGGCGTTCTGCTACCGTAAAGAGGCGCACCGCCTCGAGCGGCTGGCGCTCGCTATCGGCATGTGGCCTCGAGGCGAGGTCGGCGCCGGAATCCTTGTCGTCAGCCTGAGCTATGGCATCGGTGGTCCGGTGCTCACGGTCGCGATTCTGAGTCTGGCGCTCAATCTTCTGTTGACGGGCGTGTTCATCGTCATCGTGAAACGGCTTCTTGCGCGCGTTCAACGGATCGGAGCAAAGGTATAACATGTATACCGCCGCCGGGATGCAGCGTGCATTCCCCGGCGGCGTGCATTCCCCGGCGGCGTGCATTCCCCGGCGGCGTGCCAAAAGGGACTCCTTACAGTGTATACGGCGCTTACGGCTCCGGACCTTGTTCAACGGCGTACCGCAGCCACAGACAACCGGGCGTTATTTCTTCGTATTTCATCAACGTCATCGATATCTGTCCGTTCTGGCCGCCTGCGATATCCGAAAAGAGGGTCAGAGGATTCTGACTGCCGGCAAGCACGGGATGCAGAAGGATATTCACCTCGCTGACCAGTCCTGCACGGAGAAGGATCCCATTCAACTTACCTCCGCAATCGGCGCGTACGGTACGAACGCCGTGCACATCGTACAGCCAGCGCATTGCGGCGGGTATATCGCAGAACTCCTCCCCAGACACGAAGTACGCGACATTCTGTTGTTCGAGGTGCTCGAAATACTCCGCAGGTGTTGAGCGGCTGCAGAGAGCGATGCCGCCGCGCCAATACGGCTGCGACAGCATGAAGTTCCAATGCCTGAATCTTCCCTTACTATCGGGCATGACCAACAGTGGAAGCGACGAATCGCCGGACTGCGGAACGGGACAGACGCTGTCGTCGGGCGACCCGATAAGCGCTTTCATCATCGTCTCGCTTCCCGCTAATGTGGCATCCTCCTTCCAGGTCGCCACAATACTATAATACACGCCAAGATCGATATCGAAACCGGTGATTCTGCCGTCCACACTCACCGCATTATAGAGAACTACATGAGGATACATACGCACTCCCGATAGGTTGGAATCTGACTCAGAG
Source organism: uncultured Ectothiorhodospiraceae bacterium (assembly GCA_964408855.1). Classification (GTDB taxonomy): domain Bacteria; phylum Bacteroidota; class Ignavibacteria; order SZUA-365; genus CAYPBB01. The sequence goes on from CAYPBB010000043.1 coordinate 5,905, forward strand.
AACCGAAAACGGTATTAATGTACGCATTTTGAACACATAATGAATCATTTGGAACAACGCGTCACATCGCTTTACTCTCGTCTGCAGGTCACACCTGTCCATATTTGATACAATGTCTGCTACTTTCTCCGAATAAAACGTTATATTGAAAATCTGAGTCTTGCGGAATCAGGATACGCTGCCACCGCTATTGTGTTCGCATTGTGGTGGGGTGTCGCGGATCCGGACTCCGCTCGAATAGGATCCTTCGCTTTTCATGGAAAGCGATAACCGCCGACGATCGAGCCGCTGTGTTTCCGGCTGGTACGACGAAGAGACATCAGCAACGAACGATAAGTACGCGTATTGAACCAATGGCTACCGTGCAAGATCTCTACTCCAACATTCCCAGACAGGGCCCCGGCAACGATGCATCGACCCGGCGGGCATATTTGACGCTTCAGAACATCCCGGAAAATCCTTCCATTCTCGATATCGGCTGCGGAACCGGCAGTCAGACTCTTGAACTCGCACGGCTGAGCAAAGGCAAAATCATCGCAGTCGATAACTATTCTCCTTCGTTGAACGCATTGAGAGAACGTGCTGGACGAGCAGGGTTCATTTCGAATATCGAACCGAAATACGGCTCGATGTTCGAACTCGATTTCCCGGACGAATCGTTCGACGTTATTTGGTCGGAAGGCGCCATCTATCTGATGGGATTCGAAGCCGGACTCAAAACCTGGAAACGGCTCCTCAGACCTGGCGGTTATCTTGCCGTTTCCGAATTAAGCTGGTTGAAGAACAATGCGCCGCACACGATCAGCGAATATTGGGCAGCGAATTATCCGAAGATGCAGACTATCAACGAAAACGTCATGACGCTGATGGACTGCGGATATATGGTACACGGGTTCTTCACGCTCCCCGAGGAAGCATGGTGGAAGGAGTATTACGCTCCTCTCGAAATGAAGATCAAGAATCTACGGCATGCCTTCTCGCATAATCCCGGCGCGCTCACGCAGGTCGACGAAACGGAAATAGAAATAGATATGTACCGCAAGTATTCCGAATGGTACGGATACGTTTTCTACATTATGAAGAAACCGCTCGGTAGCAGATAGCCGGAATACAGATCGTCATTATCAACTCCCGCGACGCGCGGGAGTTTTTTGTTGCCCTTGACCAAATGCAGAGCGGTATAATATACGCCCATTATCACGATCGTTATCGACAATGATCGTTCTCGGGCCGAGTGTGTTATATAACATTGCACGCTGCAACATTATCGCGACTTCACTGTACCGCAACCGTCAGATAGTCGAAAGAACCGGAAAGCTTTTCTTCGATGAGCGGACAGACTGTTAACGTATGCATTGCGCTTTAGCGGCAGCGCGCTTTAGCGGCAGCGCGCTTTAGCGGCAGCGCGCTTT
>CAYPBB010000043.1:7416-23616 GCA_964408855.1 uncultured Ectothiorhodospiraceae bacterium
GCGCTTTAGCGGCAGCGCGCTTTAGCGGCAGCGCGCTTTAGCGGCAGCGCGCTTTGGCGGCAGCGTGCTTTACCGCGCTGCTTCGGCGCGCAAAGAGCGGGGGTGCAGGCTTGCAGTCTTTGCAAATACAAAAATGATTCATTGATGCATGCGTTCAACGGAATCAGCCAACGCGACCGAAGCGATGGCAGTAATTGCATACCAGCGCGCCATCAACAACAGGCATTGTTAAAACTGCACAAAAGATAAATCGCACCTCTGCGTCTTATATTCTATATATAAAGCCTTTCAATGCGCAATTATTCGGATATCAGGAGCGCATATCCATCGGTTCGCCGTTTGCAATATTCTGCACATTGTTCAATTTCGTTACAGCGATTTGCCAGCTCAGGGTAAATAATGCAACGAATACCCCTCCTCCAGCCCGCGATGTTCACAATTTGGACAGAGAAAACCCCTGCCGCTGAAGTCATTTCAACTTCACAGCAAACATCAGAGAACCGCTTTCAATTCTTTCTATATCAACGATTTAGCCGTAAACGATTTTTAAGCTCTTGAAATCCGAAATCCCCGGATGCAGGGAGTTTTTTCCGATACACACAGTACCAAATTGTATCTGCATTAGTCCATGTTCAACTTCTGAACAAAACCCTGCCTCGCCGCTCCGCTTGCCGATATGATAAGCTATTGATTTTAATACGTTTACCGCATTACAAGTCGAAAACTGGAATTATGGCATATCATTTGGGAGAACGTAGGGAGACCAGTGAAATAAACATGATTACGAAGATAGTTTTCATCATAGCAGGACAGATTCAACCATGAAACAGTTTGCATTCAGCATCATCCTCTTCGCGGCGCTCCTTTCCGGCACTTCCGCCATAGCGCAACCCATCTGCGATTTCAGCCAGTACTCTCCTACGCCGTATTTGCAGACCTGGACCGATAACAACGGGAATGCATACTCGACATGGGCCGCGGGCTCGCAGAACTGGGAAATCATCCCCAGCAATATCAAGACGCCGCCCGTACCGAAACCGTATGTCCTGCATACGAATCCCGGCAACGGCGCAGGCTCGCAGTCGCCGCAGTGGCTTATCTCACAGCAAATTCAGGGTTTCTATTTCCTGTATAACGAACTGCAGTGGACCTTCTGGATGGGCAGACGCGCCAACAACGGTCAGAACGGCGGCAACCAGGACCGCAGCACCGTGTGGCTCTATGTGAACAATAACACCAGCCTGACCAACCTGACCGGTCTCGAAGGTATCCGCGTGACATGGCACCATAACAGCAATAAAGATGCTGTACAACTCGTCGAAGTATACGGCGGCGTGGAACACATCATTGGCGATTTTGTATTGCTCGATAACCTCAGCAACTATGAATGGGGCTGCACGTTCGTGATCAACCGCATTCCTTCCGGAACGCCGACAGGCTCGCAGGTCCGCTGGCAATTGCGCACCTCCACTCCGGACGTCAACGTGCCCAATTTTTCGACCTACTCGCTCCCAGCATCCGCCGATCCGATCGCTACCGCGACCTATCTGAGAATCGACAGCCTCATGCCGGCGGCAAATACATGGCTCCCTTCGTCGACCACCGGCCGCATGGGCTTCATGTCCGACTTCGCCGTGTCTCGCAAGGATGCAGCGGAATACAACCAGATTTGCTTCCTGAACAAGGGCAACGTCCCCGTCGAACTCACCGGTTTCAATGCGTCATACCGCAACGATCAGGTGGTGCTGAATTGGAAAACCGCAACCGAACTGAATAACTTCGGTTTCGAAATCGAACGCTCGACCGGTAATTTTGAACGCTGGGAATCGATCGGCTTTGTTGAAGGACACGGAACGACCAATGCTCCGCAGCGCTACATGTTCATCGACATTCCGAAGCTCGACGGCGCCAATACTGTTGCGTACCGCTTGAGACAGATCGACGGCAGCGGCGTCTACACCTTCTCCGATGCAGTGTTCGTCACCCTCGCACCGGAATCGGCAGACATGTTGTATAACTTCCCGAATCCGTTCAACCCCGTCACCAACATCTCTTTCAATCTCCAGAAGGACGACGTCGTGACGCTGAAGATCTTCAACGCCGCAGGCGAAACGGTTGCTACCCTATTCTCGAACGAAGCGCTGACTGCGGGAAGCCATAGCGCACCGTTTAACGGCGCCAACCTTCCGAGCGGAACATACTTCTACCGCCTGATCACCTCCGAAGGAACAATGATCAACAGAATGGTTCTCTCGAAGTAAACAACCCAAGGATTATTTCGACGCCGGCTGCAAAACAGCCGGCGTTTTTTTTATTGAATAATGCAATAATTACATAATTAGACGAATTCCTCACCATCCATCCATTGTACACGCCAACGAGAAGCAGCCGATTCTCTGTGCAACAACTGTACAAACTGTTCACTTTCTGGACGTTTGCAGATTGTTACTCGATCAGGCAAAATCTCCGATTGAACAGTTCAAACGCAATGTTCCTTCCTTTCTAGCGCAGCGCCGTCTTTACGGCATCGTATTTGAGCTACTCTACAGAGTGCAATAATACTATTCGATAGCAGAAGACTTTCGATTCAACTGGTGCAATAATTACAGTGAGAAGACGCTATGAAACGGCTGCTCTACCCAATCATTCTTGCAGCAGGTTTAACCATATCCACGGCCTACGGTCAGACCTGTGATTTCAATACATACTCGTCCACTCCGTCACTCTCGTACTACCGCAATGATGGGACCGCATACAACACCTGGTCTTCGGGTGCGAACAACTGGGAAATCGTCAACACAAGTTCGGTCGGAGCGCCTACCGGTTCGCCGTATGTGTTACACACGAATCCATCGTTGATAGCCGGCTCGCCCCAGTGGCTGACCTCCGACGTTCTCATCTCTGCGTTTAATTGGCAATACAATGAAATGCAATGGTCGTTCTGGATGGGACGCCGGTCGTTCTTAGGCTTCAACGGATTTCAGTCCGACCGGAATAGTGTCTGGCTGTTCGTCAATCGAAGCACGAACCTGACGACGCTCGCCGGACTGGAAGGCATTCGATTAACCTGGCATCACGATTTTGGGAGCGACGAGATCGAACTTGTTGAAGTCTACGGCAACTCCGAACATGTCATCGCCGGCTTCACGCTATTGCCCAACACGCTAACCGATACGGAATGGGGTACTACAGTTGTAATAAACAGGATTCCAACCGGCACGCCGACTGGTTCGCAGGTACGCTGGCAGATTCGGCTTTCGACTCCGCCGATCGCCACACCTTCGTTCTCGTCATATTTGACCACCGCGGATGCAGATCCGATTGCTACCGCGACATTTCTGCGCAGCGACGTCACGTTAGCCCCCGCCCAATCGTGGGTTCCGAGTTCAACAAGCGGAAGAATCGGCGTCATGACCGACTTTGCCGCTTTCTTCTGGAGGTATTCGGCTGAGTACAATCAGCTCTGCATGCTCGACAAGGGACCGGTTCCCGTCGAGCTTGCGAGTTTTTCCGCTCAATACCGGAACGATCAGGTGGAATTACGATGGAGTACTGCAAGCGAGATAAACAACAGCGGATTCGAGATCGAGCGTTCGGTGGTGAAAGGCGAATGGGAATCCATCGGTTACGCCGACGGACACGGCACGACAAACAAACCGCAACAATACCTATTCATCGATTATCCGGCGAAGGGAACGACGGGTACAATCGAATACCGGCTGAAACAAATCGACCGCGACGGCTCGTTCGAATACTCGAATTCGGTTGCCGTATCGCTTGCTCATTCGACGCCCGGCATTGTGAAAAATTTCCCGAATCCATTCAATCCGGCGACGAACATCTCGTTCTCGTTGATATCAGAGGATGCAATCACATTGAAGGTGTTCAATACCGCCGGGGATTGCGTTGCGACGCTCTACGATCGGGCGTTGTTGCAGCCGGGTAACTACAGCGTTGTATTCGACGGCTCCGGATTGCCGAGCGGCACGTATTATACGCGGCTTACCGCATCTTCAGGCATGCAGTCGCATAGCATGCTTCTAACCAAGTGACGGGGCACGCTCAACGAGCGTTCAAGGGCAGGCAAAGATCCTGCCCTTTTTTTATGTCCGATGCCACGCCAAACTGCTTATCAGCTATCCTCATTATGTACGCGTGTTACCCGCCGATGCTCCGGAAATGAAACAGCATCTTCGTCATCTACGCCCTTTTCTGCACGCATAATTTTCAACAATGGAACATCACTGCTGAACACTGTTTTAAAACTGGACACCAGAGGCGCGATGCAGCAATACATAAAAACGCAAAATCTGCAACACAAACGCCGTTATTGAACTTTTTGCCGCCATCATCCTATTCGCGGCACTGGCTTTGCAATTCCTGGCATAGTTCACAACCGCCGATGCTCTGAATGCCGGCGACACTCAGGAAAGCCAACGATAAAGGAACAAACAGCCATGACACGAATTGCAGCCCTCCTCACCCTGAGCGTAGCACTTTTCGCAAGCACTTTATTCGCGCAGCCGGTATGCGACATTACCACGTATTCTTCCACCCCATCGTTGACCTATACAAAGAACAATGGCGCGGTGTACAACACCTGGACGTCCGGATCCCGCAACTGGGAAATCATCAATACAAGCAATATCGCGAACCCAACCAGTTCGCCGTATGTGTTGCACACAAACCCCGGCAGCGGCAACGGATCGCAATCCCCGCAATGGTTGATCTCCCAGCAAATCACCGGATTCAACTGGCAGTACAACGAAATGCAATGGTCGTTCTGGTTCGGCCGCCGCGCAAACAACGGGCAGAACGGCGGGAATCAGGACCGCAGCACGGTATGGCTGTATATCAACAACAACACCGGCATCACCAACCTTACTGGTCTCGAAGGTATCAGACTGACATGGCATCACAACAATAACACCGATGCGATGCAACTTGTGGAAGTCTACGGCGGCGTAGAGCATATCATTGCCGACTTTGTGTTGCTGGCAAACCTGTGCAATTACGAGTGGGGCACGACGGTTGTCGTAAACCGGATCCCCGCCGGAACGCCGACTGGTTCGCGGGTACGCTGGCAGGTCAGGCTCTCGACGCCTGTTCCCACAACGCCGCAGTTCTCGAGCTATAACGAACCTGCCGATTCCGATCCGATCGCCACGGCCGTGTATCTCCGCGTCGATACACTCCTCTCGACCTTGAACACATGGCATCCCTCATCGACGACCGGAAGAATCGGCGTGATGTCGGACTATGCCTCGTCGAGAAAAAATGCCGCCGAGTACAATCAGATCTGCATCACAGACAAGGGTCCCGCACCGGTAGAACTTACCAGCTTCGCCGCGTCCTACCGCAACGACGCCGTTACATTGAAATGGAAAACCGCAACCGAAAACAACAATTACGGCTTCGAAATTGAACGCTCATTGAACAACGGCAAAGCATGGGAAACGATCGGTTTCTCCGAAGGCGCAGGCAACAGCAGCTCGGAACACTCGTACATGTTCGAAGACCATTCCAACTTCGGCGCCGCCTCGACAGCCGCATATAGACTGAAGCAAATCGACCGCGACGGCTCGTACGAATACTCGAATACCGTTACGGTTTCAATCGCAAATGCAGCATCCGGCGCGCTGTACAACTTCCCGAACCCGTTCAATCCGGCTACCAGCATCAGCTTCACCCTACAGCATTCCGATATTGTAACGCTTGCAGTCTATAACGCCGCAGGCGAACGCGTCGCCGAATTGCTCCGCAACGAATCGTTGAACGCCGGCACGCACACAGCGTCGTTCAACGGAAGCGACCTCCCATCCGGACGTTACATCTATACGCTGACCACATCGGAAGGCGCCACGACCAACAGCATGGTTCTGGCAAAGTAGAAGAACTCGAATGTGCCTCAGGCGGTCCGCGGACCGCCTTTTTTATTACCCCTGACTATCGGCGATAATTCATACAGCGCCAACCACCTACGACTGAACCCCGGCAGCCAGTCGTAGATACCGGCAGATAAACCCGCATAGATTCGTTCCTGAACAGCGCAAATATTGCTGTTCAGGAATACTACAAAATCGACACAAGGGCAAGATTTGCAACCGCCGTAACTCATTACATTGCAATAGGTTAATCGCGACGCATTTCATTTGGGATAGATGGCATCTGTTTTGTATGAATTGGTGTGGTTATGCATCCATCAGAATTACAACGGTCACCACATCACATTATCGGGAAAACACTATGCGTATCACCGCTACCATTTTTTTTCTGTTGATTGTTACGATAGCCGCTGTCGCCCCGGCACAGCCGGTCTGCGACTTCAGTTCATTGTCTACCGCACCGTCGTTGAGCTATACGCGGAACAATGGTACCGCCTATACCACATTCACGCCCGGTTCGCGGAATTGGGAAATCATCAGCAGCGGAATCGCCAATCCCTCCGGCACTCCCAAAGCCCTCCATACGAATCCGTCGAATACATCCTCTTCGCCTCAGTATCTGGTGTCTCAGGCATTCGCGGGATTCGATTTTCAGTACAACCAACTCACGTGGTCGTTCTGGATGGGCCGGCGCGCGGACAACGGATCAACCGGCGGCAGCAGCGACCGCAGCACCGTATGGCTCTACCTGAACAGGAATACATCGCTGACCAATTTCACAGGTCTTGAAGGCATCCGGTTGACCTGGTATCACTACTATGGGTACGCAAAAATCCAGCTTGTCGAAGTGTACGGCGGCACGGAACACATCATTGCCTGGTTCTATTTCCTTCCGAACAATCCGTGCGGCAACGACTGGGGATCGACGTTTGTCGTGCGCAGGATCCCGGCAGGCACACCAACGGGAACTCAGGTCCGCTACCAGATCCTCAGCTCCACTCCGCCAACAAATACGCCGAGTTTCTCCAGCTACAACACACCGGCCGACGCCGATCCGGTTGCGGCATCGACCTACATGCGCGTCGACACGCTGCTCTCCGCGAACGATACATGGGTACCGACCGGTACATCGGGACGCATCGGCGTCATGTCCGATTTCTCCTCGTCGTACAGAAGAGCCGCCGAATATAACCAATTGTGCGTGACCAATTTCGGTCCCGTTCCGGTAGAACTTTCGAGCTTCTCCGCATCGTACCGCAACGACCGCGTGGTCCTCGACTGGCATACCGCCACAGAATTGAACAACTCCGGCTTTGAGATACAGCGCTCGATCAATCACGATGGTACCTGGGAAAGCATCGGCTTCGTGGACGGTCACGGAACGACCAACAGCCCGCAGTCGTACCGTTTCACCGATAATCCCGACACCAGAAGTGCGCGGACGATTGGCTACCGCCTGAAACAGATTGACAGGGACGGCTCGTACGAGTATTCGAATACCGTCATTGTGTCGCTCGCGCCGTCCACCAGCGACGTTCTGTACAATTTCCCAAATCCGTTCAATCCGGCGACAACCATAACGTTCACGCTCGATACACCTGATGTAGTATCGTTGGCAGTATTCAATGCCGCCGGCGAGAAAGTCGCAACCCTGCTCGACAATGCATCGATGCCCGAAGGTTCACATAGCGCATCGTTCGACGGTACGGGGCTTCCAAGCGGAAGATACATCTACCAGTTGACGACAGCGTTTGGTAAGCAAATGAACAGTATGGTACTCTCGAAGTAATACTTTCGTCTCACTACTTCCTCGATGAATGGAGAAGGCTGCCTTCGCGCAGCCTTCTCTTTTTTGTACACATCTCCTCAAATGTTCAGATACGATACACCCTCCGTCTACCAGTTTATTGGTATGCAAATTCTGTAACAATAAGAACTGTAGAGACTTACGACAATCCGTACAAAAGTCTCGTTATACCCATTTATGGGGTATCATCTTTGCGGCAGTGTGGGCAGTCAATAATCGCTGCCCGGTTTACTCGACAGTGTTTCTCGTATCACTCATTCATTGAGGAGCACTTATGAAACACATCGCAACTCTTGCTGCTGTCTGCATACTCCATTGCGCGTGGAACGCACAGGCGCAACCAATCTGCGATTTTCTTGCGGGAAGCAATGTTCCCGTTCTCTCCTATACCGACAATCTAGGCGCACCGTATACCACGTGGACGCCCGGTTCTCAAAATTGGGAAATCATCAACACATCAACCATTGGAAACCCTGTGGGTTCGCCGTATGTGCTGCATACAAATCCGGTTAACGGCACGGGCGGCCAATCGCCGCAATGGCTGACATCCCAGTTGCTGACAGGGTTTTCCTGGCAGTACAACGAATTGCAATGGTCGTTCTGGTTCGGACGCAGGGCGAACAATGGTCAGAACGGCGGCAATCAGGACCGCAGCACGATATGGCTGTATGTCAACCGCGCCACGGAATTGCTCAATTTCACCGGACTGGAAGGCATCCGCCTTACCTGGCATCACAACAGCAACACCGATGCAATTCAATTGGTCGAAGTATACGGCGGGGTTGAACACATCATCGCCGATTTCGATATCCTCGTGAACCTGAACAACTACGAGTGGGGCACAGCGGTTGTTGTGAACCGCATCCCCGTGGGAATCCCAACCGGTACGCAGGTGCGGTGGCAAATCCGCCTTTCGACGCCCATACCGGGAACGGCAAATTTTTCGACATATTCCGTCGGCGCAGATACTGATCCGATTTCTACGGCGACATATTTGCGCGCCGACGTCACTCTCCCCGAGGCGCAAACATGGATTCCAACCTCGACCTCGGGAAGAATCGGTGTGATGTCCGATTATGCGGGATCGCGCCAGACTGCCGCCGAATACAATCAAATCTGCGTACTCGATAAAGGCCCCGTCCCGGTTGAACTCACGTCGTTCTCCGGCGAATACCGAAACGGTACGGCGGTATTGAAATGGAACACCGCCACCGAGACCAACAACGCCGGTTTCGAGATTCAGCGGTCGCTCGGTCATAACGGAAACTGGAGCGTTATCGGCTTTGTCGACGGCATGGGGACAACGAGTTCGCCTCAGGAATACCGGTTCATGGACCACGAAAGTTGGCAGGGCGCCAATGTTGTTGCATACAGGCTGAAGCAAATCGATCGAGACGGCTCATACGAATATTCGAACACAATCCTTCTCGCAGGAACGCCAGGCGCCGACGATGCGCTATTCTCATTCCCAAATCCGTTTACGCCATCGGCCAACATCAGTTTTTCGCTGGACGCTCCTGAAACTGTATCGCTTCGTGTCTACGACGAAGTGGGAAGAAATGTTGCCGTATTGTACGACGGCATGCGGCTCGAAGCCGGTTTCCATACAATCCGGTTCGATGGATCCGGACTTCCCGCAGGGGCATATTTATGCCGCCTGGTTTCGTCGTCGGCCGTCAGGACAATCAGGTTGACATTATCGAAATAGGATTTCATAGAAGGCACAACGAACCGGCAATCCGTTGTGCCTCTTTCCTGTTTGGCGATGTAATTTCTCAACAAGCCTTACAAAAACATCATTAGCCGCATACCCATTTTCTGGTATGCTGAACATTACTACGAAACACTGTTCAAATTTGATACATGGAATGAGATCCTCAATAAGAGTTTCGGGTTTGTATCTCTTTTATTTCTACTAACTTACAGTTCTTGTAAGAATTTCATGATCGGCGGCACTGCTTTTGTACCAAGAGGTCTGTCAGCATCTGATGCATTCAGATGAATGGGACGCCCGATAACAGACCATAAGGATACCTCAGCAATGAAAACTCTCTACCTGATACCCGTCGTCGTCATCCTGCTCGCAGCAACATCGTTTGCACAACCTGTTTGCGATTTCCTGAACACGCAAAACAATCCAACGATGTCCTGGACCCGGAATGGAGGATATGCCTATACCACGTGGTCGGCCGGTTCGCACAACTGGGAAATCATCAACAACAGCGGCGTCGGAACACCGACCGGTTCCCCGTATGTACTACATACCAACGGCAACTCGACCTACTACTACACGACCCAGTATCTGGTATCGCAGCAATTCACCGGTTTCCATTGGAACTTCAATGAAATCCAGTGGACGTTCTGGTTCGGCCGCCGCCAGGATTGCAGCGGATACAACGGCGAATACTACGATGCCAGCACGGTGTGGCTGTACCTGAACAGAAACACGAGCATCACGAATACCTCCAATCTCGAAGGTATCCGTATGACATGGTACCATGCCGGTCAATGCAGCATCGACGACCGTATTCAGTTCGTCGAAGTGTACGGCAATACCGAGCATCTTATCGCGGATTTCCGCCTGCTCCCTACGAATCTCTGCTGCAGAGAATGGGGCACGACGGTAATGGTCAACCGCATTCCCGCAGGCACTCCGACAGGGTCGCAGGTTCGCTGGCAGATCCGCATGTCCACACCGCCGACGAACACCCCCAATTTCACGAATTACCTCGTTACCGCCGATGCGGATCCCACAGCAACCGCAACCTATCTCAAACTCGATACCACGCTTTCCATCGCGAATTCCTGGACACCGGCCTCGATCTCCGGACATATCGGCGTCATGTCGGACTACAGCAACACGTATCGGAAGGCTGCGGAATACAACCAGATCTGCGTTCTCGACAAAGGCCCCGTCCCGGTTGAATTGACCAGCTTCTCGGCGCAATACCGGAACGACGAAGTGAGGCTCGATTGGAGAACCGAAACCGAGATCAACAACAGCGGATTTGAAATTCAACGTTCGGTCGAGCATAACGGCTCCTGGGAAACCATCGCATTCGTCGAGGGTCAGGGCAATTCCAACAAGCCGGTCGACTACAGCTACACCGATGCCCCGAAATTCGACGGCGCAAAGATGATTGCCTACCGGCTCAAACAAATCGACATCGATGGTTCATACGAGTATTCGAATACCGTACTCGTCTCCATCAAGCCGGCAACCGCCCGGGTTCTGTATAACTTCCCGAATCCGTTCAATCCGGTGACCAATATCAACTTCAATCTTGAGCAGGAAGATGTCGTCTCTCTGAGCGTCTTCAATACAGCCGGCGATAAGGTAAACGACCTGTATACGAATCAGAAACTGAGCGCAGGATACTATACTGTACCGTTCGACGGCGCGGGACTGCCAAGCGGAACGTACTTCTACAAATTGACGACCTCGGACCGAACCACCATGAACAGCATGGTCCTGTCCAAATAGCAGTCGTTGTGCCCACAGAAGCGGCTGATCCTTTCGCGGATCAGCCGCTTTTCGTATTCTCGAATCTTCCGTTGCTCCCGCAAACAACATTATTTTTACCGTCCGTTACATAGTATATTTGCATTGCTTTTATCAGGCGTCATGTACGGTCATTCTTGAAACCGAATCCAACTCAATATCGCGAGATCGTCGCACAAGCAGGCTACCGGATTGTTTATCTCCTGCGGAAACTCCATCCCGGTACGCTGATTCTTCTCAGCTTTCTGGCGACAGTCGCTCTCGGCGGTCTCGTGCTGATGCTTCCGGTTGCGACGGTAGAAGGCAGGATAGACGCGACCGACGCCTTCTTTACTGCGACATCTGCAGTATGCGTGACCGGGCTGACCGTGGCCGATACGGGCGGTACCTTTACCCGTTTCGGACAAATTGTGATATTGATTCTGATCCAGCTTGGCGGGTTGGGTATCATGACCGTATCAGTCACCATCTTCAGATTTCTCGGAAAAGCCGTTACCTACCGTCAGCGGACGGCGATGCAGGACGTATTTGCCGCGACACCGAGGAAGGACATATACCAGGTACTTCGTTCCGTTTTCGGATTCACCATCGTCGCCGAGGCAGCGGGCGCAATCCTGCTCTTCATCCATTTTCTGGGAATGAACCATCCATGGGACGAGGCGTTGTTCAGCGGCTTGTTTCATTCCGTGTCGGCATTTTGCAATGCCGGATTCGGATTGTACAAGGCAAACATGATGGACTTCCAAACCTCCATTCTGCTTAACCTTACGATTTGCGGATTGATCGTAAGCGGAGGGATCGGGTTCCCGGTCGTTCACGATATCCACCTGTATTTTTCCGCGCGTCGAAAAAAGAAAGCAAACGCCCGCCTTTCGGTACAGACACGGGTCGTTCTGATCACTACCGCGATTCTCATCTTTGGCGGAATGGTTATCTTGTATTCCGTCGAGCGCACGGAGGCATTCTCGGGAAAGGGATTGCAGCACACACTTCTCACGACTCTGTTCCAGTCGGTTACCTGCCGCACCGCCGGATTCAACACCGTCGACATCGGGGCGCTGAGCAATGTCACGCTTTTATTCATGATCTTTTTTATGTTCATCGGAGCGTCGCCCGGATCGACAGGAGGCGGAGTGAAGACCACCACGTTTGCGCTTCTTTGTATGCTCGCATGGACGCGGCTGCGGCGGAGACAGTGGGTGAACATGTTCAAACGCACCGTTCCGACGGAAACCGTGCATAAATCCGTGACGCTGGTGTTTATCTCGCTTGCGCTGGTATTTATTGTGTTCTTCCTTATGCTGGCCACGGCGCCGGATACGGCGGCCGGTGCGGAACACAGCGTGTTTCTAGCGTATATCTTTGAAACCGTATCCGCCTTCGGAACTGTCGGGTTATCGATGGGAATAACACCGACGCTTTCCATCGCCGGCAAATGGATGATTATTTTTACAATGCTCGTCGGCCGCGTAGGCGTCCTGACGTTCGCATACGTGTTCACCGGCGCGGAACCGCGGGGCGGTTTGGAGCGTGCCGAAGAAAACATCATGATAGGATGATACCGGAATGAAACGTTTCGTTGTTATTGGACTAGGGAATTTCGGATTCTACGTCGCGAAGACGCTCTTCGAACTAGGGAACGAGGTGATCGCGATCGATGTCGAACGCGAGAAAGTTCAGGAAGTCGGCGAGTATTGCAACGAGGCGATTGTTCTCGATGCGACCGAACGCGACCGTCTGGAAGTGCTTGGGCTCGATGAAATGAATTGCGCCATCGTCAGTACTGGCGACAATATGAAAAACAGCATCGTCATCTGTCTCCATCTCAAGGAACTGGGACTCAAAAAAATTGTCGCAAAAGCAAATGATACCGACCATGCAAAAATTCTGCGACTCGTAGGCGCTACCGATATCATTCATCCCGAAAAGGATATGGCAATCAAGGTAGCGCGCGATCTCGCGTTCCCGAATATGCTCGATTATGTGCCGTTGGGTAAGGACTTCAGTATTGTCGAAATCGATCCGCCGGCATCATTTATCGGAAAAACGCTGATCGATCTGAATCTCCGCGCCAAATACCATGTCTATATTATCGCGATCAAGAATACGACAAGCGACGATTTTACCCTACTGCCGAATGCGACCTACGAGATTCAGAATACGGATATTCTATACGCGCTCGGCTCGATGAAAGATCTCAATGCAATACGCGAGGTCGAACAATAACCTTGACGCCGTTTTTCGAGACTCTGAAAAGCAAACGGGCATCCGTGAAACACCGGATGCCCGTTTTGCATCAATAGCAATTGTCGACTATTTGACGTACGGGAAGTTCTTCACATCGCGCGCCGCAAGGAACGGCTTCTTGCCCATCGTTTCCATCTTATTCCAGATCATGGAATTGACGCCGAATTTCAACGACTTCGCGTCATAACCCATCACGCGAAGGATGGCGGCGACGTTGGAGCTGGTCTGTCCGGTGTAGCAATACACGACAATGGTCTTGTTCGCGGGTAGCGTTTTCAGATACGTCGAAAGTTTCAGATCGGCTTTCGGAGTATACTGAATCGAACCGGCAATATGACCGACGGAGGTGTAATCGGTTTCCGGCCAGTAATTCACGATGTAATACTGCGTTGGATCGGTAAACACCGTCGAAGCGTCGATCTGCGATGCCGAGAATCCTTCAGTCATCACGGCGCTAAGCCGCGCTTCCAAAATTTCTGTGCCTGCCGTTTTGCCCGTATTAAGTACAGGGAGATCGCCCGCCGAAGCTTTGTTCGTTGCCGTCGCTGTGAACTGTCCTTCGTAGTCGCTCGTGCATTTTGTCGTGATCCCGTCGAAGTCGCTGTGCCACGACGACATGCCGAACTTCATCGAGTAGGCATTCGTAATGCCGCTCATGCGAAGGAGCGCCGTCGTCCATGCCGCACTTTGTCCGGTATAGCATATGACAACAACTTTATCGTACGATTGCCAGTTCAACGCCTTTACGTGGGCGACGACATCGCCGATGGCGACATTATGTGCGCCCTGAATATGTCCTTTCCCGGTAAAATCGGCCGCGCTGCGGATATCGATCAGATAATTCTTCGGTTGTGCGAGCTGAACATCTTCGTATACCACGTCGGCAGTAACAATAGCCGGACAACTTGTATTGAGGTAGCCTCCGTCGCCGCCTTCGAGCGTCTTGACAAGTTCAGCCGACTCGCTGATGGTAGGCGTTACCGGATTGTCGTCGTCTTTCGAGCATCCTGCAACGACGATAAACGCCGCCAACAGCAGATAATAAAATTTCGGGAATCGGTTCATTATATACTCCTTTCAGGAATGTGTTGGTGTATGATGCTACCAGGTGATGCTATTTCCAACTCGACGGCAGTTTTCCGTCGACAACGATGGATTTGTTTGCCTGAATTTCCCACTGCTGCAAATCCTCTTCGAACAGGAAGTAGTCCTTGTTCTTTCCATCCTTGATGTGGCAGGCTTCGAAACATGCCTGACCGTTTTCTACCTTCGTGCGTTTTGTCCATCGCAGCGTGTTGTGCGGCGATGCAAGCCGGAACGTCGGCGCTGCATCGAAATTCACGAGTTGAGGCACGCCGAAATTGCTCCATGTGTCGGGGGCATGAGGAGCGTTACGGAGTACGGCATACTTCTGCCGCTTGGCGTTCGGCAATGGATTCATGCCGATTTTGAACCCCATATACGGCCCGTTTCTGACTCCCGTCCCGACATGGCAACTGCTGCAGTTTTGATAATCCTGCGAATGACACCCCTGGCACGTAATGGTATTCCAATGCATGGAATGATACGTGTTTGCATTGGCTTTATCGCTATGGCAATCCTCGCATTTCGGCATACGCGGGTAAGAATACCTTTGCGTATACTCGGTGCCGTTGCCGTGCATTTCTTCCGATTTATGACAACCGACGCAATGAGGACCGGGATTACCGTAATGCACATCGCGCTCGTAGCCGAATTCTTCGCCGAAGTATGCGTGTGCGACGCGCGCCGAGTGGCAAGCGGTACAATTCAAACGCATATCGGGCGTTTTCTGGAATTTATGCGCTGCGAGGAACCCACCCTGCGCCTGCCTTGGGCGCTGAACGTGACATTCGCCGCACGATGCGTGACACTTACCGCAGTTTTTATCATACCCTTCATGCAATGCATCGGGAAATTGATCGTACCCCGGAAAACCCGAACGCAACGCGACCATCGCTTTCTGACCGAAACCCTGCGTATGCAGACTGTGCTTGTCGTTGGCTGAGATCGTCGGATGGCATGGGCCGCAATACTTTTCAGCCTGTTGCGAAGGATATTTCACGAAGTCGGCGGTACCGTGCGCGGCGTTTTTGTCGGCGGCCGCTGTCTTGCTGCCTCCGTGGCAATCGACGCACGGTATCTTTCCGTGCGCGGAATTTAGAAATGCCTCGCCGTTGGGTCCGCCGATGTACACATGTTGCCACGCAGCCATTTCGGGAAGCGTTCCGCCGCAACCGCCTTCGCCTGCCGGAGGCGGCGGAAGTGGATCGGCCACCTTCTCAAGGACCGCCCTGTCGCTGTGGCATTCGACGCATGTCATTGGTTTGTTCGGTGTCGTCCCATTTGCCTGATTGTCGTTGTCGTCCGAACATCCAACGGCAAATAGCAATGCTATAAATGGGAGAATAAGGAGTAGAAATGGATGTTTCATAGGTGCATCCGAGGTAATGTGAGTATTTCTGTATAGATGTGCAGCATCGATATCGACTGAATAGCGGCAATAAAATACTACAAATGGTTTTTGCTGTCAACAAAAAAAAATAAAAATCGGATACTCAAGTCGTTAATTTACGCAATTTACCATAAACACACCGAATCAGGCAATAACTTTGCGAAACGTACGCCCTGCATTCGCCGGCGCTGCTCATTTTTTTCCGGGATGTATCCCTTTCCGGGATGTATCCCTTTCCGGGATGTATCCCTTTCCGGGATGTATCCCTTTCCGGGATGTATCCCTT
>CAYPBB010000043.1:23716-38589 GCA_964408855.1 uncultured Ectothiorhodospiraceae bacterium
GGATGTATCCCTTGCCGGGATGTATCCCTTGCCGGGATGTATCCCTTGCCGGGATGTATCCCTTGCCGGGATACTGAAACCCATGTGATAAAACTGCATCTCCGGAAAAACCGGAGGTTGCCGATACACCGCCTGATTAGTACATTTCGTCGAAGATAAGCAGCATTCGACTAAAACGGTAGTCTTGGCGCCTCTGCTGGTCCTCATAATCCAAAAAAAAACCACAAGGCCGGCGAACTATGGAATACTACTACACCGACGGCAAGGAGCGAAAAGGTCCGCTCGCTCTCGATGCCCTGCTCAAATTCATTGCCGAAAACAACAGATGCTATATCTGGAAACCCGGTTTAAGCCAATGGGTCGCACCGACGGGAATACCCGAAGTAGCGGAAGCCCTGGAACAAGCCGCAACTCCGCCGCTCCCTCCTACGATACCATCCCGCGAAACGATTCAAGCGGTATACCAGGCTACAGCAGCGGTCGAAGCGAAACGTCTGCGGGAGGCGGCTGCCCCCGATACCCGGCAACAGAATCCGGATCCCTTTAAAATCGAACCGAAAGTTCAGGCATCCAGCGGCATGGACTCCGGACCGGGAATTACCCGGACGGCGACGACTCCTGAATCGCCGGTTGTTCCATCCGAACAACGCAGCAGCGGTGGACATTCATCAACGGGATCAGGCTCATCGAGCGCCCAGCGTACGCAGCCAAAAGCCGCTGTGGGAGCGCCGACAGCGAAGTCTTCAGGAACAACGGCACAGCCTGCCGTACCGGATTACCCGAAATGCGGCGTCGGAAAGCGAATCGGTGCGTTTATCATCGATTACCTTATCGTCATGGTAATCTTCGTCCCGGCTGTGATATTTATGGTCCTCGCAACTGCCGATCAGGATTTCGCACTCCCGTTTATCATGCTGTCTTTGGGCTTGTGTATTCCGCCCTTCGTCTACCTACTCATTCGCGACGGCCTTGGTAACGGTCAGAGTATCGGAAAACGTCTCGTGAAAACCATGGTGGTCGATCTCACAACGAACGCTCCATGCACAAAAGGAAAATCGGCGTTGAGAAACCTCATCAGCGGCATCATCGCCTCGTTTCCGTATGTCGGCTGGATCGTGGATGTTGTATTACTCTTTGCGCACGATAAAGGATTCCGCGTCGGCGACCTGGTGGCAAAAACGATGGTCATCGCCGTCGAGGATTACAAAGGGACGGTCCCTCTGGATTAAAAAAGCAAACGGCTCAATAATAAACGCCTGCTCGACCTGAGCAGGCGTTCTCTCTTTTTTCATCTTTTTACTGCTGATGCGGGCTATCGACCACCCGCAGGTTTATTTTACCAGACTCATTGCACGCGCGGCAGTAAATCCGCCCGCCTCCATCCGGACAATGTAGGTACCGGATGAAACGGCTGCGCCGGCATCGGTTCTGGCATCCCATACAACCGTATAGTTCCCCGGGTCTGCCTGTGTATCGACAAGAGTCCGCACAAGCGCGCCGCGTACATCGAATATCCCGATACGCACAGGAGTACGTTCGGATACCGTAAACGCTATCGCGGTCGATGGGTTGAATGGATTGGGATAGTTTTGCTTCAAGGAAAAT
Organism: uncultured Ectothiorhodospiraceae bacterium; assembly: GCA_964408855.1. Classification (GTDB taxonomy): domain Bacteria; phylum Bacteroidota; class Ignavibacteria; order SZUA-365; genus CAYPBB01. The sequence goes on from CAYPBB010000043.1 coordinate 25,322, forward strand.
GTGCCTGGAGCCTCCAGAGGCTCGCCGACAGGAAGGGTTTCCAGGTTCACGGTTAGCCTGTAACCGGAATGTGCCCGCCCTTCAACGGGGCTGTTCAGTGTCTGGTACATACCGTCGGTTGCCTCAACCGTCCAATACGCATCCATGACTTTGGCACCCGGACCGTACATCGCCGTAGCCGCCTGCGCGATATCGCCATGCGTCATACCGGCGGTAACAGCTCTGCCGGCGTTGTCCGAAGGAATCCTCACCTTTCTGACGAGGCTTTCCTTTTCGAGGAAATACAAATCATACAACACATCATCGCTCTCGATTCGCCCTTCGGTACGGGACACAAGTATATCGGTGTACGGATCGCAGCTTTCCCCCCACTCGAAGGTAAACGGGGTTTCGGGCGTATCGAGATTGATATTATAATTATCGGGCGGGAAAACCAGATCGAATGATCCGGGCGCATGCGGCAGGACGGCAAATGGGTCGCTTGTCCCGGACACCGCCGGATTGGCGACCGACGAGAGTTTCAGCCATTGCAGAACATGCCCTTTTGCCGGATCGCGTTCGGCGGACATCGTGAAAAGAAACGATGCAGGAAACTCCACCGTCTGCGGATCCATCCAGCTTCCCGGTACAAGCTCCGATTCGAACCGGGCGTTCCACTTGACCATCATTTCGCCGGGAATGGTATTCATGAACCGGTCGCGCAAAGCGACCACCGCTTCAAACTCCCGCATCCGGTACACGCCGTAAGGTTCCTGATTCTGCTCGGTGAGATCGACAAGGAGGTTTGCGGGCGCAGCCGGATGTAGCGAGAAGAGCGGCGAATTTTGCTTCGCACTCATCGCTGTTTTGGGAGAAATGTCTATGTAGAGATTCGGTTCCGCCTTTGTGCATTGTAGCACCAGGAGCAGCTTCCCGCTGCCGAAGCGGTCGGAAGCAATCTGGAATGTCTGGGGACTCGATTTGGGAAGGCTCCGCCCGTAGGAATCGTACAACTCGACGAAGGAATACCCGAGTTTATCGGCATTCCAGCTTTGCAAATTGGTATCCACATCGGCGGTCGAGCCGCGGAGGGTAATATCGATCGGATAGCCGGTGGTATTCCAGTCTTTCAGGATTTCACCGTCTTCGTTCTTCGCAGTCAGTTCGAATTGGATAATGTTTCCCGCCGTTGTATCGGTGAACTTCGGGAAAAACGAAATTTCCACCCCTCGTTGTTGTGTTTGGGCGCTCATATTAAACGCCGCAAACAGAAGCATCCACATCAAGGCATACTGTCTCATTATGCCTCCACCCATTACTATTGATCGTTATCGTGTCGTCACATCGGCATTCGGAGGTCGAGATTCGTAAAAAAAGAGGTGCGTCGATTTGGGTGGATTCTCATGCAAAAATGTCGTATGTTTTTCTGCATTTGAATCGGAATGTATTGATATCGATCGCATAGTTGCTGGAAAACCACCGGAAGGTGGACGTTCCCTGAAGCGCTAACTTCAAAGAACGTTACGGTGTTTGTTTGCCTCCGAGATTTGTTCCATCCACACCGTTTTCCACCACCGGCAACTATGCGATTATTTTTTATTTTCGTGCGCTCCCATTCCATCAACCTTCATACAATTAATTAGAGAGCGCAGCCAAGGTGCAGTAGTCAGTTGCACACTATAGGTAAAGCAAATAGCTTGCCAAACGACAGACTCTTGATTTTCTTGAATTTAGGTTATACAAACGCGAACAGCCGTCATCATTTTGACGGCTGTTCGCGTTTAAGTCTCAGCATTTTGACGGGGGTTGCTACCTGATCACCTGGATCAACCTGGTAGTCTTGAAATCCTTGCCGCTTACTCGAAGCAGGTAAGTTCCTGTTTGCAGCTCCGATGTTTTGAACGTGTAGCTGGAATAGTATTGCGGCAGTCGCTCCTCTTTGACAGCCTGCACTCTGCCAAGCAAATCGACGAGTTCCATTTTCGCTGAAGTTACCGTAGGCGAATACAAACTAACCGTCAGGTCAGACACGGCGGGATTTGGATAGACGGATGCAATCTTCACACCGTCCGGAGACGGGTCGTTAGGTTTGTTCACGGCAAGCACTTCCTCGGGCATATCGAAGCACATGAGAACGCTGTTGTGATAGTCCGCCGCGAGTACATTCTTCATGTCTGGAGTAACGGCGATTTCGAGAGGATAGAAATGTTCGTGTTTGAAGGTGTAGATGTGCTTCTCCGTCGCGAGGTCGTACATATAGATCGACGTATCAATCGAAGATACGAGCAAATACCGCCCATCTGGAGTGTACACAGCATCCCAAATCTGACCGGTGTCGATAGCGAAGGATGTAGCTTCATTCCAGAGTAGTTTTGGGAATACACTTGTCGAATCTATAGGTACGCGTTTTACTACAGGATTTCCAACGCCGTTTATTTCGCAATACTCATTTTTTACCGGATTGATAGCCGATATTACAGTTGATCGAGACGATGTACTGTAGAGCGTAAAATGCATCTCTAAATTATACATATTTACCCACGAGGGACCGTACCACGTTTGTGTATTATAATACTTCATTGTAAACATAACGATCTTCCCATCAGCAGTGCTTTGCATACGGAACAGAGGTATTTCATCTCCCCACAATGAGTCCTTCAAGACTCCTGTTTCAATATCGTATTTTAGCAAATACTCACTCGACATACCTTCACGAGCAACATACCAGCTTTTTTCATCGGTAGATATCCCGAGCGTCGTGGCATTACTTATGGTTGCAACAGGCATATCTGACTCGCTATCAAACAACTCGGCCGTTGTTTTCACATGATTATTTCTTGATATTGCTGTGAAACGGCCACTCTTCGAACGATTGAACTCTGAAACAGGGATTATACCAGTTTCGCCGCCATTCCAAACTCCCAGGCTCTTACCGCTCTTCAAATCCAGCACATACGGAACGTACCACTCTCTCGCTTGGTCATAACTTAACGCTATGATACTGTCGCCGCCTGCCAACACAAATTTTTTCAATTTCGCAAATCCGCCGAAGAATGGCACAGTGCCGGAACCATCGACCGCAATTCTGTTGCCTGTAAATTCTCCGCTTGAGTAAATATACTTCCCATCGGGAGAGAAGGCCATATAATTTTTCATGTTCTTGACAGGACCAAGATATTGCCCTGTAGAATAATCATATGCTTCCGAGCCTTTCGCCCCCAACCTTGAGCATATAACCTTCGTGCTATTTGGAACAAATTTCAACCAGTCGTACAAGTCGCAATCGAATTCCCGGTATAGCGCTCCAGTCTCTAAATTATACACATGGGCTACCGAATGTCCGTTATCTTTTCGGTAACCGCCTATAATTGCATACTTCTTATCGCTGGAGACATCGACTTCGCTTACAGCCGTCAATGGCACATCGATGCGCCGCAGAATAACTCCGTCCTCTATTCTGATTGTGACAATACAGGCGTCAGGCATCGATCCTCCATATGTCTCAAATCCAGCGATGAAGCAGCTTTCGTCAGTATTGAACGCCAGGCCCAGTATACTGCCGTTTGTGAACACGGGCAGCACCTTGAGTCTTTCACCGGTTTCAACGTCTCTGATAATCAAGCCCGTATCGTTGTGTCCAGCTATTCTCTTACTATCCGAAAAGAGTGTACAACAACTCATATAACCCCATGGATTGCTCGCGAAATCAAACTGCGTCTGGAATCCATTGGTTTCAACATTCCACACATCAAAGTCGCCGTTTCCTATGATTATATACTTATGATCTGGCGTGATATAAAGCTTATAACTGTATGTCAACGTTTTTTCAGGGGACAGATAGTCGTAATTAAACACCCGGAGGCACGATCCCGTGACGGCATCCCATAGACAAATCTGATTTAATTTGATCATATCATATTCATCCCGGTTGGCAGTAGCGAGATATTTGCCGTCGGGCGTAACAGCCACAAGAGCCTTCCCAGAATGCCCGCTTTGCGCCCACTTCGCCGGGATGACAGGTTGGGAGAAAAGGATACCCGTGGCGGCAAGGAGAATACCAACAATTTGCGCAACAATGACACTACTTTTCATAATCTAAAACCAATGTGTGTTAATTCTTCTTACAACAATGAATGCAGCCACAATGGGCTGCATTCAAAGATACAAATGTCCGGTTAATTTCGCCTGTGCCTTCTAGTCCAGGTTGGATCGAAAGTCCATCAAGAAAGCTCCACTACGTTTATCGAGTGGGCATTGACCTGCACATCATTTCACAAGCGTCGCTTCCTGAATATCTCCTGCGGCGCCGATTTTGTTGCCGTACGCCTCCGCCTTGTACTTCTTCGCCAGTTCGTGCGCGTCGGCGTAATTGTTCATGGCGAGCACCTTCTTGTATTGTTTGAGCGCGTTGTCGCGCTGTTTGAGCGCGTCATGCACCATGCCGATGCGGAGATTCGCCATAATCATGTATCCCGAAGGTCCTTCCTTATCCAGCGAACGCGAGAGTTTATCGCAACGCACGAGCTGTTTCATGGCGTGGTTATACTGCTGCTGACGAAGCGCGTAAAATCCGGCGTAATACGCAGCTTCGCGCTCGATGTAACTGTTATATCCCGTCTTGCCTTCGTCGCAGCGCTGGAGGATATCGGCGAAGACCGGCGCGGCGTCCTGCGATCTCCCGGCGGCGACGTAGCACCTCCCCAGGAACCGCTGAAACACAGGATTATCGGGGAACTCGGCAGTAAGCGAGCGTGCGTATTCGAGCGCCACCATTGGCTTGTTTTCGTATCCGTAATAGGTTTGCAGAAGGAAGAACTTCGCTTCGTATTTCGCGTATTTGCCTTTCTCCGCTGCCTTTTCAAGTGCCTTCAGTCCCTTTGTTTTATTCCCTTCGGGAAGGAAGATCATCAGCGGCTTCAAGGCGGGATAGCGTTTCGGGAGGATGGAAGCATAGTAATTGTAAATGCCGGTTCCAAGCTGGATGTCGGCGTTGCCGGGTGCAAGCTCTTCGGCATCGTTCACCACCGGCAGCGCGCTTTTGCCCGCCGAAGCGGTATTTACCCAGTCTTTGCGCATGGCGTACAACCTGCCCTGGAATCCCAGTGCCCCGCCCTTGAAAAACAGCGCAGCCGCGTCCTTCTCGTTTTTATCCAGACGTGCGTCGCAGAGGTCGATTACCTTGTCGAGCCGTGCAATAAAGGCGTCGTCTTTCGAAGTGTTTTTCTGATCGATCATGATACGCCACCAGTCGACCATCGCGGAGAGAAAATGTCCCGCGGGATGATCGGGGTGACTTTTGATCACGGAGTTGAATTCCTTCTCCGCCGCATCGAATTCTATATTATACGTCGCCTTGATGCCCCTCTGGATAGCAGCGTCGGTCGCGGCGTCGTCGATCCACTGCGCTCGAAGAGGCGCCGAAACCAGCAGTGCCGCAAAAAGAAGATAGTACGCTTTCATGGTTCACTCTGTATCTGTTTCTTTCCGTATCCTGCTTACGCCGAAACCGGGGACGGGGTTCCCCGGCAGCAGCCGGATGAACGGAGGAAACCAGAGCGCAAACGTTCCGGCGAGCAGAACGACCGTCGCGGCAATGCCGCCTTCGGGACCGAATGCGCCGCCTGTGAGACCCGCCGGTCCGGAAGGAGACACGATCAATATGCTCTCACGGATGATCCCGCTGACGGGTAAACCGAAGACAGTCCCCTGCATGAAATTCCACCCGAAATGCACGCCGATCGGAAACCAAAGCGAACCGGTGGCCAGGTACGCTGAACCGAGCAGCAAACCCGCGAGAAAGATATTCGCAAGCGACGCCCAGGTAACATTCGGATTGGAAGCGTGTAGAAGCGAGAATAGTACGGATGTGAACAGAAGCGCGAACACATTCCCCATCCTCTTTTGCATCTGTTGAAACGGATAGCCGCGCATCAGTAGCTCTTCGGAAAAACTCACCAGCGTGTAAAGAAGCAGCCCGTCGAATAGTATCCATGCAAGCATTCCGGCATCGCCTGAGTTGACGGAGATGTGTATGCCTCCGCCTGCCGCCATCGTTGCGACAGCGAGACAGATGAGCAGAAAGCCGAATGCAATACCTCCGAGCAACCCTCCCTCCGCCGAACTGCGGCTGAGACCCACGCCGCTCAACGGCTGCCGCTCGATAGCAATTTGTCCGAGCGCCGTAGCGGCGACGACTGCCAGCAGACTGGCTGCAACGAAGGCGTGATCCTGGAAATCCCCGGTAGGAATAAAAAACACCGCGACGGAAATCACGAGAGCGAGGAACAAATCCACCGCTCCGAATGCAGCCAGTTTCCACGGCAAGCGAAGCTCGCCGTTCACGAGCCAGAATGTCCGCTCGTTTATTTGCGGATTAGCGACCGGTTCTTCCATCTGCCGAATCCTAATGTTCCGGAAATAGTGACGATAACAAGATAGAACGGATGCAGCAATTCCGCGATCAGAAAATCGCCGAACCGCACGGGCTGTCCGAGGAGCTGCGCCGTCGCAAGGAGGATGCGCAGTTCCGCCAGCGCCTTGACGGCGTACATAGCCGCCGCCGCGAAAAGCGCGCCGCTGCCCGTCAGTGCAATGACAGGAGAAACGGCTGCGAACAGAAAATAACAGAATAGCAGTACCAGAAATCCGACAAACCTTGCATCGCCGTACCGCGCGCCTTTGGAAGCCCATCTGCTTCGCTGCGAGAGGAAGGACGCCACTCCTCCGGCAGCGGGGGTTGTTACCACCGCATCGGCGTGGGCGTTGAATTCCGCCCTTGCGCCCAATTGATACACCATTTTGTGGAGCAGGAATTCGTCGTCGCCGCTGCTGATGTGATCGTTACCGTCGAATCCACCGGCGCGGGAATACAGGCCGCGGCGGTAGGCGAAGTTTGCTCCGTTGCACAAGCGCGGATAACCGATACCGAACAGTCCCGCGCCCGTTCCCATCAATCCGAGAAACTCGAGCGCCTGCATCCGTGCAAAGGCGCTCGACCGATCGGCAATCACGACAGCACCGGCAACAACATCGGCGCCGGAGACGAATCGACGCGCCATCGATTCCACCCAGCCGGGGGGGTGCGTGCAATCGCCATCTGTCGTCAAAATAATCTCGCCCGTCGCTGCCGCGATACCGGCGGCGATTGCCGCCTTTTTCCCAAATTCGCCGTCGGGAAGAGCAAGGAGTACGCACCGAGGATCGTTGTTGACAAGTGCAGCGGCTGTTTCGAAGGAGCCGTCGCTGGAATGATCGTCTACGAGTATGATCTGAAGCGACTCATCTGGATATCGCTGAGCGAGGACACCTTCGAGAAGCGCCGGGATCGACGGCGCTTCGTTGCGCACCGGGATAATCAGAGAAACATGTGGTAGACCGCCTGGCGCTGGAGCCGGCTCCTCATCCAGGTCGTTCTGAAGGACCCTCAATCCCTGCCTGATCCGCGATAGGAAGAGAAGATATACAGCCGCAAGCGCAATGTAGACCGCGAAGAACGAAAACGAAATCATCGCGCTACCCCGGGCCGGAACGATGTTCGCAGAAGCAACGCGCCCCCGGCAGCGGAGGGGAGAAGGATATTGATGGTAAACAGCAAGAGCGATGCGTTGAACGCCGTTGCGGGCTGCATTCCGAGCAGCGTCAGGAAGTACACGGCGAAGCCTTCTCTAATTCCAAGCTCGCCGAACGTGACCGGCGGCACGACTGTCTTCGCAGCCATGACGCACACCGCTCCGATTGCTGCGGCTATTGGATTCCCCGGTTCGAACGCAAGTATGAGCAGCACGAATTGCGCGATGAACGCGAGGAAAAAACCAAGCGAATACCAGTGAACCAAAAACATGCTGCGCCGCGGGACGAGCCGAACCGCTCCGGCGATCTGCCGTAGGAACCGCAACACATTTCCGGTCTCGCGTTCCCGTTCGTTGCCGGAGGATAGCCGCTTCAGCAACTGCAACGAAACCGGGAACAGCGCTCCTGCGAGCAAAATTGCAGGCGCATACACAACCTCAGCGGTCCAACCTCTATCTACAGCCAACGCCGCGAAGGCGATGAGTCCCGCGGCAAGAGTGACTAGCATGGAAATGAATTTATCGAGAGCGACGAGACCGATTGCGGGCGCATTCCGCAATCCCGGTTCGGTCAGAAGCCGCCCCCCGAATTCGCCGACGCGCGCCGGGGTAACGATTCCGAACGCGAATCCCGAGAACAGCGACCGCCAGACCGCCCTGCCCCGGATTGATGGATCGAGACACTGGACCAGCGTTTCCCATTTCTTGTACTGAAACCAAAGATTAAGCGGGAGGAGTGCAACAGAGATAACGAGCGGGGAAAGCCGTGCCTTTGTCACAGCAAGTAGAAGCCCGGACGGGTCGATTATCCAGACAAGCGCCCCGAGCGCGGCGGCGCCGAGTGCAAGCTTGAACCACCAGATGAACTGCTGTTGCCCTCCGGCGCTCATCGTGCTATGCCGGAGGCTTCTGCTGCGGCAGGGGCTTGGTTCGGAAGGTATGCATCATCACATCGACATCCTGTATGAGCTTCTTCTTTTTGTATTTCGGAGCGAATACCGAGCCGTCGATATAGTATATGCGCTGTTGCGATTCCTCGTAAAACAGGTAACCGACAAACGGTCCGCCCATGGAGTAATCGTTCATTCTCCACAAACCGCTGATCCTCCAGGCGAATTTTCCGTTGAAATTCACTTCGTCGAATTGCAGGTAGTTCACCGTATCGATTGTAACGAACGCTTGATCGTCGTACGTCCGGTACAGAATTTCCGTCAGCTTGTTACGGGTTTGGAGGGCAAAAGACGGATTCAATAACCCGGGATTTGCTGAATCCATCCAATGTACCAGCATCCAGCGCTCGGTTTCAGCCGGGGCGCGTCTGCGGATCAGCACGGAAGAGATCTCGGCGCTGTCCTTCGCCATGTACCAGCCATTGATAACCGTCATCGACCAGCCGTAGTCCTTCATCAACCGCTCTTCCATTTTCTCGTCGCGGGGAAGATTGATCATTCGCGCCGTTTCGCGTTCATCCCACGCATGCTTGAAGAAGTAAAACAACTGCTGGGTGTTGGTCAGCATGTAATTCTGCAAATCGTCCAGCGCCGGAGCCGTCAGGTACATCACCGTCTGACCGCTATACCACACATCCTTTTTAACGAAGACATGTTCCTTACCGTCTTCGACGAGCTTTTTCACTTTCTCTTCGAGGGCTGTGCGCAAAAAGTCGCCGACGTCGTTCTTTGCATCCAGAGGCGCGATAAACACGATGTTCTTCTTACGCTTGTAGTTCGGCAGATCGAGAAGATCGATTCGCACAAGATTGAACCAATCCTCGGGTTGCGGGGTGAACAACGGCGGAGAGAACGCATTGCGGACAAGTTCTTCAATCGCCGCGAACTGGGCGCTGTCGGCAACCACAATAATTTCGTCGTCGGCTCCCATCGTTTTCTGAGAACCGTTGCTGCAGGCAAACATCGCGGCGGCGGCGGCGGCAATCACGAGAATCGCGCCAATGTGCTTCATGGTCAACCTTAAAGAATGTAAATATTGAGTTGCGGGAAAAAGAGCGTGTATAAGAGCCAGAGCGTGAATCCGATGCTCACCGGAATAGAGAAGTTATCGTCGATGATCTTGAACGAAAAAATTTCCGCGAGCGCTCCGATAACGGCGGCGGCAAGCGCGATGAAGTATTCGCCGGGAAGGTGGCTCACCTTCGGTGTAAACATAATTACCGCCGCAGCCGAGACGACGAACGCCGTGGAGCCTTCGAGCGTTTTTCCGTTGAACCGGATGGTGCCGTATTTCTTTCCGATGAGGGCGGCCATGGTGTCGGAAATGATGAGAATTGAGAACGCTGTGATGGCGATGAGTTTGGGGAAAATCAGTACGCACAGGAACGCCGAGAGCAGCACCCACGATGCGCCGTTCAGCGCTTTGAATTTCTTCGTCTTTTCGTGGTTGCGGAGCATCGGTCCGAATACCTTCCGGTACATCCGGTATGTCGGCTGGTGAAACGCCCTCAGAAGATCGCCGGTAAGAAACACAACCATCACAATTCCGATCAATAGGAGCGTGAGATCCTTCGGCATGAAGTAATATCCCACCGGAATGGACAGGGATAACAGATGTATCCCCTTTCTGATGAGTTCATATTGCAGGGAGACGTTCTCGTCAGCCGCGGCGTCCATTTCAAGGCGTGGAATGTTCATTCAGCGGAACCGCTTTGCTGTTGTTCGTGCTGTTTGATTTCTTCCACCGCTTTCCGGATTCGCTCCGCCCGCTCCTGGTCCATTTTCAGAATCGCATCGTGCGACTGCTGCGGCGAACCGTTCGTCGTGTCCTTTTTCGGCGGAGGAAGTTCCTCGCCTGCAACGATTGCCTCGATTTCTTCGTGGTCGAGCAATTCTCGTTCCAGCAGCGCTTCCGCGAGCTGGTGAAGCGTTGTGGCGTTTTCCGACAGAATGCGCGAGGCGCGTTCCATACCTTCTACGACGATCTGCCGCACGGAATTGTCGATGGCGATCGCCGTTTCCTCGCTGTAATCGCGATGCTGGGCAATCTCGCGGCCGAGGAAGATTTCCTCCTGCTTCGAGCCGAACGTCAACGGACCGAGTTCGCTCATGCCCCACTCGCAAACCATTTTCCGGGCAAGCGAAGTCGCCCGTTCGATATCGTTGCCGGCTCCGGTGGTGAGTTGGTTGAAGATCAGCAGTTCGGCTGCGCGGCCGCCCATGGCATAGGCGATCATCGCCTGGAGATATTCCTTTGAATACGTATGTTTCTCGTCGATGGGGAGATAGGTCGTCACGCCCAGCGCCCGGCCGCGCGGAATAATCGTCACCTTGTGAACCGGATCAGCCTCCGGAATCATTTTCGCAACGAGGACATGTCCCGCTTCGTGGTACGCAGTCGTGCGTTTCTCTTTATCGGAGATGATCATGCTCTTGCGTTCCATTCCCATCATCACGCGGTCTTTCGCCTCCTCGAAATCCAGCATGCCGACGGTCTTCTTGTTCCGCCGTGCGGCGAGGAGAGCCGCTTCGTTGACGAGGTTCGCAAGCTCGGCGCCCGCAAGTCCGGGCGTACCTTTCGCCAGTAGCGCAATGGAGACATCGGGATCCAGCGGGATTCTGCGGGTATGCACTTTCAGAATGCCTTCCCTGCCCTTCACGTCGGGACGGTCGACGACCACCTGCCTATCGAATCTGCCGGGGCGAAGAAGCGCCGGATCGAGAACATCGGGGCGATTGGTTGCGGCAATAATGATAACCGTGCTTGTCTGTTCAAATCCGTCCATTTCGACGAGCAACTGGTTCAGGGTTTGTTCGCGCTCGTCGTGACCGCCTCCCAGACCTGCGCCTCTCTGGCGGCCGACGGCATCGATTTCGTCGATGAATACGATACAGGGAGCGTTCCGCTTGGCATTATCGAACAAGTCGCGGACGCGGCTCGCACCGACGCCGACAAACATTTCCACGAACTCCGCGCCCGAAATGGAGAAGAAAGGGACTCCCGCCTCACCCGCTACCGCGCGGGCAAGGAGCGTTTTACCGGTTCCCGGAGGTCCGAGCAACAAGACGCCGCGGGGGATCTTTCCTCCCAGCAACTGGAATTTGGTCGGTTCTTTCAGGAACTCGATGATTTCCTGCAGTTCGTACTTCGCTTCGTCGACACCGGCAACATCGCTGAACGTGATGCGGGCGGCGGTCTCATTCACCATTTTCGCGCGGCTTTTTCCGAACGAGAAAATCCCTTTCGGACCTGCGCCCGCGCCCGATTGCATCCGGCGCATAAAGAAAAGCCATGCGCCGATCAGAAGAACCCAGGGCAACAGGCTGATGAGCGTCTGCGTCCAGATCGAATCCTTCTCTTCGATTGTTACCTCAATGCCTCTGTCTGTCCAGGCCTTTTTCTCCTCCACACCAACCGTTCCGATGAAGACGACGAATTTATCCGATTCGCGGGTCTTCCCTTCCACGGTTTTCAGCGGGGTTTTCGCGTTCAGTACGCCGTGGAACGTATAATCGTTGAGATTGGCTTTGTAGACTTTCGCCCGGACAATTTTTGCGTCGCCGCCGCCGGGCAGTTTTACTTCGCCGTTCAGCAGTTTCTGATACTGCAGAAATGTAATCGTCGGATCGTTGCTCTGTTGGCTCTGGAAAAACGTAAAGATGAACAGCAGGATGATCAAAACGGCGAGCCAGCTCAGCACCAGCTTTGACTTTTTCATCCAGGGATTGTCTTCGCCCGGCTGCGGTTGCCGCCGCGGCTGATTGCCGGGTCCGCTCTGCCTGTTGTCGTCGCGTTGATTCATGAAGGTATGTATTCTGATTTCTGTGTTCTGCATTCCAATTTCTCTATATAAACAATGCTTCGCGCCGGTCTGCGCATCACTCGCCGCTGCGGATATAAATCGAAGGCAGGTACCGCGCCTGCTGCGCATAATCCAGTCCATATCCGATAACAAATTTTGGGGGGATAGTAAATCCCACGAAATCGATCGGGTGCCGAATTATTGCGCAATCGGGCTTGTGAAGCAGGGTCACGATCACGAACGATGCCACACGTCGGCTTTCAAGGTACTTCTTGAGAAAATCGATTGAATACCCTGAATCGACGATATCTTCGATGAGGATAACATGCCTGCCTTCGAGAGCGGTCTGCGGTTCCAGTACCAGCCTGACATCCTGCGAGGATGATTTATTCTGGCCATAGCTCGATATTTTGATGAAATCAACCTCGCAATCGATGCAGAGTGTCCGGAGCAAATCGGCATAAAACATGAACGCGCCATTCAAAACGCCCAGCGCGACCGGATGCTTTCCGGAGTACAGCCGTTCCAATTCCGCGGCAATTTCACCGACGCGAAGCCGGATTTCGTCTTCGCTAATATAGGGAACAAATGTTTCTCCATGAACTACGATTGAAGCGGGAGGGTGCGTTGGTGACATGCCTAATGTTCGATCTGGTGAATAGGTTCTATGCATAATTCGGCGATGCGGGCGGTTTCCTCGCGAAGCTTTACCCGGTCGTCGAGCCGGTAACCGCAAAGCCACACTATTTCGCCTGCATGTACGAGAACGCAGGCTTCTTGTTTCCTCGACGAGGCGATTCCCGCGCCGTTCAAATAATCGCTGACAAGCGTTCTGCCCCGGAAACCGAGCGGTTGGAATCCATCGCCCGGCTGCCACCGGCGCAACGTCCATGAATCGCCTAGCGTATCGGCGTCGGCGTATTCAACCGAGCCGTCGCGCGAAAACGCCACATCGACGGGCTGCACAA
>CAYPBB010000044.1:0-38350 GCA_964408855.1 uncultured Ectothiorhodospiraceae bacterium
GGCATCGCCGCGCTGGATGTGCATCACCGCCGCGCCGATGGCGTGGTTCGATGTGGCGCACGCCGATGTGGTTGCATAGTTGGGTCCGCGAAGATTCCACATGATGGATACATGTCCGGCGGCGATATCGGCGATAAGCATCGGAATGAAGAACGGGCTGATGCGGCGGGCGCCGCTGCCTTCGAATTCCTTCTGCTGATAGAAGTTCGTCCACATCCCGCCGATTCCCGATCCGATGATACAGCCGGCGCGGTTCGGGTCGTACGAAGAGCCGGGAAGACCGGAATCCTCGATCGCCATTTTCGCCGCCGCAACGGCATAATGCGTAAACGGATCCATCCTGGCGGAAGCCTTTTTATCCATATAGTTCGTTACATCGAACCCTTTCAGTTCGCAGGCGAACTTGGTTTTGAACTCGGTCGTATCGAACAGAGTAATAAAATCAGCGCCGCTCACGCCGTCGAGAAGATTCTTCCAGAACTCGTCGACAGTCAGACCGATCGGATTGACCGTACCCATGCCCGTTACAACGACACGTCGTTTATTCATGAAACCTCCAGAATATTCCTTCGCCCGAAGGCGCCGGAGAATTCTTAGTTAGTGGCGTTATTACTTTTGGATGTTTTCGCTGATATACTTCACTGCATCGCCGACGGTGGCAATTTTTTCCGCCTGTTCGTCTGCAATGGTGAGATCGAACGCCTTTTCGAATTCCATGACCAATTCAACTGTATCGAGCGAATCGGCGCCGAGATCGTTCGTGAACGATGCGGAATCCGTAATCTGGCTTTCTTCAACGCCAAGCTTGTTAACGATAATCTGTTTTACTTTCTGGGCTACATCTTCGGACATAACGCCTCCAATTCCTTTTAGTGAATAATGATTCTTTTGTGAATGACTATGATCGTTTGTTCGTTGTTTACATTGCCATGCCGCCGTCGACGGCGATCACCTGACCGGTAATATAATCAGATTTTGGCGATGCAAGGAAAGCGACGATGCCGGCGATTTCTTCCGGCGTCGATCCCCGCTGAAGCGGAATCTGGTCCATCAGCGCCTTCCGCTGATCGGCGTTGAGTTCCGCCGTCATTTCGGTTTCTACAAACCCGGGAGCGACACAGTTTACGGTAATGTTCCTGGTGGCGAGCTCCTTGGCGACCGCCTTGCTCAACCCGATCATCCCAGCCTTGGACGCGGCGTAGTTCGCCTGTCCCGGATTGCCGATAATACCGACAATCGAGCTGATATTGATGATTTTTCCATACCGTTGCTTCATCATGATGCGCGAAAGGGCTTTGATGGTATTGAACGAGCCTTTCAGGTTCACTTTCAATACGATATCCCAGTCTTCCTCGGTCATGCGCACGAGCAACCTGTCGCGCGTGATTCCGGCGTTGTTGACAAGTATCGTTACCTTGCCGAAGGCTTCCGCTACTTCGTTGCATGCGGCGTCGACGGCTGCGGTATCGGTCACATCTACCTGTTTGGTGAGAACCTTCCTGCCGTTCGCTTCCCATTGCGCGCTCCAGCCGGAATAATCCTCGGGAAAGAACTTGTCGAAAACGGCGACATCGCAGCCGTTCTGCAGAAGTTCGTTCGCAATCGCTCTGCCGATCCCACGGGCAGCGCCTGTAATAATGGCGGTGGTGTTTTCCAACAGTAACATATTCAGGTGCTCGACTCAGGTTTGAAGTGAATTTGTTCGTCCCGTCGTTTACGGGTTGCTTCTACTATGAATGTCTGTCCGGTGATCAGGTCGGATTCCGGGGATGCCAGAAACGCGATAAACGATGCAATTTTCTCCGGTTTCGCGATCCGCCGTTTCAAGCCGCTGCTCATGATGGCTTCCACCTGGTCGTCGTTCAACTTTGCGGTCATATCCGTTTCCACAAGCCCGGGTTCGACGGTGTTCACCTGGATATTTCTCGAAGAAAGCTCCTTCGCAAGGGCTTTCGTCAATCCGATCATGCCCGCTTTCGAGGCGACGTAGTTGCTTTGTCCGGCGTTGCCCATCGATCCGACCACGGAGCCGACATTGATGATTTTCCCGTGGTGATGGAGAATCATCGACTTTGCCGCTTCGCGGGCGAACAGAAACGCGCCTTTGAGATTCGTATCGATCACCGAATCCCAATCCGCCTCCGTCATCCTCACTATGAGTTTGTCGTTCGAGATGCCGGCGTTGTTCACCAGTATATCGACCTTGCCGAATTCCTTGACCACTGCATCGACAAACCTCTCGACTTCGGCTGAATTCGCAACATTACATTGCATCGCCATACCTTCGCTGCCGATAGACTCGATGTCTTCGATCACCTCTTCGGCGCGATCGGGCGACGAATTATATGTAATTGCGACTTTTGCGCCTTCGCTGGCAAGCCGGACGGCGATTGCCCGTCCGATACCGCGCGATCCGCCTGTTACGATAGCCACTGAACCGTGTAAACGATGGTGCATGCGTTTCTGCTTTCCGGAAAAACCTCTCTATTATTAACCCAGGTGCGCCATCAATTCGCCGTGCGTCCCGATACCTTTCGACGCGACGGAAGGTTCAATTCTTTTGATAAGCCCCTGCAACACGTTGCCGGGGCCGACTTCGATCATTTCGGTGACGCCGTTCGCGACCATGTTCCGCATGCTCTGTTCCCAGAGTACCGGACTGGTGATTTGCTGCAGCAACATCGAACGAATCGTTGCGGCATCGGTCACCGGCTGCGCCGAGACATTGACATAAACCGGAAACGCGGCGTCCGAAATCGGCGTCGATTCGAGAACCGCGCCTATTTCGTCCTGCGCATACTGCATGAGCGGCGAATGAAACGCGCCGCTGACGGGGAGCTTTTTCACAATGCGAACACCTTTTTGCTTGAGGAGTTCCATCGCTTTATCGATTCCGGAAATGCTGCCGGATATCACAAGCTGTCCCGGCGAGTTATAATTTGCCGGCTGCACGACATCCGTTTTACCGACTTCCTCGCACACTTCGCGCACCAGAGCGTCTTCAGCGCCGATGACGGCGGCCATTGTTCCAGGCGAGCGGGTACCGCTTTCCTGCATCAATTCGCCGCGTTTTTTCACCAGTTTCAAGCCGTCTTCAAAGGTCAACGCCTTCGAGGCTACCAGCGCGGAATACTCTCCGAGCGAGTGGCCTGCGGCGGCGGCGGGGGTAACGCCGAGCAATTCCGTCACCACCACGCTGTGGACGAAAATCGCAGGCTGGGTGTACATGGTTTGGCGCAGCTCGTCTTCGGGACCTTCAAAAGCGATCTTCATCAGATCGCAGCCCATGATATCGTTCGCCAGCTGGAACAATTCCTTCGCTTTCGGATTGTTTTCTGCGAGGTCCTTTCCCATACCGACGTATTGGGAAGCCTGTCCGGGATAAAGAAATGCTGTGCTCATGGAGACCTCGCTTAATCGATTGCCCAGGTAAGGTACGATGCGCCCCAGGTATACCCGGCGCCGAAGCTTGCGATCACAACTTTATCGCCTTTTTTCAGCTTACCAGCTTTATAGAATTCATAGATACAGGAGGGAATCGTTGCGGCGGTGGTGTTTCCGTACCGGTCGATATTGATCATCACTTTTTCTTTTTCAAGCCCCATGCGTTTCGCGGTGGCATCGATGATACGAAGATTTGCCTGGTGGGGCACCAGATAGGCGATATCCTTGGAAGAAAGGTTGTTGCGCTTCATTATCTCGACCGACACATCCGCCATGCTCGTAACGGCGGCTTTGAATACCGTTTTACCGTCCTGATGGACGAAATGAAGCTTGTTGTCGATGGTTTCGTGCGACGAAGGCATAGCGCTTCCGCCGGCGGGCTGGTACAGCGCTTCCTTGCCGCTTCCGTCGACGCGGTGTACGAAATCGTGAAAGCCGAGATTCGGATCCTCGGACGGTTCAAGCAGCACTGCCGCGCCGCCATCGCCGAATAACACAGCGGTATTGCGGTCGCTATAATCCACGATCGAGCTCATTTTATCGGCGCCGATAACGAGCACCTTCTTGTGTTTACCGGACTCGATGAATTGCACGCCGACGCTGAGCGAAAACACAAATCCGGAGCATCCTGCGCTCAAATCGAATCCCCAGGCGTTCTTTGCGCCGAGCCGCTGTTGAACAAGCGCGGCGGTGCAGGGGTAGTTATGATCGGCGGTAACGGTCCCGAAAACGATGAGATCGATTTCATCTGCGGAAATGCCGCGCATTTCGAGCGCTTCAAGGGCGGCGCGGTATCCAAGTTCGGAGGTAGCGCCGTTTTCGAGGATATGGCGTTCGCGGATGCCCGTCCGCTCCATGATCCATTCGTCGGTCGTTTCCAGATATGCTTCAAAATCCTTATTTGCAAGGATTTTTTCGGGAGAGTAATGCCCAATGGCAGTAATGATTGCTTTTTTCATAGTGATCTTCTGTTGTTATGAACCGGAAGAAGCAGAATTGCCGGCAAGGTGCGTGAGCGAAGAGGCAATCCGGCCGTTGACGTTGCGGTCGGACATTTCCTTCGCGCGAAGAATCATGTTTGTTATTGCTAGCGGAGACGAACTTCCGTGTCCGATGATAGTGACACCATTGACGCCAAGTAGTGGCACGCCTCCGTACTGCTGATAATCCCAATCCTTGAGAACCGACCGAAGTACTCCGGCAGCCAGCCCCGTCCTCAACTTCTTGATGAAGCCTCGCTGGGCATATTCCTGGAGCTTGAATTTGAGCGTCCCCGGAATGGATTCCGCAAATTTGAGAATCGTATTCCCCACAAAGCCATCGCAGACAGCCACGTCCACTGCACTTTTCAGGATATCCCGGCCTTCGATATTACCGACGAAATTCAGCGAGGATTGCCGGAAGAGCTTATGGGCTTCCTTCGTCACTTCATCGCCTTTCGATTCTTCTTCGCCGACGCTGATAAGACCGACGCGCGGGCTGTCGATATTCCGGATAAGCGAAGTAAAAATGCTGCCCATTATGCCGAACTGAAACAAATGTACCGGCTTGGAATCGACGTTTGCTCCTGCATCGATCAGGAGCGTCATTCCTTCCCTGCCGGGGATGAAGGTTCCAATGGTCGGGCGCTGTACGCCGGGTAACCTGCCGAGAATAAGCGTCGAAGCCGCCATCACGGCGCCCGTATTGCCCGCGCTGATAAAGGCATGCGCCTTACCGTCGCGCTGCATTTCAAGCCCCTTCACGATGGACGATTCCCGCTTGGTTTTAATCATTGTCGCAGGGCTCTCCGCCATTTCTATCGTCTGCGCTGCATGCACAATAGAAATCCCCTCCGGGATAGGTATCCCAGAGAGGACCGGTTTGATTCTCTGTTCGTCGCCGATGAGGGCAATGCGGAACGTCCCTCGGGACTTGTTCAGCGCATCGACAGCGCCCTTGACCGTAGCCTCGGGAGCGAAGTCGCCGCCCATTGCATCGACTGCAATAGTTATCACTGAATCCTGCACCGGCAGTTCAATGTGCGGGAAACTATGCTTTCGGCGTAATAATAGACCGGCCGTTGTAATAGCCGCAATTGGGACACACGCGGTGCGACAGCTTGACTTCGCCGCAATTCGAACACGTGCCCAGACCCGGCATCTGCGCCTTATAGTGCGTACGGCGTTTCCGCGAGCGGGTCTTTGAGTGTCTATGAGTCGGATTTGGCATGGTAGTAAAACTCCAGTAAGGATGAGTATGCTCTATCAGTTATCGTCTTTCAATTTCTTCAGTGCTTCCCAGCGAGGATCGATCGCATCGTCGGAATCTTCGTTTGCGGCTGTTTCGATCTGTTCGCTGCAGTGGGTATTCGAAGGGTTGAAGTCTTCGCATACCTTTCTCATGGGTACATTGACAAGAAGCGAATCCACGACATCGGAGGTAATATCGATGACAGGTTCGCCCGGGTCCACGTCTTTTACTTCTTCTTCCTCGTTTGTCAGTTGCGCCGTTTCGGCATCGCGGACGTAAAACAGTTTAAATTGCGTCCGTACCGGCACGTAAATCGGTTCAAGGCACCGGTCGCAGGGGAACACCGCCTGCGTATCCGCAAGAATGCTCAATACCGCCTGCGCATTCCGCTTATCAACATCGACTCGGACATGCAACGGAAAGGCAAACTGCTCGGGGAGTTCGATCTCTTTTGGATCGAGCTCGTAAACGGACTGGTATTCGCCATCGGAAACGCCGTTTACCCGGACCGGTATGTGTGTATGTTTCGTTTTCATGTCAGAAATCATACTGAACATTTAAGTTACTGAGAAAAATTCTTTTCTCCAAAGGCCTAAAACGACGCAGATCCGGAGAATACCGCGAGGCGAATACGCGGCTGCTTCTCGTTTCCGCCATTTATGCCGCGGGTAGGGGTAAATTCAAATTGTATGGACTTTTTATATACAATCCGGCTGAACGAACGGATACCGTAGAAATATGATTCTTCGCGGAGAACGAGGTATTTGTTTCGCGGCATTTCGTCCGTATATTAGTAGTCCCATGGTGAGCGTAGCTCAGTTGGCAGAGCATCAGATTGTGGCTCTGAGGGTCGCGGGTTCAACCCCCGTCGCTCACCCGGAACAAGCGTCCGCCGGTAACAACCAGCGGACGTTTTCATTTGTACGCGCGAAACCGCCGCACTAATCCGGTACGTAAGCTTTTCACTCGTCCGTGTGTCTAACAGGAATAGCGGCAGCCCGCCCAATCGGCTGCATGTTTGCCGCTGTCAACTATATGATTGGAAAACCCGTATATCAGTAGAGGCAACGCAATGCCGTCATTACGTCTTCTTTCTCTCCTTCTGGCGACGCTCGCTGCGTTCGGCTGCAGCAGTTCCATCCGTATGGTCAGCGAACCGGCAATCAAGCCGCCGGTCGCGGACGGAAACGACTCGGAATGGGGCGGAAAAACGTACAGTATCGAAAAAACGGGGATTTCCATCGGATTTCAGCACACGAATCAGTTTCTATTCCTTTGCATGAAAACGTCGGACCGAGGCATTCAAATGCAGATCGCCAGGGACGGCCTGCAGGTGTGGTTCGATCCACAGGGAGGAAATGATAAAATCGCCGGAATCAGATACCCGATTCCCGTACCCCCCGACATGTTGATGCATGGCGCAAACGACGAACCAGGCGAAATGACAGGCGGCGTACGTGGAGAAATGCCAGGAGAACCAGGCGCCGCGCCCGACCGCGAGGGTCCGATAGCGCGCATGCCGTTCGAAAAACTCACCGAATGCGAGATCCTCTCGGATAATCCATCCGAAACGCGGATCGAACCTCTTGGCGCAGACCGGATTCAGGCGAAAATGAAATTGAACAATGGCGTTCTCGTCTACGAACTCCAAATTCCGCTCGGCGAACCCTCTGACGGCGGATTCCCTCTGGCATGGAACACGCAAACGCCGCTCGGTATCGGTTTGCTGACTTCCATACCCGAGCTCTCCGAACCGATGCGCTCGCGGAAACGCGCCGGCATGAACGACGAAATGCGCGGCGGCGATCGGTCCGGTGGGATGCATGGCGGATTCCCCGGCGGAACTCAGGGTGGGATGGGTGAAATGCGCATGGGTATGCCGGGTGCAGGCTCTGCGCCGCAACCGCTCGATCTCTGGATAACCCTCCGTCCTTCGGCGACGCACTAAGCGGCGCATATAGCGGAAAGGGCTCATCCGGTTGCCGGGAACGGGCGGCATCTTCATACAACTCTCCCAATCTTTTTCTATATTATTGATTGCAATATTCTTGCGCGGCTCAACCGGTGGTGGAAATCCCGGCCGTGAGCCGGGGCTGCGCTTTTTTCACGACAGAACGAAAATCCTCTATGTTTGACAAGCTCGACGAAACGGTTTCACGGTACAATGAATTGCTGGTGCAGATGTCCCAGCCGGAAATAGCCTCCAACCAGGAGCTGTTCCGGAAATTGGCAAAGGAACGGAGCAGCCTCGAAGCAATTGTGGAATCGTACCTTCGCTACAAACGCGTCAAGGACGATATCGCCGGTCATCAGGAGATCATCGACGTGGAATCCGACCGGGATCTGATCGATCTCGCGCTCGCAGAGCTGAAGGAATTGCGCGAAGAGCTAATCCGCCTCGAAGATGAACTAAAAATTCTCCTCATCCCGAAAGATCCGAACGACACGAAGGATGTGATCGTGGAAATTCGCGCAGGCACCGGGGGCGAGGAAGCGGCGTTGTTCGCCGCCGATCTGTTCCGGATGTACAGCCGCTATGCGGAAATGAAGGGATGGAACCTGGAACTGATTTCCGTCAGCGAATCGGGAATCGGGGGCATGAAGGAAGTGACCTTCAGTCTTCAGGGCGATGGCGTCTACGGTACAATGAAGTTCGAAAGCGGCGTCCACCGCGTGCAGCGCGTCCCGGAAACCGAAGCAAGCGGAAGAGTGCATACATCGGCGGCAAGCGTGGCGGTTCTTCCCGAAGTGGAAGAAGTCGACGTGGATATCGACGATAGCGAAATCCGCATCGATATCTTCCGGTCAGGCGGGAAGGGAGGACAGAACGTGAACAAGGTTGAAACCGCCGTTCGCATGACTCATATCCCCACCGGCATTGTCGTTTCCTGCCAGGAAGAGCGTTCGCAGTTGAAAAACCGCCAGAAAGCGATGAAGGTGCTGCGCGCCCGGCTCTATGAAATGAAATTGAAGGAACAAACCGACGAAGTCTCTGCACAGCGGCGTTCGATGGTAGGCAGCGGCGACCGTTCCGATAAAATCCGGACATATAATTTTCCCCAGAACCGCCTTACAGACCACCGCATCGGTCTGACGCTGTACAACCTGACCGATATTCTCAACGGTTCGCTCGAAGAAGTGATTGAAAAAATGAAGATCGCGGAGCGCACCGAAAAACTCCGCCAGGGAATGGAGCGGGCATGACCGTAACGCGCGAACTCTCTGTACGCAATATTCATATCGGCGGCAACCGCCCGCTCGTCCTCATCGCCGGTCCATGCGTGGTCGAAAACAGGAGCATTACGCTTCGCACTGCCGAAACGCTCGCCGAGATTGCTCAACGCCTCGGCATCGGACTCATCTTCAAATCGTCGTACCGGAAAGCGAACCGCACGAGCATCGACGGATTCACCGGTATCGGCGACGACAACGCGCTCAGAATACTCCAGGAGGTGAAAACCACGTTCAACCTCCCGGTTCTGACCGATATTCATACGGTCGAAGAAATTCCGGCTGTCGCAGAAGTAGCGAATGTACTTCAAATTCCGGCATTTCTATCGCGGCAAACCGACCTCCTTATCGCCGCCGGTAAAACCGGCGCGGCAGTCAACATCAAGAAAGGGCAGTTCATGGCGCCCGAAGACATGCGTCATGCGGCGGGAAAGGTGGCATCGACCGGAAACGAGCGGATACTCCTCTGCGAACGCGGGACGGCATTCGGCTATCACAACCTCGTCGTCGATATGCGGGGATTGCTGGTCATGCGCGAAACCGGCTATCCGGTAGTGATGGACGCGACGCATTCGGTTCAGTTGCCGAGCCAGGGAAATATATCGGGCGGGATGCCGCAGTACATTCTCCCGCTCGCCCGCGCCGCCGCCGCGGTCGGGATCGATGCGCTGTTCATCGAAACGCATCCCGACCCGCCGAACGCAAAAAGCGACGCCGCCAGCCAATTGCGGCTCGACCTGGTGGAGCCCATGTTGCTCGAAGTCATGGCAATCGATAAAGTAGTGAAGGATTACACGGGAATAGTCTGATGTCGCCAGATTCGCGGCTCACAGAGTCTCTCAAACAGAGGTTGCTGCCCATCAAGGCGGCGCTGTTCGATATCGAAGGCGTTCTTGTCGATAGTTCAACGGTGCACCCGGCATTCAGCCTCAATACCAAGGGCGTTTACCCCAGCGATAAAGACGCCATCCATCGCGCCATCGACGCCGGGATCACTGTCGGGATCATAACCAGCCGCGCAAGCGCAACAGTCGATGAAATTGCAGGCACGCTCGGAATCGTCGACGTCTATCAGGGATACATGAACAAATCGTCGGCATATGAAGAATTCAAAAGCGAGTACGGATTCGCCGACGAAGAGATTGCCTACATGGGAGACGATATCCTCGATCTCGCGGTTATGAAAATGGCCGGATTCAGTGCGGCTCCGTTCAACGCGCACACGGCAATCCGTTTCGCCGCGCACTTCGTCTGCAAATCGCACGGCGGAAGAGGCGCCGCATCTGAAATGCTCTCACTGCTTTTTACCGCGCAGAAATACGGTTCCAACTAGAAATTCATCCCTTATAAAACGGTATTAATACAGGATTCACATCCCTGTAAGGTATTACGTGTAGTTTGCATACAGGCGTGCAGGCAATGAATTCAGTTTGATGTTGAACAATGCGTGGCAGTCGCTATGGGTTCACAGCAATTATTGATTATCGTGCTCGGCGTCATTGTGGTCGGCGTCGCAATCGCCGTTGGTATAGCGGTATTCAGCGGAAATGCGTCGCAGGCAAACAAAGACGCAATATGTCAGGATCTTCTGCAGATGGCGTCGTCGGCGCAGGCGTATTACCGGAAGCCTGCACTGCTTGGCGGAGGGGGACTCAGCTATGTGAATATCTCCTTTGCCGCGATGGGATTCGAGGAAGAAGAAGCCGGAGTGTACACAAACGACAACGCCGAGTATACCCTCCTGAGAATCACCTCAAATGCATTGTTTATCGTTGGTAGATCAACCGAGGTAGAGAACGCCTACGTTGTCATCCGAATTCGCGTGGAAGGCACCAGACTGTTCGTCCTCGGCTGGGGTGAGGCTGAAACCGTGTCGTAAATGAACCGGCGGTGTGCCGGGAACAATTAGAGAAATGGAATAGCTCTACTTGTGCGAGTAATCGTCGCACACGTCATGTCCAACTGAACCCGGATTTTTGAGGGTTTTTATCTGTACCGGCAGGGAGAGAGGTAACGGTGTAATACAGATCAGGGCAAATACCGCCGGTTCAATCATCGGGACCGGCGGTGTGTTTTCATCAATTCTATAACGACGGAATTATCCTGCTCCTCAATTGCTTTCATTAACCCTCTGCGAGGGTTTCCCGGATGACCGCCATCGCAGCATCTATTTCGTCGAACGTATTATAGAAGTGCGGTGAAACGCGAATATGTCCGACGCGCGAGGATACAACGACCCCCTTCGCACGCAGCAATGCTTCAACCGCATCGGCATTGGGCACGGCAAACGTCACGATCCCGGAGCGCGCGGCCGGCGCGGCCGGCGTCAGGACGGAATATCCCGCCTCGTTCGCAAGAGAATAGACTCTTTCGGCGTTCTTCTGCACCAGTTCCGGCGCTTCATCGAATCCGATATCCTTGAACAGGCGCAGCGCTCCGTTGTACGCGTAGATACCGGATGTATTATAGGTGCCGTTCTCGAACCGCTGCGCGGCATCGTTCAACTCGAGCTTATACTCCGAAAAATTCCAGAAATCCTTGACGCTGAACCAGCCGACATGCGCCTGCGTAATCATGTCCTGCACCTTTTCCGAGAGATAGATTACGCCCAGCCCATGCATCCCCATCTGCCATTTCTGGACGCCGGCTGAAAGAAAATCGACCGGTGTTTCGGCCAGATTCAGCCGCCGAGCGCCGATACCCTGAATACCGTCGATGCACAATAGCACGCCTTTGGAGGAACACAGGTCGTACAATGCGCGCAGATCGAGGGTGTATCCCGAAAGGAACTGCACCCAGCTAAATGACGCCAGCCGCGTGCGAGGCGTGATTGCGCGCTCGATATCGGCAAGTTCGATTCTTCCTTGTTCCTGCGGAACAAAGTCGATTTCAACTCCGTGGCGCCGTTGATTCAGGAAGGGGTAGATATTCGCGGGAAATTCCTTTTCGGCGAGAAGAATCCTGTCGCCCGATTTCCAGTTCAAACCGTTTGCAATGATGTTCAAACCTTCGCTGGTATTTTGCACAAACGCCAGTCTTTCGGTCGTCGTGCCAAGCCACTCCGCCGCCAGATTCCTCGTTTCTGCGAATGTCCGGAGGATGTTCTGGAAGTTCTCCACCTCGCCCTTATAGGCGACATCCATATACGACCTGACGCTTTGTTCGACATAGGTGGACATGGGCGATGTTGCGGCGTGATTGAGGTAATTGATTCCTGTCTGGAGAAATGGAAAGCGGCTGCGGATTTCGGAAATGGTCATAATGTTACATGCTGAATTGAATGACTCGAATCGTTGGAATAAAATAGGAAATGCAGACATCCAAACCATAGGTGCAGGCGTTCCATTCCATCAAAGACATTACCGGACTGCGGCTGATATCTCACCCGCAGCAACGGCAGAACAGCCGTGAGCCGATTAGACGCGGAACCGCTTCAGCAGTAACGAGTTTGAAACGACGCTCACCGAGCTGAACGCCATCGCCGCCGCGGCGATCATCGGATCGAGCATTCCGGCAGCTGCAAGAGGGATTCCGATTGTGTTATAAATAAACGCCCAAAACAGATTCTGTTTGATCGTCCGGAGAGTGCGGCGCGAGAGCGCAATTGCCGATGAGACAAGGCGCAGGTCGCTTCGCATCAGCGTGACATCGGCGGTTTCCATGGCGATGTCGGTACCCGAGCCCATCGCGACGCTCACGTCGGCAAGCGCCAGCGCAGGCGCGTCGTTGATTCCATCGCCAACCATTGCGACGGATTTACCTGACTGCTGTTCGGCTTTTACCACATTCGCCTTTTCATCCGGCAACACTTCGGAATACACACGATCGATTCCCAGTTCCTTCGCCACGCGGTCTGCCGCTGCGCGCGAGTCGCCGGTGAGGAGAACGACCTCCAATCCCTGCCGTTTCATGTGCCCGACAGCTTCCTTTGAACTCTCGCGGACCCTATCGCCGATTGTCATAGCACCGGCATACGCTCCGTCAATCGCGAGATACACCAATGTGGAGCCGTCCTCGCTCCCGGCTATATCAATCGGACCAGGAACCGTTACCCCCGCTGCTTCAAGATGACGCCTGTTTCCGGCAACCACAGCCTTTCCATCCACCTTCGCGTAGATGCCCATGCCTCCGGTATAGACGAAGCCGGTTGCGGGCGGAAGCTCAAGATTCAGGCGGCGCGCTTCAGCCACAATGGCGGCTGCAAGCGGATGTTCGGACCTCGCCTCTGCAGCGGCGGCAAGCCTGAGCAATGCGGAATCGTCCAACCCGCCCACGGAGACTACCGCATTCAGATACGGCGTACCTTCGGTGATCGTGCCGGTCTTATCGAGAACTACGACTTCGGTATTCTGCGCCCGTTCGAGCGCTTCTGCATTCTTTATCAGAATCCCCCGTCTTGCTCCAACGCCGACTCCGACCATGATTGCTGTCGGAGTCGCCAATCCCAATGCACAAGGACATGCGATAATCAGCACAGCGATGGTGTGAATAAGCGCTGTGGAAAAATTCGCTCCGGCGAAACCGAACCAGGCGATGAACGTCGCCGCGGCGATTGCGACGACGACTGGCACGAAGATAGAGGCGATACGGTCTACAAGGCGCTGAACCGGCGCTTTCGATCCCTGTGCTTCGCCCACAAGCCGGATGATCCGCGCCAGCATAGTATCCGCGCCGACTGCGGTGGCTTCGAACTCAAAACTGCCGAATGTATTCAACGCTCCCGCCGCCACCGTATCCCCTTCGCGTTTCTCCACCGGCATGCTCTCGCCGGTGAGGAACGACTGATCGAGCAATGCGGAGCCAGCAAGTATCCTGCCGTCGACCGGGATTTTACCGCCGGGTTTCACAAGCAGCCGGTCGCCCGGAACCACATCCCCGGCGGGAACGGTTGCGTACTCCCCGTTCCTCCAAACCAGCGCTTCCAGCGGCTTCAACTCCATCAGCGCGGCAATTGCATCGCCCGCTTTACGTTTCGCCCGCGATTCGAGAAATCTGCCAAAAAGGATGAGGGTGACGATCACCCCTGCGGTTTCGAAATACACCTCGTGCGCAGCATGATGAAACCCGAACCAGCCAGGAAAGAGCGTCACTATAGTGCTGTAGATGTATGCAGAACCCGTGCCAACGGCGACAAGCGAATTCATATCAGCAGCGCAGTGCTTAAGATTCACCCAGAATCCTTTGAAAAATGGCTGCGCCGACAGAAACATTACCGGCGTAGCAAGAAGAAACATGATCTTCTGCGCGTCGCCTGTATTCAGAGGTATCAATTCCCGGAACCAGTCGAACATTCCCAGCATTCCGAGCAGAAACAGGGGAAGAGTGAGCGATGCGGCAAGAATCAACCGGCGGCGAATCTCGTCATGCGCGTTGTCCTTCGGACGCGGCATTGGTTGATCAGCCCCGGTTGTTTGGGGCGTAAAACCCGCGGCGTTCGAAACCTCGTCGATGCGCACCTGGTATCCGGCATCCTCGACCGCCTTGCGGATCTTATCGAACGCCGCTCCGTCGCCTATTTCAACCGACGCTTCCTCGGTGGCAAGATTGACATTTGCCGAAACAACACCGTCGATTTTGGAGATGGATTTTTCCACTCTGCGAACGCAGCTTGCGCAGGTCATTCCGTCGATACCGAGCCGGACTGTTCGAATCGCCGGCGCCGAAACCGTATTTCCGGAATCCGCGGCCATTATCGAATCCCGGTCAGTTCGTACCCCGCTTCTTCGATGATGGTTCGAATACGTTCTTCGCCGATAGCCGCGATATCGTACGATATTGTGGCTTTCCCGACCTCGACGTGTTGAACAGTGATCCCGCCCGCCAATTCGAGTTCCTTGCGGACAGCCATGACGCAGTGTTGGCAACTCATTCCGTCGATTGTAAGCGTTTTTTCAACCATGATATTTCCTTTCCTGTAAAAACACGCTGCAACATGCTTGTGTATTAGATGATTAACCATATGGCGGGGATTCCGGCATTGCCTTTTTGGGATGAATTGCAGACATTGAGGCACGCAATTAACAATTCGGCAGTTCAACGCAATATTGACCCGTCCTGTGCTATATTCCGGAACAGGAAACGGGGCAATAACAATCCTGCACACGCAGGAGAAAGAAGGGAACCATGACAACACCGGAATTACGCGCCGCGATCGAGGCATACACCGTCGATACCTGGCGGGATCTCTTTTCAAAACATCTGGATTGGGCGAAACAGAACAAGCGCGTCTCCGGCGCGCCCAAATGGGACGAGGGCGGCTTGAATGCCATCGGCGTCAGAATGAACCCCATCAACAGATTTTATGTCAAGGACAAAGAGGCTTGGAACGATTACCTCGTCCTGATTCTCGACGAAACACGGACGCTTTTCAACTGCACTGTCGATCCGGCGGTAGTACATGAAAATCCGAAGGGCATCGCGCACCTGCTCGAAGGTTGCTGGGATTCCTACGTTCGCGGATTTCACAAATCGAAGAACAGGCGGGCGCTTGTACAGCGCACCAATCCGGTCCGCGTGGTGAGAACCGACGGCAAAGGTAAGATTCTGATGGAAGATTGGGGGTATTTCGGGATCAACATTCACAATGCATCGGGAGTGCTGCGCCCTTCCGCAGGGTGTACGGTTATTCAACCGAAAGGCGGTTTCATGATCGAAGACGAGAACTACCGCAGGATGCGCGATATCATCAACGCGGCGCCCGATCGTCCGTCTCGAACGTATTGCCTCATGAATCATACCCAATTGGCAGACTACATGGGGATATCCGTCGCTACAGATCAGGCGAGTCCGCAGGGAGGCGCGCATCCGTAGAATCTCTCCGGGCCGCCGCCTGGCGTAATACCGCCTGGCGTAATACCGCCTGGCGTAATACCGCCTGGCGCAATACCGCCAGACACGGAAATGCCAGGTAGAAGTCGGCGGCAAGCCTGCCGATTAGAAAAGCAGATGCAGCCGCGACCGCGCCGACAGCATCGAACAGGTGTATCGCTGCAAACAGAACGGCAAAGATACCGGCGACTTCGATGACGGTCGCATACGTCATGTGCCTCGTCGTACGCGCATTGACGATAATGGCTCGTTGATAGGCAAGCAGAACGCTCAGCGCGGGCATCGCAGCAAGGATTAACACCGGCACACGGGCAACCGAGGCGAGAGCATCGGTGAGTCCACTTATCTGGACAAACCAGATATGCTGAAGCGGGGTCAACGCGATGAGGATCAAACCCGAGGCGGCTGCAATTCCAAGCGTCGTGGCGAATTTCTTTAACTGTCCGTGTCCCTCATAGCCCTCACCGAGCAAGGCAACGCCCACTTCATGGAATGAAAGTCCAAGACTACGAAAAATGAACACCAGCGAATTGATCACCGGCATTACGGCAAGGCTTTCGATGGCGAGACGGCTTTGCCCGATGAAAAACGATGTAATGGGATGAACCGCAAGCGCAAGAACAGACATCAGCGCAAGCGGGAAATAAAACGAGGATATAGACCGGTATGTCATTGGTTCGATCGACTGCTCCGGAAACGGCTCAAGCCGGCGGATGGTTTCGATTGCCCCGGATGCCATGAACCGCGTCGCGATAAGTTCCAGAATGACGGCGGAAGACAATGTGATTGCGCCGGCCATGGAACCCGGCAACTCGGAGAAGCTGAACAGCGAAATGGAGACGGTAATTATTGTTCCGAGACGGAACAGCGTTCCGTATGCAACCCTTCTCGTCAGTCCCACGCGTATCAAAATGCCTTGATAGAACCGCCGGTAGCCGATAGCCGCAGGCCAGGGAATGAAACAGATAACGGCGGTATGCGTGAGATGCGCAACATTCGCAGGTAAACCGATCAGGTCTTCCACCAACGGATAGAAAACCGAAGGAATGCAAATCGTTGCGATGATTATCGTGATCGACGCGACCACCGCGTGAAGAAACCGCAGCAGTTTCCGGTAGCTTTCGCCGTCTTTCACCAGCGCTGTCGACGCGCTGACCATCATGATGATCGGCGCTTCCACGACGAGCGCCAGCGAGTACGCCACGCCGTATGCCGCCAGGTTGAATGTCGGCTGAACCATCCGCGCAATGACGGCGGCAACCAGCGGACCTTCCGCCGCCATCATCATCCAGGTTGCGGCAAGGGGTAGCCAGAAACGAACAATACGTCTCTGTGTCAGAGGTTCGCCGGTCAACCCATGTGTTGCGCTTGTCGAATTCATGCGTCCAATCTACATCAAAGAACCTGTACCTCGCACATAGGCAAACGAAAGAGAACTCCGACCGATCGCCAGATTCGTTTGCCGCATCCGTCCGCTGTTGCTAGATTTGATACATGAATACTGCTCATGACACCCTTCGTTCT
The DNA here is from genome assembly GCA_964408855.1 of uncultured Ectothiorhodospiraceae bacterium. Lineage (GTDB taxonomy): Bacteria > Bacteroidota > Ignavibacteria > SZUA-365 > CAYPBB01. The sequence continues at coordinate 17,260 of CAYPBB010000044.1, forward strand.
CTGTTCATCTTCGACGGTTTAACCGATGGCGAACTTCGTAAGGTCGATGAAATCGCCACCGAACTAACCCTGACAAAAGGAGAAATGCTGTTTTCCGAGGGCGATAAGGCAATCGCCTTTTACGGAATCGTTACCGGCAGAGTGAAAATTTACCGGATTTCGGAATCGGGCGCCGAATTTACAGTGCATATTCACGGACAGGGGGATTTGATTGCCGAAGCGGCAATATTCGATCTGAAGCGCTACCCCGCATACTGTCAGGCATTGGAAGACAGCCGCCTGGTGCGGATTCACAGCAACGATTTCGTCAGCCTTATCCGCAAGCACCCCGACCTGTCCCTTTCCATCATGCATGCATACTCGAAACGCCTGCGCGCTTTCGTCCGCACATTGGGGGACTTATCGTTTGGCGATGTAAAATCGAGGCTTGCCGGGTATCTGCTTCGGAATGCAGAACAGAACGGCGGCGTATTCAGGTGTACATTGAACATCACGAAACGGGAGCTTGCCGCGCTTCTGGGTACGGTTCCGGAAACGCTTTCCCGGACGCTTCGCAGTTTCAAGGAACATGATTATATAGAAGAGAACGGGCAGGATATCGTCATCCTCAATCCGCGGGGATTGAAAGACCTTACCGGCGACTAATTTCTACACCACAACGGGTGTTGCCTACCAGTGGACGCACCCCTTCGAAAGATATGTCTGGACGTAATCCCTGACGCCGTCTTCAAGCGACTGAAACGGCTTTTTGTATCCGGCATTCCGGAGCTTCGTCATATCGGCTTCGGTGTTGTACTGATACCTGTCGCGAAGCTCGCCGGGCATGTCGATATAGATAATGTTGGGTTGCAGTTCCATCGCGGCAAAGGTCGCATTCACCAGATCGTTGAATGTCCGAGCAACTCCGCTTCCTGCATTGTAGATACCGTTCAGCTCGGGGTGATTGAGGAAGAACAGCACGATTGACACGGCGTCTTTCACATAAATAAAATCGCGCCGCTGCAAGCCATGTTCGAAATCCGGACGATGCGATTTGAATAGCCTGACAGACCCGGCATCCTGTATCTGGTTGAAGGCTTTGAATACCACCGACGCCATGTTCGCTTTATGGTACTCGTTCGGACCGTACACGTTGAAGAACTTCAATCCGGCTATTTTCTTGAGCCAGCCTTCCCGCTTCGCCTTTACATCGAACAACTGTTTGCTGTATCCGTACATGTTCATCGGTTGAAGCGCGTCGAGAGCCTTGTCGTCGTCGCGGCAGGCTTTTTCCTCCAAACCGTACGTGGCGGCGGAACTCGCATAGACAAATCTGATATCGTGACCGATGGCTATTTCGGCGAGGCGTTCAGTATACCGGTAGTTGTTTTCCATCAGGTACGATGCATCGCGTTCCGTTGTGGCGCTGCAGGCTCCCATATGGATGATGGCGTCGATCCCGCCGGGGTATTCGAGATACTGAAACAGTTGGTCTCTATCCAGATACTCCGCAAACGATAGATTGCGTAGGTTTTTCCATTTGTCGTCCTTCCCAAGATGATCGACGACAACGATATCGCTTCTGCCCTGTTCGTTGAGCGCGGCAACAATACAACTTCCGATAAATCCGGCTCCGCCGGTAACGATTATCATATCTCAAACCAATGATTCTGAGTGGTGCCTATTCGTTCCGGCCGACCGGAACATCTCGATTCATCGAACTATTATAGCCATTCCGGCGCAACAATCCTAGATATACAGCCTTTCTCTACACGCGCTGCAGTCAGCCGGAAACCATCAGTATTATGCCCGATTATAGTTTAAGACGGATGAACAGCCACTCCGGAATCGACCGGATGATAACCATGATCCACTTCCAATACCATAACGTATACACAACGGATTTTCTTTTTCTATATGCGCGGAATATATCCGCCGCCACCTGGCTGGGAGTTGCGGTCAGCGCAGGCGGAAGAGGCAGTCCTTCGGTCATGCGCGTCGCGACAAAACCTGGCAGCATCGTGCCGACATAGACCTTCGATTTTGCCAGCCTGTTTCTCAAACCTCCGAGATACGCGATAAAACCGGCTTTCGCGCTTCCATAGAGATAGTTGCTCTGTCTGCCGCGCAATCCGGCAACCGATGCAATTCCGATGATAGCTCCCTGTTTCTCCTTTTCATATTCCGCAGCGATGACTTCGAGAAGCGCGGCGCATCCCGAAAAATTCGTCTCGATAACCTTCACCGTTTCTGCTGTATCGGACTGGGAGCGTATTTGTTCACCGAGATACCCCGCGGCACATACCGTGACGGCCGGTTTCGGATGAAATGCGGCAAACCATTCGCGGTGCGCTGCAGTTTCGCGCACATCCATCCTCGAAACCGAGGCGTTGATGTTATATCGGATCTTAAGATCGCTGACGTCCGCGTCCAACTCTGAGGGATTCCGCGCCGCGAGGATGATATCAAATCCTTCTGCGGCAAAACGGTGCGCCGCGGCGCGGGCGATATCGGACGATGCCCCGATAAAAAGAACTGATGCCATACTATAACCCCACCCGTTTGGATTGCATGGAATGAAACCGCGTATCGCCGAGGTAGCGTTTCCTGATAGCGATAAATTCGTCGAGAGCCGGATAGCCTTTCCGCAGCGTCTCCGCGTTCATGCGCACATCCTTCGTCAGATATAATCTGCCGCCGTAATACAGCACCATTTCATCCAACACATCGAGAAATGAAAGAAGCCTGCTGGATATCGGGAAGTCGAGCGCCAGCGTGTACCCTTCCATTGGGAACGAGAGCAGACCGTCCTGTTCGCCGAACAGCTTCAGAACGGCGAGAAACGACCCAAGCCCGTTTTCGGCGATGCGCGTCAGTATCGCGGGCATACCTTCCCTCGAGCGTTCCCTGGGCAGAACGAACTGGTACTGCGTAAACCCTCGTTTTCCATAGATTCGATTCCAGTGGTGGATTGCGTCGAGCGGATAGAAAAACGGATCGTAATGAACAATCGAGCGGCGCGTCCCCTGGCGCGTTTTCATATAGAATGCAGCATTGAATGCCTTGATCGAAAGGCTGTTCAGCGCGAAGCCCGGGAAATGAAACGGCACGGTGAGAGCCGGTTCCTTGTGGATTTTTAGCGGACCGGAGCGCTGCTTATTGCTGACAAGATCGTGTTTGATCGCATGCTCGCCTCGGATCATGATCGACCGGCCCAACGAGTCGCCCTTTGAAAGACAATCGATCCATGCGACCGAATACGTCCAGTGTTGCGATTGCTCGAAGATCTCCATGATTTCGTAGATATTCCGCGCCTTCACCGTTTCCTGCCGGATGAACGATGTCTCGATCGGGAAGAGTTGCAGTTCTACCTCTAGAATGACTCCAGTCAGCCCCATCCCTCCGCAGGTTGCCCAGTACAGATCGGGATTTTCGATCTTCGAGCATGCGTAGACGCTGCCGTCGGCAAGCATGACCGACATCGACCGGATATGGCTGGATATGGAGCCGGCAACATGGTGGTTTTTTCCGTGGACATCCGATGCAATCGCCCCTCCCATAGTGATGTACTTGGTGCCGGGCGTCACGGGTAAAAACCAGCCCCGGGGGACGAATACCCGAAGCAAATCTGCCAGAGAGATACCAGACTGGCATTTCACCACGCCGGTATCAGGATCGAAATCGAGTATTCTATTGAATTTCAGCGTTGAGAGAATATTCCGCGTCAGCGAGGAATCGCCGTAACACCTGCCCAGGCCTCGAGCGATGAGTTCGCTGTGCGCCAGTACCTGATCGTACAACTGCCTGTACGTGGTGAAAGAACGTTCTTCGCAGTCGACGACCGGATAAAGACCCCAGTTGGAAGTTTTCATAGATAAGCCGGGAGTTAGTACGGGATGTACGCAACGCATCGCAACAAGAACGGGAATTGGCGATACCACCCGCAAAATAGGGAAGCCTGGCGAGTGTTCAAATTCACGACAAGGCCTTTTTCCGACAGTTTGCATCGGGAAAATTCTGGTTTCCGGAATAAGCTCTTCGCCAACCCTTGCATTTACGATGATTTGGGCGTGAGCGATGCCATTCCGTCTGCTATGGCAATCACATCGTAACATCAGTATGTCACGAAGTAACACAAAAATGTCACTTCATCTCATGACAATTGGCGGTATTATGCAAGACGAACGGCTATGTTATTTCAAATTTCGAACGCGGTTTTCGCGAAAAATCCTGAAAAGCTACCAATTCAACCGGCACGCAGATTTTGCCTTGTGCATTATTGCTCTGTGCAGAAATTGGATGTTCAATAAATATACAATTGCGCTTTCGGAGGTCGTATATCCTTGAAATTCATCCATTTTTGACGGTTTTATGTTCCAACCCGGAAATGGCACAAATCTTGTAATTAATCTATGCGAACTAAGGACTGACATTCGACACAGATCGATTCCAGGATAGAACCATGAACATCTTCGTAACCATACTCATTTCAGGAATGCTCAGCACTGGCTCCATTCCGAACACGCCGGGCGACATCCAGAGTCTGACTCAGTCCATCCCGGTGCTCGCATCGTTATATACATTCGAATTGGCTGATAACACCAATCAGTTCGTCGACTCCGCCATCTGGGAACAGATGATGTCCAATATGGCCGGAAGCGGAACTGCCGAATTTTATGAAGTGTATCTCATTTCAGGGAAAAACCTCTCGCACGCGCAGAAACTTTGCCGTATCCCAATGAAAGACCATTCCTATTCCATCAACGTTCCTCCTGCAAGCAAGCTCGTGTATGTCGGCAAACACGTAGAAAACGGCACGGTCAGGTACTCGGTCAATGGAATCGTCAATAAAAAGGACGCATGGGTGTACGTTTCCGCAGTGCTCTCGAACAGCAAAGTACAGTTGTTGGCACAGGACGAGAACCGCAGCATTACTGCAGTTCAGCCTCGATAATAGATTTTCTCTTTTCAATGGGTACCGGCGATGTGTTCACATCGCCGGTTTTGTATTTGGCTCTTGCTTTTTCTTCATCGGTCTCGAATTTCTTCGGTTGAAGAATGGACGCAACGCCGTATATTGGCTCCGAATTTGACAATCACCCTGTAAGCAACGTACCAACATGCCTGAACGTCTCACACAACTAATCCTCGCGAGTGTCTGCGTCATGATGGTACTCGCTTCCATCCCTTCATCGGACGCCTTCGCACAGGTTCCCGATACCTCCAAAACCCGCGCTCATATCCCAAAACCCGAAATTCCCGCCCGCCCGGAGGATTTCCGGATCGGAATGCGTTTCGCACTTGCCCATTTCAGCGGCGACGTACAGTCGGGGAGCGCCGTGTTCAAGGGCGCAAGAAATCCTTTCACCCCGGGCGCCGACCTGTTTTTTGGATACCGGTTCACACCGTTTGTAGATTTCGCCCATATCGGGCTGAAAGGATTGGTTGGATACCGCCGGCTCGTCGGCCGGCAAACCGATTACCAATTCATCAATTATATGTTCCCGGTTAGCGTTTCGCTCTCGGCTGAGTTTTTCCCAATGGCGCTCTGGCGACCCTACGGTTCGGCGGGCGTTTCGTATCTGCCGTATAAACTCGAAGTAACAAGAAACAACGTCGATCCCAGGATCAAGCAGAATTACACGGGCAGCGAGTCGCGTTCGACTATTGGATTCCCGCTGCGGGCAGGGGTTGTGTATTCCATTACGCGCGCGGTGGATATCGAGATCTCCTTCGAAAAGGAACTTACGCTTTCAGACAGAATGGACGGCGTACTCAGTCAAATGCGCGATAACCTCGAAACATTCGGCATCGGCTTTCTCTATTATTTCTACGACGCCCGAACCTCGGACACCGATTACGACGGTCTGTCGGACGAGTACGAGGAATCGCTCGGGATGGAAATCCGCAACCGCGATCAGGACGACGACGATCTGATCGACGGCGAAGAAGTGAACGAGTACAACACCAGCCCTTTCAAGAAAGACACCGACAACGACAGGCTGGACGATTACTCGGAGATCAAGGTTTACCGTACCGATCCTACGCGCGTCGACACCGACCGCGATGGGATTTCGGACTATGAGGAAGTCCAGAAGTACAAAACCAATCCATTGAAGACCGACAGCGACGACGATACAATTCCGGATAAACAGGAAATTCAACTCGGGACAAACCCGAACGATGCGGATACGGATAACGATGCGATCCCCGATCCGCTCGACAAATGCCCGCTCGCTGCCGAAAACATCAACCTGTTCGAGGACGAGGACGGATGCCCCGACGAAGTGACTGAGGTTCCGGAGACGCTGGAGATGGGTCAGGTGGTGATTATCGAAAATATCGAGTTCGAAACCGGTAGCGCCAAAATCAAGAATACAAACATCCCGACACTCGAGAACGCGTTTCAGGCGATGAAAAACACGCCGTCTCTCCGGGTCGAAATCGGCGGTCATACGGATAATACCGGGGATTACGATAAAAACGTGAAACTTTCGCTCGACCGCGCCGATGCGATCAAGCAAATACTCGTCGCCAAAGGTATCGAACCGGACCGAATCGCTGTCAAAGGCTACGGTCCCGATATACCGCTGGCACCGAACGACACCCCCGAAGGACGGTCGCGCAACCGGAGAATCGAATTCAAAATCCTCTTCATAGAATAGCACTTACAGTACGGAACGTATATGAACTCCCCTCTCACCGAAAACCAGAGCGATCGCAGCGCTCTTTCCAACCAGCCGGATGCCGTCGCGGCGTTCTGCAAACGGTTCGTCATCGTGTACTATGCGATGATCGCTGCCATGGCAATGGTGTATGTCGTATTTTCATTCGGACTTCCGCCTCAGCAGGACCGGATTGTGTTCGCAAGCTATCCCAATATTTTCATCATCGTTCTTGCGGTGAATTTTACCGCGATCCTCGTCGGCGCGATCATCTACCGGATTAAACTCCGTAGCGCCGCAAACGAATCGACAGCCGAACGGAAAATCGCCCATTACCAAATAGGCTATCTTATCCGCCTCGCGCTTCTCGAAGCGACGGCGATAATCAATATGATCGCGTATTACATCATCGGCGAGTCGAAGCTACAGATTCTGTTCGGCGGTATTCTCCTGTTGTTCGTCGTTACCGGATACCCGAACGTCTCGCGCGTAAAAAAGGAAATCGGCTCCGCGGCAACACTCTGATCAACTCGTTCTAGTAGCGTTTCATGGCGTCGGTAATCCGGCGCCATGCGCTTACATACCTCTGAAACCGCTTGAATTCCTCAAAACCGAACACCGGAGCGCGGCTGGCGGTCATGTTATGTTCCAGATCGAATAGCTTTACTCGCATCGCCGCTTCGTTCTCCATAACGCGGGCGATGTAGTCGTCCCATTCTTCGCCTTCCCGTTTGGTCAGGCAGTCGACGATCCCGATAACAAATTCGGAAAAGCCCTCAACGCGCAATCGTTCGAGGTTCCACTCGGGCGCATCTTCGATAACATCGTGAAGAATACCTGCGGCGGCTTCTTCCTCGGTAGCGCCGCGTAAACCGACGTTCAGTGCATGGAGAATACATGGCGCGCCGTACCTGTCCTTCTTCCCTGCGTGAACATCGAGAGCGATACGAACGGCACGGTCGACGATACCGGGGTACTCGGCTTCGTACCTGTTCATCGCCGTACCCGGGAAAACGCCTTCTCTCTTTCTTCCGGGAGCTCAATCGGATCGATGTACCATTCATGGTGCGGCGAGGTTTGCCCACAGGCAATACACTGCGTCGTCAGGTGGACCTTGCCGCAGGCGGGACATTTGCCGTAGGTCTGAAAGGTATCCCAGATATTACCGCAACTGCATTCCCAGTATTCCCCGCCGTCGGGTTTCCAGGAGCAGACTGGGCAGAGAATCAGATGAAGTGGATCCGGCATGTTGTCTCTCCGCGTGATAGTGGCACGCTGGAAAATGCTAATTTCGGGTCAGTTAGTCAATCCCGGCAACGATGCTCGCGCCGGTTTTGCGCTCGAGTTCGATCCGGTGACCAGCTCCGTACAACGCTTCTTCGTGGCTGATGACAAAAAGCTGATCGAACCACACAGCGTCCGATGCGATCGATTCGAGGTTCATCAATACCTCCGAAAGATGCCGCCGGGTATCTTTATCGAGGTGCGTTGTCGGCTCGTCGAGGAAACCGATCCGGCAATGGGAATACCACTTGATCAGCGCCAGTTTGATTGCCAGGCTAACGCCCATCGACTGCCCTCCGCTCAATTCCTTGCCCCTGATGACGCCTTGTTCCGTATGCAATTCAATCCCGTAGGTCATCGGATCCCACGAAAGCGCCGCCGCCTGTCCCGGCGCGATGCGAAGATAGAGCCGATTTGCGTATTCGGATACCGACGATACAATTCCCGCTCCTATCCGTTGCGCAAGACCGTGTATTACTTCCTTGAGCACCGATTCGAAGAACGACGCTTCCGCCGTCGAACGCTCCGCCGTTTCTCTTTGGGACATGTACAGCGCGGCGCGTTGCTGCGCTTCGCTCAACCGCCGCTGTTGTTCCGCAACAAGGGTATCGGCAACCGAAAGCGCTGTGATTCCCGCCGACTCCGCAACGGCGGCGTGTTCGTATTCCTTTTTTGCCTGTTCGTACAAGTCCATGGAAAAATCCGGCTCAAGGATCGCGAGTTCTTCGTTTGCTGAAGCGTGCTGACGTGCTATTTCGGTCTGCCGGTCTTCGGCAGCCTTCACCAAAGCGAGGCGCTCTTCCACTCTTGCGGCGTCGCTCCGTACATGCAGGTACGTCTCGAACGATGTTTTATATTGCAGTTTGGTCTCCTCGAACGATGCAATCGACTCGTCGAGTCCGTCGAAGGCATTCAACTCCGCGTCCATCTTGCCGCGGAACGCGTTCCAGTCGGCGTCTTCCGCTTCCCGCTTATTGTCGTAGCTCGCAATCTCGTTCAGAAAATACTTGAGATCGTTTTCCTTCGCATTCCTGTAACGGACGGTTTTTTCGATTTCCTCTTTAACGCTTTCCCCCTTCGTCTTGATCTCCGATTTCCTTTGATCGGCAGCATTGACCGCATTGCGCGCATTTTCGAGTGCAGATTTCACAGTCGCGGAGACGGAAGACATATCCCGCTTCTGCAGATGATGGTCGAGTTCGGTGATGACCAGCTTGAATAGTTCGGCGCTTTCAATTCTCAACGCCTCGTTGGCGTCGCGGGAGACAAATGCCGCGCCATGTTCCAGAAAAGAAGCGGCGTCGCGTTCGATTGCGGCGAGAGTATCGCGGAGTTCCCGGATAGCGCTGTCGGAATCTACCAACGCCTTCTGCACACCAATCAGCTCGGCTACGTACCGGTCGATTCGTAGGATGAACCGCTCCTCCTGCAGCAGACGTTCATGATGGTGTTTCGCCGATTCCCATTCAGTCAATAGCGCCAGCCGCCGTTCGTTCAGATCTCGTTCTTCTTCGTTGTAGCCGCCGATTTCGCTGCGGATTTGTTCTTCGCGTTCGGCGGCGGACTGCCGCTTTGCTTCAAGAGTCGAGATCAGCGTCTCGTGCCTGCCGGTGCGCTCCCTGATTTTTTCAATCAGAACCGTCCGGTCCTCCGCCTTCCTGCGCAGTTCGATTAGCGAGCTTTCGGCTGCATTGTATGCGTCGAAACCGTCTTTATGCTTCAGCATCTCCGATTCGGCGTCCTGCGCCTGCGTCAGCGCCGCCCGATTCTGCCCCAATGATACGGCGACGGTTCGCGAGTGCTCTTCCAACTGACTCCGTCGTGTCCGCAGAGACTCTATCTGCTCGCGTATTCGATTCAACTGTTCGAAACCGCTTTGCGAGTGTTCGCGAGCCGAACGCGCGGATTCGCATTCCTGCTTTCGCAGCTCAGCGGCGGCGGTGCGTTCGACAAGCCCGGCTTTAGTATTTTCCAGTTCCTGCGCGGCATCCGCAAGCATGGATGCATTCGAATGCAGGCGCTCGCTCCTGTTCTTCAGAAACCGTACGAAGACAGCGAACTGCCGTTCGAACCGTTGAAAATCCTCGACGCCGAGAATGCGTTCGAACAGCCGCCTGCGCTCCGATTCCGGTGCGGTGAACGGCTCGTCGAATGCTCCCTGCGCCGTGCCGATGATATTCTCGAACAACTTGTCGTCTTCGATCCGGGAAGCGCCGATAATGTGCCGGCGGATATCGTCCTGAAACTCTTCCTTGCGCCCGGAACTGGCGCTCAATTGCCTGCCGCCGGAGTCGAAGAGAACGCGTTCGTATTCGGTCACCGGTTCCTTTCCGCGGCGGCGGCGCTCTCCGAGCGAGCATTCGATGCGGTACGATGTGCCGCGCACGGAAACCGTAAGTTCGATGCGCCCTTCCGTCTCATTCCGCCTGATGAAGCCCGTCCGCGCGTTGCCGTCTTTGAATTTCGCAGGCCAGCAGTCGAACAAGGCAATCCCGATTGCTTCGATCACCGTCGATTTTCCGGCGCCGTTCATTCCGGAAATAATATTGATCCCCCGCGAGAATTGGAGCGTCGCATCGGAGAACGATTTAATGTTGACAAGATGCAACGTTTCAAGAAACATGCTCATCCTCCCGGCGGACAAAGCCGGCCAGTGTAGAGCGCATCTCCTCCAGCATTTCCTCCCGCACCGAATCCGCCGATGCCGGAGCAAGCCGTTCCTTCCAATCGAGAAGCGCATCCGCGAGATCCGTCGCATCGCCGATTGCGATACCTCTTGCCCGGAGAAGTTCGGCCATCGCTGAACGCGCCTTGTCGCCGATATCGGCGTCGCCGTCTTCCAGTCCGGCGAGCATTCCCAGAGCTGGCGAATCGAGCAGCCCCTCGTCGATCACGTCGGCGTGAACGGCGGAGTACCGCTCCTTGAGCGTTTCAACGATCTTCGCTTTCGGAACAAGATGCCGCGGCAGTCCGAATGCACCCTCCAGCCTGACGATAATGATCGGCTCCTTTGCGAGAAGGTCGTTGCCGATCTTCCTCTCCGCTTCATCGAGCACGGCTTCGATAATCGAACTTGCCGATGTACAGAGTGTAATATCTGCCGTCAGCGTCACCGAAGGACGCTTAACGGATGAGATATGCCTGACGTCCTTTCCAGAATCGTGCAACGTTACATCGAAAAATCCACGCATTTCGGGAGGTTGCCGGTAATCGGCCGGATGCGTGTATTCGAGCGATCCGGGATTGAAGACCCAACCGTCGAACTCGCCTTCCGCGCCGACCCGCGTGTGCCGGTGACCGAGAGCGAGGTAACCGACGACGTTCCGAGCCTCCTTGATATCGTCGTACAGGCAGTATCCGTAGTCGAGATAGTTCTCGCTCCGGACGACGGCAGTATGCACCATGACGATTGCCGGGCCGCCGCCGGACAATTGCTCTGCCGCCTGCAGGATATATTCTTCCGGATTATGGCCGCTGAAACCGAGTCCTGCAATCGAGATGCCCGATTCAGTGCGAACGAGCGCTCCACCCTTCCCGGAAATGTAATCCCGAAGCGTCAACCGCCGGTCTTCGATATCGGGACGCAAGAGGTGCAGATACTGTTCGTTGGCAAGAATATCGAGCGCACAGCAGGATTCGGTCCGTTTCCTGCGGTCATGGTTGCCTTCGATGGCATAGACGGGAATCGCCCGTTCGCGCAACGGACGCAACACATCCATTGCATTGAGCATCGTTTCGGCGGACGGTTCCTGCTCATCGAACGAATCTCCCGCAATAAGCACCGCATCTACGGTCTCGCGGACGGCGTACTCCGCCATCTCCGCAAATGCGCGGAAATAGTCGGCAAAGCGGCCGGGACTGATATGCGCGCCTTTTCCGAAATGGATATCGGCGCAATGAAGAAAGCGGAATTTCATACCGCAAAATACCCCGATTTTCTTCGCGAGGGAAACTGCGTTACTCTTCTTTCTCTCATTCATGCCTAAATTCCCGTTTCCGCGAAACAAGACCTGCAATGCCGTTGTTATACCTTTCAACAAGAAAGGATCGCAATGCATACAATGATGGATAACCGCGATTTGGCGCTCACCGCCGACGAATCGCTTGAATATCTCGCCGCGGCTATCGAAGAACTCACACTTGAGGACGTTTTTGCGTTTTTTGAAGACTCGACGCTGAACGTTCAGTATAGAGGAGAACCTGCTATCGCTGCATCAGGCAGTCCCGATACCGGAAAGCTGACGGTTTCGAGCAATTCGGGCGCCGAAGTCTTCTGTTGGGACGATGTCGAGGAAGACTGGTTTTCGGAAGCGGGCACGGTTCGGCTCCATACCCGGGTCGAACAGCTCATCCAAAGCTATACCGGTGCGGAAATCCGGATCAGACGGTATGACTGACGAAGCGAAACCCGGCGGCGCGACGATATTCTCGCTCACCAATCATGAGCTCTTCGTCATAACCGCCGAACACAACGGGAAATCGAACGGTCAGATTGCGACATGGATCATGCCTGCGTCGCTCGCTCGCGGCGTCATCCGCCTGGTCGCCGCCATCTCCCCGATGAATTTCACGCATGATTTCATCATGCAAAGCGGTAGATTTGCCGTATCGATGCTTGAACAGTCGCAAATCGGCCTTGTCCCGTTATTCGGTTTGAAAACGGGGAGGGAAATCGATAAAATTGCTTCCATCGAGTGCGCTACAACGCCGTCCGGAATACCGGTTCCGGTGAATACATGCGGCTGGATCGAATGTTCGATCATGGACAGCATCAACGGCGGAGATAGAATCATCTACCTCGCCGAAGGAACAGCATCGGAGTTTTATCCCGGCCGCGAACCGCTCCGGAAACGCGAAGGGTTCGACGCCCTGCCCGCCGATATCAGAGAACAACTCATCGCCAAACAGACGAACGATGGGATCAGAGACATCGGTCTGGTAAGGAAATGCTAGCACTGTAATCCATTCCCAAACGTCTGCATTCACACTATTTGCGCAGCATTATGGGCGCGTCCATACCGATTCATACTATTCCAGGAAAACCGGCGGATTACGGCATTCTGTTGTACGTTGCCGCAGTCGTCTGCCTGCTCCTCCCCTCAACACTTTACCCGCAAACCGGTAAGGATTCCCATCTTTCGGAAGAAAACTTCCGCCGGTCGACGACGTTCCTCGCATCCGATAGTCTCGAAGGAAGAGGAACCGGAACGCGGGGCGAAGCCTCGGCTGCCGAGTACCTGGCGAGGATGCTCAGAGAGTACAATATTCAACCTGCCGGATCGAACGGAACGTTCTTTCAGTCCGTTCCAATGCATGGAAGCACTCCCATGCCCGGTTGCCGGTTCAACGTCCGTCTCCAAACCGGCGAAAAACTCCTCTCGCTGCGAGAAGATTACGTCCTGTTCAAAACAGGCGCGGGCACGTTCATTCCTTCGCCGCTGCCGCTTGTGTTCGCAGGGTATGGAATAGCCGCGCAGGAATATGGGTATAACGATTATCTGGACGTCGATGTCAATAATGCGATTGCCGTGGTGCTTGAAGGCGAACCGCAAAGCGCGAATCCCGACTATTTCAACGGGACCCTGCCGACTCCGTATTCCTATCCCGAAATGAAGCAGCGCATCGCATTCTCGCGGGGAGCCAGGGGCTGCATCGTCTTGCCCAACCCAAGGATGCATCCGGTGGGACATACCTGGCAGTCGGCGGTGCAGGATTTTCTGTTCGAACACATCACGCTTCTCTATGGCGTACAGGAAATATTCGGCGCGTATATCAGCCCCGAGACGGCGCGGCTGCTATTCGAGGGCGGATCTGTCTCGTACAGCGATATTCTGCGCGCCGACACAACGGGTGCGATGCGTAGTTTTCCGATGAATGCCTTCGCATCCTTTCAGGGACGGTTTGCCGAACGCGACTTCGTGAGCCGGAACGTCGCCGGGATTATTCCCGGCGCAGACGAGGATCTGCAGGATTCCTTTGTACTACTCTCGGCGCACTACGATCATCTCGGCATCGGTCCGGCTGTCATGGGCGACTCGATCTACAACGGACTCGCCGACAACGCGATGGGCGTCAGCGTCTTGCTGGAACTCGCCCGCGTCCTTGCCTGCTGCGTCGATCACCGGCGGTCCATCCTTGTTCTCTTCGTTACCGGCGAGGAAAAAGGGCTGCTGGGCTCGCGCTACTACTGCGACAATCCTCTTGCTCCCCTGTACAAAACTATCGCAAACATCAACATCGACGGTATCGCCATGTTCGACCGGTTCAGGAATGTCGTTGCGGTCGGCGGGGAGTATTCGACGCTAATCGGCCATCTCGCAGCATCGGCGGAGGCTGCCGGGCTGGAAGTATCGCCGATACCGCCCGAGTTCGCAGGCTCCGATGCGTTCGAACGGTCCGATCAGGTCGCATTCGCCGCTGCCGGTATTCCTTCCATTCTCGTCATGGACGGAATGCAGGGCGAAAAGCTGACTTCCTCCCAGATGCTTTCCCTCTTCGCGTCGTGGAGCAGCAATGTCTATCATTCGCCGTTCGACGACCTCAGCCAGCCGGTGCATTTCCCGGCGGTCATGCAGCACCTATCGTTGCTGAAGGCGCTCGCCATCCGGTTGGCGAATACCTCCGAGCCGCCTGAATGGAACTCCGGCACCCCTTTTCGCGGCGCGCGGCTTCAGACAATTCACGAACGCCGCTAGACCGCCCCGCCCTGCGCTCCTGTATCGCATCCAATGTCATCGTATATTGAGCGAGACAAGCAAGGATTCGGTGAAACGGTTTCTTCTCATAGCATTGCTCCTTCTCCCGACCTGCGCAAACCGCAGCATTACCCGGCACGGATCGGGTGCGACGGTTATCCGCATCGCTGGCTCTTCGACGATGGAGCGCCTGCTTATCTCATGGGCGGACGCATACGCCGGCGCGTATAGAGATGTATCCATTGTCATCGAATCGACCGCTTCGGCTGACGGCGTGCAATCGTTGACAGGGTATCATGCCGATATTTGCGCGTCTTCACGTTCGCTGTTACCGGAAGAAGCAAAGACAATGCTCCGGATACGCAACTCCATCGGTTTCGTGACGCGCTGCGCCATGGATGCGCTGAGCGTGTATGTTCACCCGGAGAACCCCGTATCTTCACTCACGATGGAACAGGTGCGAGGCATTTTTTCCGGCGCAATAGCCTCATGGGATGCAATAGGAGGGAACAGGCAGCCAATAGAAGTGTTCGTCCGGAATCCCGAATCCGGCACTGGCTGGTACTTCAGGGAACACGTTCTTCTCGGAATGCCGTACTCGAGTATGGCAACCGAATGCAACGGAACGGAAGCCGTCGTGAACGCTGTCGGACATCATCCAAACGGAATCGGATACGGAGGAACCGCCTACGGGCCGAATCTCCGCCATCTCGCCATCGACGGCGTCGCGCCAACGCTCGAAAACGTGCGCAACGACCGTTACCCTATCACGCGATACCTGTATTTCATTACAGTCGATCAACCGAAGGGAGATATCCAGAAATTCATCAACTGGACGCTGAGCGAAGAAGGGCAGCGCATCGCGCAGGAGGCGGGGTTTATTCCGCTGTATACATCCCAATAACCGGGCGCAAGTTATTAATTGCGTACCGGTGTCGCGATGTTATTCTTCAAATCGGTAGGTAATATTCAGATTCAGTGTGCTGTGCGCATAATATGGGAGGATTTTACCGCTCAGAAAGCGTCCGGCAATTCCGGCTGTATATCTGCCAAGATGCAGGGCGCATGCCACGCCCCATAAATCCTGTAGATGATATTCGTATTCCGACGTATACACCATATATCCCGCGCGGAAGGTCACGGGGGCGAAATTCACATCGGCGATCGCGCTGAAGACCTGCGCATTGGTGGTTTTCTGTTGATCGGTACTGAAGACGTACTTCGTTCCCGCCATCAGTTTCAGCGAATGAGGCATGCCTTCGAGCGTTGCCTTGTAGGAAACGCCCATCATGAGCGGCATCGCGCCTGGAACGAAGGCGTCCTTGCGCTCGAAATCGGCATATCGACCGGCATTCAGCGCGAAGGTTTCGTCTTCGGGGTATGTTCCCTTGATAATGGGAATGCGGGTCGCGACGGAAACGGAGACCGGAGTTGACGGGATTCCGTATCCGGCAGCGATGAGCGGACTGCACACAACTGTTTTTGAGAGCGGATATTCCCGTGTGCCGTCTTTAGAGACAACGGTAGCGGAAAATGCAGCAATGGGAAGCTCGGCTGCAACCGAAAGTCCCGGCTGAATGACATACACCCCGCCAAGGTAGTAGTCGGCGGAAAACGCGCTGTAGTCCTTCCCTTCTTTATATCCCCGGCATTCGCTGCCGAAGAAGGACTTCACTACCTCCAGTGTCACACCAGAACGCCCGGTTTGCGCCACCCACGCCTGCTGGGCATGGACGGAAAAAGTGAGAAAACACACCAATACAGCCAAAGAACATGCTGTCCGCATAATGCTCATCCACAACATTCTGAAAAGAAACCATGATACCCGCAACAACGGATAAACTCGTGGGAATATACGGAAAATGCATGCACCGGAACGAACCTTCCCTGTATTGGAAGTATCCCCTGCCGGGTTGCAATTGCTTTCGGAATACATCAAATTTAACGCGAGTTACTTCTATGAATCACGAACCCTGGGGGTAGTATGCAGTCGGAATCCGGTGCATCTTGCGCGCTGATTCTTGCTCTCGTTCTTGTTATTCCTCTTCACCTTCAGGCTCAACAACTACTGTCGCCGCCTGTCTGCGGTTTTCTCGAAAACAGGGGTCAGGTTGTGGATCAGTACGATAATCCGCGGCCGGATGTGTGTTTCATGTATGGGAATGGCGCTTTCAATCTTCACTTGAGAAGAACCGGATTTAGTTTCGAGCTAATTCGATTCGATAACCGGATGCCGGACGATGAGGCTCTTGCCGCCTGGTCGATACACAAAGCTGACATCGATGTTGCGGCATCGGCGCCGGTTTTCACGCATCGTATCGATGTAGAGTGCATCGGGGCGAATCCTTTCCCGGAAATAGAATCATCCGGTCAATCCGAGTCGTATTGGAATTATGTAATACCGGACGGTCCTGCCGAAGGAGTAACGGGGGTGCGCGCATGGTCGACGGTCATTTATAAAAATATTTACCCCGATATCGACATGGTGTTCGAAGCGAACGTCAGACCTCGGTCGGAGAATGTTCCGGTAAAATATTCCTTTATCGTGCATCCAGGGGGACGAATTTCGAATATCAAACTCCGGTATTCGGGAGCAAATGCTTTGTATCTAAATAAAGAATCGATTGTTATCGAAACCGCCAACGGCATAATCACCGAAGCCGCTCCCGAAACCTTTGCAATACCTGCCGGCCTCGTATTCACGAAGGGCGCACGTATCAACCAATCAGTTCCGTGCCGGTATATACTCGAAAACAATACGTTGAGATTCAGTGCCGGGGAGTATGACACCACCAGGACATTGGTCATCGATCCGGAAATTGAATGGTGCACCTATTATGGAGGAGGACTCTTCGACCGTTGCTATGGCATCGACACATATCCCAACGGCGATCTGGCGGTCGTCGGCCGTACAATGAGCGCATGGCAGATCGCGACCGCGGGGGCGTTTCAGGATTCGGTGTATTACGAGAATTGTATGATTGCGAAGTTTTCCTCATCCGGAACATTGTTATGGGGAACCTATTATGGCAGACACAGCACGGATACCGGACGGGATATAGCAATCGATTCGAAGGGCGATATCGTCGCGGTTGGAATAATGAACTCCCGAGGCTTCGGAACGCCAGGGGTTCATAAACAATACAGACCCGACGATGAAGAATGGGAAGTGTTCATTGCTAAATTCAATACAGACGGCGCGCGGCTCTGGCATACGTATTACGGAGGTCCGGGAACCGAATGGATCGGATTCGGCGTGGCGCTGGATCCGGGCGATAATATTATCATAGCAGGAAGAACCGACAGCCAAACCGAAATCGCGTCGCCCGGCGCCTACCAACAACGGACGCATCCGGGAGGAAACGAAGCGTATGTCGCCAAATTCACACCATACGGGACGCTTCATTGGGCAACATATTTCGGCGGTCCGCAGCAGGATTATGCAATCGACGTCGCCTGCGATTCGGCCTGGAACATTTATATAACAGGAGAAACTTCGAGTCCCTCGGAGATCGCCACCTTCGGCGCATACCAATGGGAATACGGCGGCGCGAATGATTGTTTCCTCGCAAAGTATAATTCAGCAGGCACGCTCATCTGGTCGACATATTTCGGCGGAGCGGGAGACGAGCTTGGAGACGAGGTTGCCGTATCAGGCTTCAACGTTGTCGTTACCGGAATGACATTCAGCAACAACAATATTGCTTCGGCCGGAGCATATCAGGAGTACAAGGCCGGACAAAGCGATGCATTTCTAGCGTTGTACTACAACAACGGATATAAAAAATGGTCTACATACATTGGCGGAACGGGCGACGACAGGGGCATTACGACGCTTATCGGCGGAAAAAAAATATTCCTTGCCGGCGATACGTACAGCGAGTCAGGAATAGCCACTGAAGGTGCGTTTCAACCGAATCATGCGAGATGGTGCGACGCATTTTATATGGAATTCGATTTTGCAGGAACGAAACAATACGGCACATACTTCGGCGGCGAGGGAGACGATCTGAGCTACGACCTGGCATTCGGCGATCAATCGACGATCTATCTCGCAGGCGAAGCGGGGTCCGAGGGGCTGGGCACTCCAGGAATACATCAACAACAATTCGCAGGGTATAGCGACGGGTATATATTGAAGATGCGCACCAAATACGACTGGACGGTCGATGCGAATGTATCGCATGATACAACTATTTGTGCAGGCGATTCGCTGCAATTATATGCCGCGGCGTTTCAGGGTCAGCCCCCTTACTCTTATTCCTGGCTGCCTCAGGCGGGTTTGGACGATCCTTCGGCTTCCAATCCTTATACCGCACCTGCGATAACAACAACGTACGTTGTCACCGTCCGAGATGCGTATGGCGATGCATATACGGATTCCGTTACCGTATATGTCGTTCAGATGCCCACGCTTTATATGTACGGTCAAAACAGGGCGTGCGTTCATAGCGTGAAGCGGTATGAGACGGATTCGATCCCTGGTATACAATATCTGTGGCAGACAACCGGCGGGACGATTGTATCGGGACAGGGAACAAATTCGATAGATATCCAATGGGACAGCGCCGGTATCGGCATTATACAATTGGCGCTGCAAAATTCTGCCGGGTGCATGGCAAAACCGCCTGACTTTTTGGTGGATGTGCGCAGTTGGACGGGATCGACCCCAACGATCCTCACGCGCAACGATACGCTCGTTGCATCGCCGGGCGCGGCGTATCAATGGTACCAGTCTGGCGAGGCGATTGCCGGCGCAACCAACCGGGAATTTATTCCAGCCGGGCAAAACATGTATATGGTCATTGTAACCGATTCCAGCGGTTGTACCGATTCGTCAGAATATATCGATTTTGACCCCTGCCCGGCGTCGGCGGTGGTTGCAATTGCTTCGATCGAAGCCAAACCGGGAGATCGCGTATGGATTCCCATTTCGCTGATAAATTCCGCATGCCTCGATTACTACGATATCGATAGCTGCATGTTTGATATCTATTTAACAGGTAACATCCTCGCTATCGACATGCCGGTGGATGCCGTCGAGTATCCCTCTTCGGGTGGAATCCTCATCGCCGGAATAACCGGACAACGCTCGAATACTGACGCTCTTGCCGCGTTATCCGGAACCGTCATGCTTGGCGCCTCGGATACGCTTTCGATACAAATTGAAAACTTCCGGTGGGCTGGGCGCAGTATTCCGACTGCGACGATGAGCGGTTTCCTGCGTGTCATTGTATGCGAAGAAGGCGGGAAACGCTTGTTTGACGACAGGAGTATTTTTACGCTCGGACAGAACCACCCGAACCCATTCAACAACGTCACGATCATACCATATTCGCTCATCGAATCGGCGCTAACCGTACTCAAGGTTTTCGATATGTACGGCAGGGAGGTTGCGACACTGGTGAATTCGTACCAGGAACGCGGGAGTTACACCGTCAGCTTCGACGCAAACAATCTACCATCCGGTACATACTACTACGTACTGAGCACTCCATCCCTGCGTAAGCAGAAAATGATGCGGCTTCTGAAATAACGCCGTTTCAATCTTTGGGCGATCACGAAAATGTCCAGACACGATGTGCACCAACGGCAAACGCCCGGTTTTTGGCGCTCATGCTTGCTGCCCCTGCGACGTAAAACCGGCCGCCAACAACGCGGCAATCGCCGGAACCAGAAAAACGCTCATTTACGGAACACCAGTCCAGAGTATACGGATAAACGCGCGGCAATATATGGAATAGCAGCGGGAAGATTGAGATAGCCGCTGCCGAGGCTGCCAGTGTTCAAGGACGCCAAGGACTGACAAGGAGCTATCAGGGACAGAAGACAAATGTGGAAGGCTGCTTAACTAACGCCTTCTCAGAGGATTTGTCCGTACAGTCCTTGATGGTCCTTGCTCGTCTTAATGCGGTACACCAAACAACGCAAAACGCCCGTTCAACCTCTGGCTAAACGGGCGTTTGCGCTACTAATATCCCCCTTATGAAGGGGGTCTCAGAACAAAGTCCTACTTCTCTCTTTTCCCGAGCACGTCCAGCACTTCGTCGAGCTTGGCGTTGGCGCGGTTGAGGATGGCGTCGGCTTCTTCGGAAATGCGCTTCACGAATTCGCCGTCTTTCACGCCGGGCAGGTTGATCATCACGTTTTTGTGTGCGCCCCAGACGCCGGTGTTCAGCGACTTCGCGCCGACTTCCAGATCGGATTTCGAGGCAATGTTGCCGTACTTCGCCATTTCGGTCATCGTATCCCAGCAGCCGTCGGCAATCTGCATGGTGCGGAGAGGCACCATCACGGCTTTCTTGAGACCTTCCTGCATGGCGGCGCTGCGGACTGCCTTCTGCTCGTCGGTGTCCTTGGGCATGCCGAGCGCGTCCATATAGTCGTTGAACGCATTCGTATCCGCATCGATCATCGGGATAAGCTCTTTCATGGCATAATGCAGCGGCGGAATCAGCTTGCGCATCG
>CAYPBB010000045.1:0-36464 GCA_964408855.1 uncultured Ectothiorhodospiraceae bacterium
GAGAAGGCGCTGCGGGCGCTGGAACACAGCTCGCCGTTCAGCCAGCAGTTGCTTTTCACCCATTCATTTCGAGTAACGCCATCCGACTATGCGCTTATCGAAGAATTGCTCCCGGAGCTCAATGCGATGGGTTTTGTGGTAACACTGAGTCCGCCGAACTTCGTCAATGTGGAAGCGGTTCCTCAGGATGTACGAGTGGGGATGGAAGAACGTATTCTCGAGGAGATGCTGGAACAATTCAAGGAGTACAGCGCTGCGGGGGTACCGGACGAGCGCCACAACATCGCTGCCGCGTACGGATGCAAGGCGGCAATCAAAGCAGGGGACAAGCTGTCCATTCCGGAAATTCAAAGCCTCATCGACCAGCTGTTTGCGACCTCCAATCCATACGTTTGTCCGCATGGCAGACCGGTCATCATCAGGCTGTCGCTGGAAGATATCGACAGGAAATTCGGGCGGACCTGAACGCACCCGCGGTACGGAACGCGTGGCGTTATTCGGCGCGGGGGAAACACCGGTTTATCGCGGCAGCGTCAGAGAATGGGTATTTTCTTTTTTAGCAGTTCAACCGAGAACGTAAGGAATACAATCTGCAAGCCGAGCAGCAGGAAGAATGCAGCGACCGCCAGCCATTGATAGACGTCCTGCGTTTCGTCTGCGAGTTCTATCACGCCTGCGGAGCCGAGAACCATGAAAATCCAACCCAGAAATCCGAGCGTCGAAAGAATGCTGCCCGATTCCATGATATGGTCCAGATTGGCGTGATAGATAAACCGGGGAAAGTTTTTTTGATCGGGCCAGAGATTCGAATTGTTGGCATAATAGTTCAATAGCACAGCGAACGATACCGTTTGGCTCCCCGCAAGCGCCAGAAGGGTGGATACATAGATTGAATGGGATGCGGGGATAAGGAAATTCACCGTATGTGGAGCCAACAGCGACAGCAGGATTCCGGTCAGACCGAGAAGAAATATGGAAATCCCGGGATAGAAAAACAGCCAGCGGGGGCAGTACAGGAGGAGGAATTTCAGATGACGCCATCCGTCGCTCCAAGTGCGGAGATGAGGAGGATGCGACCTTCCGTCTGGGTAGAGCGTGATGGGCACCTCGGATATTCTGAGATTATGGAGAGCCGATTTCACGACCATTTCGCTGGCGAATTCCATACCCTGCGTACGCAAACCCAATCGCATAATCGAGGCTTTGTTGAATCCGCGCAATCCTGAATGAAAATCCCCGACATGCACATTAAAGAACACGCGCCCGATCCAACTTAAAACCGGGTTGCCGAGATACCGGTGCAGATACGGCATCGCGCCCTTTTCGATTCCTCCTTGGAAACGGTTACCCATTACGAGTTCATCGCCCTTTCTCAGACGGTCGACGAACATTGAGAGGGAGGAAAAATCGTAGCTTGCGTCTGCGTCGCCCATAATAATGTATTTACTACAGGCAGCGGTGATACCCGTTTGAAGAGCTGCGCCGTAGCCCCTCCGAGGTGCGAATACCACGCGCGCTCCGTGTTGCGCCGCAATATCCCGCGAGCCGTCGACGCTTCCGTTATCTGCGACCAGCACTTCGCCGTCGAGTCCGTTTGATTCGATAAACTGTTTCGCTTTATCGACGCATATTCCGACCGTTTCCTCTTCGTTAAGGCACGGCATCAAGATCGTTAGTTCGTGCAGTGTTCCCATAATCGACGTCCGGATGTATCTATTGATTAGTTAGTGTTATCGTTGTTCGTAACTCCCCGATCCGGCCATGCCCCTCATCCGGACGCCGCGAAGATGGAGCTACCTCTGCCTCTACGGACCGGCTACCGGTTCTTTGGGATCTTCTTCTGCTTCATTCGCATCAATGCCGACCGTTGCGTAGATGTCTATTGCGATACGGCCGGGTGCATCCTGCCTTTGTTTGAAAATTGAATACACTATGAAGCCGCCTATGATTGCAGCGACGACGATAAGAGGATCGACATTTGCGCGGTAGCGTTGCTCGCCGTTCCCGGCCAGGGATGTTACAACACAGGTATAGAGTATCAGTGTCGCGAGTATGAATAGCAGCGATCGAAGAAGCTCGCCGCGGGGTGTGGCCAGAAATGTCGTCATGTTCATCCGCCGGAACGCAACGCTAAGTATCGCGGTCACAATCACAGATGCAAAAAAGAGCGTATTGAAAAAAATCAGCATAAACGCCGCCGCGAGGACGAAAACGCGTTGGGGAAAACCATGAACGGCTCGGACTGGCAGCCAAAAACGGAACATACTACCGAACACCTCTTCAAGATATTCCATCGGGTGCGATGCGATGAGGCGAAGATTCGGCGCGACAAGCATTTGTGAGCACTCCGCGTCGCTGAGGTGGAACCGGGTTTTTAGTTCGGGCATGGCTTGATAGATGTAGCTCAACGCAGTATGCGAATGTCCCGATACAATCTCCGCATTGCGTGTTTTTATCAGAATATCTTTCATCTCCGAGGGTGGAAGATCGTCGATGATGCGTACTGTTCTCGAAGCGAGAGTAATGCCGGACATATACGAGATACCAAAAAACCGGTAACGGGAATAGTTGTATATCGAATACGATGCCAGAATGAGTATTCCTGGCAATAATAGGAATATTGCGTATTTCCGGATATACATCCACGGCGACGGTAGGCGGCGGGTAAATATGCGGAGCGCATACATACCGGAAAGCGCGGCAATGCAGAGAACGAAGGATGGATGGGAAACCGCGCTTAGTCCGATCAATACGCTTGACACGGCGAGATTCCGGTTGCGACCGGTTTTCTCGTGAATATATAAAAAGTAAAACGCGGCGCATAACAACGCAGACGTCAGGTTTTCCGGCATCACGACAAAGGATATTCCTGCGATATGCGGAGATGCCAGAACAACGGCAGTGATAAGCGCGAGAACTATCTTGCCGGTTGAATCGTATACGATATACGAGAGAAGCATCGCACACACAAAATGCAGAACGAGTGAAACGAGAATATATATAAACCCGGGGTCGGGGATGCTGTCCGTTGCGGCAAGATACAAGGGGAACAATACAGGGCGGAACGGAATTTCCTTCGCGGCGCCGAAGAATTGTTTCGCCGTTTCGATATACTGCAGCGAATCGGTGTACTGGATCGGCGGCGTATATAAACAGACGATGTACATGAAAATCGCGATACTATATATTCCCGCGACACAGAACAGCATTTGCCGTTTGGAAAGGCGGTTGATAGACTGCAATATCGGCGAAAGCAGAGCGAATGCTTTCATACTGGATTTCCTGATGCTATCATTTCCGTCAATAATACAACGTATCTCTAATGACAATTACACAGCCGGGCACAAGTGCAAAGCGGTACTCGATTGTTTCGATGTCGCCGTTTCGCAACCGCCCCGGGCGCATGCCGGATGTGGTTGCTCTATCACCGTTGAATGGGATGAATCGATTGTGAAACCCAATACAGATACCGATCCAGAATCTTGACGGCAAGGTACGTATGAAAACCGTTAATGTCAATAAAGCAGATGGAGGAATGGCGAGTGGGAATGAATACGGTGAATGGAAAATGGTTGCGTCTTGCTGAATGAACAGGTAGATATTAGCGAAAGAGAATGAATTGTCGTACCGATAGAGGGGCAACGTATTAATATCAGCCGTACATCCCGATAAAGCCTTTTCCGCTTTTATTCGACGTCATATCCGTCTTCAAGGAATCTGATCCGGTATTGAATCATACCCTTTTCTTCACGCCGTCGATCGGCCGCAAGATACTATTGCGATTATTCGTGTTGGCAATCTGATCGCGCAATCGTTCCTTCGTCTAGTGCGCGTCGCCGATCCCGCTATCATACCGGATGGCCAGGCGTAGACAATTGAATCGGCGCGAGACCCTGGTTATCTGAAGAAAGTATTGGCGTTTGAAGTATACGTTCAGGATTTGATTGCACGCCCAAAGGACTGATGGCGTCATGTATAGGCCTCATTCCTTTTAGCAGGAAGGAGGCTCACTTTACCGGCTTTGTCGTCTTGAAGAATGATCCGTCGGATGTGCCCGCATACCCATCTCCCTGAGGAGTGAACGCGATATCGGTCGGAAGTCCGCCAAGACCGGTATAGAATGGCGCCCAGTGTTTCCCAGCGTCCACAGACCGCATCAGGGTGTACCTTTTTGTTGCATTGAGGAACGGGTCGCGCGACCGCTCCTGAGCCTGCAGCATATACCCGATTTTATTGAAGAACCGGATATCTTCGGCGTAGAGAAGTTGAGGAGGTTCTTCGATCGTATCGAAATTCCAGAGGATCAGCCTCCGACTGGTAAGCAGGATGCATAGACCGTCGCGTTGATTGCTTTCGATAGAATAGATGGAGTCGGCATAATATGGGATGTACGCGGGTCTCCAGCCGCTGACGCCGTTTTGCGACCGGTACATTTTTCCTTCAGCGGTGAGAACGACCGCAGAACCGTCGGTATTGAATGCCAGGTCCTTCAGACCGACGTCCGACGGAAGCCCGCCGCCGAGCTGGTTCCAGGATGTTCGGGAGTCGTTGAGCATGAACAGGCCGGCGGCGGATGTCAGATAGACCGCGCCTGTCGAATTCACATACAGTCCGTTAACGAATGCGTTCTTTGGAAGTCCGCCTGTAAGCGGTGTCCACCCTTCGCCCGATTGTCTCCGTTTGTAGACAGCAGTATCGTCGGCGCCATAGACGGAGTTTTCCGAATCCATCGCCAGATATCTGAAGTACAATTTATCGGGAAGCCCCTGGGAAAAAGCGTTCCATGACACACCCGTATTCGTCGAAATAAAGATGCCGGAGTCGTGGATGCTGACTAATATCTGACCTCCGGGCGCGGTCAGAATGGATTCGAAAGGGTAATTGGGAAAGGGTTTCCCAGCCGATACCCATGGCTTGATTGAAATCGCGGCTTTATTCAGGTAATACCCGACAGGCTCGCCGCCTTCTTCATCACATGCGGTGAGGAACAACGCAACGAGGAGAAGCGGAGTAAGGAAATAACGCAAACGATTTTTCGACCAGAGATGGGGCATCATATTAGAATCTGTATAGAATTCCGGCACAGAAAAACTGTATTAACCGGGCTGTAAACGGCTGTTTGGTGACGGCGGAGTTGCCCGTTCGAAGATCGGTGACGGACGACGTGACTTCGGGTTCAAACATCGTAAGGGTCGCCTCGACGAAGTACCCGAGTTTCGACTCGCTTTTAACTCCAATTTTGGCGGAATAAGCGAGAGAGTTCGAAAATGTTTCGGTCGCTGCGAATCCTTCTTGACGGAAAGCGTCGACGACTTCGCTGCTGAGTGCAAAATCGAACATGTAGTAGCCGATACCCACGCCTCCATAAAAATATCTGCCGTAGAGCAGATACGCATCGAAACGCGTGAGATTCAGTTTGCCCTTCGAAAGCATTTCCTGCGGAGGATTACTTGCCGACGATCCATATGAAGCCGACAAACGGAGCATGAAATCGTCGGGATTGCGCATGATAAACGTCGCGAATCCGCCGTATTCGATGAAGCTATCCAGATCGTTTTCGTCGGTCAGTCCGAGCGGCGATACGCCGGCGCCGATTTCCACATTCTTGACGCCGAAACCGTCCGGCGGTTCGGCGTCCTGGGCAACGGCTGAAAACATGTACATCACGCCGAGAACGCCGATCAGCGACAAGATCTTGCGAGCTGGTGCAGAGCGCGACGCAATCGGGCGTTGGAATTCGGTATCGCGAGTGTTCATAAGGTAAATGATTCTGGTATTTATAGCCATGCAATGTACAATTTCAAACCGATATAATGCAGCGCAGGTTCAATTTGTACGGCTTCTTTTTTTTGGAGGAGATGGGTACGAATGTGAAAAAACAACAATTTGAGGCTTTTTTTTTACTGCCTGTCGGGGATAGAATCAATACATTACGATGTCTTTACCGCCCGTAAACGGGCAATGTGCAGCAGGAACGCCGATGTCACTCCACCACGTGCAGTGCCGGGTGGGTGAGTATGACGGTTCGTATGCAGACAAATCACGCCGAAAAGAGGTTGCAGGAACGAGGTCGATGAACCTGATTCATAACAATCCGTTTCGCATACTTGGTTTGCCGGTCACGGCGACCGAACGTGAAATTGCCAAGCGCATTTCCGATCTCGCTATTCATGCCGAGATGGGAACAATGCCCTCGTACCCGTCCGATTTCTCCGTCCTTTCGGCGGTTGAACGCACGGCAGAAGCTATTAAAGACGCTTCGAATCATATCGAGCAGCCGGAACACAAGCTGTACTATGCTCAATTCTGGTTCTGGAATAACGGCGATGCCGATACTCAGGCGATGAAACTGCTCCAGGAAGGCTCAATTTCCAAGGCTGTCAACATTTGGATGCAGACCTTCGAAGGGGGGAAGGTTACGAAGAAAAACTTCTCGAATATGAGAAACCTTTCGGTCCTTCTTCTTGCCATCGCCGGGAAAAATGGAGCGTTGAATAAGGATTACCTTACCAAAGGGATCATTTTAGCCGGCAAGACGTTTGAATCGCAGTATTTCGCGCCGTTTTCAGAAGCCATAGCGGGGACTACGTTTCCGATCGATCCGGAGCAGCTTCTCAGACTCTGGGCTGAGGAAGTATTGCAGTCTTTCAAGTTTGCATTAGACCGCCCCGACGGGATCGCCACGAAGGAACTGCTCGAATGTTTCAAGTATTTCTCTGCCGATATCCGGCATTTTGTCGCGGATAAGTTTGTACTTCAGCCGCTTCAACGTGTTGAAGATGAGATCCACGAAGCGGGCGTCCGGCGGACCGATAAACCCGACCGGGCAAAGCTTTTCGGCGTAGACCTGTTCAATAATGTCAAGAACGATCTTCAATATTTGAAGGTGATTCTCGGCGAAGAGAATGTCAAATTTCAGAACACCGCCGACAAGCTCGCAAACGAAATACTACAGTGCGCGATCGACTTCTTTAATATCTCGATAGAGAATAATGATGAAGTAAAAGCCGCCGCCGACGCCCGAAAACTTGCGGAAATGGCAAAAAATGTCGCCGCCGGCGAGCGGGTCAAATCGCGTATCGATGAAAACATTGACCTGATCAATAAATGGGAACACGAGCAGACGAATAAGGAACGTCTCACTGTGGTCCAGGAACAGATCGATACGGTGTTCGATCACATCCGCGATCTGCCCTTCATAAAAGGATTATCGTATTACGAACGGATCAGACTTCCGGGAATAGCCAGCGAATTCGTGGAAAACTGTTTTCAACAATTGAAGGTTATCGGCGATACCCTCGGCAAGCATGACCCGTATTATGTCCAGCTTTCGTCGCTCGTTGCGAGCAATGCACTCGGGATGTGCGTCCTGTATGTCAACACGACCGACGACCCGCGCGCAGTGTCCGGCATTATGGAGCAGATCGATGCGCTGGATATGGAACCCGCGTTGCGCGAACGCTTCGCGACAAATAGATCGAAACTGGAGCGCATCATGATGCGGCGCGGATTACTTCAATAATCGAATGATAACGACAACCCGATGAAGAGTAACGAGAGATATAGAGGAACAGCGAATCTGCGAGCGGCGGTCACAGCGTTTGGGTACTGGTGCGCCGCATTCGTACTCGCATCGGCGCTGCCCGTTGGTGCGGCTGCACAGCAGCAAACCGATTCCATCTCGTACAAGGAATTACAGTCGAAATACCTGCGGCTGGGGAACGAACTCGACAGCCTGCGGAGTTTATTGCTGACTCACGGCTCAACGCTGTTTTATCTCAATCAAAGCGATTCAGCGGGATTGTGGGAAAATCCGTACGTGCAAAAACAGATCGATAAAGAGTTGCAATTAGTGGATTCGCAATACGCGACACGGACGACAACCTTTCTGATCGGAATGATTGCGTTCGGTGTGGGATTGATTTCGCTATACGTCTTTATGAGACTCCAATTTGCGAGGCGGTTCGCCGAACTCGAAGCTCGCTTTGAAACACTCCGGAAGGATACAGCATCCGGCGATCATCAACATACGCTGCGCTGTCTCGAACACCGGGAGAAGCAATTACAGGAGATGAACGATCACCGGGCGCCCTCGTTCGGAACGTCGTTCGACGAAATCATCGGAGTCGATCACAGCTTCCCGCTACGGGTGGCCGACGAGATGCACCGGATGCGGAAACGAATTCAATTTATGCCCGAAGATTCCCAGGCGGCAAAAGCGCTCTCCAATTCCCTTCGCAGGATCGAAGAAGAACTGAATTCAGGAGGATATGAGGTTGTCGAATTGTTGGGTAAAAAGTATGTCGACGGTCTGAACGTCGAGGCGCGGTTTGTGCCGGCGGAAGACAAGTCTATCGAAGGAGAAATCATCACCGATGTCGTTCGTCCCCAGGTGAATTACATGGGTGTGATGATTCAGCAGGCAAAAGTGGAAGTAAGCAAGTCATATTCCTAATTCGAGCAAGCAGACATGGCACGCATTAAAATTGACTATGGTATCGATCTAGGCACGACGAATTCGGCGATCGCGCGGGTTCGAAACGGCAATATCTATATAGTGAAAAGCGATACTCAGAAAGATACGACTCCATCGTGCGTCCATTTTACGAAGAAACAGACGCTTGTCGTCGGCGATGCGGCATACAACCGGTACGGCGACGAGTATCTGACGTATTTGAAAGAGCTTGCGCATTCGGATGCTTCCGACGATAAATTCAACACGTTTATCGAATTCAAACGCACGATGGGGACGGATAAAACCTACCGCTGCGCCAATCTCGACAGAGTGTTTACCTCCGAAGACCTCAGCGCCGAAATCCTGAAAACCCTCAGAACTTATGTGCGCGACGACGAAGTGCAGTCGGCGATCATTACCGTTCCGGCGAAGTTCCGCCAAAACCAGCTCGACGCAACGCAGCGCGCCGCCGACCTTGCAGGATTCAAGTATTGCGAATTGCTGCAGGAACCCATCGCCGCGTCGCTTGCCTACGGCGTCGACGCAAAGCGGTCCGACGGGTACTGGCTCGTGTTCGATTTCGGCGGCGGAACATTCGACGCTGCATTGATGAAAGTGGTGGATGGAATCATGAAGGTCGTCGATACGGACGGCGATAACCACCTTGGCGGCAAGAATATCGACTACGCCATTGTCGATTCCATCCTTATTCCGTACTTGCGCGACAATTATTCCATCGAGCGCATTCTCGAACACCGCTTTTCGAAAGCGATTCTGCGCGATGCGCTGAAGTTTATCGCCGAGGAGGCGAAAATCAGTCTGTCGATCAATCATAGCTTCGATGTTTTTACGTATAAACCGCTGGGCGAAGATTCTGAAGGCGAGGAGATGGAACTCGACCTCACAATTACGCTCCAGGACTTCGAACGCGTTGCGAAACCGGCGTTTCAACGGTCCATCGATATCGCCAACCGCGTGCTCGAACGCAACAACATCACCGGCGCCGACCTCGAAACAATTGTGCTGGTTGGCGGACCTACTTTTTCGCAGACGCTTCGAAAGATGCTAGTCGACCAGATCTCTCCCCGCATCGATACCAGCATCGACCCGATGACTGCAGTCGCAAAAGGCGCGGCGCTGTTTGCATCGACAAGAGATATCCCGCAAACATTGCGGAAACAGGACAAAACGAAGGTTCAACTTTCGCTCAAGTATCCTGAGACGACGGTGGAGATGGAAGAGAGTTTCGGATTCAGGGTGTTGCGTCAGGAAACGACGGGGAAACTCCCCGACCGGTTTTTCGCGGAAATCGCCCGCGACGATAAAGCATGGTCAAGCGGCCGGATCGAGATGGTTGACGATGTCGAAATCACGACCGTCCAACTCGAAGCAGGTAAAGCGAACGGCTTCACCATCTCCATGTACGACGAGCAGGGGAATACATTCCAATGCGAACCGTCGTCGTTCACGATTATTCAGGGATTGAAGGTTGCCAATGCAACGCTGCCGTACTCCCTTTGCATCGATGCCTGGGATACGCAGATCGAACGGCAGGTGCTTCAACCCCTGCGCGGTCTCGAAAAAAACCAGACGCTCCCGGCGCGCGGAAAGAACCTCTTCAAAAACCAGAAGGAAATCCGCCCAGGAAAGAAAGAGGATCTGATCAAGATCCCGATCTATGAAGGCGAACCGTATACCCGCGCAATTCTTAACGAGCTTGCAGGACTGGTTATTATCACGGGCGAGGATTTGCCGGCCTACCTGCCTGCCGACAGCGATATCGAGATCAGCATCGAGGTCGACAGCTCGCGGAGAATCAAACTGTACGCCGATTTCCGCGATATCGACGAGACCATCGAAGTCCCGCTGCCCGAGATTCTCCAGCAGGAATACGACCCCGATTTATTGCAGCGCGAGATCACGCATGCGATGCAAACTCTTGCTGCGTTGCGCGAAGATACTCCGTCGTTCAATATCCCAACCGCGGCGAAACTTCAAACCGAACTCGACGAACTCGAAGATCTTCTCGAGAAAGGGAAGCCTGATTACAATACAAAAACGCAGGTGATGGAGCGGTTGCGCGAAATCCTCAAAGCTGTCGATAAACTGCAGGAAGCGAGCTTGTGGCCGAAGATCGAAACCGATCTCAACGATTCGTTGCGCAGATTATTGGGCGCGGATGAGAAGTACGGCGACGAACGCTCGCATTTTCTCGTCGAGCAACTACGGCAGCGCGCGGGCGTGGTCATGAACGAAAAGAATACGAAGGTCGCGCGCGACCTGCTGAAAGAAATCAAAGCCCTCGAATTCAAGCTCGTGAGCCAGGACATCGGTTTGTGGATCAGCTTTATTCGAGGATTCGATCAGGAGTTCGATACGCACGCCTGGAGAAACAGGACTGCGGCGCACGACCTCATCATGGAAGCGAATGATATTATCGCGACCAATCCGTCAAAAACGAGGCTGCGGACAATTGTCCGCCAATTATTCGCGCTGTTGCCCGAACGCGACAGACCGATACTTTCGACACGCGACGACCAGGTTCTGCGCAAGTAGCGCTTGGATGTGAACTGTATAGCATCTGGACAATGCTGAGCGGTCAATACATTAACTCATTGACCAACTAACAATCCCAACGTGCCTTTGGCGGCCGCCGTTACACCGGCGCCGGGGTATGCCACGAATACGCAAAGCAGTATGGAAACACCGGAATTCAAACGCTTGCTCCTGAAAACAGCTATCTTCGTGAAAGCCAACGATGGCAGGGTTCATGAAGATAATCTTCGGGAAATCCAGAATTATACAAAGATCGCATCCTATTTCAAGGATATCGATACCGAAGTCCTGATGACGGAAATCATGGATGATCTCCGCGCGAACAAGGAGAACGCTATCGAAGCGTATCTCAAGGACCTCGGCGAGGCAAACCTGACGTTGATTCAGGAGCTTCTCATTCTTGAGATCATCATGCGTATCATGCATGGTTCCGATACGCTCGATCAGCATGAAATCGAATTTCTTCAGGCGGTCAGAACGCGGCTAAAAGTCTATAACGAAATAATCCTCGAACGCTTCGGCGAGATCGATTATCTCGTCAATCAGCAGTACACCGACGTGAAGGAATCGGAAGGAACGGAGTATATCCCCGATATCACGTCTCCCGATCTGATGCGCTTCAACGATATCGAACTGAACGATTCGCAAATGTAAAAAGGGAGAACATCGCTACCGCGTGTTCTCCCTTTGGGATACTTCCGTCCTACGCGCTCACGGCGCGGCTGTCATTTCGTCATTACCATCCGGATCGTACGAACCGCTCCGCGTTCTCCTCTCAGAATAGCGGTATAGATCCCCGTCGACGTACCCGCCGCGTTGAATATCGCGCTGTGGTATCCCTCCGGCTTCCTGCCGTATTCCAACCGCGCGACTTCCTTTCCAAGAGAATTGTAGACACGTAAATCGACATGCTGCTCTTCCGGTAGATAATAGCCAATTTCCGTGGACGGGTTGAACGGATTCGGCGCGTTTTGGAAGAGTACTATTCCGTCGTCGAGTCTGACAAGCCTGTCACCGCCTGCCCGGCAGATTCCTTCCGCAGTAAAACCGCCGTCTCTCGTCGACACGCCTGCATTCGAGCCTTTCCATGTGAACGAGTCGATCGCCAGTACGGTTTGCTCGGCGTCGCCCAACGCAACAATGCACACGATTTCCGCAAGAATACCGTTCGAGGGCGTCACGGTGGATGCAACGTCGATATGCAACGAGGTCGCAGGGACTTGTACCCTGGTGTTGTATTGTACCGTTCCAAGATTGGATTCGACGCCGGTTACCCAGAGCATCGATGCGTTGAATGAAATATCGGCTGTAAATGCCGTCGCTCCAGCGACTGTAAGATTCGAGCTTTGCTCCAACCGGAGCGGAATTCGGACAGTCGATCCGATTTTACCAGACAGATCGGGAAGCGAAACAAGCGAAGATGCCGACGAACTCCTGCCTCTGAGACGGACCGTAATGGTGTCGACGCATGGAGAACTGGTAATGATGATTATTTCCTGATCGAGCGTATCGGCTGCGAGAGGCGCATATTCATATTCCAAAGTCATTGCTCCCCCCGCCGAAATTGTTGCGGGGATGGCTTGCGGTTGCAACCTTGTGATGGACGCATTACCGCCCGTCGATACTATCGATCCCACTACAACCGGCGATGCGGTTGCATTGTTGATTGTGATACTTCGCTGCTGCGATCCGCCGCTGTTGAGTAATCCGAAATCAAGCAGCAACGACGATGCAGTTGGTTTGCTGTCGGCAAAGGAGAAGGCAATACCGTACGTGCGCTCGGTGTTGCACCGCGCTTCAGTGAACCGGAGCGTCTCAGTGAATGTGCCGTACTGCTTTGGAGCTAGTGTGATATCGGCGGTTGTCGTTGCGCCGGGCTGGATCGTCATCGGGAACGTGCCTGCCGGGAATGTTGCGTACGATGGCAGGGTGGTTTGATCGAGCGCGATCGTTACCGGGATATTCCCGGGGTTGCTGAATTGGATGCTATAGGTTGCCGGGAACTGGCAGTGGTACCGTTCTCCGAGCGCCAGCGGCGCTGTCGGGATGAGGAAATTGACGGAATCCTTCCTCGCCGCCAATTGCACCCGTAGTGTGTCTTCATTCTCCGCATTGCTGATAAGCTGCAACTCCGCGGTTCTATCGCCTGGAACGGTAGGCCGGAACCCGATGGTGAATGGTTGATCGTTATTCGGCGCTATCGTTAGCGGTTTTGAGGTCGGCGCGACGATAATGAAATCGCCCGGATTGGATCCCGCTATCCGGTACTCGGAAATCACAAGGTCCTCTCCGCCGGTATTGCGTACCACGCCGTTGACTTGCGTGTATTGTTCATCCTTGCAGACGAGTCTCGCGAATGGATCCACTGTTGCGGCGATCGCGGGCTTCTTGGCCGACGATCCCTGAAGCGGGACATACACGGTATCGTTACACGGCGAATCGCTGACGAGCATGATCTGTCCGGATACCGGACCTTCCGTAGCCGGGGTGAATTGCAGCGTCAGAGTCGCGAATCCGTTCGGTCCGATAGACAAAGGAATAGCGCCCGGATCGGCAAGCGCGAATACGCCGCCGGAAATGCGGGCCTCGGCGATGTGCATCGTTGTTTTGGTTGGATTGGCGATTGTGAGATCCTTGAACGATGAGTTTCCAACCGAAGTATAATCGAAGACCACTGGATTGGGCGTGGCGACCGGCGCCGAATTCACGAACGAATATGCGACATCGATATCGCGGGTGTACGAACAGGGAAGCGATGTAAAGGTCAGTTTCCCGGAGAATGTGCCTTGCGCGAGCGTATTCAATTCGACGGTCAGCGTATCCGATTCGCCCGGTTGAAGCGTGTCGCGCGGCTGGGTGAGAAGCCTGACCGCCCCTGTGAGGGTGTTTGAAGTCAGCGAAATCCGAACCGGCACGGTCCCGGTGTTCGTGAGTACCGTTGTGCGGGTTGTTGGGACGGTACAGTGGTACACCTCGCCGAAGTCGATCGATGCCGGGTCCACGGCGAACACGGCTTCCTCTTTTCTACCCGAAAGCTGCACGGAAACTATCGGAAGAGAATTACCGGCGGTAATTACCTCGAGCACGCCGTTGTACAATCCGCGGGCATCCGCCTGGAACCGGATCGTCAAGACCAGCGAGTCCTCGGGAGGCAGCGTATAATCCGGCGGTATGGCCGGTCCGGCAACGATGGAGAAATGCGCCGAATCGTCGCCCGCGATGTGCAGATCCGAAATCTGAATCGGCTGATTGCCTCGATTGTAGATTGTAATGTTCTTTTCCGAGAAATCCTGCGGACAAAGCAGAACATCGAATACCGGCGTCGTCGCGACGATATCCGTAATCTTGGGGATGATTCTCCATGTGCTGTCGCTTCTATCGGCCATGGACGGCGAGTATGTCCACATACGCAATCGTTTATCGTCGCCGCCGGATGCTATCATGCCGAAACGCTTGCCCATTGCAACGCCGTTGACGTTCGCGGTATGCCCGGTGAACAGATGTAATTGCGTGCCTTTTTTCGTATCCCAGACGCGCACCGTTTTATCGTCGGAGGCGGATGCGACCTGCATGCCTCCTGGCGAAAGCGCCAGATCGTTGATTGCGGCGGTGTGTCCCTGCAACGCAAACGACTGTTCCCAGACGTAGGTGTTCCAGATTCGGACGCTGTTATCGCTCGATCCGCTTGCCAGAATCCACCCGTCTTCGCTCACTGCGAGAGCATGCACGTTGCCGGTATGATCGTTCAGCGTGCGGATTCTTGCGCCGTTCTTGAAATCGAGAATGGCGATGGCGCTTCCGTATGCGGAGGCAACCCAGCGGTGTTTCGGATCTACTGCCACGGCGCCGTTGGATGTCGCTTGATTGGGTACGTTCCACATAACGCTCCAATCTGATGTCCGCCACAAGGCGACGTTTGTGAAATCGCTCCCGGCGAGGTACTGCCCATCATCGGAAAAAGCGACGCCAAAGGTATTGTTGCCGAAGGGAGCGGAGGCAAAGACGGGCGTTCCGTCGGAACTGTTCCACACCTTGATTCTTCTATCGTTTCCGGAGGTGGCGAACCATTTCCCGTCGGGGGAAAATACGACTTTATTCACGCCGCCCGAGTGCGCCTGGATGATCCGGGCGAGCGTGCCTTTGTATGGATTGTACAGTTTCACGCGTCCATCGCTCAATCCGGCTGCGAGAATGGCGTTGACCGCGCCGTAATCGAGCGAGGTGAATGCCGACGGCTGGAGCGGCAGCCAGGAACTATCCTGTGGATTATTCCTCGTGGTTCTTGTGAACACTTGCGCGACACAGGAATCGCTCGGTGTGTCTGCGGTGATCCAGTTACGGTAATAATTATAGACGCTCGTACTGACCGTATTCCATGCCTTGCCACCGTTCGTGGAGTAATCGATCGCGACCTCTTCATTCGTGGGAATGCCGCCGTACCGGTATGTCAGCACGTCGCCGACATAGAAGGCTTCTCCTCCAATCGGATGTTCGAGAGCAAGCTGGTTGTCGTCGGTGTATCCGGCTGTCACAGTGATGTGATACTCGCACGGCGCATTGCATAGCACCTTTAGCCACGCCGAAATACGGTTTGTGTCGGTGGATCGATACTCGATAGTGATTTTTCTCGTAGCGCCTTTGGCAAGAGTAAAAGGAGGAAGTGATCCGCCATTATCTACTATCCTGAATCCGAGGGGGTTCTGTTCGATGCCCTCCACAAGTACATCTCCATTGAGGGCGCGTAACGTGACGTCCATCGTTTTAGTGATTCCTTTCGGTACGACGCCGAAATCGACCACAGAAGGAGTCGCTTCGAGCGTAACGATCGACGTTGCCGGAATTGTAAATGTGCGGTTTTCGGTATCCGACCGGCCGTTCTTTGTCAACGTGATATTGACGTTACGCGTCGGATCGCAGCCGTCGGTGCGATACACAAGTTCGCAATCGGGATACTGGTAGATCTGGGCGCCGATAGCGGTGAGGATGTCGTGGGCCTGCTGCGGAGTCGTCACTTTTTCGAACCACTGTCCGCCTGTCCTGATTGCGATATTCCGCAGCGTCGGGCTGATGTTGTATGCATCCATGCAGACAGTGAATACCTTGATATTGTTGCTGATGGCGCTGTTGAAAATTTCAGATTGCCATTGCTGCGGCAGGGTGTGGTAATCGTCGGTGAAGATGATGATATAGCGGGTTGCGGGTTCGCCTTTTGTGAAGTCGATAGAGCCTGTCGTAGGGTCGACAAAGCCGCCGTGTACATCGGTAGTGGCCCCGAAGGAATATATGTCGCTGATCCGCTGAAGAACTCTCGCTTTATCGGTAGTGTACGGCTCCCATATGGCTGATTCATCGTAAAACACGGTGATTCCCATCCGGGCAGGCGGAAAATCCATCAGTTTGACGAACTCTGTCGCTGCGTCCTTGGCGTTTTTCAGTCTGTCCGCGACGAGCATCGACGGACTGATGTCGAACATCAGTGTGACCGATATCGGCGGCGTCACGGGTTCGGGACACGAAACGCTGACCACCGGGCGGGTGATGCCGTCCTCAACGATGACGAAATCGCCCGGAGAATACGTACGGTAATGGTCTCCGCTCGCGTTGGTCGCCGTAAACTTGACCGAAACAAGCGGGTAATTCAACGCCGTCACCGATGTTACATTGAGATTCACCTGAGCCATAAGCTGCGTAGCGGCAACGAGGCACAGAACGGTAAATCGAATCGCATTTCTCATATATCACCTGCCGATTGAATCCATTATAGTAATAACCATTTTAGCGGATGCCTGTTTCAACGACAATCTGCACCGTACGGCAGAAGTTTCTGCCTTCAGGGATATCGTTATCGAAGAGCAACCGGTCGCTACCGACCGCTTCGAGCGTAACGGGAATATTCTGCAGACTTCCGGCAAGCGCCTTTTGTACCGACTGGCACCGTTCCATCGCAAGGTTCCGGTTATAATCAACGCCTCCCGTCCGGTCAGCGAAACCATATATCGTCACGCGCGATTGCGGCGTGATGGCGTTGCGGACGATATCCAGGATGCGTTGATTTTCCTGACCGATTTCCGATTTCTTGAACTCAAATAAAATCAGGCTGAATCTATCGATCCGCTTGTTGCCGCTTTGTTCCACGATTTCGCGCGTGCGGATTTCCTGATCGACCGGAAGCTGGAGCGTTTTCGTACGGGATTGATTCGCCTTGTCGTATGCTTTTAGTTCGACGGTCACCGTCGATCCGGGCTTTGGCGGCGATGTCGTGTCGATGACCCACGATAGCTGTCCCGGTACTGCGTCCTGTCCTTTGAACGACGTGTACTCGTGTTCGCCGTCTTTCACGACGACCGACCATGCATGTACGCCGGCTTCGGCCAGGATACTGGGTTGAATGAGAACCGAGGGGGTTTTTACTTCGCGCGAGATATCTTTCCAGAGTATCGGTTTGATGACCTCGTAGGCATCCGAGCTGATTTCAACGCGGCGGGCTTCTTCCTGTCCTTCGAGTTTTGAACGGTCTGGAGCTTCCTGAGGATAGTTTCTCGCTTCGATCCGGATGCGTTTTTTATCGATACCCCACACCGAAACAAGGTATTGTTGCACCGCCTGAGCGCGCGAACGGCTCAGTTCGCGGTTATCCTTCTCTTCGCCGTTCATATTGTTGCAGCCGGTGAGCGTAATGGAAGCGCGTGGATTATTACGCATGCGCGATCCGATGATATTCAACAGGTCGCGGTAAATACCGAGCGTGTTGTTCGGCAGGCTCGTTTCCTGGAATGCATTCGTTTCGGCAGCGGAAATCAATCTCTGGCTTGTCGTCTGGAGAACATCGCTGCCTTGCGCAAAGAAGACATACGGAAGGAGAGGGAAGAGCTCGCTCTTCGAAATCTCTTCGACGACAATCTTGAATTCCGGCAGCGTTGTTCCGTCTTCCGCTTTTGCGGTTACCTGCATGTCGATATTCAGTTTCGGCGGCGGCGGCGGAGGCGGCGGCGGAGGAGGCGGCGGCGGTTCGGGCGGCGTGAACATCAGCCCAACGGAGAACCGCGCGAAATTAGGCGTCCAGTCGATTCCCGAACTTAACGAAGACACCCCTGCGCCGATTGATAGTTCGGGCAGCAGCCACCATTTGTCGTTCAAATACACTTTTGCTTGAAATCCTGTCGAGAGCCCGAAGTACATCGAAGCGCCTTCGGGCACTTTGCCGGAGAACCGGTTCCGTATCCGGGAGCCGTCGTTGAACGTTTTGTCCGACGGCGAGATGAAGGCTTCTTCCTGCTCCACATCGTTCGATAGCAACAATGCCAGATGCGGTCCGACGTACAGATCGACGGGGAAATTCCGGAATATCGAATAGAAAATACTGGGGCGGAAATCCAGCGCGGTGGTTTTCGAGTATAGCCGCTGCTCGACAATGGCATCTTCCAGTCCGCGCGGGGTAACGACGGGACCGATGTTTTCTTCCATCACCAGGTCGGCGCTCATATCCTGATAGGCGATAAGCAATTGGAGTCCGAATCCTTCGACGATGGGCGAATAATACGTCAATCCGAATCCGGGACCGAACCCGGTACCGCCGTCGAATTGTTCGCAACAATTGGGGATTCCGGGTAATTCCTTGAAATCCGCGGAGTGAATGTTGAATCCTCCGCTCGCGACGATGCCGTAGGATGCATGGGAGGACGACCGGTGCTGCGAACGGGCATCAGCCGGGAAGCCGATGAAGACGATTGCGGCAACCGTGACAAGATCGAGAATTGTCAATGAGAAACGATTCATGATTCAGAGTTTTACGGGTGAAGACGCCATCGGCGTGGAGTGAAAACGACTATCGGGAAATATAGGCAGCCGGTAAGACAGAAAAAACCGGATAATTCCGGCTTTTTACTGAACGATGTAGGATTTTCAACGATTATTTGCCGATTATGACCTGCAGAAATGCATTGTTGATCCGGTATTGCTGCTTCACATATCCCGCCAACTGGCAAATCAGGTACACAAGTCCGATGACCATCAGATTCGCGAACGCAAAAAACCAGCCGATGGATATACTATCGGCGCCGAATGCGCGGATTACCGGTCCGACAAGAACGTATCCCAGGATCTGATGGCTCAGGTATACCAGCATGGAGTGCTTCCCGAAATACGATATGATATCGCCAATAGGATTCTGCCTACTGTGAAAGAGCGCTCTGAGCAGGATCAAAAATATTCCGATTGCCATGAGCAGGTAGCCGGGGGTCGGCGGATAGAATATCTCGGAGTAGCCTTCGCGGTTCGAGATAATCTGGTTCGAAGCGAAATTCTCGTAGTGAGGTATCGGCACGAAAAGAAGCACAAGCCCTGCGGCTGTCAATATCAGTCCGAGTATAAACAATCGGTTGACAGGCAATGCATCGCCGGCTTTCCGGATATACTTGAAGAACGCGGAGCCAAGTAATGCGAACCCGAGCCATGGGAACAGCGGGAACCATCCGTCGAGAAACCAGCTTTGAACGACTCTGTCAGGACCCGGGAATCGGAGGCTTTCGAGGTACGCCACTTCAGGCACTGCTTCGTGATAGCCGAATACCTGAATACCGGCGTATGCCGCAAGAAAGATGATCAGCGTCAGCAGAAGCAGTTCGCGCGTGTCGACGTTTCGCAGGAAATACACCGCCACCATTCCGATGCCTATCGTATACAACACATCGAACGTCATGAATGGAACGATCCGCCAAAGAACCGTATCGAGAAGAACGCCGCAAAGCATGACATAGCCCGCGCGTTGCACATAATAGCCCGCGCTGTGCCTGTCGCTGCGGAGAACCACCATCCCGGCGCTCAGGAGGATAAAGATAGGCGCTGCGAACGATCCAATGAACCGGTAGAGAAGATTGTGCGGCTCGGCCAGATATGGCGCCATATTCGCCGGAATCATGACAAGAATGGCAAGCCCCCGGAGAATATCGATCCAGTATACGCGTTTATCGGATTGGTGTTGTTCGCTCACGAAGGCTCCGGTCTATTCTCGATCCATTGACGATGCCACAGCTCAAAGTTATACAGTGTCCATATCTGGGGGGTGTAATTTATCTTCTTTTGTTCGTATTCTCCAAGCAGGCGTTCCAGATAATCCTTATCGAAGTAT
The DNA here is from genome assembly GCA_964408855.1 of uncultured Ectothiorhodospiraceae bacterium. Classification (GTDB taxonomy): domain Bacteria; phylum Bacteroidota; class Ignavibacteria; order SZUA-365; genus CAYPBB01. The sequence continues at coordinate 20,139 of CAYPBB010000045.1, forward strand.
CCGTGATTCGAGGTTAGCAGGAGGCTCTTTGCATGACGGAAGATTTCCGGCGTCAGCATGTTTTTGCCGGAACCGGCAAAGCCGATTTTTTTCCGGTCGATGATATCGTCGGGGAGCACTCCACGCAAGGCTTTCTTGAGAATGTACTTTGTCGTGCCGTTCTTGATTTTGAGCGATTCGGGAATGTGGAAGGAGAATTCCAGCATCTTGTGATCGAGAAACGGTACGCGCGCTTCGATGCTTGCCGCCATGGTTATTTTATCGACGCGCATAAGAAGAAGCTCGGCGAGCCTGTTCTTTAATTCCCAGTATATCATCTCCTGAAGCTCATCGAGCGAGCCGGCTTCGCGGAGCATCCCGATCCGGCGGGCGGCGAGGTCGAACGACGATTCCATGCCAGCCATCCTGCGCCGGAAGGCATCCGAAATCACGCTCTGTTTCTCGCGTTCGTAAAATGCCACCGCATTGCCCCAGAAGACAGGCGATCCTTCCATCATATTTCTGATTACGTTTTGCCTGTAATCGACGCGCCGCTGTTTCAACAGCGGGATCATGGCGCTGTACGCCGCTTTCCGGAGAAAGCGCGGAACGGGAGCGAGCCGGCGTCCGTACCGCTGCAGCGCATGGGCGCGGATATAACTCTGGTAACCGGAGAACTGCTCGTCGCTCCCTTCGCCGACCTGAATTACGATGGTGCCGTTATCGCGCGCGAGCTTCGATACGTGATACAGCGGGAAGCACACCGGATCGGCGAGCGGCTCGTCCTGATGGTGGACAATCAACGGAAGCAGGTCCAGAAAACCGCCGTCGTCGATGAGGATTTCTTTATGATTTGTGCCGAACTGCTTCGCGATGCGCCGCGCCCACTGAAATTCGTTTGTATCTTCCTGTCCCTTAATGGCGACGGTGAAGGTATCGACCGGGCGGTTCATCAGCGCCGCCATGAGCGCCACGTTTGCGCTCGAGTCGATTCCGCCGCTGAGGAATACGCCGAAAGGCACATCGGACATCATGCGTTTCTCGATCGCTTCAATCAGCAAACCGCGGATTCGTCCGGCGACCGCCTCTTCATCGTTGAAATCGAAATCCGGTTTCGGAGCCGAGCGGAGATCCCAATACTCATGATCTGCGATGGCGCCGTCTGCATCGATCGTCAGGTAGTGACCGGGTTCAAGCTTCCTGACGCCCTGAAACAATGTGTCCGGCGCCGGGGTATGGATGAATGTCAGGTAGTGGTACAACGCGCGCTCGTCGACGGCGGGCGAGATTGCCGGATGCCGCAGCAAGGCTTTGATCTCCGAGCCGAAAACGATTTCCCGTCCTGTATCGGCGTAGTACTGCGGCTTGATCCCGACGCGGTCGCGGTAAACGAAGAGCCGTCGTTGTGCGCTGTCCCACAAGGCAATCGCGAACATACCTTCGAACTTTTCGACAAATCTCTCGCCCCAATGCAGGTAGGAGTACAGGATCGTCTCGGTGTCGGTGCGGGAACGGTAGGTATAGCCCGCAGCTTCGAGTTCGGCGCGCAATTTCTGATGGTTGTAGATCTCGCCGTTGAACACGAGAGTCAGGCGTCCGTCCGCGGTGGACATGGGCTGGTGGCCCGCAGGCGAAAGGTCGATGATCGATAGCCGCCGGAACGAGAGCCCGATCGTCCGTTGCTCATTGAGGAAAATGCCGCCGTCGTCGGGACCGCGATGGTAAATCACGTTGCCCATTTCGGTGAGCAGTTGCGCGGTTATTTCCGTTCCGCTTTCCTTATATCGCAGTATACCTGCAAATCCGCACATATCGGCCTACATATTCAGGTTCAATTCGAATCGTCAATCTAGTCTTGCAGCGGTAAAGAACAAACACTGTTTTCATCCCCATCGATCACTCCGCTGGAGGCTCGGTAATGGGAGGGGGCGTGCCCGAGGATTCCAATATCCGCTGGATTTGCTGCCGCAATTGATCGTCTGGCGCCAGTGCGAACGCCTTTTGCAGGGCGGCAACGGCATCGTCGCGCCTGATGCCCGATTTCAGGAGCCAGTCTCCATAAGTCATCAGCAACCTGGGATCGTCGGGGTAGTACCCGATTCCTTTTTCGATCGCGGCGATGGCGTCGGAATAACGTTTGCTGAGGGCCAGCGCGGTAGCCGCAAGCCGGAAAATCTGAGGCGAATGAAATCCGCGTTCTATCGAAGCGCCGAAACCGCGTAACGCAGCGGCGTAATCTTTGCTCTCATATGCTTCAAGCGCAAGAATGGTCGAATACGGCTGAGCAGCGCCGGTCTCGCGGGCGACCTGCGCTATACCGGACGAAAGTTCGGTGTAACAACGAAGGGTGTACGCGTTGACGGCAATTGCCTCGGTAAGCGAATCGATCTGAGGCATCGAAATACTGTAGTCGCGCTGCGTTCCCTGTGAATTCAATGACTGGGCTTTTGCTGCAAGCCGAAGAAGCATCCAGCGCTGAATACCGGTGTATTCCGTGGCATCGGATGGGTGGATTTCGAGCGATCTGGTGATGAGATACGCGTAGTCCTGCGGATAGTCGAGGATCTCAATCTTCTTTTGCGAAAGCTGGATGTCTTTCTGAAGATTGCGCTCGTTAACGAAGTATTTCCGCAGGGCTTCGTACCCGCTGTGCGAATAATCGCGGTAGATGCGGTTCGCGTCGATTGAAAGAATCGTTTCGAAACGTGCGGCGGACATCGAAGGATTGACATTGGAAACGACCCATGACCCGGCAACGATGAGCGCGCCGAATCCGGCGTAGTACAATGCTGGACGCGCACCCGGATCGGCTCCGGGCAATTTCATTGTATGGAACACCGCCGCCGCGCAGGCAACGATGATCCCGAGAGGCGCTGCGATATCCCAGTCGCGCGCAAGTCCGAGGGATGTATTCGCGAAGAAAACAAATGCCGCGAAGAAGAATAGCGCAAGAAAGAAGAACCGGGCTTCCTTCATTTCGGAAAGCTGAACGCGGTTTTTCTGAGCCGCCGCTGCGGCGATCATCACGAATTGAACGGGCGCCAACAGGAGGACGATGTTCAGGAGGTCGCGCAGATGCGAAAACGAAAGAAGCGTGTACGAATGCACTCCCGATGCGTTATGTACATCCACGAACGGCATAACGATGCGGCTGTCGGCTGAGTATAATCCCGTGGCGAAGTATGCGATAATCCAGAGCCCGGCGGTTGCGAATGAGAACCACGCGATTGTTTTCATCGTCAGTGTACGGTCGTACCCAAGTCTGATACCGGCGAGGTACAGCATCGAAGGTAGCAGTGCGAGCGATTCGTAATGCGCGAATACAGCGAGTACGTACAATCCGGCAGGCAGCCAAAACGCAGCTTTACCGCGTATATAACGCACGGCTGCGAGCAGATACAGGATAATGAGTGTATATGCGAGAGCGTAGAATTCGACGTATCCGAAATAGAACAATGTTCCGGCTGTGCCGAACAGATACAATGTATACAACAGACGCTCTTCCCGGCGCACCAGCAAAAGGAGACCGGCAACGAGACCTGTGAGACAGATGAGGGAATTCCAGAAGAACGGATACAGACCGGTTTCAGGGAGCGCCGCGCCAAGTATAGATGCAAGCGACGGGATTCCGTGACTCAATCCGAGAATAAGGAGTCCTGCGAGAGGCGAGGATTTGGCGTTCAACAGAATATCGGTTTGATAGGGTTCGCCTTTTGCCAACCGGAAAATCTGCGGGATGAGCAGACCGCCGTCGCCGTAGAAGAACGTCTGCATCGGAACGATCGCAGCGCCTGCGGCGATAAGGAGCATCGCCGCCCAGGCGATTGTTCTCTGCTGGTTGTCTCTGAACAGAAATGCAGAGACGAGCGAGTCTCCGCGTTGCCGCCACTGAAGAAAGAACGCAATGACAGCCGCAAGAATCATAGCGGCGGTCAGCGCGCGCGGTAACGGGGCATACGGCAGCGCCCACACCTCGGGCACGATCAGCGATGCAACTGCAAGCAATGCAGCAATACTTCCAATGGCAATCCAGCGGCTCATGACACACGCAATTCTTATTGAAACTCGATCAGGTTCAAGCAAGTCCACGAAAGTACGATTTTCATCCCAGTTGAGAAATTTTTCGAAGATTCGTCAAGTACTTGCATTCGGTCGAAAAACTTGCTACTTTTTCTTAGCCGATCGTATAACACGTGGAATAACCCTATGAGTAACAAGTGGAACGATAACCGGAAAAGGGTCGCCAAGTTCCTGGAAGACTATTTTGCGAAGTACGACCGCTCCCCGAGTCTCAGCGAGATTGCCGAGGGAACGGGCATGTGGAAACGCAGCGTCGAGATTGTCCTCAAATGGCTCGAGCGAATCGGGCATGTTGAACTGACACCGGGCGTAAGCCGGAGCATCAGGCTTGTCAACATGCACAGTACAAGAATCCCACTCCTGGGCGAAGTACAGGCGGGCGCGCCTCCGATGTCGCAGGAGGAGTCGCCGCAATATGTGCGGATCGACAAGAAACTGGTTCCTTTCGACGAGCCGGTCGCATTGCGCGTTCAGGGATACAGTATGAAGGATGCCGGTATTCTTCCCGGCGATGTCATCCTTCTACGGACACAAAGCACTGCGCGGAACGGAGAAACGGTCGTTGCCTGGCTTAACGGCGGGTTGACAGTGAAGACCTTTCAGCGGAATAAAAACGCGATCGAGCTTCTTCCGGCGAACCCGGGCTTCGATCCGATGAAGGTCACCGCGGACGACGAATTCCGTGTGCTGGGCAAGGTCATGCTCGTGCTGCGCGATCTTGGCGGCTGTCTCGATATCAAAATCGAAGAGAATCCGTAACGCGGCTGTAACGACCATCGCGCCGGCTGCACTTGCATCAAACGCGGAATGATTGTACATTTGCACTCTGTACGAATTGCATGTATTGTAATTCGTCAGGATACGCCATCCTAGCTCAGCTGGTAGAGCAGCTCATTCGTAATGAGCAGGTCGTCGGTTCGAATCCGATGGATGGCTCCCAGGCGCCGCAACAGCGGCGCTTTTTGCATGCCGCCCCTTCGGTCCCGCTTGCAGGTTGGAACGCATTGGGCAATGAGGTATATTACTATAATTATGTATTTCGGCGGAATTTCGTGTCACATGTGGTTCGATTACGCGATGCCTGAGAACATCGAGGTTGGGTAAGCGTTCGCCGGCGCCGGAAATACTTATTGAACCAAACAACCTTAAGGTTTACGAATGTCATTTCTCTTCACTTCCGAGTCGGTGTCCGAAGGGCATCCCGACAAAGTATGCGACCAAATCTCCGATGCGGTTCTTGATTCCATCCTGAAAGACGATCCCAATGCGCGCGTCGCTTGCGAATGTTTCGCGACGACCGGCTTCGTGCTCGTCGGCGGCGAAATCACGACCAACAGCTATGTCGACGTGCAGGAAATCGTCCGCGAAACCGTGCGCCAAATCGGTTACACCAAGCCCGAATACAGGTTCGATGCCGATAGTTGCGGTGTCGCTTCGCATATTCACCAGCAATCGCCGGATATTTTCCGTGGCGTGAAAACCGGCGGCGCAGGCGATCAGGGGATGATGTTTGGTTTTGCTACGAACGAGACTCCCGAGTATATGCCGATGCCCATCATGTATGCGCATAAACTTGTGAAGCGGCTCGCCGATATCCGCAAGGATGCGAAATCGGTTATGCCGTACCTCGGTCCGGACGCGAAGTCGCAGGTGACAATCGAGTATGACGGTAGAACCGCGCGCCGCGTGGATACGATCGTCGTTTCGACGCAGCATGGCGCCGATGTATCGCAAAAGAAAATCAAGGAAGATGTCATCCAGCATGTCATCGGATCCGTGATTCCGAACACCCTCATCGACGCAAAAACAAAAATCCATGTCAATCCGACCGGACGATTCGAAATCGGCGGTCCGCACGGCGATTCCGGATTGACGGGAAGAAAGATCATCGTGGATACCTACGGAGGCTGGGCGCCTCACGGCGGCGGCGCGTTCAGCGGCAAGGACCCGTCGAAGGTCGACCGCAGCGGCGCGTATGCGACCCGTCATCTCGCAAAGAACATCGTCGCGGCCGGACTGGCGGGCGAATGCACCATCCAGGTCAGCTATGCCATCGGCGTTGCCAAGCCGGTATCGATCAACGTCAATACCCACGGTACTGCGACCGGCGGTCTGACCGACGAAGCGATCGCAAAATTCGTGATGAAGAACGTGGACATGACGCCCAATGGAATCATCGAACGCCTCCAGTTGCGCCGCCCGATTTACCGCAACACCGCGGCGTACGGGCATTTCGGAAGAGACGGCAAGGATTTCACCTGGGAGAAGCTCGATCTTGTTCCGATGCTGAAGAAAGGCCTGAAATAAATACGAAGCATATATCAATGAATCTGGAGTAGAAATTCGAATGGCGAAAAAACAAGCAGCAGCCCCGAAGAGTACCGAGAAGTTCAAGGTAAAGGATATTGCGCTCGCCCCGGAAGGGCGGCTGAAAATCCAGTGGGCTGAAAGCCGCATGCCGGTTCTCATGGCGTTGCGGGAAAAATATAGTAAAACCAAGCCCCTGAAGGGCTTCCGTATCGCAGGTTGTCTGCATGTCACCAAGGAAACAGCCGTCCTGATCGAAACGCTTGTCGCCGCCGGCGCGCAGGTGAGTTGGAGCGGTTGCAACCCGTTGAGCACCAACGACGAAGTCGCCGCGGCGCTCGCGAAGAATGGTATCCCTATCTATGCCTGGCATGGTATGAACGTGAAGGAATTCTACTGGGCGATCGAACGGACGCTCGACTTCAAACCCAACCTGACGCTCGACGACGGCGCGGATTTGATTTTCACGATTCATAACAAATACAAAGAGCTTATCCCCGGAGTTATCGGCGGAACGGAAGAAACCACCACAGGCGTCCATCGTCTGCGTGCCATGTCAGCCGCGGGCGAACTGAAATACCCCATCATCGCGGTGAACGACGCCGAAACGAAGTGGGATTTCGATAACGTGTACGGCACCGGTCAATCGACGCTCGACGGTATTCTCCGCGCAACGAGCGTACTCATTGCAGGCAAAAACGTCGTCGTTGCCGGTTACGGCCACTGCGGCAAGGGCGTCGCGATGCGCGCCGCAGGCTTGGGTGCAAACGTGATCGTCACGGAAGTGAAACCAACCGCAGCGCTGAAAGCCACTCTCGAAGGGCATCAGGTAATGACAATGGATCAGGCCGCGAAAGTGGGCGATATCTTCGTCACCGCCACCGGTGTGAAAGACGTCATCCGCGACCGCCACTTCAAGATGATGAAGGACGGCGCGATTGTCTGCAATACCGGTCATTACGATTGCGAAATCAACATCCCGGAACTCGAATCGCAGAAATCGGGCAAACGCGTCATCCGCGCCAATAATGAAGAGTATATCGTGAAATCGACGGGCAACCGTATCTACCTGCTTGCGCAGGGCCGCCTTGTCAACCTTGCCGCCGCGGAAGGACATCCTTCCGAAGTAATGGATATGTCGTTCGCGAACCAGTTCATGGCGCAGCTTCGTCTCGCCGAAGCCTTCAGGAAGGGCAAGAAGCTCGACGTCGCAGTACACGACATTCCCGACGAACAGGATCAGGAAATCGCCGGAGTCAAGCTTGCAACGATGAAGATCAAGCTCGACAAACTTACGCCCGAGCAAAAGGCGTATATGGACGATTACACCGCCGGCACATAACCGTTTAACGCATTCAGCAACAGCCCCGCGTGATAGTTCGCCGGGGCTGTTGTATGTTTTGGTTGAGTAACAGCGACAGGAATGGACATGCATCTCCCCGTCATCACATTTCTCGATACCGCCGCAACCGTGCCGGTAAGGAACATCCTCTGTATCGGCAGGAACTATGTAAAGCACGTCGAAGAACTGGGCAACGAGATTCCCGGCGAACCGTTAGTGTTCATCAAGCCCGTCTCGTCGGTCATCTCCGAAGGCACGCCGATCGAATTGCCGGCATTTTCGAGCGATGTCCATTACGAAACAGAACTCGTTGTACTCATCGGGAAGAAAGGGAAGAATATCCCGTTCGAAGAGGCGATGCAATACGTCTCCGGCTACGGAATCGGTCTCGACCTTACCGCGCGCGATGTTCAGAATGCGCTGAAGGACAAAGGGTTACCCTGGACGATTTCGAAAGGATTCGATACAGCCGCATGCCTTTCGAAGTTTGTTCCGGCGAAGCCCGCGACGGCGCTGAGTGCGCTTCATTTTACGATGGATTTGAACGGCGCGAGAAAACAAACCGGCGACACCTCGCTGATGATTTTTCCGGTACCCCGGCTCATCGCATACCTCTCGACCGTTTTTACGCTCGACGCCGGCGATCTCATCTTTACCGGAACACCTGAAGGAGTGGGACCGCTTCGCTCCGGCGATGCCATCCATTTGGAGCTCGAAGACAAAATCCTTGCGGATTTTGCGGTAGCTTGACGAAGGCATTGTGAGAAAGATGAAGATTATCGCCGGATTCCTGTTTCTCGCCGCGCTTGGTTCCGCAGGCGTGATTTGGTTTAAACCCGCCCCGCCTCAGCCTCCCGGCGAAGATCCGCGGTTCGCGACGCGGCTCTACGATCCCAAAGAAACCGATTGGAACGATTACATCTGGCCGACAGATGCGTCGACCGTCAAGACCTCATCGTTCTGTGAATTCCGCAAATCCCATTTCCACGCCGGAATCGATGTCAGCACGAATATGAAAACCGGCTACCGCGTGTTTGCCGTACGCGACGGTTCGATTCATTCCATCGAGTTCGAACCGGGCGGTTACGGCTGGTTCCTGGTGCTGCGGCATAACGATGGATACTTCAGCGCGTATGCGCATCTGGATGGTTTTCCCGATTGGGTCGAAAAAGCATACTGGGCGAAGCTGGCCGAAAGGAATAAAAGCTTTGGATACGCGGAATGGAAGCCGGGCGAGATAACCGTGAAAAAGGGGATGGTGGTGGCTTTCACCGGTGCAACCGGCGCGGGTCCGCCGCATCTGCATTTCGAAATCCGTGACCGCGACTTCAACCCGGTGAATCCTGGATTGGCTCCAAAACTACGCGTCCCCGATACCCGACCGCCGGTGTTTCAGCAGATAGCGCTTGTTCCTCTGGACGGATTGAGCGCAGTGAACGGCAAATCGGAGCCGTACTACGTTCAAGCCCGTAAAGTAAGCGACAGCCTTTATGTTGTAACGGAAACCCCTGCGTTGACCGGACGCATCGGTCTGCAGGTGCGCGCATCGGATGGCGCGGAAGGATTCCAGGACGTTGAAACGCCGTACAGTATGACGATGACGGTGAACGGGAAGAAGCACTTTAACGTATCGTTCGACCGTATTCAGAACAATCACGAATGGTTCATACGTCTCGACCGCAACAACGAGCTGATGCAGGAAGGGAAGGGCGAGTTCAGGAAGCTTTACCGGGAACCGGGCAACTCGCTTTCTGTGTATTTGCCAAACGAACCGTGGGCGGGGATACTGACATCTGCCGTCTGTATGCCTGGCACAGTGAACACGATAACCGTTCGCGCCGAAGACCTCAGCAGGAACCAGAGTATCCTCCGGTTTTCTTCGACATATGAACCTTCCTGCAGATTACGATTGACGTCCCTTTCTTCGCAGGTGGTACAGCTTGCGGTGACAGATGCGGGGGAATTCCAAACGGTTGTTTGCGAGCGTATCGCGGGCAAGAGGGCGACTGTCGTGAAGCAGTGGAAAGCGTCCGAATTGACATCGCCTGTCCGTTGGATTCTGCCGGACACGGTATCGGAGTATACATTCAAAGTACGATTGGGGAAGAACGCTGTTTTGCAGACATTGTATCTTTCACCGGCGTCTTCGGCTCCGGAATCCGTCAACGGGTCGTACACTGTGTCATGCAAGGGAATACTCGTACATATAAAATCTTCGACCCCGTTCGATACCCCCCCCGAAATCAGGCTGGTATCGGCGAACGGCACGGTAACCGCATTCCCCGACGCACGGAATGCGCGCGAGTACGAGGCTGCAATCGTGGTAGATGACCAATATCCCCAGCCTTTCATCATCGAAGTCTCTTCTGCGAAGAAGCGAATTCTCTGGCGCGATACGATTCGGGAGACGTATATATCGAGCGCAAACGGCGGTACGCTATGGTCGGGAGACCGTACATGCTCTGTCACGTTCGAGCCGGGCAGTATTCCTGTATCCTCTTTCTTTACGCTGCAAAGTCTTCCCGGCGCTGCGCCGGGCGTCAGGTTGCTTCCGGGCGGCGCGCCTCTTTCGGGCGCGGTATCGGTGCGAATGAAGCCCACGGGCGTTCACGACGGGAAAAACTTTATCCGCGCCATTCATCCGTTAATTTCATTGCGCTATGGGACAAAGCGGTTCGATCCGGCAAGTCCATGGGTCGAGGGGACATTTAAAAGATATCCTGCGGAGTACAGGATGGAACGCGACACTACGCCGCCGCGAATATCCACGACAATGTCGAAGGGGAGGGGGCTGCAATTTACCATTCAGGATATTGGCGCAGGAGCCAATCTCCAAACGCTTCTCGTCCGCTCGGGGAAGACGGTGGTACCGGTCTACTATAGCGAAGAAGCGAACGCGTTCCACATCCCCCAATCGTACGTGAAATCAGCGAAACCGAAAACGCTCACCATCTCGGTAAACGACCGTGCCGGGAATTATTCCGTAATAGAAGTCGCCCGATGATTTCGGTGTTCATGCGGAGACCATCATAGATATGGGGAAATACCGGAAAGGCTCGATTGCATTGTCAGCGTAATTTGACAGAATTCAACTTCTTTCATACAAATTGATATTCATCTTGTCTTCTTCGTTAGGGAATTGTAATATTCCAAAGCATTGTTATTGCTAATCATGACTCGGCGTACCTGTTTATGGGTGTGCAACTGTGGTTTGCGCAACGTAAATTGACGCTTGGCACATCAATTGATGTAAAAGGTAGCATGAAAACTCTCTTTGCTACAGTTCTGGTAGTTTTTCTGTACGGAGCCGTTGCTTCCGCCCAGAAAAATCCGATAGACAGCCTGGAAGCTGAACTGAAACCGTATATATCGACGGGCAGGTTCACTCCCAGGGCGCTCGATGCGATGCTCGATCTTGCATGGCGTTACCGTTCGAAAAGCATGAAAACCGCCGTCGATTATGCCAATCGAGTGCTGGATTACGCCAGGAAGAAGAAACTCGCGGAAATCGAGATAAAAGCATATTTGAAACGCGGTTCCATCTACGGTGCATCCGGTGTGCTCGATAAAGCGGCTCCCGACTTCGACGCGGCATACCGGTTAGCTGCGGAAAAGAAATTCCCGACATTGACTGCCGCCGCATTGAATGGCCAGGCGCTTCTGCTCGATCGGCAGGGGCGGTACCGCGAAGCGTTGGCGAAACACAAGGAAGCGATCAGTATTCGAATCAAGGAGGGAGATGAGGCAGGCCTTATCGCCTCATACACGAATATCGGCGTCGTTGAAAGGAAGATGGGCAATCCCGACCGCGCATTGGAGTACTACCTCAATGCGGCAGAATTGCTGGAAAAACAGCAAGACAATATTTCTCTCGCTAACGTCTACAACAATATGGGTAACGTGCTTCGCGAGTTGAAGCAGTACTCCCAGTCCGTCGAGAAACTGAAAATGGCGCTTGCGGTCTACGAGAAATACGGCACGCAGCAGGATATTGCCATGGCGCACATGAACATTGGCTCGACGCTGATGTTCGCCGAGGACACCGCGCAGGGTAATATTCACTTCCTGAAAGCCGCCCGGATACAGCGGTCGAGGGATGATATCGTTTCGAATGTCTATGCGAATATCAATCTCGGCGTCTACTACAGCAACCTCCATCAAACCGATTCCGCGGTGTATTATTTTACGAAAGCGTTGAATCTGGCGGAGAGCATTCCCGATCCGGAACGGATCATCATCTGTTTGAACGAGCTGGCACGGTTATCGATCGAAGAAAACGATCATTCCAAGGCGCAGGCATACTTACAGCGGGCATTCGGACTAGCGAAGTCGTCGTCGGCAAGAATGCAGCTTGCCGAAACACTGAGTATGCAAACCCAGGCCTACGCAAGCCAGGGCGATTACAAATCTGCATTCCGCGTGTATCAGCAGTACACGGCGCTCCGCGATTCATTATACACTATCGACCGGGCAGATAAAATGGCAGCGCTTGAAGTGCAGTATAATTTGCAGTTGAGCGAGAACGAGAAGGCGCTGCTTCAGAAACAACAGGCGTTGCAACTGGCAGAACTCCAAAATAACCGTTCGCAATTGCGATTGCTTGAACAGGACAAGAAACTCAAAGGGTTGCTGCTCAGGAGTCAGGAGACAAAGCTTGCGTTCCATGAAGAACACGACCGGCGTAATAAAAAGGAAATCGAAGCGCTCACCCAGGCGCAACGCGTCAGGTCGATGCAACTGGAGCGGCAGCGATGGTTGTCGGGTATTTGGTTTGCCGGCGTGATTGTGCTGGCGATCGTTACCGTGCTGTTGATCGTGCTTTACCGGAACAGGAAGCGTTCGGAACATATTCACAAGCAAAAGAACCGGGAGTTGCAGCAGGCGACCGGCGAAATAGTAAAACAGAAATTCGAGTTGCAGGAAAAATCGGCAGCGCTCGCCGCCGTCCTTGAAGAGGTCCGTTTGAAGAACTCGCAGCTCGAGGAACTGAATGTGGAGAAAAGCGAACTGCTGGCGATAGCCGCCCACGATCTAAAAAATCCCATCGGAGTGATACTCGGTTTTGCCGATCTTCTAAAACACCCTGATGTATCGCCCGAGCTCAAATCCGAGAGCGTGGATCATATCTACGATACATCGAAGCGCATGCTTCGTCTGGTCAGCGACTTGCTCGATGTGGAAAAATTAGACGCAGGACCGCAAGTGTTTAGAAGGATGCCGGTCGATATTGCGGCGATATTGCAGGATGCCGTGCGGGATAATGGCAACCATGCGACTGAAAAATCGATAGAGTTGCAACTATCGTACGAACAGGTCAATCATCTTGCTCTCGGCGATGTCGCAATCATCGCACAGATCGCAGACAATCTGCTATCGAATGCAATCAAGTTTTCGAACGCCGGCAGCACGGTCATCATCAATGCTTTCTCCGAACCGAGCCGCGTCATTTTTGAGATTCAGGATCAGGGCCCGGGATTTAGCGATGAGGATAAAAAGAGGATGTTCGCGAAGTTTGCCCGGCTTTCGGCGCAGCCGACCGGAGGGGAAATGTCGACAGGATTGGGGCTGTACATTGTCAAGCGGTATATTGAAGGGATGAACGGAAGCATCGCATGCATGTCGGAACAGGGCAAGGGGGCAACGTTCCGGATCCAATTGCCTACAGCCGGTGTGGTAAATAAAGTTAAGGTAGTTGAAGAAGATATTGGTTACTGAGTAAATACAAAAATTTCATAGGGATAGCTACACGTCCCAACTTTTCGTTGGGGTTCCATAATCGGAGAATGTATATTTAGAATGAGAGAAAAGAGTCGTCTTCTCTCGTATCGTCTTATCCGGTTTGCTTCATTGCGGCAATACCGGCAAACGGCTGTATTCGGATACAGCCGGCGAATGTACGGCGCAGAACCCGTATTCCACGTATTTGGAACGTACCACAGCGAGCTGACTGCGTTCCGGAGTATCGCATATCGTTGTTCCCGAACAATCGATTGCAGAAACATTTTCAAGAGGCGCACGCATCAACTCGTCGATCATCAAATACGGGTTACTGGTATTAACTGCTATCGTGTTTTCGGCAAATACCGCCGCCGGTCAGACGCGTCTTCTCGATAGTTTGCAAAACGAACTTCGCAGATGCGGAGCGACTCGAAAGGGAGAACTCAAGGCGTCCGCTCTTCTTCTCGATATATCGAGAGCGTATGGCACGATGTCGCCTGAAAACGCCTTTGCTTATGCCGACAAAGCGCTGAAAAAGGCATGGGCGCTCCGGTCCAGGGAACTGGAGGCAAACGCATATCTGCACCGCGGCACCGCGCGCAAGAATCAGGGCTCGCTTGAATTGGCGTTCCGCGATTTCGATTCGGCGCGAGTAATCGCGCAGGCGAACCGGTTCTCTCTATTGGAAGCCGGCGCGTTGAATAACATCGCTAATATCTACCAGCGGCAGGGAAAATTCGAGGAAAGTTTGTCGATCCACAAGGAAGCGCTTAATATACGGACGAGACTGAACGACGAACGCGGGATGATTAATACCTATGTGAACCTCGGTATCGTAAACCGGAAACTCGGTTACGCCGACGTCGCGCTGAACTATTATATTCTCGCCGGGCATCTTCTCGAAAAGACCGGGGACGAAATGGCGCTCGGTAATGTCTATAATAATATGGGTAACATTTTCATCGAAACGAAGGATTACCGGAGGGCAAGGGAGCATCTGGAGAAGGCTGCGGCGCTATTTAACAAGACCAATGCAACGGGCGCGTATGGGAAGGCAATGTCGAACCTCGGAGATGTTTCCATTCTTATCGGGGATACAGCTCGGAGCAATGCAGAATATAAAACAGCCGCATCGGTCTTTTTTGCCGTTCGAACAGCAATCTTCGACGCATATGGATTCAACACGCTCGGCAAGAGGTTCTATAACCTGGGCTTGATGGATTCCGCGGTGGCGAACTACAACCGGTGTGTGGCAATAGCGCAAAAAGTCGGCGAAGTGGAACTGGTGCTCGATGCGCTGAAAGCCGTCGCCACCATCTCTCTTGACCGCGAACGGCCCGCCGAAGCGCTTGCGTACGCCGATTCCATTTTAGACTTTTCCAACCGCAGTTCAAGCCTGCTCTACCGGTACGAGGCGCTGAAGCTGAAAGCGCGCGCGCACTCGCGGCTGGCTCAATTCGATCGCGCTTACGCAATCGCCAGCGAATGCGATAAGGTGAAGGACTCGTTGTACTCGACCTCGAGGACGAAACGGATATCGGAACTGGAAATCCAGTATAAGGTGCAGTTGACCCAGCGTGAAAACTCGCTGCTCAAGAAGCAGCAGGATCTTGATAAAGCCGAGCTTGCCCGAAAAACCAGCGAACTTGCGCTTGTCGAAAAGGAAAAACGGGTGCAAAATTTGCTCCTCGAAAACAAAACACATGCGCTTGAGCTGCAACGCGAAACGGCGGTTCGCGCCTCGCAACGCATTCAAATTCTTGAGAAAGACCGCAACTTGAGGCAGGTTCAACTGGAAAAAGAGCAGTGGCTTTCAAGTCTATGGTTTACTGTCGTCATTGCGCTCGTTCTAATCACGGTTTTGCTGGTAGTCCTTCACCGGTTGAGAAAGAGATCGTTGGCGCAATACAAAGAGAAGAATGCCGAACTGGAGCGCGCAACAACCGAAATTCTGAAGCAGCAGGAGGAATTGCGGCGGCAGAACGAACGCCTGGAAACGCTGAATATCGAAAAGAACGAAATACTCGCCGTTGCCGCGCACGACTTGAAGAATCCAATCGGGTCGGTGCTGGCGCTTGCCCAGCTCATTCGCAATCCGGCGACGCCGGACACCGCGCGCAATGAATGCCTCTCGCAGATGGAGGTATCCTCCCGGAAAATGCTTTCTCTTGTCTCCAACCTGCTTGATATCGAAAAGATCGATCAGGGTGTGCATGAGATCGAAGTCGGCCCAGTCGATCTTTCAAACGTGTTGGCCGATTGCATCGGACATCATGTTATGCATGCCGAAGAGAAAGGCATTTCCATACTCCTCACTACGGCGGGACTGCATCATTTCGCACTTGCCGATAGCTCCTCGTTGGTACAGATTGCCGATAATCTCATATCCAATGCCATAAAGTTTTCTCCTCCGAGTACCAGGATTTTTGTGAAGGCGTTCTCCAGCGAGGAATCCGTATCGTTCCAGGTAATCGACAACGGACCGGGATTTACTGCATCGGACATGCCGAAGTTGTTTACGAAATTTGCGCGCCTTACTGCGAGACCGACAGGAGGCGAAATATCGACGGGACTAGGATTATACATCGTCAAGCGGCTCGTCGATGGTCAGCGAGGAACGATTCAATGCGAGAGCGAGCAGGGCAAGGGCGCATCATTTACAGTTCAGTTTCCGTCATCCGGGTTGCTTTATCCCGAACGAAAAAATCTTCATCCCAAAGCCCAGTTCTCCTAATCCGCTCTCCGTATTGGTTTTTCTACCTATCTGCATTCGCTGAACCGCTGAAACAGCGGCAATGTGAGCCGTGTATGCTTCGGCGAACGTATATCGCAGGCGCGCCGGTACTGTGATTCCTGAGCATAATCATTCGTTCAATTACGTTTTCATTGGAACAACATGC
>CAYPBB010000046.1:0-13784 GCA_964408855.1 uncultured Ectothiorhodospiraceae bacterium
CGCTCAGTATTACGACGTATACGTTGCAACTGATTACGACTTCTCATTCTGGCTGGACGTCTGCAAATCCGCGCCGAAACCGTGTCTTGAATTGATGTGCGGTACAGGCCGGATCACGATGCATCTGCTTCGGAACGGAATCGAAATCGACGGTCTCGATACAAGCGAACATCTCCTGAAGCAATTCAGGAAGAAAGCCGAACTTGAAGGGTATCCTACCCGCGCGGTGCTTGCCGATGCGGCATCGTTTCAGATCGACCGCAAGTATGGTACGGTCCTTCTCGGATTCCAATCCATTTCCGAGGTCGTCGAGAATGACGAGAAAAAGCAGGTCTTTCAATCCGTCCACGAACATCTCAATCCCGGCGGCGAATTCTGGCTGACAATCCATAATCCCGTAGTCCGGATGCGCGCTCTTTCGCGCGGATCGGTCGAAATCGGTAATTTCAAGCTTCCCGATGGCAGCACGCTGAACATTTCCGGAGAGTATTCGCTCGATAAAAGTACGTGGATCGTCTCGGGCAGGCAGAATTACCGCGTATTCAAATACGGCGAAGAAGTCGAAGTCCATATGCTGCCGACACGGTTTCATCTCATTCCTCCGACCGAATTGCGAGAGCTTCTCGAAGAGAGCGGTTTCGACGTCGCCGGCGAATACGGCATGTACGACCGGTCGCCGTTCAAGCAGCCGGCCAGCTCGTTCTATATCGCCCACTGTGTGAAACGTTCCTGATGAAGGGGATCGAATCCCGCCGCGTGTATTCTCCACCGACGAAGGCGCGCCGGTGAAATTCGCCGATAAGGAAATGATACTATCCGGTCCCATCGGAAGGGCATTGTATAAAATGACCGTTCCGATGGTGTTCGGTGTGCTTGCTGTTGTCGGATTGAGTCTGTTCGATTCATACTTCGTGGCGCAACTCGGCACGGCGCCGCTTGCCGCCATCGGCTTTACATTTCCGGTTGTATTGTTTATAAGCGCCGTCACGACTGGGCTCGGGGCCGGCGTTTCGACCATCGTGGCTCAGGCCATCGGAAGGGGAGAACAGGACGACGTGCAGCGTCTTACCAAACACAGTCTGTTGTTTGGTTTGATTCTTGTCGGCGCCATTGTCGTCGCAGGGATGCTGACCATTGATCCGCTTTTTACCGCGCTCGGCGCCGACGCCGAGACGTTGCCGCTGGTGCGGGCGTACATGGAGTATTGGTATCCGGGAATGTTGTTTCTCATCATTCCCATGATCGGCAACAGCGCAATCAGAGGCACGGGCGATACCCGCGTTCCGAGTTATATCATGATCAACGCGGCGGTGATCAACGTCGCCTTGGACCCCGTGTTGATTTTCGGTTTCGGTCCGATTCCGGAGCTGGGCATCAAAGGCGCTGCGATTGCCTCGATCGTTGCGCGAGCGACTTCGTTTGGCGCGACGATGTGGCTGTTACCCCGCAAATACGGTATGCTCGATTTCAAATCGCTTCAGCGGACGTCGCTTCTCGATTCCTGGAAACGCCTCCTTCATATCGGCGTGCCTGCATCGATGACGCAGTTGCTCGTTCCCCTCGGACTTGCGGTGTTCACCAGGCTGGCGGCGGAATTCGGCAGGGAGACCGTCGCTGCCATCGGCGCGGCGGTGCGTATCGAATCGTTCGCGATGATTCCGTTCATCGCGCTTGGAACGAGTATCATGCCCTTTGCCGGTCAGAACTGGGGCGCTGGCAGGCACGAGCGGGTGGTCAGGGGAATTTCGCTGAGCAATCGATTCTCGATGGGATGGGGCGCATTCTGCTTTGCCGCCCTTTTGTTTCTTGCCGAACCCATTGCATTCCTGTTTTCAAAAGATCCGAACGTGCTCGATCCGTTGATCCTGTACCTACGGATTGTTTCGATAGGGTATGGGTTGAGCGGTGTGACCTATGTTGCGGCCGCGGCATTCAACGCAACGAAACAGCCGATGAAATCGGCGCTGCTGATGGCGGTAAAGGTGTTCGGTCTATTCGTTCCTCTTGGTTGGATCGGAGGCGCGTTGTTCCAGTTTGAAGGACTGGTTTACAGTGTGTTGGCGGCGAACATTATCGGAGGAGCGCTCTCCTGGCTGTGGCAACGGAAGGCGATTGTATTGCGCGGAGGTTGATCCTTGCGTTCCAGCTAGGGACACTCAGGTTTCGGCTATACCTGTTGCGGTTCTTCCGCCTGTTCGGTATGCGCTTCGACCGGGATGACCATTCTCCATACCGCCAGCCAGGGGTGAGTCGCCGATTCCCGGGTGAAGAGAAACACATCCCTGCCGGTTTCGTGATATTCCATGCCATGCATTTTATACGTGATTTCGAACTCATAAAACGCAAGCGCGGCGTTTCCCCACACATCGACTGAAACCTCCTTGCTGTCGAAATGGGCGATATGGGCACTGTCGATAAAATCGGTATAGCTCTTTACGCATGCCTCTCTTCCTTCTCCCATTTTTGCGGCGTTTGGTCCCGCGATAATCATATCGTCGTGAAAGAAGCGGTGCAATTCTTCCGTCCTGCCCTCTAGCCATGCTTCGTTGATGGTGCGGATGAGTTCCGCCACCACCCGGGCGTCTTCCCTCAAGGCTTGCTCCATGTGCCGTACCTCCTCGTGTCGATGTTGAACCGTATGCAAATATACCAACGGCGGATGAATATCGCCTACGCCGGCGACGAAACATTCCGGAAAATGAAGTACGCCGCGCCGACAAGACATAGCGATGCCCAAAGAAAATCCCACGTAAGCTTTTGTTTCATGTAGATAACGACGAACAATGAAAACACGATCATCGTGATGATTTCCTGAGAGATTTTCAACTGACTCAGGGAAAAGAACTGGCTGCCCATCCGGTTGGCAGGCACCTGGAGGCAGTATTCTAGAAACGCAACGCTCCAACTGACCAGCACGGCGATCAGCAGCGGCTTGGCGCGGAGGTCCTTCAGATGGCCGTACCAGGCATAGGTCATGAAAATGTTCGATAGAAACAGAAAAATGAAGGGAGTCGCTCGTTCCATTACATAACTCTTATCGTGAATCTGAAACTGATACCTGGAGCAGCATCGAATCGCTGTGCCCACATGCTGTACAACCGGCAATACACTCGCCGGAAATGACCAGTGCGGACGAAATACGACGCCCGCCCGGCTGGCAATCTGGCGAGTTTCGCTGGAAACTCAAAACATGAATATGTGAGGGTTCGCTCTTTATACTGAGCAACGAGCCTCGTAGGGAAATCCCTACATGATGCGGATTCCGGAAGGATTTCCGGAATTGTTCAGAATCTGGACAAACCATGTCTGAGTTTGGCATGATGCAAAACGGCGAAAACAGCATGTTTGAGACACTTTTACTCGATGGCGGCAAAAACTGCACAAGTGGCACCTGCTTTGCAATACCTGCAGTATGAAACAAGACAGCCTCAGGCTGGGAACAAAATACCAGGACCAGGAATAGATGAACATGAAACGCAATACATTACTCTCCGCTCTTCTTTTCGCAGTACTTGCCGCCTCCTCGATGACGGCACAGCCCCTCTGCGACTTTTCGACAACCGCATCCACTCCGTTATACGGCTACACATCCAATTCCGGTGCGGCGTACACGACGTGGACCCCGGGTTCGATGAACTGGGAAATCACGACGTCAAGCGGAATCGGAATTCCCGCTGCAGGAACCAGGGTGCTTCATACGAATCCCGGCAGCGGAACGGGTTCACAATCTCCGCAGTGGCTGATTTCGCAGCAGATCTCAGGTTTTAACTGGAGATACAACGAAATGCAATGGTCGTTCTGGTTCGGCCGCCGCGCGAACAACGGTCAGAACGGCGGAAGCCAGGATCGCAGCTCCGTATGGCTGTATGTGAACAATAACACGAATCTGACGAATCTTACCGGTCTTGAAGGCATCCGTCTTACCTGGCATCATAACGGCAACGCCGATGGAATGCAACTCGTCGAAGTGCATGGCGGTGTCGAACACATCATTTCGGATTTCGTGATGCTGACGAATCTGAGCGATTACCAGTGGGGCGCCACCGTAATCGTGAAGCGCATCCCTTCAGGTACGCCGACCGGTTCGCAGGTCCGCTGGAAGATTTATCTCTCCACGCCGGTTCCCGGAACCGCAAACTTCGCGAGCTATAGACAAACCGCAGATGCCGATCCGCTTTCGACTGCAACGTTCCTCCGCGCCGACACGCTCCTTTCAGTGGAACACACCTGGATTCCCTCCTCAACCACCGGAAGAGTCGGGGTGATGTCCGATTTCGCGCTCTCGAGAAAAGACGCAGCCGAATACAACCAGCTTTGCGTCACCGATATTGGTCCCGTTCCTGTGGAATTGACAAGCTTCTCGGCGCAGTACCGCAACAAGTCCGTCCGCCTCTCCTGGAACACCGCAACAGAAAACAACAACAGCGGTTTCGAAATCCAGCGTTCTATCGAGCACAACGGCAACTGGGAAACCATCGGATTCGTTGAAGGCGCGGGCAACAGCAACACGTCGCACACCTACACCTACTCCGATGTTCCGGCAAATACGAACGTCCGTACCATCGCCTACCGCCTCAAGCAGATCGATGTCGACGGTACCTACGAATACTCCAATACGGTGCTTGTTTCGATTGCGGCAGCAAGCGGCAATGACGTGTACAACTTCCCCAACCCGTTCAATCCCGCAACGACGATTACATTCAATCTCGAATCAGCCGACGTCGTCACATTGAGCGTATACAATGCAGCCGGCGCAAAGGTCGCCGATCTCTACAACGGTGTAAGTCTCGCCCAGGGCGCGCATTCGGTTTCGTTCAACGGCGCGAGCCTCCCCTCCGGCAGATACCTCTACTCGTTGACGACCTCCGCCGGAACGGTGACGAATACAATGGTGCTTTCGAAGTAATCTTCACCCGCTAATCGAAACACCAAATAGAACCGGGCGTCCGCCTAACACGGACGCCCGGTTTTCATTTTCCTACGGAAGAAGGATTATGCTTTCAGCATCGTCAGAAGCATTTTGAAACGCGTCAGAGCGGAGAGGGAATGAGGGATGTTCGCGGGCATGAGGATCAGGCTTCCTGCCTGAACGGTATGCGTCGTGCCGCCAATGACGATTTCCGCGTTCCCGTCGACGATCTGCACAAGCGCATCGAACGGGGCGGTGTGTTCGCTGAGTCCCTGGCCTTCGTCGAATGCGAAGAACGTCACCGTTCCGGCGTCGTTTTTTACGATGGTACGGCTGACAACGGCGCCTTCGCCATACTCTGCAAGGTTGATGAGCGTATAGGATTCTGACGGGATAAGTTGAGCGGTTGACATGGCGTTCTTCCTCGATGATTGCTAAATTGACTGCTCCGGAAAGCGACCATTGCCCGCCGGATATCAGCAATCTATGCAGACCGGGACAAATGCACCTTGACAGAAATCAACTTCCGGATAATACTCGTTATGCCATCCAAATACGAATATTTTTTCATCATCCCTAAAGAAGCCGTCGATGTGAACGGTCACGCGAACAACGTCATGTACATCCAGTGGATGCAGGATGCTGCAGTCAAACATCACGATGCGTACGGAGGAGCGGATATCTGCGCCAGGGAAGGCGCGACCTGGGTCGTGCGTGCGCATACGGTTGAGTATCTGAAACCCGCCTACGAAGGCGAAGAGCTCCTTGTCATGACATGCGTCGCGGATATCGAGCACGTGAAATCGAAGCGCAAATACGAATTCCGGCGCGCCTCGGATCATCAGCTCCTTGTCAGGGGCGAGACTCAATGGGTGTTCGTCGATGCCGCCACCGGCAGACCCAAAGCGATACCGGACGAAATGAAGCGGATGTTTGAGGGGGAGGAGTGAAAGGGGCACGTTGGAACGAAGAACGGATGCAGTTGCGATGGACATTCCGCGCTCACGGTTCGACACTGTCCCAGTCTGTTTTCGCCTTTCCGTATTCGAATGCAAATCTGAGACGCGAGGGTTAGCCACAGTGTACCCATTGACTTTCCAATCAGCAAGTCTTATATTTAACCGAACGGTTAGTTAGGCGAGAGTATGACACGAGCAAGCGGCGATACGACAAGGAAGGTAATTTTGCAGGCAGCGGAGCGGCTCTTTGCGCAAAAAGGTGTGGACGCCACCAGCGTCGACAGCATCGCGAAGGCCGCGAAGGTGAACAAGGCGCTTATTTATTATCATTTCAAGAACAAGGCCGATCTTGTCGTATCGCTGTTCAACAACATCATCGAAGAACTCGATGCCAACGTCGAAGATGCGGCGCATTCTTCGGATATTGCGCCGAGTATAAAGGAAGCGATTGCCGAAGAGATCAGGCTGATGGAGCCGAGGAAACGCGTTCTTTCAGTCATCTTAATGGAATCGCTTAAGAACGGGGATAAAAACAACTTCCTCTTTACCCTTGCCGATATGAGCATGATGAAAGAGATGGGACCGAAGGCTACGGCGTTTGCCGCGCTCGCGGACGAAGAGCAAATGAAGATTCGTGTGCATGAATTTTTTACGGGCTTCCTTCCCTTGGTCATGTTCATGTTGCTTCGCGATAAATGGAGTTCGTTTTACCGTTACGACAAGGATTCGCTTTTGCGAGAATTTCTCGATGCCTTCGAACGCACCCACTTGGACTCCAAAGAGGCAAGTCCGTAAGCAACCGCAGGTGTTTTTTTATTTCGACAGATTATAACTAACCGGTCAGTTAATCACTATTGAACTCACGACAAACTCGGGATTTATGAGATGGAAGATGGAACACAATCAACGCTGGCCAAAGGCGCTTCCTGGACGGGAGCGGCGTTTTATGCGCTCGTAGCATTCGAGTTCTTTTATATGGCAAGTCCTTTCGCTGCATACTTCTATTCGGTCTACGGACCGGGTCTGAATTTCTTTCAGTCTAGTCAATACGGCGCGCCGCTCGTGCGCTTTTTTCTGCCTCACATCGTTACTGAAACTTCGTCGTATTGGATCAATATCCATACCATCGCAGGCGCTGCGTTGACGGGTGCGGGATTCATTGTTTTTGCAGTTGGCGCGGTTCAGATTTACTACCGGAAATTGACAAAGAAAGGGGCGGCCACCGCGGGATTGTACCGTTGGATTCGTCACCCGCAATATGCCGCGCTCATTCTCAGCGGATTCGGAATGCTACTCCTCTGGCCAAGGTATTTGTTCCTCTACATGTTCGTTACAATGGTATTCGTGTACCTCTGGCTGGCGCGATTGGAAGAGCGCGAATGTGTCCGGAAATTCGGACAATCGTACCTCGAATATTTGCATCGCACCTGGATGTTCTTTCCCTTCAGGATCCCTGCCCGTTTGAAAGAATTCCTCCCACATGCCACCGGCTGGAAACGGGCCGTTCCTGGCATCGCGTCCTGGATGGCGGCAATGCTCTTATCTGCGGTGTCGGCGCGCATGGTGCAGGAGTATGCAATCGATTCGCTGTATGCCCGTTTCGCCGGCAACAAGGCATATGTATCGCTGGTGCAGATTTCTCCGGCTCGGATGAGCATTATTATCGATCTGGTGCAAGGCAGCGGCGACGTAACGGCGGCACTGAATACATCATCGACGGATCATTCGGCGTATATATATTACATCTTGCCCAAAAATTTGGATGTATCCGAATTACCGATGCGCCATACAAATACCGGCGGTCATCATTTCATGAACCAACAGGGACAATCGAATCAGTATCGGATTGTTATTGTGCGCGTTAACGGTGCGCCGGGAACGGCGCTCACCGGCAAAGATATCCTTCGCCGCGTGCATCAGTTGACGCCTGTTGCGGAGGTTTGGATCGATCCTGATAAACGGGGAGTCGGGAACGTATCCGGTCCGCCGGCGCACATGAACTACTCGGGGATTCCCGTACCGATATACTGAACGCATCAATTAACGGGAAGGCACTATGAAAAACACATCTCAATCTGTAACGCAATTCCTACGCCACATGCATACCCTGCTGAGAGCCGCGGTGATATCGGGAGGACTATTCCTGTTTGGAATTACAGGGTGTTCGCCTTTATATGAAGGACCTGTAACTGATCATTTTGACGGCTCGCAGTTTTATAACCAGGAACCCGGGCATTCGTTCTTCGACATAGTGAAGTGGGTGTGGGAAATGGAAACTGTCGCATGGCCTGAATGGATCGCCGACGAACCCTTTCCCCCGCCTGAACGGTACGCAGGGATGGGCAGATTGCGTGCAACATTCATCAATCATGCTACCGTTTTGATTCAAATGGATAGTATAAACATTCTCACCGATCCCATCTGGTCGGATTATGCGGGACCGGTATCGTTTCTCGGGACGAAACGCGTACGCGCGCCCGGCGTGGCGTTCGATAGTCTACCGCCAATTGATTACGTGCTCATTTCGCACGATCACTACGATCATCTCGATATTCCAACGCTTTACCAACTCTATAAACGGGATCATCCGGTAATACTTGCAGGCCTGGGTGTGAAGCGCATCCTGGAACTCGCTCATATTAAAAACACGTACGAACTCGACTGGTGGGATAGTTACGCGCCTGAGCCCGGCAAGACGCGCTTCGTCTTCGTTCCCGCACAACACGGTTCCGGGAGAATGCCGTTTCGCGAAAATCGAACACTCTGGGGCGGATTTGTCATTGAACATCCTGACGGCAATATCTACTATGCCGGAGATACCGGTTATGGCTGTTTTGTTGATAGCTTGAAGAAGCGCTACAACGGATTCAGGTTTGGTATTCTACCAATCGGGAATTACGAAAAGCGGTGGTTCATGAAATCGCAGCACCTCAGTCCCGGCGACGCAGTGCGGCTGCAGTGCGAGTTGCGTATTGGATTATGCATGGGTGTGCATCACTCCACTTTTGCCGAGCATCCCGAACAGGAAATCGATGCGCATGAACGCGATCTGGACCGCGCATTGCGAAAGAGCGCATTGCCCGATTCGATTTTCCGGGTACTGAAATTCGGGGAAGGGATACAGCTCGAAAAATAGATTTCTCAAATTTTCACGTACTCGAATACACAATTTTTCTTCCTCTCTTGATTTTGCTTATTTGTTCTTGTATTATACATACCGACGGTCGGTATTTTGAAATAATACACCTAAGAATGACGCAGAAACAGTCAAAAGAAGAGCGCGTTGGGCAAATACTGGAAGCGGCGATAGAGGAATTTCTTGAGAAGGGCTACGATGGCGCTTCGGTGGAATCCATTGCCAAACGAGCCGGCTTGACAAAGGGAGGAGTCTATCACCATTTCACGAGCAAGGATGAAATTCTCTTCGCGGCAAACAGCATGTTCCAGCAGCCCGTGTCTGCGATGATTGAACATGCGTACGGCCTGCCAAGCGCCACGGAGGGATTGCGGTTTTTCATCCGCGAGTATCTTAGATTTTGGGAACGCCACCCGAAAGCAATCGCCTTCGTGTTTCTTTCAATGTCAAAAATGTTATCTGTGCCGTCTATCTGGCATTCGTTGGCGACGTATTTTAGCGATATGTCGAGATTCATGGAATCGCTGCTTGAACGCGGTGTTGCACTGGGCGAACTTCGCACCCACTCAACCCATTGTCGAGCTATCGCCATCATCGCTTCTCTCGACGGAAGTACCGCGTACATGATTGTCAGCGAAACGCTTTCAGCGACAGAGCTAGCCGCGCAACTTATAGAAACCCTTGTCGATGATCTTGCCATTCCCGACGTATCCGGAAAACGTGGAACATAGAACTCGCTCAGGAGAGCAATTTGATGAAGAATATCATTGTTAGAAACGATCATGCATGCGACGGATGCGGCGTGTGCGTTTCCGATTGCCCCCAGATCGTCTATACACAGACTGCGAAAAAGTCTGTCCCATCGATCGAACATCCCGGCCGTTGTTTCGGATGCATGGCGTGCGAAGAGGACTGCCCGAAACATGCCCTTCGCGTCTATCGTCTCCCGGACGATATGAAGGAAGATCAGATCCCTCAACCCGGTTTGGGACTGGACGATACTACCGTGTATGACCTCGTGGTGATTGGCGCCGGACCGGCGGGACTGGGCGCTGCCATCCGTGCGCGAATGCTGGGATTGAACGTTGCCGTCATCGAACGGCTGCCCTCGAACCGGCGGTCGCACCACCCCGACGGCGGCCTAGTGTTTTCTCCGAAGGACGTCTATACGATGACGGTAAAGGGCGGCGGATTCATTCTCGAGGAGATCGGGATCGAGTTTCCCGCATCGGCAGTGATGGAGTGGTTGCAGGATTTCCGGTTCGTTGGTCCGAAGGGGCAGGGTACACAAAAACGCGGCGCTTCGTGGCAGGGTATTCCGGTTGTGGATAAACACGCGCTTGTACATACGCTATCCGAACAAGCGATGAATCTGGGCGCGGTAATTGCGTACAACACGCGCGCATTTCACGTTGTCGAACGTTCCCCGGAGGGGCACCGGCAGGTGGTGATCGATTCGGGGCGGCTGGTGAAGGGGAAGGTGATTATTTCCGCCGAGGGGATTACCGGTCGTCTTGCCCATACCGCAGGTGTCAAGGTGAACGAACGCCATACCGGTTGGGGGTTTTCGCCCTACGCCTATTTACCGCCGCTTTCAAAACCTACATCTGAAGCGGCGTTTATTATGGGAAAGGGGCGCGGGAAATCTGCCGTGGATACCGTTCCCTACCTTAGCTATTATTCCAGCGGACCCCATGCGACCCACATTGCCACCGGGCCGCTGCAACAAAAGAAACAACGCATTCCCAATATCCCGTCGTCAGACATATTGAGAGCATACATTGAACAGGACGAGGTCCTGGGAAATCTGACATCCGAGCAGATCCCGGCAGGCAGTTTTAGCTACGACGGTTGCAGGGTGCTGCTTCGCGAAATACCGGCGCGGTTCACCGGCGATGCATTGATAGCGGTCGGGGATGCCATCACAACATGCGGGATGATGACGAATATCATGGCAATGAAAACCGGCGATATCGCCGCGCAGACCGCTGCCGCGGCGATCGGAGCAGGCGATACATCCGCCGGCGCGCTGAGCGTGTACGAACGCCGAGTACGCAAATTGCAGATGTTCGTCGGCATGAAATGGATGAACAACCTGCTGATGAATGCACAGCTCGAACTGAGCGATGACAAGCTGAACAATCTGTGCGATGTACTTGCCGGACTGCCGCTGACGAGGATGCAGGTTGGAGAAATGATGCCGGTAGCGATGTTCTATTTAAAGGCGCTCCCTGCACTGCTTGGCGACAAGGACATACGCAAATACCTGTTGCCGTGACGAAGCCAGCGGTCCGGTGTCATTTCATTGTCGTGAGAAACAGAGAACATCAAGACATACATACTCAAGAGAGGTACAAGATGAGCGAGGCCGAGGCATTGCTGGTAAAACCGGAATTCCCGCGATCGATGAAATACGATCCACAATCGATAATGCAAAACCAAATGGGACCCAACGCGATATGGTTGATGGAATGGCTGTCGGAAGCGCTCGATCTCAAACCCGGCATGCGCGTCCTCGATCTGGGGTGCGGGAAAGGGTTGACCAGCATTTTCATGGCGAAGGAATTCGGCGCGAAGGTGTACGCCGCCGATTTATGGATGAATCCGGACCATACCTGGAAGCGTGTCGTGGAAGCAGGCGTTGCGGATCTGGTTTGTCCGGTAAAAGCTGAGGCGCATGCATTGCCTTTCGCCGCCGGATATTTCGATGCTGTCGTATCGATCGATGCGTATCAGTATTTCGGCACCGATGAATTGTATCTGGATTATCTCACCAGGTTCGTTCGTCCCGGTGGGCAAATCGGTGTCGTTCTTGTAGGATTGATGCAGCCATTCTCCGGTACGATTCCGGAACACCTGACCGCCTCTCAGGAGAACGGACATGTCTTCTGGGAGAACGGATGCAGGAGCTTTAAAACAGCCGAGTTCTGGAAGGATTTATGGGAGCGGAATGCCGCCGTGGAGGGCGTTTCAATCTACGCACAACCGGATGGCTGGCGGCACTGGCGCGATTTCGAACACGCTCTTGAAATTACCGGAACAAGCATTTTCCCGTCGGTTGCAGAAACGCTGGATCGCGATGCCGGAAGATATATCGGCTTTTTAAGGCTTATTGCGCAGCGGTCAGCATTCGAGGATGAAAACTACTATAGTCCTTCGCTGGGTGAAAAGGTGGGCGTAGATAGATAGAAAGAACAGTGTGAAGTGCTGTCCTCCGGTTATGCTTCGAACCACTGTCGGGTGCGGGCGCAGAAGCGGGGGAGTGGACTATTCAGGATTTCCGGGGCGAAGGAGTTCGACGAGAATTTTATCGATCCGATTGCCATCCATGTCCATGATTTCAAATCGCGCATTGCCATGGACGAAACTTGCTCCGGCAACAGGGATGGTTTTCAATCGATTGAGAACGAATCCGGCAATCGTACTCACTTTCCCGTCAAACTGCACTCCGGTAACGTCTGCGATGTTATCGGTAAGCAGCATTCCGTCCACCAGCCATGATCCGTCGCTTCGCTGTACAATTCCGGGAGCATCTTCCGTTGATTCCGGCAGATCGCCGACAATCGATTCGATGACGTCCGTGAGCGTGACTATTCCGTCTGTGCCGCCGTATTCGTTAACAATAAGTGCGACATGGATTCGTTCCTGTTGAAAACGAGTCAGTAGCGAGAGTACCGGGATATTATCGGGTACGACGAGAAGTTGCGAAGCCAGTTTACGCAACGGGATATCTTCGCGTTTCATCGCATACGGAAGCAATTGCTTGGTATGCACAACGCCTATTGGACGGTCGATTGATCCGTCGCAGACGAGAATCTTGGAGAAGCGGCTTGTTTCAATCGATTGGGCGATAGCATTCCGGTCAGCGTTTTCGTCGATCCATGTGATTTTCGGTCTGGGTGTCATAATTGCTCTGACAGGTCTGTCTGCCAGCCTGAGTACGCCGGTAATCATCTCGCGCTCTTGCGGTATGAAGACGCCGGCGTCGGTTCCCTCCGCAATAAGGGATTTAATTTCCTCTTCAGTTACAGATGCGTCGCGCGAATCATTGATCCTGAACAGCCGGAGCGCCGCGACAGTAGAAACGTGCAGGAACCACACAGCAGGGGCGGTAAGAAATGTTAGCGCGCGCATCGATACGGCGGCGGCGGCGGCAATTCGTTCCGGCATCGCAAGCGCGATACGTTTTGGGAGGAGTTCCCCCGCGATGAGAGAAATGTAGGTGATGACGATGACTGTAATTCCTACTCCCGCGGTATAACCATGGGGCGAAACGAATTCTATCGTATCGAGCCACACACCGAGCCGGTGCCCGATGGTCGCGCCGCTGTATGCGCCCGCAACAATCCCGGCAAGCGTAATACCGATTTGAATTGCCGAGAGAAACTTGCCGGGATCGTTTAGTAGTCCGAGGGCGAGCTTTGCACCTCTGCTGTGGCGTGCCATTTGCTCAAGCCGGCTTTTACGCGACGAAACCAGCGCCATTTCAGACATTGACAATGCACCATTGATCAGCGTCAAAAGCAGGATTGCAAGAATTTCGAGAGAGAGCATTTTCGTTCTCGCAGGCAATTGCGTTTTCCGCATAGTAGCGAGATTCGCCGTTCCGCACAAGCGCGGATGCGGTGATGCCCGTCGAGGCCGGAGCTCCGGGAAGCATGCGCTTCCCTTCCATCCGTCGAGGGCCGGATGTCGTCCGGTAAGAACCCTCCTCCATCCGTCAGCGGCCGGATGTCGTCCGGTAAGAACCCTCCTCCATCCGTCAGCGGCCGGATGTCGT
>CAYPBB010000046.1:14026-14538 GCA_964408855.1 uncultured Ectothiorhodospiraceae bacterium
GGTAAGATTCGTATCCGTCGAGGGCCGGATGTCGTCCGGTAAGAACCCTCCTCCATCCGTTAGCGGCCGGATGTCGTCTGGTAAGAACCCTCCTCCACTTACAACCCTTCGGTTGCAGAATGGGAAATGAGAGTTCTCAGGAACGTCCGTCCAGCATGCGACTTCAACTGCGTTTCACGGTGCATCGCTTCTGCCCGTGTGGCATATGTTTCCGAATGAATCAGCACCCATGGCGCGTATGGTTTTGTTGCGAATGTGATTCCGTCGTTATGCTGTTTCAGCCGCAGGTCAAGGTTTGAAGATTGTCCGACATAGAGCCGGTCATGCGAAGGCGAGTATAACGCGTAGGTAATAAACGGCATATCAACTCCCGTAAATAAAACAACCCCGAACCAGTTCGGGGTTGGAGGCTCCTCGGGTAAGATTCGAACTTACAACCCTTCGGTTAACAGCCGAATGCTCTACCATTGAGCTACCGAGGAATAGACGCTTTTACAATCATCCCGGAATCA
>CAYPBB010000046.1:14638-36240 GCA_964408855.1 uncultured Ectothiorhodospiraceae bacterium
ACCCTTCGGTTAATCCGGCGACTGCCGGACTCTACCATTGAGCTACCGAGGAATAGACGCTTTTACAATCATCCCGGAATCAACCCTTCGGTTAATCCGGCGACTGCCGGACTCTACCATTGAGCTACCGAGGAATAAATGCGCGTATTTTCAAGAATCCGTTGCTTCGAAAAGAAGTAAACGAGAATACAAATATAATTGGATGAACAAATAAAGTCAAGTGGTGGAAACGAAAATACCCGTGCTGCCGGCAAGTATCATACGACAAAGAAGCACGCAAATAATCACGTTCAGAAGCCGTGGTATGAAAAAAAAAAATGCCGGGCGGTGTAACTTCTGGAGAAGTTCAATTTTCTTTATAGTAAACAAGGAGCGAAGAAGATACACGGAATGATTGCCCAAGTGTATCGACCCAGAGAAAACCGGCTTAGAGATAGGTAAGACATGGCGATCCTCGAACGGTCGTTCTTTTGTCAATCGCAACGCCAGTTGTGAAGATGATTCGAGGATTCAATTGCGATGGAAGACAAGCGCGTACAAGCCGGAAAAGCGAAAAAGAGCACGGTAACGTCAGCCTGAGAACGCATGCCAAGTTGTTTTTTTACGGCATCGGTTGTAAGTTCATGTTTGCTGATTGCATAACGTAGAAGTCACGTTATATCAAATGGTTACGCCATATTCTTCAACGAACTCAATATTGGACGCCGCCCGGCAGGGCACACATGTGTTTAACGTGTAGCGTTCGTATGAGGTTCCCTGCAAATATGACTCTGCTCGATTATCCAACATTGAAATATCACGTTTCTATTTACACAAGGAGTTGTAACATGCAACGAAAGCTACTGCATATTGCGGGCTTTTACGGAGTGCTTCTCGCCACGTTCGGGGCGCTTCTTGCCGGCTGTGTTGACGAACCAACCATCGAACCGGTGGAGAAGATGCTCACTCCGACGCGGTTTGTGAACTGCATCGCCGACCAGCCTGGTATCGATATCTGGGTCGACGACGCAAAGATCGCCGACAACCTTGGTTACAAAGGCGTTGTCGATTATCAGAACATTGCCTCCGGAACACGTTTCGTTCGCGTTACCAAAACCGGCGCGGATACTTCGGAAGCCTTTCTCCGCGGCGAAGTCATCTTCCGTTCGCTTTGGTACTCTTCACTTATCATTTATGGGAAGACAATCGATTTTGGCGAAAAAAATCGCCCCGGATGGACATTGACGCAGGAGCGCCTGATGTATTCCGATGAAACAGCCAAACTCCCTGCCGATTCCGGCCGAATCAAGCTTATCAACTGTTTTATTAACAATGCAGACACGAAAGTCGGTGCATGCGGTCTGCGCGATACACTGCTTCAAGGTGGAGTGCCGGTCATGCGCGATGGCGCACCCTGGGTAGAGGATAGAATTACCGGTGTGTTTGCGCCTCCCACAACAGATGAGGAGATGGTGACGCAGCCGAATCTTTCCAGCTATATCAAATATCCTGTCGGCGATCGCGGATTTGTCGTTCAGTTCGGATCGTTACAGTTCCTGCAGTTTAGACGTACGGTGGAACGCAAGTACTACACGTTCATCGTAACAGGTATCAATAAAGGCGCCGACCGTTCGACCTGGGATGTGATCCAGCTCGACGACAGCCAAATGTGGAATTAGCGCTCCCGGAACAACAACGATCCATTACTAGAGAAATGAAAGAACAACGAAGATATTATTTGATGGAGGATTCCATGATGAAACGGATACTGCTCGCCATCCTCTGTGTTGCCGTATTTCCGGCTGCACTGCTGGCACAGACCGGTAAGATCTCGGGAAAGGTGATCGATGAGAAGACTGGCGAGGCGCTTATTGGCGCAAACGTCCTCATCGAAGGAACCGACCGTGGAGCGGCTACGGATATCAACGGGAATTACGTTATTCTTAACGCGCCGATCGGAAAGCTGACTTTGAAAGCAACCTATATCGGGTACAGTCCGCTGACCGTCCGGGATGTCAACGTCAAGAGTAACGAAACCACCCGCCGCGATTTCAGTCTGGTCGACGAAACCTACAAGACTGATGTAATTGTGGTCACCGCTGAAAAGCCCATTGTCGACAGGCAAGCCACGAATACCAAAGCCGTGTTATCTCAGGAAGATATCGAGAATCTTCCGGGGCGCGGTGTTGAAGGCGTTGTTGCATTGCAGGCAGGCGCCGTCCAATCGGGAAGCGGTCTGAACATCCGCGGCAGCCGCGCCGACCAAACCCAATTTGTCGTGAACGGCATGAACGCAACCGACCCGACATTCGGCGGACGTTCCATCTCGGTCATCGACAACGCAGTTGCTGAAATCACCTACCAGGCAGGCGGTTACTCCGCCGAGTTTGGCGGAAAGAATGCAGGTATCGTGAACACCACGACGAGAACCGGCGGATCCAAGTTGAATGCGAACCTTGAAGTATTCACCGATGCCTGGGGCGATCCTTCGAAGCAGGTCCTTGGAACCTATCCGTATGGAAACACCCAATACACACTTACCGTCGGCGGTCCGGTCAGCATTATTGATAACAATATCAAGTTCTTCGGCGCACTGCAGTGGTACGATCAGAACAATCCTGCCAACCGCAGAAAGCCGCTGACCCTGACTGAAAAATACGATGCATTGCTGCGCAACACGCGCGCCCATGCCATCCTCGATTCAGCTCAACAGGCAAAGAGAGGAATTTTCGATCCGCAGCTTGGCACGTTTGCCGAGAAAGTGGATTATACCTATCCGGGCGGCGAACTCATCGGCTACAGCCTGAACCAGTACATCTTCAACGGCAACCTGAGCTTTAATCTGAACCCGATCAATATCCGCGTCGATGGTACGTACGGATATACCGACCAGCGCGGCGGTTCCGGCGTCACAACGCTCAATAACCAGCAACGCGCCGGCTTTGCCGAGGCAGAAGATTACAGCATCAACCTGAAATTGACCCACCTTCTGAGCCAGAAAACGTTTTACGAAGTGTTTCTCGGCTTCACAGGGGATTATAGCGTGAGCATGGACAACGATCATCAGCATAATCTTGCCGCCTATGGCGATTCGATCGAGAACGCAAGGTATGGGTACTACTGGCTCGCAGACGGTATCCCGCCCCTGAGCCCGTCGGTATTCGGCGTCAGCTTCGATACCTACGGCGAACCGAGAAGCGGTTACGGCAAGAGCAGAACCCAGTCGGTGCAGGGAAAAATCAACTTCGTGCACCAGATCGGAACAACGCACGAGATCAAGCTCGGCGGCGATGCGACACGCTACACGATCCGTTCGTACAGCGCCGGTAATATCACAACCTATTACCGCTATGTCCGTACAAATCCCGATGCGACCGCGCAGCAGATCGCTGTGAACAACCAGGTGAGTTATTACGGCTACGATGCAATGGGCAATGAATTGAACGACGGCGTCGACGGACCGAAGAATCCGGTGTTCGCGTCGTTCTATGCATTGGACAAAATCGAGCTGGAAGACCTCGTCATCAATTTCGGTCTCCGCTACGAATATATCGATACGAAATCCAAAGAATTCGTCGATCCCAATAACATCAAGTTCGATGCGAACGGCATGATCCGCGAGGATCAGTTCAAGGATGTGGAAGCATCGCAGACCATCAGCCCTCGTGTTTCATTCTCGTTCCCGGTTTCCGATCAGACCGTGTTTTATGCACAGTACGGTCAGTTTGTCTCGCAGAGCCGTCTTCGCGACGTGTATCTCGGATACTCGGTAACTTCTTCGAACATTCAGGGCGGATATGCAATCGGCAGCCCGGTGGGCTTCGGTCTGAAACCGGAACGTACAACTCAGTATGACTTCGGTTTCCGCCAGCAGATCGGCGATCTTCTCGGCATCGATCTCGGCGCATTCTATAAAGATATCAAGGACCAGATCCAACAGCGTCAGATTGCCGCGGTAACCGGCGCGGCGCACGGCGCATACTATGCTTGGGTCAACGGCGACTTTACGACTTCTACCGGCTTCAATATTCGCGCGGATTTGAGACGCATCGAACGCGTGACCGCGAATGTGACATATACGTATTCCGATGCACGCGGTACAGGTTCCAATCCGTCGTCCGCCTTCTTCTCGTTGTGGCTTTCGCCAACTGGCGTTCCCTTCCTTCCCAAGACGACGTCGCCCCTCACATTCGATCAGAACCATACCGGCGCGATCAATGTGGATTACCGTTTCGGCCGCAACGACGGTCCGAAATTCGGCGACACCTATATTTTCGAGCGTCTGGGTTTGAATATGTTGTTCCGCTTCAATAGCGGTCAGAAATATACCATGGTCAACCCCGAGGACTTCGAGGACCGTAGAACACCAATTGAATCGACGAATGAATCGTCCACCCCGTGGGTGTTCTATCTCGATGCTAGATTGGACAAGTCGGTGCCAATCGGTCCGCTCAATGTCAACTTCTACATCTGGGTCATCAATCTATTGAACACGGACAACGTTGAGGCGGTCTATGCGACAACCGGAAGCTGGACCAGCAACGGCTACCTGGCAAGCGAACAAGGACAGAAACAGATCGCAAACTATCGCCAATACGGCGAGGTTTTTGCCGATCTGTACAAGGATTTCTATTACCAGAATAACCTGATGAACGCAGGCGTATACGGCACACCGCGGCAGATCCGCCTCGGTATGCGTATCGATTTCTAAATGCTGGTAAGCATCCGAACGCGAATTTTTGAAGAAGTATATATTCAGGAGATAATCGCATGAAAGTATTCTCGACACTGACCCTTTTAGGCTTGCTGCTGGTCTCGCTTACGGCGTCGGCAGAAAAGCCCGAAGGAGAGGGCAAAGGACAGGGATTTGCGAAGACTGCTGCGGATAACGAGTACCAGGTAGATTATATCAGCATCAACAATTGTTTGATGTGGATTGCTACCAACGGTATGACCGCGCACAATCCCACTACCGACGGATCAGGATTTGAATGGCCGAAAGCCAGCGCCCGGTATGCAGTCTTTACCGACGGTATTATCTGGGGCGGCACTATCGAAGGCGAAACCCGCGTCGGTGGCGCAACGTATCGTTACGGGTTGCAGGCCGGAAAAATTCTTCCCGATGGCAGCGCGGCCGATCCGACAGATCCCCGCTACCATATCTACAAGATCAGAAAGATCAACCAAGACGATTTCACCACGCTCCTCACCGGAGATCAGCAGGAACGTCTCAGAAACGACTTCATGGGCTGGCCGGTGGATGACGGCGCCCCGTGGATCGATAAAAATAATAACGGAAAATACGAGCCCAATTTCGACGATTTCCTTGCCAACGGCGATTCGACGCTCAGCGATACGCCGTATATGCTCGGCGACGAGATATTATGGTTCGTTTCAAACGATCTCGATTCCCGCAAAACCAACTTCCTTTATGGCACCAATCCCGTCGGACTTGAACTTCACACGTTGGTGTGGGCATACAACCAAACCGGACCGCTGGCAAATATTGTATTTACCAAATACACGGTCATCAACAAGAGCCGGAATGTATTTAAAGACGCGTATTTCTCGAAGTGGTCCGATCCCGATCTCGGCGATGCGTTCGACGATTTCGTGGGTATCGATACCACGTTGAGTCTTGGATACGTCTATAACGGTATCGCGAAAGATGAAATCTATAAGGTTCCGCCTGCCGCAGGATATGACTTCTTCCAGGGTCCGATCGTCAAGGCGCAGACAACCGATACTGTAGCAATATTCAACTTCGGCAAACGCGAAGGTTACAAGAACCTCCCGGTTTCCACATTCGCGTTCTACATCAATAGCGACGGTACCTACATCGATCCTTCGCTCGGTTCTGCTTTCGGAGCGACAATGATGTACCGCTATCAGCAGGGCTTGCTGTGGAACGGTCGCAACTACATCGACCCGACGACCGGACTGATTTCCTCGATTTGCCTCGCCGGAGATCCAGTGACGCGACAGGGATGGATCGACGGCATCATCAGCCCGCCGGGCGACCGCCGTTTTCTTATGACAGCAGGTCCGTTCGATCTGGCGCCGAACGACACTCAGGAAGTCGTCGTCGCGACAATCGTTGGGTTGGGCGCTGACCGCCTTTCGAGCTTCAATGTTGTAAAGTTCTTCGACCGCTATGCGCAGCTGGCGTTCGATAATAATTTCAGTCTGCCGCAGGCGCCTCCCAGCCCGACTGTGAACGTCTCGTTACAGGACAAGGAAATTGTTCTCTACTGGGGTGATCCCCAGCAGATAAAGACGATCGAGACCTTCATCGACAGAGGATACAAATTCCAGGGATATAATGTGTATCAATTCCCAACCGGAAGCTCGACGCTCGATCAGGGAAAGAGAATCGCGACCTACGATCTCGACGACGGAAAGGGGACGATTTTCGATGTGAAGATCGATCCGAACTCCGGTTTGCCGGTAAGTCTGCCCGTTCAGTTCGGCACGGATTCCGGTCTGGAACATATGATTACGATTACTTCCGACGCATTGACCGACCGTCCGCTGATCAACAATCAGCCGTACTACTTTGCCATTACAAGCTATTCATGGAATTCCAATGAAGAAGCTTTCCCGACACAACTCGAATCGACTCCGAGAATCATCGAGGTTCGTCCGCAGCTTCCCGATCCGGGCGTGCGGTTCGGCGAACCCTACCTGACGAATATTCCTGTACGTCACACTCAGGGCGTATCGACCGGTATCGTCGACGTTATCGCTATCGATCCGCTGCGTCTGACCGGCGACACCTACGAGATCTCCTTCAAGTCCCTCGGACAAGTGCAGTCGGGCTACAACGCCGATTTCAGCGACGAGGGCGAAGGCGAAATGGATTCTCTGATCTACGAGGAAATGCTCACTCTCGACAACGCCGGCGCATGGACGCTGACGAATCTTACCAAGAACAAGGTTGTGATCAGCGAAAGCAGGAACCTCTCCGGTCTCGAAAAAGACTACTTCGTTGTCGATGGATTCCAGATTGGCGTGAAGGGAAGCGGATACTACAAGCAGTATGCCGATACTACGCACAAGGAAGGCGAATACTATCACAGCAACGAAGTGCTCCGCCGCGAATGGTACGGCGGTCCCGAAGTGTACCAGCCGACGTCCGGAGATAAGGCAGTGAAATTCGAATGGCTGCCGGGTTACTGGTCGTCTATCCTCGGCGGCACGGAAGGTATCTACGGTTCTGCTATCAAGGGCTACCAGACATTGAAAAAAGTCGATATTCGTCTCGACCGGACGGCTCCTTCGAAGGGCTATTTATATCTTCGTCAGGGCGTACCGCCAAACTACCGGTACAAGTTCATCGGATATTTCCCGACTCCGATGAAGGTTTGGGATGTCACCGATTCGTTGAACCCGCAACAGCTTTCGTTTGCATGGATCGAGGATCAGGGTAGATCGGCGACGCGCGACAGCGTGTGGGCGCCGTCGACCTCGGCTCTCGATAGAGATATTCTCTTCATCCTCGACAAGCCATACAGCGAAACACCCGATCCGGCGCTGACTGCCGCCGATTTCGATTTCGGCAAGGAAGCCCGCAATCTTCCAATTCTGTATTTCGGCGCATATACGCTTATCAGTAACCGCCTGAATCAACGTTTCCCGTGGAGTAATGAATCCGGCTGGAAGATCACTCCCAACGTCGCCTTCACTCCGCAGGATAGATATCAATTTACGACTACTGCTTCCTCCTGGACGAAGGAAGTCGCGCAGAAGGATATCGAGAGCATCAATGTGTTCCCGAATCCCTACCTTGGCGCCAACGACCAGGAACGAAACAAATATCAGCGCTTTGTGACGTTCAATCATCTGCCGTCTACGGGGCGCGTTCAATTCCGGATATACACGTTGTCCGGAACGCTCGTGCGCTCCTTCAACAAACCGGATAACGGTTTGCAGTATGCCGAATGGGATCTGCAAAACGAGAACGGTCTCCCCGTTGGCAGCGGCATGTACATCATTCACATCGACATGCCCGATCTAGGGGTCGAAAAAATCCTGAAACTGGGCGTCGTGAACGAAACCCAGTATCTGGATCGCATTTAACAGATCCGGAGGTGAATTATGAATGCCACAATTAACTCGTGTAAGCGAATCAATCCTCAAGGAGATGTTATGATGCGTACCATGCTGATATTCCCTGCGGCTCTGCTTGTTGCTGTGCTCTTCATGAGCTCTGCGGCGATGGCGCAGGGTGGAGACAGGGTCGGAACTGCTGCCGCCGATCAGGTCCTCGTGCCCATTGGGGCGCGTGGAATCGCGCTCGGCAGCTCGTACCTGGCCGGGATTTCGGGTACGGAAGCAATCTACTACAATCCTGCCGGTCTCGGCGGTCTGACATCGAATGCCGACGTTCTCTTCTCGCAAATGAATACCGTTGGCGATATCGGCGTCAGCTATCTGGCTATTGCCGCGAACTTCGGCGGCTTTGGAACGCTCGGATTCTCCGTCAAATCGTTCTCGTTCGGCGATATCCCGTTGACGAACGAACAACAGCCCGACGGAACGGGCGCGGTGTATTCGCCGACCTTCATGACCCTCGGCGTGACCTATGCACGCGCTTTGACCGATCGTATCCACGCCGGCGTTTCGCTCTATATCATTAGCGAAGATATCAACCGCGTGTCGCAAAGCGGCGCCATGTTCGATATCGGCGTTCAGTATAGCGGCCTGGCGGGCGTTCAGGGCTTCCAGATGGGCGTTACTCTTCGCCATCTCGGCGGCAACATGAAATACGACGGTCCCGGCTTGCTTCGGTTCGCCGACCAGACCGACGGCAAACGTGGCACCCAGTTGCTGAAGATCGACGCTGCTGATTTCAACGTTCCGACCTCGCTGGAGCTCGGTGTTGCGTATGATTATCCCGTCGACGCAACGAATAAAGTGATGGTTTCCGGTTCGTTCGAGAACAATAACTTCCTTACCGATCAATACCGCGTCGGCGCAGAGTATTCCTACCAGGATATGCTCTTCCTCCGCGGCTCCTACACGGTCGCAGGGGAAGCAGGCGACGATGCATTCGGCGAAACCGCATACATTTATGGTCCGGCCTTCGGTGCAGGCGTCAAGTACGGCTCGGGTTCCGCACAGTTCCGTTTCGATTACGCCTACCGCGTTGCCGAAACATTCAGCGGAATGCACGTTTTCACTGTCGGTCTCGGTTTCTAACCGAACCGGTTCGTAACGATGAAGGGCTGGTTTCATCGCCAGCCCTTCACTGTTTTTCCTTGTCGAGTACTTTGTAACCCAGTTTTCTGTTTTTGTTCACGCTCCAGATCCGGAGAACGTATGAAACGATCGATCATCATCGCCTGCCTCCTGTTCGCTATTCAACCGCTTTCGGCGCAACAGCAACCGGGATTCGTATTGGCTGTCGATGCGGCAAGTTTCCGCTACGATGCAAATCAATCGTATGTCGAACTATACTACTCATTCTCGCGCCGAGCGGTGCTGCTCCAACAGAACGACAACGGCTTTACCGGGCTTGTGAACATGCGCGCCGTACTGACCCGGCAGGATAAGCCCGATGCCGTACCGGAACTAAAAGTGTGGAATATTCCTGTTATGGTGACCGATACAGCCGGCTTGCCCGACCTCCGTATGGTAGGGCGCATTAATTATGCTCTCGATCCGGGAAGCTACCTTGTATCCGTTACCGTGCGCGATCAAAACAATGCCGCACGTGTAGATACGTTATCGTTCGTGTATCAGGTGCCGAAATACCCATCGACGCAGCCTGCGTTCAGCGAAGTACAATTCGCATCGTCAATTAAGCCTATTGAACCGGATTCTACCAATATTTTCTATAAAAATACGCTCGAAGTTGTTCCAAATCCCGCAGGGTTATTCGGCGAAGGAATGCCCGTGCTCTATTATTATGTTGAATTATACAACGTTTCGAACGAGAAGTATTCGTTCAATTATGAAGTCATCAGCTCATACGGGAAGACAGTTCTGAGCAAGCGGTTTGAGAAATCGGGAGCGACAAACGCAAAGGTTGAAGTCGGCGCAGTGAACGTTGTCAAACTACCGACCGGCAAGTATTTGTTCAGCATCGCCTGCTCCGATCCGTCGGGCAAGGTAAAAGCGACCCAATCGAAACCGTTCTATGTGTACAACCCTTCGGTAGCATTCGACACGGCCTCGGCGCGAAGTACGGCAAGCATCATCGCCAACGAGTTTGTGAACCTTACCGAAGACGAGCTCGATACACGCTTCGATCAGGCGAGATATATTGTGGAAAAGGACGAGAAGATTCTGTGGTCGTCGCTGAAAGGGTCGGAAGCCAAGAAAAAATATCTGACCCAATTCTGGGAAAAACGCGATCCGAATACCGCGACCCCGGCGAATGAAAACTACATCGAGTATCAGGCAAGAATCGAATATGTAAACCAGGCGTTCCGTTCGGCGTATATGCCGGGTTGGAAAAGCGACCGCGGAAGGGTGTACATCATGTACGGCGCACCCGACGATATAGAACGCAATGTCAACGCAATGGATACTTATCCCTACGAAATCTGGCGGTACAACCAGTACGAAGGCGGCGTGCTGTTCGTTTTTCTGGACAAAAACAATTCCGGAATGTATCAGCTCGTGCATTCCACAAAGGAAGGCGAGTTGTCGGATCCCAATTGGGAAGACTTCATCAAGTAGCGTTTGCAACGCGGCCGGATGAAAGGATTATTCGAGTATATCGCGTTTCGTACCGTTGCGGCGGCGCTTCAGTGCCTGCCCCTCCGGGCGGTCCGCATTCTTGCGAAGGCTCTCACGGCCTTCGTTTTTTATGGCCTGCCGGTCCGGAAGGAACTTACGCTCCGCCAAATCAGGGGGGCGTTCCCCGATGCAGGCGAGCGTGAAATTCGCCGTTGGGCGAAGGATAGTTACACCAATCTCGTTACTTCCATATTCGAATTGATGTGGACGCCTCGTCTGACGCGTTCTACGTTGGAACGGGAAGTGCGGATGAAAAACGCGCAATTGCTGACGGATGTCCATCATCGAGGGAAAGGGATGCTCCTCATGTCGGGGCATTTCGGGAACTGGGAATGGCTTTCCATCGGATGTGCAGCGCTTGCCGGACTCCAGTTTCACGTCATCGTTCATCCGATGCAGAATCCGCGCGTCGACCGGTTAGTTGAAGGATATCGCGAACGGCTCGGCAATAAGACAGTCCCGATGGGAATCGCCGTCCGCGACATACTGACGACTCTGCAGAACAACGGAGTTGTCGCCATGCTCGCCGACCAGAGCGCGGCGAAGGAGGCATTGTTTGTCGATTTCATGGGAAAACCTGCAGCGACCTATGAAGGACCTGCGTTGTTCGCGTTGCGGACCGGAGCGCCCATCGTCATCGGATTCAGCGTCAGGCAGCCCGGAGGAGAGTATTCCGTTATCCTCGAAGAGGTCGAAACCGCCGATCTGCACGGTGCCACGGAGGCGAATATCCGCGAGTTGACGCTCCGCCATGTTCGTGTACTCGAGCGGTTCATCAGGGAGCATCCGGGACATTGGTTATGGCAGCACAAGCGCTGGAAACACAAGCCGCAGGAACAGGCGCAATGAGGATACTCGTCATTCAGACGGCATTCGCGGGCGATTTGATTCTCGCCACGCCAATGATAGAAGAACTGGCGCGCAGCCGTCCGGACGCTGAAATCGATGTGCTTTGTATTCCTTCCACCGCCGGATTGCTGGCGAACAATCCTCATATCCGCACTCTTATCGTATATCAAAAACGCGCCGGAGTACGCGAGACGAGGCGAGTCCTCAGGGAAATCCGCAGGAACTGGTATACGCACTGCATTGTACCGCACCGCTCATTCAGAAGTGCGATGCTGGCGAGGCGCAGCGGCGCGCGTGTGCGTATAACCTTCGATGCAAGCACGGCGTCGTTTCTTTCGACCGTGCAGGTTCCGTATCAACCTGGAAGTCACGAAGCCGAGCGGAATCTTTCCCTGCTTACCGCATTGGAAATCCAATACAATCCACGCGCACAAGCCCGGTTGTACCCCTCCTCCTCCGATTACGAAATGGTTCGCACTCTTTTGGCATCGCATCAGGCGGAATCGTACGCCTGCATTGCGCCTGGTTCGGTTTGGGCGACGAAACGCTGGACCGAAGAGGGATTCACGGAAACAGCGCGAGCCCTCGCTTCCGGTATGCACGTTTTTCTCACCGGCGGCGCCGGCGATGCGGATCTGTGCAGCCGTATCGAAGCAGCCGTAGGAACGCCGCGAGTGATTTCCGTTGCAGGACGGATGTCGTGGCTTGAAACCGCCGCGTTGATCGGCGGTTCCCGGGTAGTAATCAGCAACGACAGCGCACCGGTACATGTAGCGGCTGCCATGCAGACGCCCGTCGTCGAGATTTACGGCGCGACGACGCCGGATTTCGGCTTCAGTCCCTGGCAGACACCGCACCGGATCGTCCAGCGCATGGGGCTTTCCTGTCGGCCTTGCGGCATCCACGGCGGAAACACATGTCCCATCCGCACCTTTGTTTGCATGAACGAACTTCCCGCATCCGAGGTGATCGAAGCGGCGCGGGAGTTGATCGAAAAGGGCTAATATCGCCGATTCAGAAGATTTGAAGGGACTACTTTATCCGCAACCGAATAAACCCTATCTTACCGGGTCTGGTAATCTTGCTCATCGTCAACAACAGTTTTCGTAACCGGAGGATAACATGAAATCATTGTTCCGCATTAGTTTTACCGCCGTGATTATTCTTGGTCTGCTTCCAGCATGCGGCAAAAAGGAAGAACCCGGCATGCTCGATAAAATGCAGCAGGCGGCGGAAAACATGGAGAAAGCGGCAAAGGGCATCGAAAAAACGGCAAAGGACATGGAAAAGATGGAAAACAAGGAGCCTGTCCCGCCCGTCCATTTCACGAAACTTCTTGAGTATCTGCCCAAGGATGCATACGGACTTAACGCGGAAGAACCCGAAGGCGAAACCGGTCAGATGGGCGAATGGAAGTACAGCACCGTTTCAGCGCGGTTCAGCGATGGAAAGGGCGTAAAATCGGCCGAGGTGAGC
The DNA here is from genome assembly GCA_964408855.1 of uncultured Ectothiorhodospiraceae bacterium. Lineage (GTDB taxonomy): Bacteria > Bacteroidota > Ignavibacteria > SZUA-365 > CAYPBB01. The sequence continues at coordinate 27,689 of CAYPBB010000046.1, forward strand.
ATTTTCGATTACGCGCATATCCAGATGATGTATGTGCCGTACATGATGCTCTACAATATGGGCTTTGCGAAGGAGAGCACGAAAGGATACGAGCGCAGCACGAAAATTCTGGATTTCCCGGCATTCGAGAAATGGGAAAAGTCGGATAAAAGCGAAGAGGTGCATGCAATGGTTGCCGACCGCTTCATCGTCATGGTGAAAACGCGCGGTTTCGACGCCGGTCAGGGCAAGGCGCTGCTCGAGAAAATCGATCTGAAGAAACTCTCCACCGAAAAAGCGAACGAACCCGCAAGCTGATTCCAGCCTTGTGCAATTCTCAGGGCAGTCTGCGTCATGCGGGCTGCCCTTTTGTTTAAGGTGTAAGGTGTAAGGTGTGAAGTGTGAAGAGCTTGCTCTGAGTAAGTCGAAGGGCCTGCACCAGGCTGCTCCATCTGAGATGTAGGGGCGCATCCCTGTATGCGCCCGGAATGCATTCGACACCACGCCCTGTATACCTACGAGAGCCGATCCATTGGCGCCGTGTCTTTAGCTCGCAGGGAAATTTCACTATTTTATTACATATACATTCTCTCGCAAGCTGCGCCTGCAATCTCAACAATCTCAGAAGCATATGGAACTCCCCGTATTACAACCCGAACCAAATCCCGACTGTCCCTGTAAGACCACCACCTGCGAGCGTCACGGTGAATGTTCCGAATGCCAGGCGTACCACGAGCGACACGGCAGCAAAACCGCATGTAAACGCTGAAGAATTCGGCTTCTGCTAGCAAAATGCAATTCTTCCTTCACATCCCGCGAACGAGCCGCAATGCGACGAGTCAGGAAGGAGGGACTGCAAACGTTTGTTTCAACATCTCGTATTTTCTCGGCATTCTCCTCATGCCGGATCCCCGTCAAAGCCGGACAATGATGCTTGATCCGGAATCTCTGCTCATATAACTCAGACGCGCGTCTTCGAGCGTCAGGAATCCAAAGCATGGCCCCCCGGCGATGCCTGCTCGACCTGCGGCGGACTGACGGATAGGAAACGCTTGTTTCAACATCTCGGCTTATCTCAGCATTCTCCTCATGCCGGACTCGATCCGGCATCACTGCGCCCATGGCGCTGACGCACGTCTTCGAGCGTCGGGAATCCAAAGCATGGCCCCCCGGCGATGACTGTTCGTCCGCCTCAAGCGGACGCACAGTCATCGCCGACCCCCACGCCGTGGGGGTATGCAGAAGTACTCCGAACATTTCCTTGCTCATCGCCCCCTGTCCTGAGTCCGGCGGTTGCCGGACGAAGGGCCTGTCCTGAGTCCGGCGGTTGCCGGACGAAGGGCCTGTCCTGAACCCGGGCACCTCTGGTGTATTGGTCAATTCCGTGTCCGGTATGGCGTGTTACATTGTTTCGCAGTTGCGATATGGCTATTTTTCGCACTTGTTCGGAAGTATATCCGTATCACTGACTTGACAGGAAAGAGATGGCAAAAACCCGCGAAACATCGAGAAAATCATCGTCGCGAGCGGCGGCGCAAGGCAACGCGTCGCTGGAATTTCCTTCTATCATACGCAGGCATCCGCATGCCGTGTTTCTGAGCCTTCTGGCGCTTCTGCTCATCATTTTCTTTAACGATGCGTTCTTCTCGGGGAAGGTGTTCAACGTCCCCGATAACCTTTCGGCGCTGGTATTCGAGCAGGGCTATCTGACAAAAGCAGACGAAGCAGGCGTGAATGCGTTCTGGAATCCGTACATTTTCTCGGGTATGCCGACCTGGGGTTCCTCAATCCCGGGACACGGGATGTACCTCCATACCTTCCTTGATCCCCTCGAGCCGAAACTCATTCTTCAGGTCTACGGCGTCGCTATGGGCATCGTCAATATTTTACCTTTGCCCGATCCGTTCTGGGATATATTCAACTTCTTCCTGCTCGGTACGTTTACCTATTTCTTCGGTATCAGGAGGAAGTTTCAGCCGTTCACGGCGTTTCTCGTCGCGGTTTCGGTTGTGTTTACCCTCTACTCGCTAAACTGGATCATGGCGGGTCACAATACAAAGATCACCGTCTTTGCCTGGCTCCCTGCAACGCTGCTATTGGTGGATCTGCTCTTCGAAAAACGCACCATTCTCCGCGTCGCGCTTTTAATCGCCGTGCTGCACCTGACCTTCAATTCGGGACACGTGCAGATGGTGTTCTATAATATGATGGCCGTTGGATTGTACATCCTGTACAAACTTTACGATGGAGAGAAAATCGGGACCACCGCATTCGTCGCGGGTATTACCGCCTTCGCTGCGGTATTCGCGTTCCTCATGCTCTCGGGACCGTACTTCGCGACATGGGAGTACAAGGATTTCTCCATCCGCGGTGCGGGTTCGGGCGGATCGGGACACGGCTCAACCGGCGGCGGACTGGATTACGATTACGCCACACTGTGGTCGTTCAGTCCTATGGAAATCGTCACCTTCTTTGTCCCATCGTTTGCCGGCTGGGGAACCCCCACCTACTGGGGCAGCATGACGTTCACCGAATCGCCGATCTACCTCGGCATCGTCATTTGTTTCCTGGCGCTTATCGGCATTCTTCTCAAACCGAAGGATAAATTCATTCACTTCTGGCTGGCGCTGGGTTTCATCGCGTTGTTGATTGCGATGGGCAGAAACTTCAGCGTGTTATACGATCTGTTCTTCAATCATGTGCCCTTCTTCAACAATTTCCGCATTCCGTCGATGATTCTGTATCTCGAAGGATTGTGCGTCGGTATGCTCGCCGGTACAGGACTGGCCGAGTTGTATCGGCTTATGAAGGAGCGGGAATTCGAGAAAGTTGTAGGTATAAAGAAGTTTACGAAGCTCGTGTGGGCGCCGGTCGTTGGAGCGGTTGTATTGTTCGTGATTCTCATCGCCTCGCAGGGAAGCTATAAGCAAGCGGTTGCCGACGGGATGAAGCAGCACCACCCGCAGATGTACGACTATATGACGCAGGTTGAAAACGCGTACGCAGCGGGGCAGGGTGCGCAGGTTCCGGAGCAATTGCGCGATCTATCCCGCGATAAAATTTTCGATATGGCGCAGAACGACGCCATCGTCGCTATTGTGTTCATGGCAATCGCCGCATTCCTTCTTTGGATGTTCTCACGCGGAAAACTCAATGCGACGCTGATGTTTTCGGGGCTGTTCATTATTCTCATCATCGATTGGTGGCGCGTCGATTTCAAACCGATGCAGATGCAGCCGAAGGTGGAGCAGACCAAACAGCTCCAGCCGACCGATGCCGTGAATTTCCTTCAGCAGGATAAATCGACGTTCCGAATCCTTCCCGTCGGAGCGCATACAGACGACAACTGGTATGTTGCATTCGATATTCAGAACGTCAGCGGATACCACCCCGCGAAGATGGCGTACTACGACGATATCCGGAATGCGATTTTCAATCAGTTCATGTTCCGCAGTCCCGAAGAGCTCGCAAATACTAATTGGGCGCTTCTCAGCATGCTCAATACGAAATATGTCGTGACACCCGCAGGTTTTGAAGTAAACATCCCGTGGCTGAACCGCGTCCATGAAGGGTCGCAGGAATGGGTATACCAGAACATGTACGTCCTCCCGCGCGCGTTCTTCGTCGGGAAGCACGAGGTCATAGAATCCGATTCGCTGATGTTCCAGAAAATCGGAACTCTGCCGGGCTACTACCCGGATAAAATTGCGTACCTGAGCGCGCCGCTGGCAGAGCAGCTTCCGGAAGTATCGGATACGGTTATCGCCCAGGCAAAGGCGAAACTGACGCGGTTCGAAATCAACTCGTTTGAATACGAGCTGGAAACTCCTGCGAAAGCGATCCTGAAACTCAGCGAAACCTACTACCCCAGCGGATGGACCGCCACGCTCGACGGCAAGCCGGTCGATATCGTCCGCTGCGATTACGCGCTGAGAGCGGTTGTCGTTCCCGAAGGCAAACACACCCTGCGGATGGAATTCGAGCCGAAATCGTATAAATCCGGACTCATCGTAACAACAGCAACGAATTACCTTCTCGGTCTCGTTCTCCTTGCCCTCGCGGTTCAGTGGTTACGGAAACGGACGTCCGCGAAGAAAAGGAAAGGATCGCCCGCAACCGGAACATCCGAGTAACGAAGGAACGTGAACGTCATTATATCCGTCGGTGGACGGTTCCACGCAGTCAACCTTGCCGGACAGCTCAACAGCCGCGGCTATCTGAACCGGATCATCACCACGAAGTCGTGGTATGTGAAAGGGGTTCTTCCGGAAAACCGATGGCGGAGCATCCCGGCTCCCGAGTACGTGGGAATGGCGTTCAGGAAAATCCCATCGCTTCGGCATAAGGGCTACTACTCGTATATCAAAGATAATTTGTTCGATGCCATGGCGCGGAAATACATCGTTCCGTGCGATATATTTCATGCCTGGGGCAATTATGCGCTATACAGCATTCCTGTCGCGCGGAAATACGGCGCGAAAGTCGTTATAGAACGCGGTTCCACACACCCGCATTACCAGGACGCGATTCTCAGGGAGGAATTCGACCGCTACGGTGTGCGGACGGAGCTTGCCCATCCGCAGATTATCGAGAAGGGACTTCAGGAAATTGCCGAATCCGATAAAGTCATTATCCCTTCGGAGTTCGTGAAACGGACCTTTGTCGAAAACGGCATTCCGGAAGAAAAGCTTGCGGTGAGTCCGTACGGTTTCGAGGCTTCGCATTTCAAGCGCATCGAAAAACAGGACGGTGTATTCCGCGTGATCTTCGTCGGCAATATCGGTATCCAGAAAGGGATCCATTACCTGCTTGAAGCCTGGAAGTCGTTGCAACTGCCAAACAGCGAGCTCGTCTTTATCGGAACGATCGAAGATGATATTCGTCCATTGCTGAAAATGTACGACGGGCTGTTCACGTATAAGGGACATATCAGGCACGAAGACCTCTACGCGGAATACGGCAATGCTTCCGTGTTCATTCTACCATCGCTTCAGGAAGGAAGCGCGCTCGTGACGTACGAGGCAATGGCATGCGGTTTGCCTTCCATCGTCAGCACGAATACGGGCAGCATACTCAGGGATGGGCAGGACGGTTTCATCGTTCCCATCCGCAGCGCCGAGGCTATCGGCGAAAAGCTTGCGTGTTTGTACGAGCGGCCGGAAGAGCGCATCGCGATGGGCGAATCGGCATGCGCGTACGTGCAGCAATTCACGTGGGAAGCGTACGCTGAACGAGTTATCGGGGAATACGAGAATATCCTAGCAAAGGCGCAATGACGTGAGCATAGCGCGAAAAGCCATTTTCAGTACATTATGGGTCAGCGGTCTCAACTATCTGAGTATCGCAGTGGGCACCGTTTTCTCGATTCTCCGCGATCAGGTTTTGCTCCCGTATGAGAACGGCGTGTATATGTTCGGCGTCGCGGTCATCGACACATTGTTCATCCTGGCGGCATTCTCATTCAATATCTGTGTTATCCAGGCGGACGAGGATAAGGAAGACCTGTATTCAACGGCCTTTACGCTCACCGGCATTCTTGTCGTTGCCATGCTTCTGGTATCGGCTGCGGCTGGATGGTTCCTCTCCCTTCGTGGCGCCGAATCGATCAAGATTCAGACATTTCTTGTCCTTGCGGTTTTCAACTCGCTGAATCTGTTTTCCGTACTCTTTTCCGCCTACCTCGAAAAGCAGCTTGAGTATAAAAAGATCGCCCGGGTCAATTTCTTCTATATTATCGCATTTCCCGTGGTGTCGTATATCATGGTGCTGAAAGGCTACGGCGCCTGGGGGATGGTGGCGGGACAATGCACGGCGTTCACCATTTCTTTCTTCGGCATGTTTGCGATCAGCAGGTATCCGGTTGGATTGAAGATGAATACGCGCACGGCGAAATGGTTTCTCTCTTACGGATGGAAACTGATTTTCTCGCGCGGAATGGAAGTCGCCTTCACGCGCGCAGGCACGCTCATCACCGAAGCAATTTCGGGTACCACATTGCAGGGTTCGTTCAGCAGAGCCATCAAGTATTGGGAAATGGCGCCTCAAACAGTATCGCCTGCGGTCGTTACCGTCGCTCTTCCGACGTACTCAAAACTCAAGCATGACACCGCTAAGCTTTCGCAGGCATTTTCCATGGTGCTGTTTTTCATGGTGCGAGTGCTATTGCCCTTCGTGCTTGTATTCGCGGTGTTGCCGGAATCGTTCCTTCTTATTCTCGGCAAACAATGGCTCGACGCCGTGCCGGTGCTGCGGTGGCTCGCCATCGGCGCGCTGCTCTCGCCGGTATTCGAGAACATGAAGCAGTTGCTCTATGCCATCGGGAAACCGGAGGTATTGGTTCGTATCCGATTTGTCCAGCTGATCGTTTTTATTCCAGCTATGATCGGATTAGTCCTCTGGATGGGAATCAGTGGAGCCGCCGTCGCAATGATTATCAACTTTTCGGTCGGAGTGGTTGGAGCGATGATTGCCGTCCGGAGGATCGTTTCGGTCTCCTGGAAGTTGAGCTTCGCGCTGCCCTTCCTCTGGGCGGGCGTGGCAGCAGCTATCGTTTTCGCGCTTCCGTTGCCACCGGCCGGTCTCGGCGCGTTTGCGCAGTTCGTTTTGGAAGCGCTATACCTGATCGGTATTTTTATTATTCTCGAGGCGGCAACCGAATGGAAACAACTGAAGGAATACTATCTTTTCATCCGGTCGGTCATGAAAACGCCCGAACAACCGACTGAAACAGCGGAAGTCTTATGAAACTACTCCTGGTCTGCGAATACTGGTACGGTACCGGTGGATACGGATACAAACGGGTTCTCGATGAACTCGGGCACGACGTGCACGTCTTCGATTACCGGAAGCCGCGGGTAACCACCGGAGGCTCGATCCCCGTCGTATCGGCAATCACCCGAAGAGTAAACAACCATGTGATGAGCGCAGAGTTCGTGCGGACCGTCGAGAAGGTCAAACCCGACGCTGTGGTGTTTCTGAAAGGCGAGACAATTCTCGCATCCGCCATACGCGAAGTGAAGGAACGGTTCAGACCGATTATGGTGCAATGGTATCCCGACAGCCCGTTCAATGTCGAAGTAAAGAACGCGACACGCGACAGTATCGCAAGCATTCCGCTATTCGATATCTACTATATCTATGCGGAATCGCTCATCGCGCCGCTGCGGGATGCGGGCGCCCGGCGCGTCGAATATCTTCCGTTTTGCTACGATCCGGAAATGTTGAAACCGCCGGCATCGGTAAGCGACGAGGACCGGCAAAAGTACGCTACCGATGTGGTGTTCGCCGGTACATGGGAGCCGATGCGCGAATGGTGGCTCGAAAAAATTACGGAATTCGATCTTTCGGTCTGGGGAAACATGTGGGATCGCGTTCCTGCGGACACGCCGCTCCGGAAGCGCTGGCGCGGCGCAGCGGTGTACGGAGAGGAGATTTCGAAGTTGTTTGCCGTTTCCCGCATCCATCTGAATTTTCTGCGCGAGCAGAACAAGGATTCGAATAACGTCCGCACCTTCGAAATTCCCGGATTCGGCGGCTTTCTGCTCACACAGCGCTCGAAGGAGCAGGCCGAAGAGCTTTTTACTGAGGGGAAGGAGATAGCCTGCTTCGAAACTGTGGACGAACTCAAAGAAAAGATCAGGTACTATACCGACCATGAAGACGAGCGACTGGCGATAGCGCGCGCGGGCAACGAACGCGCGGTGCGCGAGCACCAGGCGGTACACCGTCTTCAGCAGATCATTAACGATATCGAACAATTGTAGTAGCTGCGCCTGTGAATATCCTCCTGTTGACATCAGACTTCTTACCGAACATCGGCGGCATGGCAACGCACGCGCACGAACTTGCGCGCGCCCATGCGATGAATGGGCATACCGTGAATCTCGTGCATCCGGTATTCGGAAACGAGCAAGACCGGGTGGAGATGTTCGACGGCATCACGGTACACAAGCTGTTTGTTGCCAGCAATACTCCGAAGATCAAGCACTTGCTCTACATCCGCAAGGTGCGGAACTACATCCTTGCGCTCATGGAGAAACAACACCAGGACATTCTCCATTGGCACGATCTCACACCCAACTGCTGGACAACATGGACGCTTCGCGGAAAAATCCCCCTTGTCTGGACCAATCATTCCTCGAACTACCTGGAGTATTACGAGACAAAAAAGGGCAGGAGAAAGATCAAACGTTTCCTTTCTCATCCCGATGCCGCGATCGGTCCCTCCATGGAGCTGTACCAGAAATCGGAGGCAACGGGGCTTTCGATGGATTGGCTGTTCTACATTCCGAACGGTGTGGACGCCGCGAAATTCCACCCCGGCATTTCGTACGAGGTTCTGGACAAGGATTACGGGCTTGATGTGTCGAAACCGATCGTCATTTGTCCCCGACGTCTGGAGCCGAAGAACGGCGTGGAATATTTCATCCGCGCGGTTCCTCTGGTTCGCGAGCATATGCCCGAGACGCAGTTCCTTATTGTCGGCGGCGGCTTCCCCGACGAGAAGGCGCGGTTCGAACAAATGCTTGAAGAAACGGGCTGCCGGAAATCGGTCTTCTTTACCGGCAATGTTC
>CAYPBB010000047.1:0-34337 GCA_964408855.1 uncultured Ectothiorhodospiraceae bacterium
CGATCATCTTCGCCGGTATCATCATGATGTTCGGTACGCTTGCCGTATACCAGTGGGCGCTGCATACCTACGGATATTTCGACGTCCTTGGCGATTTACAGAACGCCCCGTTGACGAAAGCCCGCACGATGGCATTCGTGACTCTCGCATTGTTCCAGATATGGAACGTCCACAATTCGCGGTCTATCGATTCGTCGCTGTTCCAGATCGGCGCATTCAGCAACAAGCCGCTGCTGATGATCGGCGTCGTATCGCTGACGCTTCAGACGATGGCGATTCACGTGCCGGGATTGAATGTGCTCATGCGCGCAACGCCCCTCGAAGCGCACGAATGGCTTATCTGCATCAGCGTTTCGCTCTCCATCGTCGTACTGGTGGAGGTGAAGAAGCTGCTTACCAGAGTATGGAAACGCACCAATGGGCAGCGGCCGGTTGTGTACACAGGCGCTTAGTCGTTCGCAACATCGGGCAGAAGATGAACAGACGCGCTCCGGTATCGAAGGATGCGCGTCAGGAGAATCGGAATGAGCCGGGTACTGGTCCCGGAAGCGCAGCTTGCGTTTCCATCGCATACCGTCGTTACGGCTTCCGCCGGAGCGGGAAAGACGTACACGCTTTCATGGCGGTTTGTTCAATACCTGCTTGGAACGTCGATCCCGCGCAACAGGCTGCGCAATTTGGTTGCGGTGACGTTTACGAAAAATGCCGCCGCAGAAATGAAGCAGCGCATCGTCTCGCATCTGAAAGCCGTCGCTTCGGGGAAAGAGGATGCGCTGCAACAGGCGCTCTCGCTGGTCTCAGGCACGCCAGGGGAGATACAGACGCGCGCCGCCGACATCCTCGATCTCATTTTACGGCAATACTCCGATCTCCAGGTATGGACGATCGACAGCTTTCTCGAACGTATCTTCCGTTCATCCGCGCTTGAATTGCATCTTCCGCCCGACTTCAGGCTGGAGCTTTCCAGCCGCCGACTGTTCGCGGAAGCCTTCGAACAATACACCGCCGGAATCAGGGAGAACCAGGGCGGCGGTACCGGCGCAGGCGCATTGCTCTCTATCCTCGATTCCTACGATTCCTTCCGTTCGCTTTCCTCCAGGTACCAGTGGAAGCCTTCGTCGTTTCTTTGCGAACGCGCCAGAGAATTGCACGACATCCTCGCGACGCTCGATAAACCGGTCGAGCGAACCGATACCGCCGCCGAAGCCGCGATCTGCAACCGCGAGTTTGGCGCGGGTCTTCAGCGGATCCGCGAGGCGGCTGCTTCGCTTGGATTCGAGGTTTCGGCGAATTTCGAGAAGCTTGTCCAGAATGTTGCGGCGAATGGAATCCCCGGATCGTTGGGAAAGAAATCTCTCGCCGATCCGCTTAAAAAGGGAAAGCGTTCTGATGAAGAAAAGCAACGGGCAATGCAGGCGCTGGAGCCGCTGATCTCAGGACTGGAAGATCTGCAACGCCGGTTCATCGCCGCGGATGCGCGCGGGGCATTTGTACCGGCGCTGCGAGCGATCGATGCAATCACATCCGTGATGGACGAGATGAAACGCATCGAAGGAAGAGTGCTGATTCACGATGTCGGCGCGACGCTGCAATCGCTGTTGCATAAGGAGATGATTCCGGACGTCTATTTCCGGCTGGGCGAACAGCTCGCGCATATCTTCATCGACGAGTTTCAGGATACGTCGCCGGTGCAATGGGCGGTGATGCTTCCGCTGATCGAGGAGGCGCTTTCGGGCGCCGGGAGCCTGTTTGTCGTCGGCGATCCGAAGCAATCAATCAATCTCTTTCGCGGTGCGGATTGGCGGATCATGATGGAACTTTCGCGACGGAACATCTTCCCGTCGTCGCGGCTTGTAGCCGAAACGCTCGATACCAACTACCGCAGCGGCGAAGCGGTTGTGCGGTATTCGCAGGACCTGTTCTGCGGGGGGCTTTCGGACGACGATCTTGCCGCGGCAAGACTCAGCGGACTCGATGCGTTCACCCAGCATCCGCGCGAAGGAATGGAAGGCGCCGGGTATACGGAACGTATTTCCATTCCTTTCAATCCCGGCATGGAAGAGGAGGAAGAGCCGGTTCCGGACATTGCCGTTCCGGAACGAGAGGCAATCGTCCGGATCGTGAAGGACTGCCGGTCGAGGGGCTTCGCATATAGCGATATCGCGGTGCTGGCTTCAAAGAACAGCGAAATCCTTGAATGCGGGCAATGGTTGAATTCCGAGGGGATTCCGTTCCTTTCTTTCAGCAGTCTCGATGTGCGGCGGCGCACCATCGCAGGCGAGTTGTTCAGTCTGCTGACGTTCCTGGACTCGCCGATCAACGATTTTCATTTTGCGGCGGTCATTCTCGGCGGGATCTTCGAACGATGGCTATCAAACAACGACAATCTGAACCGGCATCAGATCGAAGACGTTGTGATGGAACATGCCGCTGCTCGCGGTCCCAGACCGCCATTGTACAAAACGTTCAAAGACCGGTTCCCCGGATGCTATACCAACTTGTTCGAACCTCTGCTTGCCGTCGCGGGATATCTGCCTGCATACGATATGCTGTGTCAGGCGTATTCGGCATTCGATCTCTTCTCGCTGTTCCCTGAAGAGGAAGCCGCGCTGGCAAAGCTTCTTGAAGCCGCGGTGGAAAGCGAAGGGGGGACGAATCTGAAAGGATTTCTTGCCCTTACTCAGGAAGAAAACGACGAAAGCGATCTGTGGTCGCTGAATGCACCGGCGTCGGTCGATGCGGTGCGTCTGATGACCATTCACAAGGCGAAAGGCCTGGAATTTCCCGTTGCGATTGTATTGCTGTACGACCACGATCCACCGCGTCCCGCGTTCTTCGTGGAGGATGCGGGCGAAAGATACCGGCTGCTTCGGCTGAAGAAGGACAGCGCAGGCTACATTCCCGAATTCGAAACGCTTTACAGCAATCAGAGTTCGCGGGAACGCGCGGACGCGCTGAACCGGCTCTATGTCGCATTTACCCGGCCTGAACTGGAACTTTATATCGTGAATGTATTCAAGGAACGCGCGGGCACCATGCCATCGCCGATGTTGAATGCCGCGCCGGAGATAACCGGCGCAAAAAACGCCGCCTACGTATCGGCGCCTGTCGATACCTCGCTCGCTCCGTCGCTGCATGCGCATGCGCCGGCAACGGCTCCCATTTCATTCCGGATGCTTTCGAGCGACGAATCGCTGAGAGGGAAGGCGGTCCACGATGTACTCGCGGGAATAGAATTCATCTCGGGTGATGCATCGCGGGAAATTGCAGCCGCGGTTGCTGCTGCCGGTTCCATCCCGCACGGCTATTCGCGCGATGCGCTGGAACTGGAGATTCGCTCGTTTTTCACAACGCCCGGATTTGCCCGGTTCTTTGAACGGAAGGACGGAAGGCGCGTCTGCCGGGAAATGGAAATCGCCGGTTCCGACGGACGGCTGTACCGCATCGACAGGCTGGTAACAGACGGCGACGGCTTCGCCTTTGTCGTCGATTTCAAGACGGGACGGATTCCCGGCGGCGAACAACACCGCCGCCAGATATCGACATACCTCGACGTTCTGCGGGCGATCTACCCCGACCTATCGTTCAAGGGTTATCTTGCCTATCTCGACGAAAATATCGTACTGGAGGCGGAAGCATGAGCGCGATCCTTCTGACGCCCCGGCACGATCTGACGGAAGCAGTCCTCGCGCAGCTCAAGGCTCGCGGAAAGGATTACAGCCGGAACCTTGTCGTATTTCAGGGCAAACGTCCCGCGCATGTCCTTCGGAAACGATTGGCGGAGGAACTGGGATCGGCCTTTATTCCGCCGAGAATCCTTTCCGCGGATAGTTTCATCGATTATCTCTACCGCGAAAAGCTGGAGCGCCGCGAATACGAAGTGACCGCGCTCGATGCTTCCGGCATTCTTCTTTCACTTCAGGAGAGGCTCTCGCACCTCCTTGCCGGCGACAGGAACCGGAAACTGGAATCCTTCCTGCCGTTCGGAATGAAAGTGTTTCAGGAATTGGAAGAATTGAAATCGGGCGGCGTGAATACCACGCAGTTGCATGGGCTTATCGACCAGTTTCTGGACCGGTACAATATGCCCGAGCTGTTGTACCTTCGCGACTTCTATCCGGCGTTTTACGATGCGCTCCGCGAGCGCGGTTTCTGCTCCCGCGCTTCCCGGTACGCCGATGCTGCCGATTCCGTTGCGCGGATCGATTTTTCGGAGTGGGACATAATCATTCTCGCCGGATATGCATCGCCGAACGCATGCGAAACGCGTATCCTGAGGCATCTCTCCTCGCTCGAACACTGCAGGATGATCGTGCAGGACACGAGCCGCGACTCGGTTGCGGCGGAGGGCGTACGCTGGCTGAAGCCGGATCGAGCCGAGGCTGCGCCTGCGCCGGAAGCCGAACTTTCTCTGTACGAAAGCTCCGACGCGCACGGGCAGTTGTTCGGACTGGCGGCGTTGTTGCGCGGGTGGGAAGAATCGGGCGTGCCTGCGGGCGGCGAAACGGTCATTGTCGTGCTGAAGCCCGAAACCCTTTTCCCGCTGGTATCGTACGGCGTGTCGGGCATTCCCGAACAGCAGCGCAACATCTCGCTGGGATATCCGTTGCAACGCACGCCGGTGTACGAATTTCTTCTCGCGCTCGTCCGCGCCGTATCGTCGAAGCGGGAAGGGCGCTATTTCGCGCCGGCATATCTTGCGTGCATACTTCATCCCTATTTCAAGAATATCCGCTTCGAGAACCGTACAGACGTCACGCGTATTCTGATGCATACCATCGAGGAAGAATTCTTCACGGGTTCCGCCGCTTCATTCTTTTCGCTGGAAGATATCCTCAACCATCCCGGGGTTTTCCGGCGCACCGTCGAGCGACTGGCGCAACTCGATACCGGCGCGGGCGAAGATGCGCTCCGGCATCATCTGCGCGAGATACACAGGAATACCTTCGGCGTTCTCGAACAGGTGACCGGCATCGCGTCGTTCGGCAAAGCGCTCGACGGCATATTGAGATATATCCACGCCGGCAGCACCGCCGCGATGCACCCGCTGTTTCATCCATTCGTCGAGGCGGCGCTGAACGAGTTGGAAACCCTTCGGTTTTCGATGGTCGCGGAACTGTCGTTCTCCAATATGCAGGCATACGAGCGGTTGCTGGCGAGGCTCTTCAGCGCCGCAACGCAGCCGTTTTCGGGGACGCCGCTTCACGGACTCCAGATACTGGGAATTCTCGAAACGCGCAATTTGCGGTTCGACCGGGTGATCGTACTCGACGCCAACGAAGACGTGTTGCCGGGGGGGAAGGGCGGCGATATGCTGCTTCCGCAGCGCATTCGCGAAGCGTGCGGCATTCCAACGTATTCGCAGCGTGAACGTCTCATGGGGCATCATTTCCATATGTTGTGCGAGGGCGCGAACGAAGTGCATCTCTTCTATCGTGCCGGCAACGGAATGGAACGCAGCAGGTTCGTCGAGCAGATGATCTGGGAACGGCAGAAGACATCCGGACAAGAAGATACAGTTGCAACAGCGCGGACATTGCAGTACCTCCTTTCGCTCGCGAATCCCATCCCCGGAGCGGTGGCGAAGCTTCCGGGCGCTATTTCAGCCATCGAGCGTATGCAGCTAAGCGCCTCCTCGCTCGATGCGTATCTGCATTGTCCCCTGAAATTCTATTACCGGTACATCCTGCGGCTCAGGGAACAAGCGGCTATTTCGGGCGAAATCGAGCATATGGAAATCGGTACGGCGGTGCATGAAATCCTGCGCGCCTATTTCCAGCCGCTCGTTGGGAAGACACTCGAAACACAGGATATCCAACCCGAACGGATGGACGCCGAGGTGCGCCGATGGTTTACCGAAAAATACGGCTCGCCGCTTTCGGGCGAAGCGCTGCTCATCCGGATACGCGTCGAGCGCCGTATGCGCGAGTTCCTCGAACAGTACCAGATTCCTGCCCTCAAGACCTCAGCAATTGTGATTCAGTCGCTGGAAGAAGAGGTCGAATGCACGGAGGGCGGGGTCACGTTCCGGGGTGTGTTCGACAGGGTCGAGACCAGAGACGGAATGGTATACATCCTGGATTATAAAACAGGAGGTTCCTTGCCGGCAGTGCGTTTGAACGCTCTCGACCTCGACAACCGCGCTACGTGGAGCGAAGCTGTGGGATCGGTCCAGTTGCCCCTCTATGTGCGGTTGTACAACAAAAGCGCCGGAAACAGCCCCGATACGGCGGTACCGAGATATTTACATCTGGGAAAGAATAAACTCGATATAAAATCCGAATCCGGTATCGGCAGGGAAGGAACACCGGCCAGCGACTGGTATCCGATTCTTTCCAGGTTGATAGACAGGTTGACCGCCGAACTGCGCGATCCCGCAGTTCCCTTCAACCCTCCGCACGATCCCTCCCGGGTCTGCCCGGCGTGTGAGTACACGACATTTTGTGGAACCCGTTGGTTAACATAAATACCGATTCACGCCCCAATCGGCAACCGAACGGGAATTTTTTTCACACATGTGACCAATGGGGACACTTATCCCGTAAGGACGCGCGAAAAACCGCAGAAAATAGGGGATATTTACTGGCGTGATTTTTGCTCACATATAGAGTGGTACGGATTTATCTTAAGAGCGTCATGAAACAGCTTTCGATTATCTTGATTTTCCTCGTGTTCTTCATGTTGTTGACGCTTGTCAGCTACACGTAAACAAGAGCATTCACGATTGCGGTCTACTTTTATCGCATTCTTCCCAGTTTTTCGACGCCCGGTATATCCGGTTAGTCACTGCTGATCTTTCTCTAGATTTACCTCCAAAGCTCGCAGGCGCGGCAGCGTTCACGCTCCGCACCTGTGTTTTTTTATGAGTTACCGGCTATGTCGATACCGCAGCTACAACTTCTATTACGATTTCTCCTTGAATTGATCGGGTTATTCAGTTACGCCGTATGGGGATGGTCGCTCGACGACGGCTGGCTGCGGCATGTATACGCGGGTGCAATTCCGGCGGTTGTTATGGCGATTTGGGGCACGTTCAATGTGCCGGGCGATGAAAGCCGCGGCGGCGGAGCGCCGGTTGCGGTCTCCGGCAAAGTGCGGCTGCTCATCGAATGCGCGGTGTTCGCGGGCGCGGGATACGCCATGGCGGCAACCGGCCGCGCCGGTTTTGCCGCATTATTTCTCTCTGTTACTTTTATTCACTACATGATGACCTTACAGAGGGTCAAATGGTTGTGGAAACAGCCCGCGCGCCTATCGGACATAATATAGACTTCTCGTCTGCTTGAAGTCTCCTTTCAGCATCATCACGATATACGCGCCAGACGGAAGCCCCTGAAGATCGATAATCACATGGTGAATTCCTCTCCGCTTTTCCTCGGCGACGAGGTTGCGCACCGGCTCGCCGAGTGCATCAAACACCGCAATCTGGACAAATCCGTCGTCTGCCAGCTCGTAACGAATTGTTGCCATGCTTTGCATCGGGTTTGGAGTAGGCGTATAAAGGTAATTTCTGCCCGCCGTTGATATCAGGCGTTTTCCATCCGCGAAACAGTAATCCGTCAACGTAAATAATCCGTCGCTGCGTGTGAGTGCGATACGGCGCGGCGTGTTGAATCGTACCGTATCCCCAATCGCGAGCGGCGTCACGATCTGATCGCCGATGAGTACGAGAAATTCGACCGCGATGAGCGTTCCTGTCCCGCCAAGCAACGGCGCGCTGTCCGCCGAAAGGTGCAACACGCCTTCATCGAACCGGTAGTCCATCGACGCCTGCATATCGCGCGAAAGCGTACCTTCCGTGACGACGCCTACGGGATAGAGCATCCACTTGTTGAACTCGAGCTGCATCGACCATTGAGAAATACCTGCGGACCCGATATCGGTAAACGCGCGTACCGGAATGAGAATTGTCTCATCCACCCTGCCGGAGTAGCTGTCGATTTGCAAATCGACTTCCATCGTCGACGGCGGCAACCCGAGCGACCGGAATTCATGGGTAAACAGCGTCCGGCATGGCTCTGTAATGAGCAACGAAAGATGCCCGGCGGATTCGCCTTCGGCTGCCGGAGTAAAGCTCAACATGATCCTCACGCTGTCGCCGGGGAGAACCGTGGCGGGAAGCTGTGGAACGATAGACTGGATATCGAACTGCTGATCGTCGAACTGTACGTCGTAGAGCGTGACCGGCGCCGGAGTGTTATTGACGAATACCGCCCAAACCACCGAAGGCGGATCGCCGACGGGAGAAGGCGGGAGCGTCACCGGTGCGGCGAGTTCAAACATGGGAGTATACGTCGCAACCGAAATCGCGCTATGGAGCGTGAAGCCGGCCGCGCCGCGCGAAATAGTCCCGTTGATACCGGCGGTGTATATCCTCTCGATTCCGGGATCGGGAGACACCGTCAGTAAAATTTCGAGCGAGTCGTTCGCCGGGACCATTGCCGGAGTTGGTGGGGAGAGAACGTTGAAATGCGAGGCATCGACGCCATCGAGAGTGATGGACTGAAGTTCAACTGCGCCCGGTAGCGGATTCTTCACGACGCACCGGATCGTTACCGTATCGCAGGACGCAACGGCGGGTATCGCCGGCACGTCAAGCGTTACATCCGATGCTGCTGTTCCGCTCAACACAAAGAGTGTGCTGTCGGGACAAGGGGAGGCGTAGAGCGCGAACCGGATATCGATCGCTCCGGTCTTTGACGGCGTGAGCGTTGCCTGCACATCGATGCTTCCTCCCGCAGGAATGGTGTACGGCGGCGGCGGAACCAGCGCGACCTGTGCGGGCAGACCGGCGGCGGCGAGCTGTACGGGCGCGGCACCAGGATTGCTCAGAGTGAAGGTTCGCGAAGAAGGTACGCCTGCCTGGATCGTCGCAAAATTGATATTCACCTGCGGGGGCGCTATTTGAGTAATTCTGATGCCGGAAAGAGGCGCTTCCAGCTTCGGCTGAATCGCGCTGTTGCTGTACACAGCGAGCGTCGCGAACGCCTGACCGTCGGGAAGCGATGCCGGATTGAATTGAATCCGGAATAATCGCGATCCGCCAGGCACGATTGTTTCCTTGGTCGCGACAGGATCGAGGATCAGGAATGCGCCCGAGGAAATTCCTTCGATTGTCGCGCTATCGATGATGACCGGTGTTGTACTCTTGTTCCTGAACCGGATTGTATCCATACGATATTCGCATTGAACGGTTTCGGGAAAATCAATGAATGCGGGCGCGAATTCGATATCGCTCTCAACGCCTGCGCCGCTCACATCGATGCAGATGGTATCGAGGCACGGTTCGTCGATGATAACGCATATTGTCCCGTCGTAGGAAATTTTGCCGGGCGGCGAAAACTGAACCGGAACCGCGATGGTGCTGCCCGAATCGAGATTGAACGGCGGGGTAACATTCGTGGTATACTCCGGAGCAGAGAACAGGATGTTCGAAACGCGGACATGCCGGAGGTTCATATTCCGAATTGCAAGGGGAAGCGTTTTTCTCGATCCGGCGGGTATCATTCCAAATGCAAGGGGATTGGGGGCGACCTCGACATTCCGTTCGAGATATGCCGCATTGAGGATGACCCGGTAAACGGTTCCGCATCTGCGCGAGCGGAGAGTCAGTGTGTCTTCATACAGATTATAGCTTACAGGCGAGAAGGATACCGGGAACGAGGTTTGAGCGCCCGGCGCAACGATGAGCGGGAAACCGCCGGGGAGGGCGAAGGGATCGCGCAGAACGCTTTCCACATCCAGCGTGTCGGTTGCTGTGCCTGTGTTCGCTACCGGGATGTTGTCTGTCATCGACGTCTGGCACCGCGCCATCACGCCGAGAATATGTCTGGCTGGAAGTATTATCTGCAGGGAATCGCGGTATGCGCGAATCCGCACGGTAACGCTTTTGCCTTTATCCGTCGTAAGAACAACCGTTGCCGAATCCATACCGGTGAACGTCCCAACCGCACAGACGCGGAAGTCGAAAACATCATTGCCTGGAATGACGTAGGGTGGATTCGGCGCAATCTGTAAAAGAAAATGATCGGCATTCTGAGTGAACTGCACGTTGGTGATGACGGCCTGCAGCGGCGAGAAGTTCGTGATCCTGATATCCTCGCAGGTTGTTCCAATCGTGCAGGGATCGAGGTGAATTTCAACCTCGGGCTTATCCACTGCAAGGTTTGCCGTACTGGCGGAGCCTCGGACGGGAATGCAAATAGTATCACGGCAAGGGCTGCCGATATAAACGCACAGACGCGAATCGATGCCGTCTTCCGTGACCGGCGCGTATTTCGGGAGCAGTAACGCGCCTGAGTTGACCGCAATCTGCAGTGGAAACGCTGGCGGAGAATCCAGGCTGAACTCGGCGGACTTCGGCTGCAGGACGATGGAGTCGATCACGGCGGTACGGTTGCCGGTATTGCGGATATCCAGCGGTACCGTCTGGGAAGTGCCGGCCGGAATGCTTCCAAAATCGATCGAGGAAGGCGTGAACACGAGAAATGTTCGAATGCCTTCGCCGCGAAGCGGGATGATGCGCTCGAACATGCACGGTTCGGAATGGACGCGAAGAACCGCGTCGGCCATACCGGCGAAGGTTGCATTCATCGTAACGGTAATCGGAAGACTATCCCCCGGCGCGAGTACCTGCGGCATGACAAGAATACCGGTATCGAACGCCTGACCGGATTGCTGAATATCTGCGTTGATGATCTGGATTGTATGGGCGTCTGTGTTGCGCACGACGAACCGCCGCTTTGCCGTTGTGCCGAAGCAGGCTTCCATGCGCGTAAGGGTGTCGCCTTCCACTTCAAACTCGTACACCTCTCTGGCTGCCGTTAGCGGCACTACAGTTTGGTAGTTTTGTTTCGGATCGTTGTGTTCAAGTATCAATAGACCCCCTGCCGGTCCTTCGTCCGGAGAGTTGAACTCGATGACGACCTTTGCACTGTCCCCGCTCGGGATATTCAGCGGCGGCATTACGGGAGACGCCACGCTGAAGCGTATTGCCTGCGGCCCTCCGATGAGCCACTTCGTGATTGTCAGCAATCCCGGTCCCGTGTTATAAATCGTCATGGTGTCCCGTACCGGATCTGCGCACTTCTGGAGACCCATTTGCAACGGAGACTGCACCACGATATTCGGCGGGGCGGAGCTTGTGGCTAATACGGAAATACAGGCGCTATCTGCACAGGGAGCGGTATGGACAACGCACAGATCCGCCGAAAGCGACTCGATGACCTGCGGTTTGTACCGGACGGTCAGCCGGATGGTATCGCCGGGTAGCAGAGTCAGCGGCATTCCGGGAGGATTCAGTATTGTGAGATTCGGATAGAGCGGCGTAAGAGAAATCCGCGAAAGCGTAACAGGAACGATGGTTGTGTTGACGATCTGCACTTCGGCATCGTTCTGTCCGCCGACGGGCGTTGGTCCCATGACCAGTGTGGTCGTCGGAATCAACTTGATGCTTTGCTTCACTGAATACCCAGTGAACGTTATCAGGACAGTATCCTGACATGGTCCGAGGATGTATCTGTACGTTCCGGAAACCGAACCGGTATCGAACTGTCCGGGATGGAACCGGAAGATATATTGCGCACTTGCGCCCGGTTGCACAGGACCGAAGTATCCCGGCTGCGGATTGGGAAAAACATCCTTTCCGCTGACGAACTCGCGCTTGATGATTTGCGTCGGGATGGTGCCTGTGTTCAGTAGATCGACGACGATGTCTTTGATCTTTTCCGCGCAGTTCGATCCGAAATCGATGGGAGAAGCCGGGAAATCGAATGCCGAAACGTCGACGGAGGCGGTAAAGGAAATGACGGCGGTATCCGGACAGGACGGATCGCCGCTGATGAAGTAATAGGAGCCGGACTGCGGACCCTGCGACGTTCCCTGAAATCGGAACTCGAAATCGGTCTGCGCTCCGACCGTGCTGCCAACCGGCGGATTGACAACGGTCACACCATCGGAACCGGAGGCATGAACGAATCCGATGAATTGCGGATCTGTGCCGACCGGGGTAGCAGAGCTTAACGCCGAGGAAGCGACGCCCTTGCACGCATTCGGAAACGCAACCGCATACGACGCAAACTTGATGAATTTATATGCGCGGTAGCCCTGAAGCAGTACCTTCTTAGAGGGCGTTGCCGGATCGTTACTTTGGATTTCGAGCGTGGAACCGGCAGGAATGCTGTCGGTGAAACCCGGAGGAGGCGACCACCGGATAGTGAAATCGATGAAATTGCCCGGTTGTATTGTTTGCGGGAGGGAAGGCGAAACCAGCGCGACAAAGGGATAGGAAAACACAAAACCCGATGCAGGTATTGTCAGCGGAGCGGTACCCGTGTTTGTAATCTTGAATTTATGATCGATGTACGGATCGCACGTTATGGAACCGAATTTCAATGTGTCGTTCGTAGCAATGACTGGCACGAGCGGAGTTTCGGTCCATTTGATCACCCAGCCGCTTGTGGGACCGGTCCCTCCGATGGCGCCGCCGGAGGCGTAGCCAATATCATGCAGCGGGAAGTCGAGCTTGGTCACGGCGCCCGTCAAGCCGATAGTCGGGAATGCGGCATGCTGGGTCCAATTGGCTCCGGAATTACTGGTATAGTACAGGGCGTCGAACGAATTCGCCGCCCATCCTTCCGACGAGGAGAAAAACCGCAGCGCTTTGTAGAGGAGAGTACCCGATGTCGGCACGTTATAGTTATTCCACGACGAGCCGCCGTTGCTGGTGTACAGCACGCTTCCATTCAACAGCGCATTGCCGCCGCTGGTGAAGCCGGATGTATTATTCAGGAATTGCACATCCGCAAGAATCTGACCGAAGGCATTGTACGGCGCAACACTCAGCGAAGTCCATGTGGTTGGAGGCGTGAACTTCAGCATCGTATTATTGGCGCCCGTCACAAACCAGTCGGCGCCTGCGCTATGCACAGCATAGAGCGATTGCGTCGTACCGGTCGAGAGTGTAGACCAATTCGCGCCGCCGTCGGTGGTGTAGAACGCAACCCCGTCGTCGCCGACAACCATGCCATCGGTAGCGCTTTTGAAATGCATTCCGAACAGCGTTTTCGAAATGCCGATTCCATTGGTCTGCTGATTCCATGTAAGTCCGTTATCGGTCGACTTGTAGACCTTTGAGTTGTTGCCGCAGATGTAGGCTACCGGCGATCCGGCGAAGGCGGCAACATCGTACCAGGCATTGAAACTGCCGGGAATTGCGGGAGTGAACGAGACGGCAGGGACGGTCTCCCATAGCGGATTGCCGGTTGATTTCCGAAGCACGCCGGAATGCCCGTTTCCGAGGTTCACCATACCGACGGCAATTCCCGCACCGGTATCCTTCATGGAAAGCGCCCACAGCCCCGGCGTTCCAGTAGAGACAGGCTGTTGTTTCCACTGACCGTTTTGGGCAAAGAGGTGATTGCCGACAAGGGCGATAACACATACCAATCCGGTGAAGCATGCGCTTTTCATTCCCGCTCCAGTTTAATGTGTAGATACGAACGAAAAAATAGAGAGAAGAAAGGTAAGCCACAAGGGCACATAAAGTGCCCAAGCAGCTTTTAGGAGGTTACATTCAGGAAGAGGAAAGCTGGGGCGGCGGTTGGTACGGATTCAGTTGCGTCTGAATTCCCGCCGCCCACGCTTCCGGGCAAGTCTAGCGGTTGCGGGTGTTGCGATGTTCACCGGCTGAAATGCCGTTTTCGGCGGCAGCAAACCCGCCCGAACCGTCGCTATCGAAATTATCGCCCAGTGTGAGGATAAAACCGCTGAAATTTCCGCCGAAATTATCCGATGCGGCGGTATTTCGGAGTTCGGTCAATCCGATATAATCCGCGATTCCGCCGCCCATACCCGACGTGTTGCCGAGAATGGTACCGTTTTCGATCCGGATACTGCCGAATTGGTTGTACGCGCCGCCGCCTTTGATGCTTGTGTTGCGAAGGAATGCGGCATTCGATGCGTAAACGGTTCCGCCGTCGTTGTAGATACCTCCGCCGTACATCGATGCACGGTTCTCGCGGATCACGACGTCTCGCAGTTCCAGTCGGCCGGTGTTGAATACTGCTCCGCCGTCTTCTGCGGCGTTCCGGGTCAGCGTCACAGCGTGGAGCGTCAGCGAACCGCTGTTATGGATCGCGCCTCCGGTTCTGCCGTCGCCGTTTTCTATCGATACCCCGGCAATTGTGACCGAAGTCCTGGCGGAAATCTCGAATACGGAATAGTCCGCTCCGGAGATGACCGTTGTACCTGCGCCCGCTCCTTTGAGAATGACATCGTGAGCGAACACAATCGGCGCTCCAGGTGCGGCAAGTTTGTAGAATCCTGCATTCACCAGAATGATTGCGCCCGGTTCGCTGTAGCGGACGGCCTCGCGAAGCGATATGCCGCTCCCGCCTCCGCAGAAACCATTATCTTCATCCAGCATCGTCGTTACCTCGATCATCGAAGCTCCATCGCCGATGCGGATGGGTTGAATCCCGCAGGCATGCGAAGAAACCGCGGCGGCACAGCCGAGGAAAAGAGCCAGAAGTCCTATATGTGCGATTCTTGTTTTCATTGACAGCTTTCTTTGCCGTCCGGAACATACCGTCTCAATGCATTTCCGGATCGAGCCGGGTAACGGTTGCAGTCATCGATTGAAATAATTGCGTTGTGGTGTGTCGCAATTCCAATATACCGCAATCGACCCGTTTGTCTACTTTCTCTATATGATGGAATCTTGAAATAATTGCAAATTCAGCAGTTGTGAGAGAACGGAAATCCCGTAAGTCCTTTCAGCGCATATGATACGAAATGGTTGCGGAAATGTTTCACCGGGACGTATTTTTTTCTTTGACCGCTCGATATAAATGACACATTTCCTGACCGATCGTTTCCTTTTCTTTCGATGGTACCGGATTTTTGACCTTTTGATTGAGAAATACCTGCCGGTTCGGGTATATTTGTTCTGTCCTTGCAGCGGCGTTCATTCCGCCGCAGTAGAGACAACCCGATCAGGAAAAAGGACACATTTTCTGTACGCAGAAGTAGACTTTCACAGGAATATCCCTCATGAACACTACCGCTCAAGCCGGAAAACGGGGCACGGATGTCCGCTCGGATATCTGGATTGAATTGACCCTCAAGGATTCCGGCGGCATCGTCATCGATCTTAAAAGCAAGGTCGATGTTCTCTATGGAACGTCCATCAGAGATCTGATTGAACAAATCGTCCGGTTTTACGGCATCGAACATGCCTCCATCGCCGCCGAAGACGCAGGCGCTCTGCCATACGTCATTGCTGCGCGCATGGAAGCTGCGATCAAGCGTCTTCGCCCCGAGGAAAAGACGGCGTTTTTGCTGCCCCAACGCGACGGCATCCGCCAGCCTTCCGTCAAGGAACGCCTGCGCCGCAGCCGCCTGTACCTCCCCGGCAACGACCCCAAGCTTGCCATCAATGCGGGCATCCATAAACCCGATGGCATCATTCTCGATCTGGAGGATTCGGTTTCCCCGGCCGAGAAAGACACTGCGCGCCTAATCGTACGGAATTCCCTCCGCGAAATCGATTTCGAGGGCGCGGAACGCATGGTGCGTATCAACCAGCTTCCGCTGGGTCTGGAAGATCTGGAGGCGATTGTTCCCCAGGCTCCGAACATGATTCTCATTCCCAAGGTGGAATCGGCGGAACAGGTACTCGAGGTGGAGCGCAAGATAGAAGAAGTAAAGAAGGAAGCGGGCGTCAACTGGGATATCCTGCTTATGCCGATCATCGAAAGTGCGATGGGCGCATGGAAGGCGCTCGACATTGCCACCGCATCGCCGCAGGTTGTGGCGCTGGCTATCGGACTGGAAGATTACACCGCCGATATCGGCGCGCAGCGGACCCTGGAAGGGCACGAGTCGTTCTGGATGCGCGGCGCCGTGCTGAACGCAGCCCGCGCGGCAGGCATTCAGCCGATCGACACGGTGTTCTCCGACGTTTCCGATATGGAAGGATTGAAGAAGAGCGTGATCGAAGCGAAATCGCTTGGCTTCGACGGAAAGGGATGCATCCATCCCCGGCAGATCGCCGTGGTGCATGAGGCGTTCGCGCCCACCGAAGCGGAAATCGACAAAGCGAAGAAGATTGTCCGCGCCTACGAAGATGCAAAAGCGAAGGGCAGCGGCGTTGTATCGCTCGGCTCCAAGATGATCGACGCGCCGGTCGTGAAGCGCGCCCTGCGGACGATCCACATTGCCGTCATGTCGAGTCTTTTGAACGAGAACTGGATGGAGGAAGAAAGCAATGGCTAATCAGCTTGTTAGGAACGCAGCCGGAAGGGATGTCGTCACCGAGATTAACGGCGAAGCGGCGATTCCGTACAAGGGAATCGGAAAGCACATCCCCGAAGGAAGAGTCTACAATCCTCCCATCCGCTCGAACGCACAGTATCCCGCCGACGGCAACAAACTGGTTCCGGATCTGAAAACGGCGCTGGAAAAAGCGGGACTTCGCGACGGCATGACCATTTCGTGCCACCATCATTTCCGCAACGGCGACCTTGTGGCGAATCAGATATTCGATGCGGCTGCGGAACTCGGCGTAAAGGACCTCCGCTGGTTCCCCTCTGCGGCGTTTCCATGCCATGCGCCGATGATCAAACACCTGGAATCGGGCGTGATTCATCATATCGAAGGTTCGATGAACGGTCCCCTCGGCGATTTCGCGTCCTCCGGCAAGATGCGCGGCATGGGCGTGCTGCGCTCGCACGGCGGCCGGTACCAGGCAATTCAGGACGGCGAAGTGCATATCGATATCGCCGTGATCGCCGCCCCAACGAGCGATCCGTTCGGGAACAGCAACGGCGTCACCGGTCCGAGCGCGTGCGGCGGACTGGGATTCGCGCTCGCGGATTCCGAGTATGCCGACCGCGTCATTGTCGTGACCGATAATCTCGTGCCGTTCCCGTGCGTTCCCTGGCAGATTCAGGGCAACAATGTGGATTTCGTTGTGCAGATGGACAAGATTGGCGAGCCGTCGAAAATCGTATCGGGCACCACGAACATCACGAAGAGTCCCGACCGTTTGTACATCGCCGAACTTACCGCACAGTTCGTGCGCGCGGCGGGTATCCTGCGCGATGGATTTTCCTTCCAGGCGGGCGCGGGCGGTACGGCGCTTTCCTTCGCGATTTATTTGAAGGAAATGATGCGCGAGCAGAAGATCAAAGCCCGTTTCGTGCGCGGCGGTTCGACGAAGTATCTCGTGGAAATGCTGGAAGAGGGCTTCACCGACTACATCCTCGACGGACAAACGTTCGATCTCGACGGCGTGCGGTCGATGCGCGAGAATCCGCGGCATATCCACACGAATCCGTTCGTGAGTTACAACTATCACGGCAAGGGCAACATCGCCTCGATGGTGGATGTCGTTGTGCTGGGCGCGACTGAAGTGGACGTGAATTTCAACGCGAACGTGGTGAGCCACAGCGACGGCAGGTTGCTTCACGGTATCGGCGGATGGCAGAACTGCCTCTTCTCGAAGTGCACCATTCTCCCGATCCCGAGCTTCCGAGACAGGATACCAGTGATCGTGGACAGTGTGACGACGCTGTGCGGTCCGGGCGAACTCATCGACGTGATTGTGACCGAGCGCGGTATCGCCATCAATCCGCTGCGGCAGGACCTGATCGACGCCACGAAAAACAGCGGGTTGCCGATCAAGACGATACACCAGCTCAAGGACGAAATCGAGTCCATTTGCGGCGGCAAGCCCGGCAAGCCGGAATTCCTCGACAACGTCATTGCCGCCATCAAATGGGTGGACGGTACGGTTATCGATGTGGTGAAGCAGTTGGCGTAAGAGAAGGGTAAGGGGTGAAGTTTGAAGGCCCTGTCCTGTCTTCCTGCCCTAATCCCTTTCTCAATAAAATGCACTGCCTTTTGTAGGGGCGGACCCCTGCCTGTCCTGAGACCGGCTATGCCGGTCGAAGGGTGTCCGCCCGCGAAGGGCCTGTCCGCAAAGGCATCCGGAAACGGGTGCCCTTTTTGTTTTTGTAGGGGCTACAACTGAGTCTGAAGGAGCGGACGATTGCCACGATGACGAAATGCGTGCATCCAGTTTCGGCAAAGGCGAAGAAGAGTGTTGTTAAGCGAAGCATTTTACCTCCCAGGTAATGATGAGCTATCTAGGAGAACCGCAATTTTTGAGGAATGTAAATTCCCAGTAAAACCTACCTTTGTAGAGGGAAAATGCGACCTTCAAATTGTTTGGATTTCTGTGGAATTTAGGCGTTTTGTAAGAGTTGCATTCATTGTAAAACGCATTCCAAATAAAATGCGGACAGGGTATTGACTTTTGATTTCTCATTTGCAATGTTGCGTGTGGGTCTATTGATTATTCAGGAAATAATTTCGAAGTACTTCTTCAGACAAGAATCGAAATCACATTTCATTGAATCTACGAATCTCGAGACACAACGATTCCAACACTCTTGTCGTCTTCGGATGATAGTTCACCTATACAAAACAGCGAAGAGCCAAATTATTGATCTAAATAGATATGTCAGTATTGATGTTGATTGAGTTGTTTCGTAAACCAAGATGAATCAGTCAGTAGCATTGCGTCTTAAAATAGTTTAATTATTTGTAAGGTGTTGGAATGCATGCAAATGATGGCATTGATGCACAAAAACTAGAAGAACCGGAAACAAATACAAAGCAGGTGTTGCCCGATTCGGCATCTGTCGATATAGAAGACATTCACGCGGAAATTGCCAAACAACTTGATGATGACTATAAAAAAGTATTGTCGGTTTTTAGGGAAGGTACTTCGACCGATTGCGCAGAGGTGCAATTTGAATTTCTTAGCAAACAATTACTCAATTATACAACAGATACCTCAATTGACGATTTACCAAAGTCAAATCAACTTAGCCACGATGAGGTAGCACACCGAGTAATACGCCGCCTCTATCTTCGACATGCTCAGATACGATTGTTGAAAAAGTTGAGCTATGGGCACATCGAAAAACTTAATGAAATACAAATCGCCGGGAATCCACCATTAAGAGAAGTTTCAGTTGGAAGCAAATCTCTGGATGGGGGTGATTATCGCGAAAAGCCAAAGAACGAAGGGACAAAAGACAGCACATTAAATACTGATAAAGCTAACTCATCTCTAAAATCAAGCGATGTTACAACAACATTCTTGTTTTCACCCGAATTAAGGGCGTACCGAATAGCAGTTACTGATATTTTTGTTGAGAAAGCATTGACATATCTTGAAATTGAGGCAAATAATTATCGACGTCTTGGCAGAACGGTTAATAATGGTGGAATATCTGCAATTGGTGTAGGTATTTTAATTGCATTAGTCCAATTTTATTTCACTATGGATAAAATATACGATAAGGTCCCGTCCACCGATGAAATTCCAATTGATTGGGGAAGTGTTATAAGTGCATTTACCGTCGGGTTTACGTTCTACGGAATGGTTGTTCTGGCCGCAGTTGGATTGTGGCGTTATGGAAAAGCCCTCATGGATCAAGCGGAGCGTCTACTAGAGAAGCGTCATGCTTTGCGCGAAGGACGGTTGTTTGTCCATTTGCGAGATGGATTAGTCTCCATCGAACAAATGGAGAAGGCATTCAATTGGAATGTGACGCAACCTAATGCTTTTGGAGGAATGCACACTGATGCGAAGGCACCCTGGGGTGCGGCATTAAGCGATGTACTTCAACTTCCGGATATTATGAAGAAGTATGTAAAAAAGATAAACCGTGTAATTAAAAAACGGAATCATGGGGCACCATAGAGTTTCCTAGATACAGGTTATTTCCGCGTAGAACGGCTCAAGTTTAATGGTTAGAGCGAATTATATCTTCAAGTCAAGTATCTAGTGCAACACGTGTAGGTTGAAAAACCTGTATGTTGCACCATGAACTACACCCGACTGACTGCTGAAGATCGAGAGATCATCAGTCAACTGATAGCTCAAGACGAAAGTCTTCCTACCATCGCTAAACGGCTCAATCGTTCAACGAGTACGATCAGCCGCGAGCTTGCCCGCAACCGGAGCGCAGGAAAGCCTTACAAAGCTTTCCACGCGCAGGAGTTTACCTGGCGCGAAGCGAATGGAGGACTGGGAGGCAAGCCGGTCGGCTTTTTCTCGATACAGAGTGGGCAAACCATAATCATAACTGAACGGGGAATCGAATTGACAATCCAGGAAAAATGAGAATCAAAGTGATCTTGAATCGTCGTTGTGCCGCACATTGACTGACAGTGTGGGAAATCTACCTTAGAGCCGTACAAAGATAGTACCTTGGAATGCCGCATTCATTGGATTCGGACGTATGATGTCGGATATAAATCGCGGAAGCATCTTTCGCATCATTTTTCGTCCGCCGTCCGACCTTTTTTTGTAACTTCTTTCCAGCTCATGTGTTTATACCGTGTTGGTGACTGAATGAGCCTGTTGTTCCCAGGCTGCCAGTCTGTTCTTCCTGACAATTCCTGCCTCCGAATCCCTTCCAATGGAAGGATAGCATTCATCTTATCCACAACTATCTCCGGAAATGCCGGATCTTCTATGATTCGTTTCGATTCCATCTTGCGTTTGTTGCCGAATTCGAATGCCGTACTGTTCGCCGGCAGAGCAGATACACATTCCTCGAGCGGCAAATTGAGCGATGATCGATCAACGAAGTCTACAAATCACAACACAAATACATGTAACGGGGCAATTATGCGTACATTCACACATCGAATCGCT
Organism: uncultured Ectothiorhodospiraceae bacterium; assembly: GCA_964408855.1. GTDB lineage: Bacteria > Bacteroidota > Ignavibacteria > SZUA-365 > CAYPBB01. The sequence goes on from CAYPBB010000047.1 coordinate 20,738, forward strand.
ACGCTGGGGATCGCGCTTTGTATCGTTTCACTATTCATCGATATTGCGAACGCCCAGCCGTCACTCAACTTTCTCCGCATAAAGCGGAGCTGGCCTACCATCGAGCTCTATTTTCGCGCTGAGTGCAACGGTCAGCCTTTGCAAACACTTCAACAAAACAATATTACGGTTAAAGATAACGGGAAGGAGATTCAGAGTTTTGCTGTGTCGTGTCCCGATCCTACGGCTGATTTCCGGATCTCCACGGCGCTTGTGTTCGACGCCAGCGGCAGTATGATGGGATCAGGGAATGCCGGAGCCATCGCAGGAGGCAACCGGTTTGTCGACCTGATGGATGGAATCGTCGATGAAGCGGCTGTTATCTGGTTTACGTCAATCGTCACAACTCAACAATCGATGACATCAGACAAGTCGAGCCTGCATACAGCCGTCAACGCGCTCCCTTCAAACGGCGCGACTGCATGTTGGGACGGCATCTACACCGGATTGCAGGAGGTTAAAAATAACGCCAACAACCCGGTCAAAGCCGTTATCGCGATGACCGACGGGGGGGATAATTCGAGCAACCACACCCCGCAGGACGTTATCTTGTTTGCCTCCATGAATAATATCCGCGTATACACCATCGGATTGGGAGGCGTTCTCCCGGATAATCTCATTCTGATTGCGGAACAAACCGGTGGAGTGTACTACGGTGTTGCCACCCCGCAGGATCTTCCCGCCGTTTATGAGGAAATTTTGACGAATCTCAGGAAAAGCGGTCAGGAATGTATGATTTCGTACCAGGCAGATTGCCCCGACGGCGGCGCTCATACTGTCGAATTGGATATCCACGGTGTTTGCGGCGGATCCGATCTGAAGTCCCGAAACTACCTTGCCCCGCTGGATACCACCGCGTTTACGACCGTGCTGATCGACGGAGGATACGTGGCAGGTCCCAGCGGACAGGATGTATTGGTCCCGATCGCTCCCCGCGACAATGGTTCGTACTGGTTCGCGCCTTTTACCGTGGATTTCACCTTCGATCCGGCGGTGTGTACGTACGTATCGCTGGAACAAACCGGAACCGCCCTCGAAGGGAAGCCGGCCGATGCCGTCGCGATACAAAACGGGGTGAAAATCCGGTCGTTCGATTACACCGGAGTATCCAACGGACAGCCTCTTGTCTATGTGAAGCTGCATATCAACAGCGCACCGCTGCCTGCCTATGTGACGCCGTTGCAGCTCGATGGATGGCACTTCGCCGACGGTTGTCTGATTCCGGTATTGAGCGATGGCCGTCTGGAAGTAAACAGCGGTATCACGCCGTTCGTCATTCCTAGCGGTACCACCATTCTCTGCGAAGACGACAGCATCAAACTCGAGTGTATCGACGGGTTCAAGGACTATCTGTGGTCGACAGGCGAGACAACGAAGGCAATATTTGTCGACAGTAGCGGAACGTTCTGGCTCGATGCCACCGACGCATTCGGCGGAAGATCGCGGTCCAATATCGTTACTGTCACCGTGAAACCGCATCCAAAACCGAGGCTGAATCAACCCACGGATCTAAGGAAATGCGATACCGCAGAAGTGGAGTGCCTCGATAATTACGTCGAGTACCACTGGTCGAACGGTATGAAGACGAAGTACGCATCGCTCGCAGCGCCCGGTACGTACTACCTGACGGTACTTGATTCCAACGGCTGCTGGGGGGTATCGGATACCATTCATGTGACGAAGAAGTCTCCGATCTATGTCTCGATTACCGGCGCCGAATACATCTGCGATACGAGCGCCGTTTATACCTATTCGGTGGCGCAGAACTCGAATTTCGTCTATACATGGTTCTGCACAAACGGAACCTTCGTCGGTCCTACGAACACAAATACGGTTGAGGTGAAATGGGGACTGATTCAATCGGGCGAGGTGTATGTTCTCGTCGAAGAAATCGGAACCGGTTGTCGTACCCAGGAACGGGTAATCGTTCACGGTGAGACTTATAAACCGCGTCTGAATCTGCACGGCACCATCGCATTGTGCGATGGAGTCGTGCCGAAACTGAATATCGTCACTGTGGCGCAGACCTACCAATGGAGCAACGGCTCGACGGACTCCGTCTTATATATCACCCAACCGGGAGTGTATTATTGCTATGCAACGATGAACGGATGCCCCGGCTGGACCGATACGTTGACAGTTGTCCGGCTGGACAGCGCGTACCTCAATCTGAAGGGACCGCAATTGGTATGTCCGTTTTCCACCAAAGAATATACCGTTACAACGATCCCGGGGGCGACATACACATGGACGATAACCGGAGGAGAGCTGATCAACATCATGAATTCACCGAAACGCGAAGTATCGTGGAAAACGGTCATTTCCGGAACCGTCGATGTGGTCGTGAATCTGAATAATTGCACGGCGAGAGCATCGTTGCCGGTCACGATCCATCCCTATGAAATACCCGATTTGACGTTAACCGGAGACAGCATCTTCTGCGAGGGAGACTCCGCAATATTGACTGCGGAAGATGGATTTGTAAAGTACTATTGGTCGACCGGGGATTCCACGAAGAGTATTGTCGTGACGACGCCGGGAAGATACTACGTTTCCGTGGTGAACGCTGCGGGGTGCGAATCCATGTCGAAAGCGATCTTCATCCATGTGAAGGCGCGTCCGGCTAAACCGGTAATCACGTTCGAAATAAACTCCGGCACCCTGACGTGCAGCGCAGACGGCGTGTTGTATCAATGGTATAAAGACGGGCAGGCGCTGCCCGGCGAAACCGGTAAAACCTGTCAGGTGACAGGGAACGGCTCCTATACCGTTGTCGTGTCGAGTATACCCGGTTGTTCGACCGAATCGGATCCCCATGTCGTGACCGGAGTCGAATCGCTCTCTCCGCAAATGGTCCGGCTCTTTACACTATCTCCAAATCCGGCGTCTGGAAATGTCAACATCGACATACAATTAAACGCGCCTTCGGCATTCACGTTGAAGATGTTCGATATCTCCGGAAGAATCGTCTACGCCGAGCGTCAGGGGCGTCCTGTGCAATCGTATCGCCGCCACTTGCAGGTGTGGGACATGCCTTCGGGCGTGTATTTCCTGACGATCGAGTCGGTGAATTTATTCGAAAGGAGAATGTTGATTATCCAGAATCGATAAACCAGGCGTTAGCGGGAATCCGGTACACCCGGGTTCCCGCCGGACGCCTGTTCTTGGAACGACCGGACAGCTTTCATAAGGTCGCATTGAACGAGGTATAAATCATGAATGCTTGCATCGCCCGCCCGGTCGCGACGATCGTATTGACGTGTGTACTCTCGATCGCTGTTGTGTCGCAGCCTTCAATTACGTTGAAAAGAACTGTAGTCAACTGGCCGAAGATTGATTTGTACTTCTCGCCGCAGTGTGGAGGAACGCATCTCGATTCACTGCCATCGGGTTCACTGACATTTACGGAAAATGGAGAGCTAATACCGGTTTATTCGATGAGCTGTCCTTCAGTGTCCGGCGATGAGCGGGTATCGGTTTCGCTAGTACTCGATGCCAGTGGTAGTATGAACGGCGCCGGCAATCAACTTGCCATTGCCGGAGCATCCGCCTTTATCGATGAAATGGGGGCGGTCGGCGGAATCGACGATGAGGCTGCCGTGCTGTGGTTCAGCGATTCGGTAACATTGCGCTTGGGAATGACAAGCGATAAAACTGATCTTGTCGATGCCGTCAACAGTTTACCGGTGCTTGGCGCAACGGCGATCTGGGATGGAATACTTGCAGGCATCGATGAGGTTGCAACGAATGGCAATCGAACGGTGAAAGCGGTTATTACCCTCACCGATGGAGGCGATAACGCAAGTACCCATTCTCCGGAAGAAATCATAGCTGAAGCCCGGCGATTGGGTGTACGCGTCTATGTAATCAGCTTCATAGCGACGGCGGATTCGTCCGCCCAAATGTTGATAGCGGATTCCACCGGCGGGAAATATTTCCCCCGTGCTTCGGCAAATACCGCAGAAATCTATCGGACCATTATGGCCGAACTTCGGCATAACGCGGACGAATGTATTCTGTCATTCAACTCGACCTGTGCCGATGGAACCGAACATCGCGTATCTCTTATGCTCAGCGGAGTATGCGGCGGAAGCGATACCGCCGTAACAACGTATACCGCGCCTTACAATTCCTCGTCGTTCGATACCGTTCTTTTGTCGGCCGCGAAGAAGACTGTCTACCCCGGCCAGAAAGCGATGATCGATATCTCGATTGATTCGAACAAGGAATATGTTTTCCAACCATTCTTGTTCAGGATTACGTTCGATACGGCGGTTTGTTCATTCAGTTCGGTTTCGACCGCTGGTACTGCCTGCGATGGGGTACAAGTGCAGGTTTCGAGCACACCCGGTACGATCGATGTCAATGTTCCTACCGTGATACGAATACGCCCCCGGCAGTCTGTCCTTGGATTCGTCTTTCAAACAAAGATAGATCCTGGACAGGCAAAGACGACCTCGCTCCTGTTAAAGGATTGGACCTTTTCCAGAGGATGCCACACTCCCGAATTATCGGACGGAAGTCTCGACATTTCGATCGATGCGCGTCCCATCATAGAGTATGATTCCCCAACCACGATATGCGCCGGAGATAGCGTCGTTTTGCGATGTATTGACGGATACTCGCACTTTCGATGGTCAACAGGGGATACAACCGAATCGGTAACGGTTCGAAATGCAGGTGCATTTTGGCTCGACGCAAAAAACATTGCAGGTCAGATGGTGCGGTCGGATACCGTGACCGTTATCGTATTGCCGTTACCGCATGCGGTGATTAGTCCGGGTTATAATATTCATGCCTGCGAAGGCGATACCGTGATGCTCAGTTCGTTGGATGAATTCGCCGAGTACCGGTGGTCGAACGGCGAGCGTCGCAGGTCAATTCCAGCGACACGATCTGGGTATTTCCAGCTCACAGTCGTCACGGAGCAAGGATGTTCGAATGTTTCCAGTGCTGCGCAGATAACGTTCCACCCGCGCCCTGATGCCTCCATTTCGGGTCCGGTCGATGTGTGTAATGCTGATTCGGTGTACACGTACTCGGTAGCATATGTGCCGGGCCATCAGTATTTCTGGCAGGTTGCCGGAGGTGTGGTTGTCACAGATAGCGCGCAGTATTCAGCCGGTATTCAATGGAGATACGGAACCAGCGGAACTGTGCGCGTTATCGAAACAGAGCCGTTGAGCGGCTGTTCGGATACCGCTGCGATCGATGTGTACTTCAACGCGTTATACCCACGCCTGTATCCAGGGGGGAGCGTCCTCGTTTGCGAAGGCAAACCGCTCGACGCATACGTCGAGGACGGATACGAGTCATATCTATGGAATACGGGGCATACAGACAGAGACATCCGGATTACTGCAACGGGGCAATATTCGTGTGTAGTGACGAAGAATGGATGCAGCGGCTATACCGATACCCTGCGCGTCGTCTATCTCAATGACTCCAATCTTCGAATCACCGGTGCTACGAACGTCTGCTTGCACGAGATGAATGAATATGAGATAGAGAAATTTCCGGGAGCGAAGTATACATGGACTATTCACGGTGGACGCTTTACCCACAATGGCGGACAGAATCGCATCGCCGTACAGTGGGATTCGCCCGGTCAGGGCAATATCGAGCTTGTCGTGACGATCGACTCCTGTTCAGCGGCCATTGCTCTTCCTGTGATTGTGTATGTCTACCCTCAGCCGAACGTCATGATTGTCGGCAGTCCTAATTTCTGTGTCGGCGATTCAAGGATACTGTATTTACCGGATGGCTACACCAGATATGAATGGTCGACCGGCGATACGACAAAAGGGATCGTCGTGAATACATCCGGAATATATTGGGCAAACATAACGACGATGAGCGGATGTGTGCTTCGGACAGATACAATGATGATCAATGTTTTTCCTGCTCCGATCAAGCCAAGCATTGTTAAGGATTTTATCAGCGATAAACTGCGCTGTACCGTACTCGGCGTTCACTACCAATGGTATTTAAACGGCGTACTTCTACCAGGCGATACGTTGAGTACGATAATGCCTCAAGCCGAAGGCGTCTATACCGTCGTTACTACCACGATCTATGGCTGTATAGCGGTTTCCGACCCCTATGTGGTGACGCACATTCAGATGCTCGAACAACCCGGGAGCGTTTCACTTTTCGTGTCGCCCAATCCGTCGACCGGAGCGCTCTACGTGGAAATCAATACGCGGGTTCCATTTACCGCCGAGTTGCATTGCACCGATTTGACCGGGCGGATTGTGTATTCCAATCGTATAGAACAGGAGGTCGGTACATGTATGTACATTATACCAGCGACCGCTTTTCCCAGGGGCACGTATTTTATTTCTGTCGAAAGTGAAGGTATTCAAGTCAGGAAAGCAGTCCTAATTATAAAATAATATATAACAATAACACTAATATTTTATGGAGATGATAATGAACATTCCAAGCGTATTCAAACAAGCTGCGCCGATGCTTGCAGCGTTCTTCTTCTTGGCTGTCGTTGCCTCAGCCCAGCCGTCGCTGAATTTCAAGCGCATCGTCAACAACTGGCCGACGATTGAGTTGTACTTTTCGGTGGGCTGCAACGGCACGCCGGCGTACAATTTCAACAAGGGACAGAATTTCAAAGTGTTCGAAAACGGGAATGAAGTCGGAGACTTCACACTCTGGTGCCCCGATCCCCGCGCGCGTTGCGCCATTTCGGTAGCGCTGGTGTTCGACGCAAGCGGTAGTATGTATGGCTCTGGCAATCAGGGAGCCATTGCTGCAGGCAATGCATTCGTCGATCTTATGGACGGTGTCATCGACGAAGCATGCGTTGTTTGGTTCGAAAGTACTGTGAATGTCCGCCTCGGCATGACATCCAATCTGACCGATCTCCACGATGCAGTAACCTCACTGCCCGCTCTCGGTATGACCGCTTGCTGGGACGGTATCTATGTTGGTGTGTCTGAGTTGATCAACAGCGGCAACAACCCGTGCCGTGCCGTTATTGCTATGACCGACGGCGGCGATAACTCGAGTACGCATACGCCGCAGGATGTGATTGCTCTGGCCAATCGCAACCGCATCCGAATCTTTACCATCGGACTCGGCGGCGTGGAACCGACGAACCTCGAACTCATCTCGCTTCTGACAGGCGGTAAATACTATCAGGCTCCGTCTCCCGACCAGTTGATCGCAATCTATCAGGAAATTTCCACGATCATTTTTTCCGGATTCATGGAATGCTTGATCACGTATCAGGCGAATTGTATGGACGGCGGTTTGCGGACAGTGGATCTTTCGCTGCTCCAATTCTGCAACGGCAGCGATACAAAGACAAAGACCTACCGTGCGCCAAAGGATACCTCGACATATACTTCCGAATATTTTTCAATCGATTCCACCATCGCGAAGCCGGGAACGGATGTGTTGCTCCCTGTCTGGGTGACGCCTCCCGGCGCCGGTAGATATGAAAGATTCACGGCGGCGTTCGGATACGATCCTGCTCTTTGTACATTTCTGGATGTTGTCAGAACAGGCACAATGCTTGAAAGCACGCCAGTCGTTGTTACTCCATTGACTCATGGTGTAGAACTCAAAGCCACCGAACGCGTTGCGGTGAATTCGATGCTACCGTTGTGTTATCTAAAATTCCATGTCAAGGAAACCACGCCGCCGGTATCGGTGATACCGATCGATTTTGCAGCGATGGTATTGGAAGCCGGTTGTTTGCGCCCCGTTCTGAGGGACGGCTTTATTCGTGTCTGGGACTCGCTCAGACCATACATCGTAGCCGATGGTCCCTTGGTGATGTGCGAGGGCGGCTCTGTGCGTCTGCAATGTACCGATGGCTTCACCGATTATCTATGGTCGACCGGAGCAACCAACAAATCGATTTTCATTACGACTGCCGGTAAATACTGGGTACAGGCGCGGAATCACACCGGTGTGCTTGCCATGTCCGATACAGTCGAGGTGGTGGTCAATCCGATTACGAGACCGGTTATTGTCCCCGGCACACCGCTTATCCGCTGTCAGGGGATGTCTGTCTTTCTTGCGATGACCGGGTCGTTTGTCTCGCAGCGATGGTCGACTGGCGAAACAGGGAAGTATATCACGGTGACCCAACCCGGCAAGTATTATGTAACCGGAACGAATTCCTGGGGGTGTCAGGGTACGTCGGATACGGTAACGGTGGACTTCCGTACCCTGCCGCCGTCGTTCATTTATGGCCATTCTTATATATGCGATAATAAGAAGGAGTATACGTACTTCGTCGACTCCCTGCCGGATGCCCGGTATACATGGCAGGCGACGCCGGGAATGGTATTCTCGTCGAACGCTCGTTCGGCGGTCATTCGCTGGACCGGCACGGGAGACGGACAAGTCCATGTAACAGTGACGGATACTGTTACCGGCTGCGTCAGGACTGATTCGCTTTTGGTGACGATAACGAATACCATCAAGCAACTGGATATTTCAAAGGATACAACATTATGCGCCGGAGACACGCTGACGCTGGGAACGCTCGTTCCGCATGACACCTATCTGTGGAGCACCGGCGAGACGACACAACAAATCCGCGTGACATTACCGGGCGCCTACTACTGCCGGATGACGGACAACTCCTGTACGGTTACAAGCGATACAATCGATGTGATGATGTTCGATATGGCATCCGCGACGCTATCGGGGCCGCGGCGTATATGCGCAGGAGCATCGGGAACGTATCTCGTGAACTATCAGGGCTCCGCGCAATACATATGGAATGTAACAGGCGGCACGATTATATCGGGAGGCAACGCCTCTTCTGCCGTTATACAATGGAGCAGCGCCGATACAGGAAAAATAGTTATAGAAATGACCGCCGGAAGCTGCAACGGTACAATCGCAACAGCGGTTCAGATCGATCAGAATATCGCTCCAACGCTGAACATCGCAGCCGATACCGTCTTGTGCGAAGGGGACTCACTGCTTCTCGAAGCGCAAAGCGGGTATACAACCTATGCCTGGTCGAACGGCGCATCCGGCAGAACAACATTCATTTCCACAACCGGGTATTACTTTGTCGAAGCGACGAATACAGCGGGGTGCATATCGCGTTCCGATACCGTTTATGTGCTCTTCAGCCAGAATCCGCTGAAGCCGTCCATCGTACAGAGCCACGGTCTATTGATTTGTACGACGCAGGCGCAGCGGTATCAATGGTATGAAAACGGTCAGACCATCCCCGGCGCGACAGACGACACACTTGTGTACACAGGCACTGGTGCGCATACCGTACAAGTATGGAACGAATACGGCTGCACGAACATTTCCGATCCGCTGACACCCGTCGGCGTCGGGCAGCCCGGACTACCCGGCAGCTTCACAGTCGATATCATGCCGAATCCGGGCAACGGAGACTTTTTCGTGATGCTGGAATTTCCGTCGCCTCGTACCTGCACGATCGAGGTGACGAATTCCGCCGGAATGAAGATGGCGTCGTATTCCATGCATGAACCGTCGTCGAGCGTGCGCCAACAGATATCGCTTGGCTCTGCTGCGCCCGGAATATACCTGCTGAAGGTACAGGCAGGAACCGACATCCAATGGAAGAAGGTGATCGTCCAGCACCGGTAATCCAGAAGGAACTGAGTACAAGGGCGGGCCTTCGTCTGCCCTTGCCGTTCATCTGCCCGGAAGCTCGACCCTCATGTAGAGCGCCGAAATCGGAATATGGTTGTGATTTAGTGATAATTGAATTAGAATAAATACCAATTACGGAGGAAATGCATGAACGTGCCACGAGTATTCAGACGAATACCTCTATTCGTTGCCGCGGCGATACTGTGTTCGATTGTTGCCACTGCCCAGCCAACCCTGAATTTCAAGCGCATTGTCAACAACTGGCCGACGATTGAACTCTATTTTACCGTCGGCTGCGATGGTAACCCGTTTTACACTTTTGATACGCAGAACTTCGAGATTCGTGAGAACGACGAGCGTATCAATGACTTCACTCTCTGGTGCCCCGATCCCGCAAGTCGATGCGCACTTTCGGTATCGTTGGTATTCGACGCCAGCGGCAGTATGCAAGGGCCCGGCAACGCAGGCGCCATCGCCGCCGGTAATGCGTTCGTCGACATGATGGACGGTATTGCCGATGAAGCTGCGGTGTTATGGTTTAACGGTATCGCCGTAGTTCGACTGAGCATGACCACGAACCTCACGGAATTGCACGATGCCGTAACTTCGCTTCCTGCGAACGGCGCTACTGCGTGTTGGGATGGGATGTACGCAGGTGTATCCGAACTCGCCGCTAATGGAAACAATCGATGCCGGGCGGTGATCGCAATGACCGACGGAGGCGATAACTCGAGTTCTCATACCCCGCAAGATGTTATCAGTCTTGCCAATCAGAATGGAATCCGGGTATTTACTGTCGGGCTTGGCGGTGTAGAGCCAACGAATCTCGAACTCATCGCTCTGTTAACCGGCGGAAAATACTATCAGGCTCCGTCTCCCGATCAGTTGGTTGTCATCTATCAGGAAATTGCTACGATTCTTTTAGCCGGGTTCAATGAGTGTTACATCTCCTATGATGCGTCGTGCATGGACGGCGGTTTACGCACGGTAGATGTAACTCTGAAGGATATTTGCAACGGAACCGATACAAAAACGAAAACCTACCGCGCACCGAAAGATACATCCACGTATGCCACCGAGTATTTTACTATCGATTCAGTCAAAGTGAAACCGGGATCGGATGCATTGATCCCAGTCTGGGTGATGCCTCCCGGTTCGAACAGGTATGAGAAGTTCACAGCGACGTTCGGATACGACATCTCGCTATGCACGTTCACTGATGTAGTGACAACCGGGACGATGCTCGAAAACGTCCCCGTCGATGTGGTATCGTCGCCTCAATCCGTGACAGTAAAAACCAACGACCGCGTTTCTGCCAATACAACGATTCCGTTGTGCTACCTGAAATTCCATATACCTGGTAATATTCCGCCGGGTGTGATCGCGCCGATTGATTTTTCCGGGTTGGTCTTCGAAGCAGGATGTGTACGTCCCATGCTACGCGACGGATTTGTTCGCGTTTGGGACCAGTCGAGACCGTACATCATTGCCGACGGACCGGTGATCATGTGCGAAGGCGATGTGCTTCAATTGGAGTGTTCCGAGGGGTTCACCGACTATCTGTGGTCGACGGGGGCGAAAAGTAAATCGATCACCGTTACGAACGCCGGAACCTACTGGATACAGGCTCGGGATTCTTCCGGTGCATTGATTACATCGGATACGACTGAAGTAGTTATCAACCCAACGACAAGACCTGTCATTGTTCCCGGTACGCCGCTTATCCGTTGCGAGGGTATGACGGTATTTCTGGCGATGACTGGTTCATTTGTCAGGCAACAATGGTCGACTGGCGAAACAGGGAAGTATATCACGGTGACCCAACCCGGCAAGTATTATGTAACCGGAACGAATTCCTGGGGGTGTGAGGGTACATCGGATACGGTAACAGTTGAATTCCGTACCATACCAGAGGTTGCCATCTCCGGCGAATCGTTTATCTGCGATAACAGAATCGAGTATAATTATTCGGTTACTGCGTTACCGAATACATGGTGCAGATGGCAGGCATCGCCGGGATCGGTGGTCTCATCGATCGGGAATTCATCTCTCGTCCGGTGGACCGGCACAGGACAGGCGAGTCTGGTTGTTACAGTGACAGATTCGGTCTCCGGCTGTGTACGTACGGATACACTGCACGTGACAGTGAACAATACTATCCGGTTGCTGAACGTGATATCTGATTCAACCATCTGCGCCGGAGATACGCTGACGCTGGGAACGCTGGTTCCGCATGATTCCTATATGTGGAGTACAGGCGAGACGACACAGCAAATCCGTGTGACAACACCCGGTGCATACTATTGCCTCATGACGAACAATTCCTGTATGGTATCGAGCGATACGATCGATGTGAGCGTCTTCGATATCGCATCTGTTACCGTATCCGGTCCGAGACGAAAATGCGCCGGAGCCTTGGGAACGTATCTCGTGAATTATCCGGGTCCAGCGCAATACACCTGGACGGTGACAGGCGGCGACATTGTGTCGGGCGGAGATGGCCCGTCTGCCGATATACAATGGAACAGTGTCGATACTGGAAAATTAGTTATAGAAATGACCGCCGGAAGCTGCAACGGCACAATCGCTACCGCTGTGTTGATCGATCAGAATATCGCGCCAACACTTAACATCGCAGCCGATACCGTCTTGTGCGAAGGGGACTCACTGCTTCTCGAAGCTCAAAGCGGGTATACAACCTATGCCTGGTCGAACGGCGCATCCGGCAGAACAACATTCATTTCCACAACCGGGTATTACTTTGTCGAAGCGACGAATACAGCGGGGTGCATATCGCGTTCCGATACCGTTTATGTGCTCTTCAGCCAGAATCCGCTGAAGCCGTCCATCGTACAGAGCCACGGTCTATTGATTTGTACGACGCAGGCGCAGCGGTATCAATGGTATGAAAACGGTCAGACCATCCCCGGCGCGACAGACGACACACTTGTGTACACAGGCACTGGTGCGCATACCGTACAAGTATGGAACGAATACGGCTGCACGAACATTTCCGATCCGCTGACACCCGTCGGCGTCGGGCAGCCCGGACTACCCGGCAGCTTCACGGTCGATATCATGCCGAATCCGGGCAACGGTGTGTTCGTCGTCGCGATTGATTTCCCAACGCCTCGCGCATGCACGATCGAAGTCGCGAATTCTGCCGGGATGAAGGTCGCGTCGTATTCCATCCACGAACCTGCGATGAGCGTCCGGAAGCAGATATCGCTTGGCTCTGCTGCGCCCGGAATATACCTGTTGAAAGTGCAGGCAGGCAGCGATGTGCGCTGGAAGAAGGTGATTGTTCAGCACCGGTAACATGGAAAGAAATGGGTACAGGGGCAGGCAGACGCCTGCCCTTGCGGTTCATCCGCCGCCGGACGTAATACATCATTCTTGATTATCGATGAAGAAACTTGTTCTTTATATAACAACGAACGATTCCCTGCAAGCTCGAATCAGTTAGAAGTATCGAATACGCATGAGGAGCGCCATGAAGGATACCTTCTTCTTCAAGCCAGTGCCATCAATCGCCGCAGCCCTATGCCTGATTATCTCTGTTACCACGGCACAACCGGAGTTAAACTTTAAACGGGCCGTGAACATCTGGCCGACGATCGAGCTTTATTTCACGGTCGAATGTAACGGCGCTCCATACGATACATTCGATAAACAGAATTTTGAGATTACAGAAAACGGCGACCGCGTCGACGATTTTACAGTTTGGTGTCCCGATCCCAACGATCGCTGCCCGATATCCGTGGCGCTGGTTTTCGATGCCAGCGGCAGTATGCAGGGACAAGCCAATGCAGCCGCGAAAGCAGCCGGCAATGCATTTGTCGATTTAATGGATGGTATCGCCGATGAAGCATGCATCCTCTGGTTCTCATCCACTGTGACCGTCCGCCTCGGTATGACGGTGAATCGTACTCATCTCCATGATGCAGTG
>CAYPBB010000048.1:0-34147 GCA_964408855.1 uncultured Ectothiorhodospiraceae bacterium
TCGATGATGTAGTCGAAGCCTTTGTCCTTCGCGAGCAATTTCACCTGCTCGAAAATCATATTCTGGATCGGACGCATCAACTCCTCTTCCTTTTTGAAGAGCTCGCCGTTTTGTCCGAACTTCTTATCGCGGAATTCCATGATCTGCGCGTCGAGCGCCTGGAGTTCCCGTTCGGCATTGGCGCGGCCCTGTTCCGTCAGAATCAGCTTCCGTTTATCGTAATCGCTGTACTTCTCCTGCCATTCCTTTTCGAGATTGTCGAGTTCCTTCTGCCAGGAGTCGACCTGATTGTCGAGCTGACGCTGCGCGTCCTGCGCTTCCGGCAACCGCTGCATGACCGTCGCGATATCGACGTATGCAACCTTCTGCTGGGCGGTCGCGACGAACGCACAAGCGAGGAACGAGAATGCAATAACAGGGAGATAAAATTGTTTACACATGCGACACCGTGGCTCCTGGTTAATTCTCACCGCGTTTTAATTTGTCGAGAACCTTGAACGTATAATCGAACTTCGTATCGGCATACAGCATAATGGTGGCTTCCTCAATTTTATCGAACATAAAATTGATTTTTTCGTCTTTTGCCACTTCCTCGATCGCCTTCAGCACTTTTTGCTGAAGAGGTTTCAGATATTTTTCGCGCATTTTTGCCGCTTCGCCGGTCTGACCGAATACGCGGTTCCGGTATTCCTGTATATCGTTCTGAAGCGCCAAAAGTTCCTTCTGTTTCTTTTCCTTCGCGCTCTCGGCCATCATACTCTGCTGCGCTTCGTACGCCTTGTACTCTTCCTGGAATTTGCCGACCATCGCGTCGAGGCTGTCCTGCCACGATTTCAGCTTGGCGTCGAGTTGTTCCTGCGCCGATTTGGCTTCCGGCAGACCTTCGAAAATCTTTTGAGAGTCTACGTAACCGATTTTAATAGTCTGCGCGTACCCTGTGTGGATAAACAAGAGTAATGCCGCAAGCGGGAGAAAAGGGAGTAAGTGTTTCATTGTTCCTCGGAAATTCTATCAACTTTACTACAAAGTACGCAATTCCAATGTGGTTAGAAACCTCTTCCGAACTGGAAGTGGAAATTCCACCCGTCGGGACTGCCGTCGAGATTGACGTCGTCGAAGCCGTATCCGTAATCGAATCCGACAAGACCCACGCCCTGAATTAACAACCGGGCGCCCAATCCGGCGCTCTTCCGTAAATCGAACGGATCGATAAACTGAGAATCGAGCCATACGTTGCCGGCTTCCGCGAATGCCAGAACATACACAGGCATGGGATTCAAGGTCAAGGCAAATCGTACTTCGGCCACATATCTGGAGAAAATCGTTCCGCCGATTTCCTGTCCGTTGGAACGGGGTCCCACGCTCCGGTCTTCGTAGCCGCGAAGCTGGGTTGTCTGAATTTGCAGTCCGTTGCCGCCCATGTAGAAATACTCTATCGGCGGAATGTAGGAGTCCTTGCTGAATCCGCGGATAAATCCGTATTCGGCGCCGGTGTAAAGCGTTAACCGGTTCATCTCGCCGACTTTCAGGAGAGGAGTGAACCAGTCGATCGACAGGTTATGCTTGTGATAATCGACCGAACCCGGCAGGAACCCGCCGCTCAGTTCGGTGGTCAGCGATATCCTCGAGCCTTTGCTCGGGAAAATCGGGCTGTCGAGGCTGTTACGGGAAAGCACCTGCGTAATACTTACCTGCGTATAATCTCCGGTATCGAAATAGCTTCCGCCGTCGATCACGCTCAACCGCTGATAGCGCACAAACCAGTCGCCGCGGGAAAAATCATCCGGGAAGCTGAACCGGCGGCCGAGATTGAGCGAAATACCCGTGCGGCGAAGATCGTAGTTGTAGTTCTGGCGTTCATCGTACAGGGAGAATCCGATGGAGGTGGGCGTATCCATGAACCAGGGTTCGGTGAACGATAGCTGGAAAATGCGGAATCGCGACGCTTCGCCGAACTGCCACTGGAAATTCAACACTTGCCCGGCGCCACCCGCAAGCGGATCCGTAATATTGAAGTTGTTGAACGTAACGCCGAGCGCGCCGGTGGCGCCGTAGGTCCCGCTATACCCGATCGAGGCGTTGAACGTATCGCTGCTGCGTTCTTCCACCGAGTAAATGATCTTCACAGTGGAATCGTTCACCTGAACGGGTTCCGGTCGGATCGCCTCCGGGTTGAAGTAGTTCAACGTCGCCAGTTCGCGAATGCTGCGGATAATTGCGGCACGGCTGAAGTAATCGCCCGGCATGGTGTACAGTACGCGGCGGATAACCTTGTCGTAGGTCTTCGAATTGCCCTTGACTTCCACCTGTCCGATCCGGAACTGGTTGTTTTCCATGATATTGACGACGACATCCACCGAATCCGGTGCGACGCGCAGCACTTCGTCCTGCGCATAGAACCGGAGGTAACCGTTATCGTAGTACAGCGACGAGATATCCCGCTGATCCTGGTTGCCCCGCATGTTCTCGTCGAACAGCACGGTGTTGAACACATCCCCTTTTTCGAAATCAAGCCTTGCAGCGAGGACGGAATCGGGGTATACAGTATTCCTCTTGAAAATCACGTTCCGCAGGTAATACCGGTTCCCTTCGTTGATCCGCATCACGATGTACATATCTTCTTTATCGGGACTGTACCAGATGGAATCGCCGAGGATTTCCGCATCGAGATAGCCGGCTTCGTTATACTTTTTGACGATGAGCTTCTTGTCGTCTTCGAACTTCTTCCGTTCGAACCGCGCGCTGGACCAGAATTTCCACCACGACGCTTCGGATATGTTATCCATCGCGCTGCGCAGATCGCCGTTGTCGAACTCGCTATTGCCGGTGAATTCGATGCTCCGGACTTTCACGCGCGGACCTTCGTTGATATCCACGAGCAGATCGGCGAAGCGCCCCATACCCGAATCGCCTTCGATGGTGAATGCGATATCGGCGAGTAGATAGCCTTTCTCCTCGTACTCGGCAAGAATCCGCTTTTTGATCCGGTCGAACGCCTGCGGGCGAAGCACCTGACCTTTTACAAGGCCGATTTTGGTGCGGACTTCTTCCTCGTCGAATTCGTCGTTGCCCCGGATGCGGATGGAATTCAGCCGGTGGTATTCCGTCACCTTGATGGTGAGATAGATACCGTCGCCGATGGTTTTATCTGAGACGATCTGAACGTCGGAAAAGAGTCTCAATGCCCATAACCGGTTTATCGCCTTCTGGGTCTGTTCGCTCGGCACGAGCAATTCGTCGCCGATTCTCAGACCGGAATTTGCGATAACGGTTGCAGCGTCGGAGGTATTGTTGCCTTCGACGCTGATATCGAGAATTTTGTAGGCTTTGGGCTGGGTCCGCTGCTGCGCCTGCGCGCCCGCTCCGGCAAGGAGCAGGATAAGCGCGAGCAGCCAGGCTCTAATAGCTGGTAAGTGCATTAATGAGTTCGTCTTTAAGGGTGTTTCGCTTCGTTGTCTGCTCTAGTTGTTCGCTCACCATGCCGAAGCGGCGTTCGCGTTTCTGGAAGGATTGAATGGCTTCGTAGAGTTGATTCCGCCTGAAGTCGGGCCAGAAACAATCGCTGATATACAACTCAGTGTACGCCAGTTGCCAGAGGAGAAAATTGCTGATCCGCAACTCTCCGCTGGTCCGGACGAGGAGATCGGGATCGGGGATGGAGGCGGTTGAAAGGTAGCGCGCTATCAGCTTTTCGTCGATGTCTTCCGGCGAGCATTTTCCGCTCCGCACGTCCATGGCGATGCGCTTGAGCGCGCGAGTGATATCCCAGCGTCCGCTGTAGCTCAATGCAAGGGTCAGCGTCAGTCCCGTATTCTCTTTTGTCTTTTCAATCGATTCCAGCAATTCGGCCTGCGCTTCCTTTGGAAGCTTCGCTGTTTCGCCGATGACATTCAAACGAACGTTGTTCTTGTGGAGGCTGTTGACTTCCTGGCGGAGAGAGGAAACGAGCAACCGCATCAGCATCGAGACTTCGTCTTTGGGTCGTTTCCAGTTCTCGGTCGAGAAGGCGTAAAGAGTCAGGTACCGGACGCCGATCTGTCCGCAGGCTTCGACGATATCGCGCACCGAACGCACGCCTTCGCGGTGTCCGAACACGCGCGATTTGCCGCGTTCCTTCGCCCATCTGCCGTTCCCGTCCATGATTATCGCGATGTGTTCCGGGATCGCGCCGGCGGTGCAAAGCTCTTCCTGTAGTTCCTTATCCTTTTCGTTCGTTTTCACGGTAAATACCAAAATCGACCTCACAACAGTATATCTTATGCAACTTAGAGCTTCAACAGGCGAAAATCAAGGCAGAAATTTGTCCGGGCAATTTCGAGAAGTATTTGAAATTCAAGACGTTACCGCAATTATCCGCGTTCGAAGGCTATTCTGATCGCGTCAATAAAGATCGACGCGAAGGAATCGCTCTTCAGGCACGCGCCCCCAATCAAACCACCGTCTACGTCGGGCTGAAGCAAAAGTTCGCGCGCATTTTCGGGTTTCATGCTCCCGCCGTACTGAATTCGAATTTCTGAAGCGGTTTTTGCCGAGAATATCTCCAATATCATCCGGCGAATTTCGGCGTGGACTTCCTGCGCCTGCTCCGGCGTCGCCGTCTTGCCTGTTCCGATCGCCCACACGGGTTCGTATGCCAGTACAATGTGCTGCATCGCCGATTCCGGGATTTCGCGGAGCGCGCCGCGAACCTGCCGTTCAACGACCTCCAGCGTCTGGTCGTCTTCGCGTTCCTGCAACGTTTCCCCGACGCATACGATCGGCAGGAGACCGGCGTTCAGCGCAGCGCGGAGCTTTTTATTGACCAGCTCGTCGGACTCGTAGAAGTATTGCCTGCGCTCGGAGTGACCGATGATGACATGCGAACATCCGGCGGATTTGATCATCGAAGCCGACACCTCGCCGGTATACGCTCCGGAGGCTTCCTGATGGACGTTCTGCGCTCCCACGCCGATCCCGGTTCCCTCGAGTCTGGAGCAGGCGAGCGATAAGAACGGGAACGGGGGACAGACTACGACTTCCACCAACGTCCGGTTCCCGGTCTGCGAATAGATTTCGCGAATCCCGTCAATCAGCCCGGCGGCCGATTCGAGATTCATGTTCATTTTCCAGTTTCCAGCAATGATGCTTTTTCTCATACATGACTCCGTCGATATCCGCGATGCAATGATGATGAGCGTGACCACATGTGTGAAATATACGGAAAAAGCACCCCGCGGACACTTTCAATATTGAGACGCGCGAGATTCGAAGATGTTCCCGGTTTACAGTTGTTCGACAATCAGCGCCACGCCTTGCCCGACGCCGACGCACATTGTTGCGAGACCGTAGCGCGCACCGGTGCGGCGGAGCTGATACAGGAGCGTCGTGGCAATGCGCGCTCCGCTGCAGCCGAGCGGATGCCCAAGCGCGATAGCGCCCCCGTTTGGGTTCAGACGCGTGGAATCGATCCCCAAATCGGCCATAACCGCAAGCGACTGTGCGGCAAAGGCTTCATTCAATTCGATGATGTCGATATCGGAGATACTCAAACCGGACCGCCTGAGCGCGATTTGCGTTGCCGGGGAGGGGCCTATACCCATCACGCGCGGATCGACGCCCGCCGTACCGCTCGCGACGATTCTTGCCCAGGGCCGGAGTCCCTGTTCCTTCGCCTTCCCGTAGCTCATGACGAGAAGCGCCGCGGCGCCGTCGTTCAGCGACGATGAATTCCCCGCGGTCACGCTGCCTCCTTCGCGGAATGCGGCCTTCAAGCCCGCCAGCTGCTGAAGCGATGTATCCCTGCGCGGTTGCTCGTCATCCGAGACAATGATGGGATCGCCTCTGCGCCGGGGAATGGAAACCGGCACAATTTCTTCCCGGAAGCGCCCGCTTTCGATAGCCGCTACAGCTTTGCAGTGGCTTGCCAATGCAAACTCGTCCTGCGCTTCCCGGCTGATGGAGTAGCGTTCCGCCAGGTTTTCCGCCGTCTCGCCCATCGATTCGAGCGGAAACAGGTCCTTCATCGCCGGATTGGGAAACCGCCAGCCGAGCGCAGTATCAAACGCCGTCAAATTGCCGAACGGCACTGCGTCGCCTGTGTTTTTCGGAATCGCGTACGGGGCGCGGCTCATGCTTTCGACGCCGCCGGCGATCGCGATTTCGGCTTCGCCGCTGCGGATCTGGTATCCCGCCTGGATAATGGCCGTCAGGCTCGACGCGCACAGCCTGTTCACTGTCACGCCCGGGACGCTGTTCGGCAGACCGGCAAGAAGCGCCGCCATCCGGGCGACATTGCGGTTGTCTTCGCCCGCCTGATTGGCGCAACCAACAAAGACCTCGTCCACCTCCGATGGATCGAACTTTGTGCGCGTTACAAGTGTCTTAATTACAAGAGCGGCGAGATCGTCGGGACGGACGTCTTTCAACGAGCCGCCGTATTTCCCGATCGGGGTGCGGACCGCATCGACGACGACGGGAGTGCGGCTATCCAGGTTTGCTGTTGCGCTCATTCCGGGCTTTGCTTGTAAAACGTAAACAGGGGCGATGATGCATCACCCCTGCGTTGTGGATTTGGTTGTGGACAGGGACGGAATTGAACCGCCGACACATGGATTTTCAGTCCATTGCTCTACCAACTGAGCTACCTGTCCGCTCAAGAATTTCAAATGTAATAGATGCGCGTATAAATGTCAACTTTTAGCGAAAAAATGAACCCCGGAAAGCCGGTTGGAAGATTCTTCCTCATCCCTGCGGAACTGCACTTGACGATCATGCGTCTAACCAATAGATTGCGTTTGAAAGCGCGGCGCCGTCCGGCTCCGCATTGTTCGAATGGATGCAAACCCGACGATAGAAGACGAAACGAGCGGACTTTGGAAGTACTATCTGTAAATAGGATCGGCAACAGGGTATCGAGGCATATCGAAACCATTTCTTCGTCGCATGCCCCGGGCGGCGGAATCGGCTGCGACAGGTTTCTCACGAATGCGCTTCATGCAATGAATTACTCGGTCTATGAAAGCACCCGGACAATCTCCCGGCAACGGATTTCCGTCTGGCGCCAGGGCTTCCCCGTCCTGCTGTGCGCGCTTTCTTCCTTTGGATTCATTCTCGCCGGGCATTTTCCCGTCTCGGCGCTGCTCTTTGCCGTAACGGCGCTCATCGCGGTCTTCATGATTTCGGGTTGGGAGAAGGTGGCGCTATTCTTCACGAAATCCGCGGAGCGTCCGGCATCGCTTTACAAATCGCTTATCGCATTCCACCCTGTACAGGATCAGCAATACACGATCGTCTTTGCGGCGAAGTATTCGCACTACAGCCGACTGTTTTCGCCCGCCGTATCGAAATTCATTTCGCTCGGCATTGTCCTGTCGTCCATCGTTGGGTCCGTGCTTCTGAGCGCTACGGCATTTACCGGGTTGCCACGGGAATGGATGCTTCCGGCGCTGGGACTGCTGTATGCCTTCACGGTTGCGCAACAGTTCAACAAGCAGGTGAAAAGCGAATCCGTCCGGCGGAAGAACGCAAGCGCCCCGGCGTTGTTGCTCGAAATTGCGCACTCCTTCGCCGGTTCCGACCCGAACGCCAACCTGGTATTCATCACCGGCGAAAGCCCCGAATATCCCGGATGCGACGCCGCCGCGATTCTCGACGATCCGGAGTTCCAGACAACCTTCCCGCCCGAACGCACAACCATCATTCATATCGAAGAGAGCGGAACCGGCGACAGAATCAGGATTTCAAACCGGTTCGGAATACCGCCGGTGAACACGGGCATTCTCTTTACTCGCCTCATCAGGGATATCGCCGCCCGGTTCGGCATCGAAACCCGCGAATCGTGGGCGCACCTCGGCAGCGAAAGCCCCGCGGCGCAATCGTACATTCGCGGCTACCAGTCGGTCGGCCTCTCCACCTATGCCTCGAAGAAGCGGTCGAAAAAGCACGCTTCCCAGGCTTCCTCGCACGAATATCTTTTCGCAATTGCTCAGGAAATCGTAGATTCCATTCCGAGAATACGCCCGTTTAACGCAGAGAACCTTTAACAGCCGTTGGAACCGTAAATGAACAGAACCTACACTATCGTAGCGCTCTTCGCTTCGGCGTTCATGCTTGTATCGTGTACCGCGCTGAAGAACGCCCAACAGGCGCTGGTCAATCTTCAGCGATGCGAATTCAAGCTCGCCTACGTCGACCGTTTTTCCCTGATGAACATCCCGCTGAGTAAAAAAGGCCGGATGGCCGATTTCAGCGTCACCGACGCAACAAAGCTTGCCGCGGCGTTTGCGAAAGGAGAAATGCCCGCATCGTTCCGCCTCAACGTCGCCGCGCGCAATCCGAACGACGGAACCGGCGGCACGCCGCAGGCTTCCGCAACCATGACGAGCTTCGCATGGACGCTTATCATCGACAATACGACGACCATCAGCGGCGATATCGCGCAGCCCGTCGTCATCCCCGGCACTGGCGAGGAATCCATCATCCCGCTCGACATCAATCTCGACCTGTGGAAATTCTTCCAGGACGACGGCTTCGACAAAGTCATGAATCTGGCGCTCGCGCTCGGCGGCATGAACGGTTCTCCCTCGCGGCTGACACTCCGCGCCACACCCCGCATCCGGACGGACTTCGGCGATATCCAGTATCCCGGCCAAATCACCATCATCGACCGGCAGTTTACGTCGAAGTAATTCTCCCTAAAAGTATCCCGTATACGCAAACAGGGCGTCCGATGCGGACGCCCTGATGCTAGCAAACGGCCGATGCCGGTTATTTCAATTTCAGCGGAACGTCGGTGAAAGCGGCGTCGAGAATGCGGCGCGCGCCCACGAATTTCTTCTTGTAATATCCGTCGCCGAGCGTGGAGACGATGACGCCGTAGCGTGAGCTGGCATGAGCGAACATGTTCGCGCCGATGTAAATGCCCACGTGCGATACGGGACCTCTTCTTCTGCGGGTTTTAAAGAACACAAGATCGCCGATCTTTAAATCGTCCTTCTTGACCTTATCGCCCATGGAGAACTGCTGCACCGAGCTTCTCGGCAGGCGGACGCCCAGGGCGCGGGAATAAATCGTACCCGTGAACGCCGAGCAGTCGATGCCGTTGACGGCGTCGTTGCCGCCGAAGTGGTACCGCACGCCGATGAGGTTGACGATTTCGCTCATGAGGTTGACCCGGTTCACGCCCGGATTTTCCTCGACGGTTTCGTCGACGGCGTTGTTCAGATACGCCCTGTCGACGACGCGCCGCACGGCGGCTTCATCGTAGGCGGGTTCTTCCGATTCCTCTTCGATGTCTTCCGATGCCAGTTCGGCTTTCAACTGTTCAATATCGAGACCGACTTCGTCTTTCGCCATCGCGGAAGCGGAGGTGGATCTGTTGACGATGGCGGGGGTAATGCCGGTTCCGCCGAATGCAAGCTGGCGGGTTGCCTCTTCCTTCAATGCGGAATACGCGCCGAGAGCCGTCGGATCGATAAGATCGATGGCGGAGCGTTTCGCTAAAGGTAACTGGTCGGGTGCAAATGAAGTGGAGGAGGTTCTGAAGCGGGGCAGGGGTTCCAGCGTGGAACAACCCTGAACAAGAGCGGCAACAAGCAGCGCCGCAATAATAAATACACGAGAAGGGCGTAATCGTTTAATCATGCGCGATTCCGTCACATTGTGTGAAACATGTGAAGGAACGTTTGCAGAAGAAATAATTCACTCGACCGCGACTGCTGCCGCACTGAAAACGATGTTCCTTTCAGGATGCGCCGTATTGGCGCCGCCCCTCGCTGTACACTGTTTCCGGTGCGATAACAATGATTCGTCGCTGTGGAATTATTTATACTCCAAACGGTCCGACGAACATTTATCCTCGAAACGGAAACGACCCGTTCTTTCCGCCGTGATGCGGTACTGCGATAAACGGATGTTCCGGCTTGTTGAGCTGATGGATTGGCACGGACTCTGGGAGTCGTTCGCCGTATCCGTGTACCTGATTCCGGTGATAGCGGAGACGGACACGTCGAGGACACAACAAAGCAACAGGAAGTTATTCCGTTCCGAAGTAAAATGCAAATGAAAAATGTGGATAACTTTTTCCCTCCCGGGTCTCAATCCGACGTCCAACTGGGAGGCGCTTTGCAAGTCAGGGCAACAATAGCTACTTTTTCATGGTATTCGTTCGCCGGTTGTCTCAGCGGGCGCGGGCGGATACTCTGTATCCATCAACTTGAATGCAACAACCATGACACTGAAGAACATCATATTTCTTGTTGTCCTCCTTGCCGCTTTCGGAATATTCGCCTACACGATGAGGCGGATCGTTCAATATCTAAAGATCGGCAAGCCCGACAGCAGATTGACCAATATCCCCAAACGTATTGACAATGTGCTGAAAATCGCCATCGGGCAGACCAAAATTTTCCGCGATCCTATCGCCGGTCCGATCCATGCGGGCATATTCTGGGGCTTTCTCGTGCTGCTGACGTCGGTGCTCGAAGCCATCGGCGAGGGGCTGTTCAACGGCTTCTCGTTCGCGTTCCTCGGTCCGCTGTACCCGGTCATTGCATTCAGCACCGATATTTTCGCGGCAATCGTGTTCATATCCGTGCTGGTTGCGCTATTCCGCCGTCATATCGCCGGTCCCGACCGCGTCAAGAAAATCAACCCATCGTCGCAGATGGATGCGACCTATATATTGAGTGCGATAGCCGTCATCATGCTGTCGATGTTCGTTCAGAATGCGGCGCGCATCTCGCTCGGCGAGGCGCAGGCGTTCGCGCCCGAGTGGCGTCCCGTTAGCATGGCGCTTGCCGGTCTGTTCGGTACCGGCAGCGGAACCGCGGCGGCGTTCGAGATCTCATGGTGGATTCATATCGTCGTCGTCCTCGGATTTTTGAATTTCCTGCCGTATTCGAAGCACTTTCACGTCATCACCTCCGTGCCGAATGTGTTTTTCAGCAACCACGGCATTACAAAAGAATACGACGGCGCCCTGGCCCCGCTCGATCTGGAAGATGAAAACGCGGAAAAATTCGGCGTTTCCGATGTCGAGGATCTCAGATGGAAGCAGCTTTTCGATAGTTATACCTGCACCGAGTGCGGCCGATGCACCGCGTCATGTCCGGCGAACCTCACCGGGAAACTGCTTTCACCGAAAAAGATCATCACCGATACGCGCGCGCGCTTCGAAGAGAAGGCTCCGCTGATCGCTGCCGGAATCACCGAGTCCCCGGTTTTCGAGAAGCAACTTGTGCGCGATTTTATAAGTCCAGAAGAATTATGGGCTTGCACCACCTGCCGCGCCTGCGTGCAGGAATGCCCGGTTATGATCGAGCATGTCGATGAAATCGTCGATATGCGGCGGCAGCTTGTGTTGACGGAAGGCGAATTCCCCGATGAGTTGCAATCGCTCTACCGGAACATGGAGAACAATTTCGCCCCCTGGCAGTTCAGTCCGGACGACAGAGGTAAATGGGCAGAAGGAATGAACATCCCGACGCTCGCCGAGCTTGGTTCGGCGGAGCAGGTCGATATCCTCTTCTGGGTCGGCTGCGCCGGTTCCTTCGACGATCGATACAAGAAAGTAACCGTTGCGTTCGCAAAGATCCTGCAGGCGGCCGGAATCAAGTTCGCCATCCTCGGCAGCGAGGAAAAATGCAACGGCGACCCCGCGCGCAGAACAGGTAACGAGTACCTCGCGCAAATGCTTGTGAAGGATAACATCGAGACGCTCAACAATTATCAGGTGCGCAAGATTGTGACTGCCTGCCCACACTGCTTCCATTCGCTGGCGAACGAGTTTCCGCAGTTCGGCGGCAATTACGAAGTCATCCACCATTCGCAGCTTCTCAGTCAACTGATCGAATCGGGCGCCATCAAGCTGGTCAACCCGCTCGAAAAACAGGTAACCTTCCACGATAGCTGCTATATCGGACGGTATAACGATATCTACGAGGAGCCGCGCGAAACATTACGCAGCGTGCCCGGGTTGAACATTGTAGAAATGCCCCGCAGCAAGGACAAGGGGCTGTGCTGCGGCGCGGGCGGCGGGCGGATGTTCATGGAAGAAACCGAAGGCAAACGCGTGAATATCGAACGCACGGAAGAAGCCCTCGGAACCGGCGCGAATGCGATTGCCTCGGCATGCCCGTTCTGCATGACCATGCTCGTCGACGGCGTGAAAGAGAAATCGAGCCTCGATGATGTAAATGTCCTCGATATTGCTGAAATTGTATATACTTCGATGCGTAAATAACCGAGACACCAAACACCGCGCATGAACATGAAATTGTATAACGGATCTACCTGGAAAGGAGGGGAACGCGATGGATAGAGAACTCGATCAATACTTCGAAGACTACGATCTGGAAAAAATCAATACGGAAAGCCAGTACCGCAGGCAGTCGGAAACAGTGGCGAATCAGTTCGAGAAGAAACTGGAAGACGCCACCGGAAAAATCAGGTTTGCCCAGGATGTTGTGGCCTTGTTCCGGTTTTTCCGCGACGCCGATGTTCCCTGGCAAAAGAAAGCGATCGTTGTTGCGGCGTTGCTGTATTTCATCATTCCGTTCGATAGTATTCCAGACATCGCACCGTTCGTCGGTTACCTCGACGATATGGGAGTGATTCTAGCGGTTATCAAGTTTATGGGAGCAGAACTTCGTCCGTATTACCCCACGGCGCAGGAACCCGGCGATCAAAGTTCGCCGGCGCCGATGAAACGGCCCGTTCCGCCCTACGCATCCTGAGAGTGTCGGCGCGCGGAACCCCCGCCGGTTCCGCGCGTTCCCTTTCCTCCACAGAGCCATAAGTTCGTCCTATGGAGCTATCATCGTTCGAGCGCGCCGAAGCGGCGCTTCAATCGCATTTCGGTTATTCAGGTTTTCGACCGGGCCAATGGGAGATTATTTCGTCGGTGCTCGAAGGCAGAAACACGCTTGCGGTGTTGCCCACAGGCGGCGGGAAATCGATCTGCTACCAGATTCCAGCCCTCCTTTCCAGCAAACTGACCATCGTTGTTTCGCCCTTGATCGCGCTGATGAAGGATCAGGTCGATGCGCTGCAGCGCGCGCGCATCCGCGCAACGGCGATTCATTCCTACATCGACTTCCGCGACGCGCTCAACCGGCTTGAAAACGCCCGGCATGGGATGTACGACCTGCTTTATATCGCACCGGAGCGGTTCGAAAGCCAGACATTTCTCGAACATATCCGGCATATCCCCGTCGGTCTGCTTGCGATCGACGAAGCGCATTGCATCAGCGAATGGGGACACAATTTCCGGCCGAGCTACCGCAGACTGAAGGATGCGGTGCAGTATATCGGATCGCCGACAGTGCTTGCTCTGACCGCGACGGCAACACCCGACGTGCGTCAGGATATTATTGTCCAACTCGGAATGCAGCAGTCGTCCGTCATTGTGCGTGGATTCGACCGCCCGAATCTGGCGTTCAAAGTAGCGCGCGATGTGAAAAAGAAATCGTACATCCTCGATGTATGCATGAAGGGACAGCCGGCAATTGTCTATGCAGGAACGCGAAAAACAGTCGAGGATATTGCGAGCTATCTTCAGCAGCACGGTATCGAAGCGGCGGCATATCATGCAGGTCTTCCCGACAGCGCCCGTCAGGAAGCGCAGAACGGATTCATCCGCAACGATATCCGCGTGATGGCGGCGACGAACGCCTTCGGAATGGGTATCGATAAACCGGACGTACGATTCGTGATTCACTACGATATGCCTTCGACAATCGAACAGTATTATCAGGAAGCCGGGCGCGCGGGCAGAGACGGGCTTCCCGCCGAATGTATCCTGTTGCATACTTCCTCCGACCGGTCGTTGCCGGAATTCTTCATCAATTCGTCGTTCCCCGACCGTTCGTTAGTGCAAGAGGTGTACGCATCGCTGCACCAGACCGCCGGAACGAGGGAAGGGCAGGAGTATCGCGGCGTCCTTCCCCTAACCGCATCAACAATTGCCGCCCAGCTTTCAGTTACAAACGAAAGCGCCGTTAACGGCGCGCTGCGGCTGCTGGAAGAACAGGGCTTCATCCGGAATATCAACGCCTCGTATAACGAATCCGAACTCCGGTTCTCCGTTTCGCCGGACCGCATGCGGCTCTGGCTCACCGAAGGCGCTGACGATGCGATACAACCGGTGGCAATCGCTCTCCTCCGCTCTGTGGGGAGCGAGGCGTTTCATTACCCTGTCCGGTTCTTCATCGAGGAAATTGCGGAGAAAGCATTCTTTTCCGCCGAGTATATATTGTCGGGACTTCAGGAACTGAAAAAGCTCGGCATCGTCGAGTATACGCTCGGACATCGCGCAAGCGGCATTGCGTTGCTGGGTCCCCGGCTTTCGTCGCGCGGTCTGACAATCGACTACCGCCGTGTGGATGCGCTGAAAAAGCACCAGTATGAAAAACTGGAAGCGGTTCAGCAGTATATACAATCGGGCACATGCAGACGGAACGCGTTGCTGGAGTATTTCGACGAACAGACGTCGGGCAGATGCGGCAGGTGCGATAATTGCACCGCACCTGCGGTAGGCGGTACCGCCGTGGACGACGAAGAACGTCTACAGAGACTTGTATTGGAGTGTGCCGCGGAATTGGGAGGGAAATTCGGCAAAACGACGCTCATCGATGTGCTCCGAGGCGCAAGCACAAAACGTATCGCCCAATACAAGCTCTATGAAGCCGATACGTACGGCGCGGCAGAACGCACCGATAAAACGGCGCTTGGAAGGATTATCGATGGACTGATAGGACTTGGATGGCTCGCGAAAACCGACAGCATCCATCCCGCGTTGCATCTGACCGAAACCGGCGCGTCGAAACTGCGCAGAAGGGTCCGGCAATTGAATCTTCCTCAGCCCGGAACCAATGCCAGAGAGTTCATCAGAAATCCGGAATTATATAACTCGCTCCGCACAATCCGGAGACGCATTGCGTCCGATTTGAATCTTCCCTCGCATGCCATTCTCAGCGATGCCGTTCTGGTATCGATTGCGAATGCCGCTCCGGAGTCCGAACCCGCGTTTCTCGCAATCGAAGGTGTCGGACCTGTAACGTATTCCCGGTGCGGAAAGCAAATGCTCCGAGCAATCCACGAATGGAAGGAATCCCGGATCGCCGACACGTTGCGCGCATCCGCGTCCCGGCAAATGCCGGCGCTGCCCTCGTCGTTGATGCCTGCGTTCAAACTCTGTCAGAAAGGAATGAACCTGACGGAAATCGCCGAGGATCTGCGGCTGACGGAAGGCACGGTGTCGGGACAGATTGCAGATATTCTTTCGCAGGGCGTCGCTCTCGATACCTCCGCATTGATCCCCGAAGCGCATCGCGACGAGATCCGCCGGGCCGCCGACTCGCTACGCACCAGGGAAATACGGAAGATCAAACAAGTGCTCGACGATGGTATTTCCTATGCCGAAATCCGCATCGTCATCGCCGAACTGGACAACCCCGTACAGAGCGGCGGCTAAATTCGGACATCATTCGATGGTAAAATTTGCAACGCAGGATTAATCTGCCTTGCTCGCTCCGTATTATCCCCTATATTATATACCTGCATTATAAATACACAGCACTTGGTGCAATATGAGCGCTTACAAGGACGCGATCGAATTATTCGTCCAGGCATTAAAGAAAACCCCGGAAGGCGTATCCCCGCTGAGCATGCTGGGAAGCGCACTTCTCAAAATGGGGAAGAACGAGAAGGCACTCGAAGTGCTGAACCTCGCCGTTCAATCGAACGGAAACAATGCACTCGCATACCGGATGCTCGGGAACGGATACGAGACGCTCGGCCTGCATCAGGATGCGATCGATGCATACAGGCAGGCTCGTGAGATCGACGGCAACGATATCGAGACGCATATTGCGATGGGCGTCGTTTTCCAGAAAATGCACCGAATGGGCGATGCGATCAACTCGTTGAATCAGGCGCTGAGCATTCAGCCCGATTCGCAGTTCGCGCTGTATCAAAAGGGTCTGTGCCATATCGGATTGCGCGACATCAACGGCGCACGCAAACAGTATACAACGCTGCGAAACCTCGGCGACAGCGAATACAGCCGCAAACTCGTCGAGCAGATGCCGGACATCCTTCCACAGTCGGAAACAGAAAGCGCGCCCGCGCAGCCTGTTGCGCCGGTTGTCTCCGAAGAATCGGCCAGAATGCTTGCCGAGTATAAGGAACGTCTGAAGAACAGTCCGTTCGACGCCGAACTCTATTACAATATGGGCGTGCTGCTCAAGGACATGGGCAAGAGTAAGGACGCGATCCAGGCGCTCAATCTGGCGTTGAAGTTCAATCCGCAGCAGTTCAAGGCTGAGTTCGAGAAGGGACTTTCCTATATCATGCTGAGCGATGTTTCAGGCGCTCAGAAAGCCGTGGAAAGTCTGCGCGCGGCAGGGCAACATCAATTGATGATGGAGCTCGAAAACAAGGTCGCCGATCTCGCCGCCCGGCTCGAGCGCGGAGAAAAACCGATCGTGGAAGCGCCGAAGGCCGATCACTATACAAGCCACGAGTTCTCCAACGCATTCAAAGAGCCGCTACATGAAACCGAGGAACTTCCGCCGACGCAGGTCGTCGTTCAACAGACGCATTCTGCGGTGAACATCGAAGACAAGGAACGGCAGATTCTCGAGTACAAGAATACCATCAAGAATAATCCTTTCGACGGAGGCACATACCTGCGGATGGGTATCGCATACCACGATATCGGTAAAATCCGCGATGCGCTGACTTCATACAATCTTGCCATCAGGTTTCAACCCGACCTGACGGAAGCAAAATACCGGAAAACGCTTGCGCTCATCGAGCAAAACAATACCGACGCAGCGGCGAAATCGTTCGACGAATTCCGCGGCGCAAATCCCGAGTACGATCGCGATATCGAGCGGAGGTTGAGCGGTCAGACCGGCGGCGCTCCGGTCATCACCGCCGAAGTCGCATCCCGCGCACCTCAGAGCGCTCCGCCAGCCGCGCAGCAGCCTGCATCGGCGCCGCCCGTTGCGCCGGTCGAGGCGCCTCCTCCTCCCGAGCCTGTGTACGAAGAGCCTCCCCGCCCAACGGATCCGCAGGCAGAGCTCGAAGCCAGCAAGGAAGAGATTAAAACCAATCCCTACGACGCCCATGCATACCTACGTCTCGGGCTTGCATACGAAAAGCTTCAGCGGTATGCCGACGCGATTACCGGTTTCAATCTTGCGCTGCAATTCACGCCCGATCTCGCTGTCGCTATCTATCATAAGGGACTGTGCCACCTCGCGCTGGGCGATGAAGACCTCTCTGCGCAGGAGTACAACAAACTGTTGAAGAGCGGAAACGACGATTTCGCGAAGAAGCTCAACGAGGCATTCAAGCAATCGAAACAGGAAAAGAGCAAACAGACCGCTACCCCCGCGGTAAAATCGAAGTACGGCGATCCGGACGACCCGAACGACGTCATCGAATCGTGCAAACGTATTATAAAGCAGGATCCGTACGATCCAGATGCATACCATCACATGGGTCTCGCGTACAAGGCGATGGAGAAGTACCAGGATGCGATCAATTCGTTCTCGCTTGCCGTGAAGGCGAAAGATAACTACTTCGAGGCCGATTACGAACGCGGGCTATGCTATCTAAAACTAGGTCAGGAAGATAAGGCGCTTTCCATCTACACATCGCTGTTGAAGGACGACCAAAAGGAACTTGCGAAGCAATTGTTCGATCTGTTCCTGATGCGGCTGAAATAATCCTCCTCTCCCCGTATATCGAAGCTCTTCGCGCGCAAAGTTCGGAGAGCTTTTTTATATTGCGGCGTTTCGCAACAACAACGTATCATCGTAACTGATTCATATATGAAGTTAAGGAGTTGTATATGTCTGACACTGGAGCACCCCTGATTGGAATTATCATGGGAAGCAAATCGGATTGGGATGTGATGAAAAACGCATCCGACACATTGAAGGAATTCGGTATTCCGCACGTGTGCCGCGTCCTCTCGGCGCACCGTACGCCCGCCGAAACCGCCGCGTTCGTTTCGGGTGCAAGAGAAAATGGAATGGAAGCGATTATCGCGGCGGCAGGCGGAGCCGCGCATCTCGCCGGGGTAACCGCCGCGCATACGACACTCCCCGTTCTTGGTGTGCCGATGGAAAGCGCTTCGCTCAAGGGTCTCGATTCGCTGTTGAGCACCGTACAGATGCCCGCGGGCATTCCCGTTGCGACGTTTGCGATCGGGAAAGCCGGCGCAGTGAACGCGGCATTGTTCGCCGTCTCACTTCTGGGATTGAAACGCCCCGAACTGCTTGATCGAATCGCCGCCTACAGAAAGGGCAAAGCGGACCAGATTCTCGCCGAAAAATTGGGCTAAATAACACGCCGCCGCTGTTACAGGCGTAGCAGCGGCGGCGGATCGATATACAGGGGATGCGTTAGAGGAGCTTCTTCAGCGCTTCCTCGTCGAAACCGATGGCGAGACCTTTCTCAGCCTTCACCACCGGGCGCTTGATCAGCATCGGATCCTTGATCATCTCCGCGATGATTTCATCTTTCTTCATTGTATCTATTTTCTCTTTGAAATTCCCTTCCTGGTACGATTTCCCGGAGGTGTTGAACAGCTTTTTCGGGCTGTCGACCGCCTTCATCGCCGCTGCCAGCAGCGCCTTCGAGGGCGGCGTTGTTCCGAAATCCTTGAACTGATACGGAACGTTCATTCCTTCGTAGAGCTTCATTGCTTTCTTGGTGCTGTTGCACGAGGGGATACCCCACACCTGAACCGTCGCGCCTTTAACGGCGGGCTTCGCAGCCGGTTTCGCGGCGGCCTTCGGCTTCGCGGCTGGTTTCGGTTTTGCTTCCGCCTTCGGTTTCGCGACGGGCTTCGGCTTGGCTTCCGCTTTCGGTTTCGCGGCGGCCTTCGGCTTCGCGACCGCTTTGGGTTTTGCAGCCGGTTTTGCGACCGTCTTCGATTTCACTGCCGGTTTCGCCTTCGCGGCGGCCTTCGTCTTCGGCGCAGCCTTTTTGGGCGCGGCTTTCGGCGCCGCTGCCTTCGCCGGCTTCTTGGCTACAGTCTTGGTTTTCGCCTCTGCTTTCGGCTTTGCCGCTGCCTTCGGTTTCGCTTCCGCTTTCGGTTTCGCCGTCTTTGGTTTTGCAGCTGCTTTCGGCTTTGCTTCCGCCTTCGGCTTGGCTGCCGCTTTCGGCTTGGCTGCCGCTTTCGGCTTGGCTGCCGCTTTCGGTTTCGCCGCCGCTTTAGGCTTCGCTGCTACCTTTGGCGTGGCTGCTGCTTTCGGCGTGGCTGCCGGTTTCGGCTTGGCTGCCGGTTTCGGCTTCGCCGCTGCCTTCGGCTTGGCTGCCGGTTTCGGCTTCGCTTCGGCCTTCGGTTTCGCCGCCGCTTTGGGCTTTGCCGCTGCTTTCGGCTTGGCTTCCGCCTTAGGTTTCGCAGCCGGTTTCGGCTTCGCCGCCTTCGGTTTTGCTTCTACGTTCGGCGCGGCTACTGCCTTCGGCTTTGCTTTGCCTGCGGCTTTTGTGGAGGATGTTGCTGCCATTTGCACACCTGTTGTTGTTATTTGAGAACGTGATGGAATTGAGATTCCGTTAGGACAACTTCGAACGAAAATAGGACAACACTCCCGCGCGACCTGTTCAGGTTGTCCGGAGTGCATCTGTGTTGAAACATCATAGTGATGTGGTGTTTTGCTTGCCGTTACTAAAAGCTACGATATAATATAAACAAATTATGCAATTCAATCTCACTTTTTCAATGGCTATATTATAAAAATTGCGCCGGTGAGCGCTTCAGGCTTTTCTACTTACAACCCGAGAACGTGATGCAGCTACTCAAACAAAAAATCGAACAAAGCATTGCCCTCCTCAACGAGCTGAACATCGACATGTGGTTGACGTTCGTCCGCGAGAGCAGCGCCATGCCCGACCCTGCGATCGATATGGTGGTCGGTCAGCATTGTACGTGGCAAACCGCATGGATATTGACGAAAACGGGCGAGCGTATCGCCATTGCAGGAAGCCTCGATGTCGAAAGCATTAAAGCGAACGGTTTGTACACCGAGATTATCCCCTATGTTCAGGGCGTTCGCAACGATCTCGTACGCATCGTCAAGAGGTTGAAACCGCGAAGGATCGCCGTGAATTACTCAACGGATTCCGTTATGGCGGACGGATTGACGCACGGCATGTTTCTACAATTGCAGTCGCACCTCGAAGGCACGCCGTATGCATCGCGGCTTGTATCCGCAGAGCCGATCATATCGAGGCTGCGCGGTAGAAAGACGCCCGAGGAACTCAAGCGGATGCGCAAAGCAATCGCGGTGACGATCGATATCTTCGATGCCGTTACCGGATTCATTGCCGCCGGAAAAACTGAACAGAGCGTCGCGAACTTTATTCTCGCACAGGTAAAGGACCGCGGCGTCGAACTCGCCTGGGACCGCGAGCACTGTCCGGCAGTATTTACCGGACCCGAACACGCGGGCGCGCACTTTGCTCCGACGGCGCGCAAGGTGATGGGAGGACATGTATTGAATATCGATTTCGGCGTCAAGGTGGATGGATATTGTTCCGATTTACAGCGAACCTGGTATATTCGAAGAAAAGGCGAGACGGATGCGCCTGCGGAAGTACTCAAGGGATTTCGCGTTATCAAGGATTCAATAACGCAGGCTGCGGCAGTGTTGAAACCGGGCGCGGTTTCATGGAAGGTAGACGCCGCGGCGCGCAACTATATCACATCGCAGGGGTACCCCGAGTACCCGCACGCCCTCGGGCATCAGATCGGGCGCGCGGCACACGACGGCGGTATCGGATTATACCCCAAATGGGAACGCTACGGCGCCCATCCAATGGGGAAAGTTGAAACAGGGCAGGTGTTCACTATCGAACCCCGTCTGCCGATCGAGGGCTACGGAGTTGCGACAATAGAAGAAATGGTTGTGGTAACCGAAAACGGCTGCAAATTCATCTCTCCCAGGCAACAGCAGTTGTATATTGTATAACCTCTCCCACTCGACGGTTCTATATATCGAGGGCGTCCTCTTCGTGGGACGCCCTTGCTTTCGTGTTTATCCTGTACTGTGTGTTTACGCCTGCATCAGGGGTTCTGCCAGGGCGCTGAGATTTCTTCCGATCGCATCGACGAGCTTCTTTTCGTTCACCGGCTTCGCAATATAGTCGTCCATGCCGGCATTGAGGTATTGTTCGCGAGCGCCTTTGAGCGCATGGGCGGTCATCGCAATAATACGCGGTTGTTGATCGTTCGGTAAAGTATCCCGGATTTTCCGCGTGGTTTGCACGCCATCCATTTCAGGCATTTCGATATCCATCAATATGATATCGTACTTGTTCGTCTGCACTGCGCGCAATGCTTCCATCCCGTTTTCAGCGATATCCGCCTGGTATCCCATATTCTGAAGCAACCATTGGGCAACTTTCTGATCCATATGATTGTCTTCGACAAGAAGGATCCGCAACGGATCGGTGCGTTTCATACCATCGGGCATTTTCACAATACGCTTCGCGGTCTGGGCGGAAAGGAATTTTGCCAGACGGTATCTGATGCGGTCGATCTCGTACGGTTTTTGCATGAACACCGCGGATTCGAGTTCGTTCGCTTCCGCCTGATCGAATGTGCCTTTCGTCATCAACAGCAGGAACAGCGATTCGGGCGGGTACTTCTCGCGGATTTCCTTCGCCAGCGCATGCGGATCGCCGCGGTTCAACTGCATATCGATGATGACGGCGTCGAGCTGGGTGTGTTTGGCGAGCAGTTCTTCGGCTTCCATCACCGTGGCCACGGAAATCACTTTCCATCCGACCGCTTCGAGTTCGCGCGCGACGGCATTCCTATTCCCTCTATCCTCGTCGACAAGCAAGAGCCGCTTGCCCGAGAAATCCACGACGCCGACATCGTCGGACTGGTCGGCATAGCTGAACCGGTTATAGTACGATTCGCCGTCGCGCTCGCCGTGCGGCGAGAAGTTGATGGATTCGATAATATCGTTGATATGTTCGAGCATACCGTCGCCCGATTTACGGATGGTCTCGACGTATTCGCCCTGTTCTTCGTCGAGTTCGGTATCCATCAACAGACCGGTCATACCGATAACGGCGTTCAACATGGAGCGGATTTCGTAGCTGATTTTTTCGATGAACGACGCTTCTTTCCGTTTCTCCATTTCCGACTGGCGGCGAAGCGTTTCCATCTCGATCTTCATCTCCTCGATTTCCTTGTTGAGAGATTCGATCTGATCTCCGAGCTTTTTTTCCTCGCCGCGGTAGTGGGCTTTTTCTTCGTGTCCAATACAGATTACCGCTTCCTTCTTGTTGAAGCGCGTCTTATGTACCGAAAACTGGACGGCATATATTGTGCCGCCTTTCGCCTGGAGTATATAACCAAGTTCGCCGTTCTGGTGCTCGAGAATCGCGTATTTCCTGTCGAGATTGGCGTATTGCCGTTCGGCGGGGTACAAACTCGTTATGTACGAACCGATGATATCTTTCTTCGGATAGCCGAGTCTGTCGAGGGTATACTTATTGATATATACAATTCTGCCATCCAGCGTCATGACGAAGGTGAATGCCGGTATGGAATTGATGAGCAATTCCGTTGCATTCAGGGATTTGCTGGACGAATGCGTATGTATTTTCTGTTGAATACCATCGAGCGGACCGCCCTGCTGTTCCGCGAGCGGTTCGAGGCTTTCCGCGATGGACTGGGTCTTGACTTCCTTGGCTCTGTATGTTTGCGCGTTTGTTTTCTCACGCGCGAGCCGGGCGCGCATCTCATCTTCGGATTTCCGCCGTTCGCGGTCGTGGATTTCATTCAGAATATCGGTGA
Source organism: uncultured Ectothiorhodospiraceae bacterium (assembly GCA_964408855.1). GTDB lineage: Bacteria > Bacteroidota > Ignavibacteria > SZUA-365 > CAYPBB01. Next base: position 22,811 of record CAYPBB010000048.1, read on the forward strand.
TGCTTCCCTGCATGAATCGTGAGATCGACGTGCCGCATTGCGCGGCAATCGTTTGCAGGGAGTACCGCGCGTAATCGGGAATTTCGGATTGGGCGGATGAAAGGATATGAATGCTGGCGATGACCTTGTAATTATGATGCACCGGCAGCACGGCGATGATCGAAGGAACGTTTTCCGGTTCGTTGACCTCGTCGAGAATACTGATACCGAGAAAGTTTCTGAACGTCGGTTTCCCCACCATCACGCGGCGGACAATGATTGAATCGGACGGGTACTCGCCGATGCTATCCGCCACGCCGGGCGCAAGATTGGCAGAATGAAGCAGATGGAGGCTACCACGGCTGGGATCGAGCCCATAGAATGCGCCGGCGCTCGCGCCCGAAATGCGGAAAATCGTATCGAGACAAAACTGGATGGATTCGACTAAATCGCCTTTTTTTTCGAGATCGGCGGCAAATTGCAGCTTATCGAATGTAAAGGCTTTCTCGACTTCCTGCGATGTTCCCGAACGGGTTTCCACCTCGGAAATGCTGTCGAGCATTGCCTCAAAATCGGCGAACAGTTCTTTTTTCTCTTGTTCTTTCATTCTTGCTATCCGCAGAACTCGGTTCGTTTCGACGTTCGTATAGGAACATACCCATCGTTCGTTGTCTGAAGCTGGGCACGTTCCTCTGTCGAATATCCAGAACTTAGCGAACCTCCATGCGCCAAGCAACAAAGATACTGCGCCGGTTTGTGCATAAGTTGCACTTTAAAAGAGCCGGTTTATCCCGTTCAACGCTGCGACCCGGTACGATTCGGCCATGGTCGGGTAGTTAAAGGTGTTGTTGACAAAATACATGATCGAGTTACCGGAGCCAGCCTGGGACATGATCGCCTGCCCGATATGGACGATCTCCGATGCCTGATTCCCGAAGCAATGAATGCCGTATATCTCGTGCGTCGAAGGCGAAAACAGGATTTTTAGCACGCCAACCTCGTGACCGGTAATCTGAGACCGGGCCAGATTCCTGAAAAAGGCGTGACCGACTTCGTATGGGATTTTTTCCGCTGTCAACTCGCGCTCCGTCTTCCCGATGGAACTGATTTCCGGGGTTGTATAGATCCCGGTCGGAATATTGTGCACATCGAGATAGCACGACTTGCCGTCGACGATATGCGTCGCCGCATACCTGCCTTGATCGTAGGCTGCGCTCGAAAGACTCGGAAATCCGATCACATCGCCGATGGCATAGATATTCTCCACTTCGGTCTGATAATTATTGTTTACCGCCAGATTGCCTCTGAAGTCCGGTACAATTCCTATGGATTCCAGTCCGAGATCTCTGGTGTTACCGGTTCTCCCGTTCGCCCAGAGCAGCGCGTCCGATTTAATCTTTGTGCCTGTTGCCAGATACAGAATCACGCCGTCGTCGACGATTTCGACCTTTGTATACTCTTCATTATTCCTGATAATGACGCCCTGTTCGCGGAGATGGTATCCCAGCGCCTCAGAAATTTCGTCGTCGAGAAACGCGAGGAGTCTGTCCCGCGTGTTGACGAGATTTACTTTGATGTTCAATCCCCTGAACGCCGATGCATACTCGCACCCGATCACGCCGGCGCCGTATATCGTGACGGAGCGGGGAATCTGTTCGAGATCAAGAACAGTATCGCTGTCTACAACCCTCGGAAGGCGGAACTCCACATCGTCAGGGCGGTACGGTTTCGAACCGGTGGCAATGACGAAGTAGTCTGCATTGTATAATTTCTCAACACCGTCGGGTTGTTGTACCCCGATGGTATTTTTTTCGATAAACCTCGCGTGACCCTCGATTACCGGAATATCGTTGCGGTCGTAAAAGCCCTGGCGTTCCCGCACCTGTTTGCTGACCACCATATCCACTTCCTTCATGACATCGGGGAAGGTCACCTTCACTTCTCGCGCTACTTTGTAGAAGAGCGAATTCCGCCGGAGATCCATGAGTTGGCGCACGACGTTGATGAGCGTCTTGCTGGGAATCGTGCCGAGGTGCGTACAGCTTCCACCGACGCGGATATAGCGCTCGATCACTGCAACCGACTTGCCGCTCTTCGCAAGTTTCATCGCAGCCCCTTCGCCTCCGGGTCCGCTCCCGATCACTATCACATCGAATGTATTCGTATCCATGATGATGGTATAATTCAACTTGTGAAATTAATCAACTTACAGGAGAACAATCTACGAATTTCCGCAGACAGGCACACATCCGGCATCCGTATTACATACCGGAGAGAGCGGTTTTCCCGCATGGGATAACGAGACATTCCAATGTTAAAGAGGCGGTTCCTGGAATTTCGGGGGGCGTTCTTCCCAACCGACGATCGGGAATGAAACGATGAACGTGGAACCGCTTCCCTTGTAGCTTTCATAGGTCAGCGTTCCACCCATTTTCATAATGAGGTTTTTCGTGATAGCCAGTCCGAGCCCGACGCCTTCAAAATCCTTGTGGAATCCGAGCTCTTCCTGTTTGAACGACTGGAAAAGATACTGTTTGAAATGCTCGCTGATGCCCACACCGGTATCGATGACCCATACAACGGCCTGGTTGCTTTGATTCTGAAGTCCGATGGTGATGGAGCCCTCGCGCGTAAATTTCATGGCATTGATGAGAAGATGCGAGATGATGGTGCTGAAACTTTGCCTGTCGACGAGGATTTCCGCGCCCGTATCTTCGATTACCTTAATGAATCGAACCTGTTCCGTATCGCGCAAGGGAAATACCTTCGCCACGATCTGCCTCAGCTCTTCGGCAACATTGATCTTGACAGGTTCGAAAATCACTGCGTTTGTTTCGAGCCGCGCGAGCAGCACAGTATCCTCGATAGTGCGAAGTAACCGTTGTACCGTTCTGATGACGATATCGAAATACTCGCGCTGCCCGCCGTTCGTGTACTGCTCGAGATCGTCGTTCAATAACTGCGAGAACCCGAGTACCATTTGCAACGACGACTGAAATTCACTCGAAAGATTGACCACGGTCTGCAGGACGCTCTCCTCTTCTTCGCTCATCTTCTCCGTCACCGCGAAAAGATCGAGATTCTGCGGGTACTCCTGCCGCAAACCCGCGGCGGCTTTTGTCGCAAGGAAGCGCAGCGTTCCGCCCTCGCCGGATTCAAGCGGAAACACAGTCATGCGTTCGAGGTATGTCGAGCCGTCCTTCCGCGAATTCCGCAGGATGCCGGTCCATTGCTTACCCGCGAGTATCGTTTCCCACAGATCGTCGTACATCGTCGGCGGATTCAGGTCCGATTTGAATATTCGTGTATGCTGTCCGATCAGTTCCGACGGTTCGTATTGCGTCAGATCGAGCATGCCAGGCGTGGCATACTCAATAATCCCCTGTCGATCGGTAATGATGGCTGCGCCGCTGCCGATTTCGAGTGCGCGGAGAATGTCGTCTGTCGGTAACATTTGTCGATTGGTTTGCTGCGTAAACTCTTACAATGTACTGCCGCGGTAGGGCATACTGAACACGTTTTTGGAATCTACACAAATGCAGGGATAGAAATCCACACATCGGACGAATTTTTATGCAGTCTTCCGCTTCTTTCTCATGCTTATTCAATAACAAGCAGCGGTGTTGATACCGTCCGCTCTCCATCATAGACCCGGAGAAGGTACCATCCGCAGGCAGGGAGCGCTTCGCGTGAGATGGAAATCGTTTCCGTATCTCGATCGATGCGGCGATGTGCACGGCGGCGGCCGAGTGCATCGTCCAATACAACGGATACCGGGCTTCCGGCGCCGCTAATCCGGACCGTCAGTGTTTCCGCGCCCGGCAAATGTAGCGGGTTGGGAAATGCCTGCACGGCGAGCGGTTGTTCAATATCCGGAAGGCGTACTTCGTTCGGAAGATAAAACCGGTAGTCGTGCACCTCCGCCCGCTCGTTACAACCCGCTATCAAACGGCTGTACACGGGATGCATGAACAATCCGCCGGGAATTCCGGATAATTCGCTCAGCTGCGCGCGGTATTCCTCCGGTCCGCCCTGAATCGGCAGCGCAATAACGGATACCGTGTCTCCCGATATTGTCATGCCCCATATGCGCTCTTCGGCAAACGATAGGCACACACTGTGGACCGGCAGAATCCGGCGCAGAGGTTCGGCGCCTTGGAGAGATACGGCGTATGGCCCTACGAATATCTCGCCGTTTGTTCTCCCGGTATGGAGACAGCACCGCTCGAACGGCGCAATTTGTTCCCATACGAGCCCCGAAAGATCGACCGTGTATTGATACGAGCAATCAGAGGAATTATACACCTGAAGCGTCTTCTGTTCGAGGAACAGCACTGCGAATTGCATCCCGTCTCCGATGAACGCTCCTTGAACAAGCCCTTTCCCGATCCCCGATACGCCCGGAAAATGTTCGATTGAGCCGGAGGAGACAATCGTTCCGGCCGTAATATCGGCGACGGCAAGCATGGCCGAGGCGGGCGATATACATAGCACCCGGGATCCTTCCTCGTGCATCGTCATCGAAGAAAGGAGGGCGGTATTTGCGCTTTCGAATCCTGGGAGATGAAGCTTCCGCATGATATCTCCATCCGAATTATGCAGATAGATTGCCCCTTCGTCCTGACTGAGAACGGCGGTCCTCTGCGGCATGCCGGCGCACGCTGCGCCGGAAGGCACGCTGCCGGTTTCCATACGCCGGATTCCTGCAGACTGAACGCAGAGCGCCAGTTCGCGATGAGCGCCGAATGTATTCGCTACCGCGATTGTTCCATCCGCGCCCAATGCGGCAAGAGAGGTAACATCCGCGCCGAGCTGAATTACGGAAAGTGGAAATAGATCGGGGAGACGGGAAATATATAAGGTCGAAGTTATACAATCGACGGCGGCAAGCGAGAGCGACGCGTCGTGCGCCGCGAGCAGCATCGGTCCCGAGAACTGATCAATCGAGTCGGCCATGTGTTGCTCGAAGCCAACAATCATCATTCGACCCGTGAACGGTTCGCCGGGGGAATGTATAATTCGTTTCGAGGCTGAGATGTAGAGTCTGTTGAACAGTTCGCTCTGCGAAGCATCCCCGGCGCCCCATTGTACAGGATAGTCGAATTCCGGCACATCGAATTCATTGAACAGCTTCATATGCCGGCGGCTGAGCGCAACGGCCCGGTGCAGACTTGCATCGAAAAACACCCTGTCGTATGCTTCCGAGGCTGGAAAGGTTATCGTTCGGAGCTTTTCACCTGTCTCGACGGCGATTCTGTAGATAGATGCGACGCCGAAACCGGCGTCGCGTTGCGCGACGTAGAGCTCTCCGTTCGAGCTATCGAACGCTAATCCGCCTACAGGGACGTCAAAATCGATGGAGTCATTCAATTGAAGCGTCGATGCATTCAGGCGAAGAACGGATGTTCTCCCTGTCGAGATATAGAGCGTATTCCTCTTTGTATCGACGGCGAGATGAAGTCGATCGCAGGCTCCCAGTGCACGGGACGGGCCGGACTGACCTCGGATTATATCGTACGAACGAAGCGCCAGCGAACCGGGAAGGCGCAGATCGGCGGCGAAATATAACAGTCTATTTGAGGGATGAACGCCGAGAAGCGAAACGCCGCGTTCCTTCGGCCCGGGAAGGATAATTACCGAATCGTACCGCCGTTTCGGAATATTGACGACTGCGATGTGCGGATATACCGAGGACGCGATGTAGCATTCGCCGCGCCATGTATCCAGCGCGAGCGATCCGGGCAACAGCGCGTTCGCGCCCTGTGGCAGCAGGGAGTACATCCGGTGCGAATAGCTTTGCGCACCGGTTATCGCCGGGAGGAGGGAGAACAGAAACAGAATACAAACAACCGATCGCATACCGTGCCTTTGAATAAGGCATACGATACGCAATTACGAGACACTCCGCAATGCGGAATTTCTCCTCTATTGTGTTAGTCGTGCTGCTGAAGCGTCAGATAGATTTCGCGGCACGCCCAGGCGTCGACGGCGGCATATTGTATTTGGAACGGCGCGAGGTTCGGAGCCGCCCAGTTGCTGGTTTGCGCGCGCTTGGAAATCCGCTTGCCGAGAATGGACGCCGCCAGATTTCTGAGACCGTTGTTTTCGATTCCCATCTCTGTCGCGATCGAGCGCAAATCGATGAATCCTACGCCATCGAACTCGAATATCTTATTCAAATGCAGGATATCGTCGCGGACGGCGACGCCGACTTTCCGGGGCGACGCCGACCCCAGCAGCGCCGCCAGCGGCGCATACTCTTGAATCTTCCGGAGTTGAAAGATATAGACCGCCGTGCTATCTGCGAGCTGAATCAGAGACGGGAGATAGTGCTCGCCTTTTCTGAAAGCGGGCTTGGTTTCCGTATCGAAGCCGAGGAGCGCCGATTGCGAGAGGAGGGAACATGCGCGTTCCGCATCGGCATCCGACGCAATGACCTCAATCGGTCCTTCATACGACATTATAGGGAGATTGATGATTTCGTCCTTGGTGTAGGAACGAAAGCGGGGAGCTTGGTGCTTACGGTGCATCACATTGCCATCAAATCGAGCCATTAATCAATCGAGCCGGAACGCACGGAACCATAGGTTCATTGCAAACCCGCATAATTGCTGCCTCGATTCAATGTGAATATACCTCTGCAACGGTTGTGTTTCAAGCATATCAGACGCATGATACGCGCTTTTTGAAAAAAAAGACGATTCGGCTGTTTTTCCGGTCGCGATTGCAGCGCCGATACGAATCCGCCCCGTTGCATGACGGGGCGGAAAATCGAAATCTTCTGAAACGGAGTCGATCCGGTCAAGCCGTCTTGAACGACCGCTCGAATAGCGTCTGAATCGCTGTGCGTCCGCTGTCGTTGATATACCGCGTCCCTGTTCCGCAGAAGTGGATATGCCCGATCACCGGATCTGCGGTCAGCACCCAGTTGTCCTTTTCCCATTTGTACCAGGCTTCCTTCTCCTGATCGAACACAAACAGCGGCTTGTTGCAGAGTTTCGCAAATTCCGCGCCCCAGCCGGTTCCACCTTTCACCGTATTATCCTCGAGAATATGCCCGACGACGTACACTTCCTGACTGCTGTTGATCTGGTACCAGATCGTCTGGAGGATTTTCCGGAAGGTCGGGGTGCGCGAAAACGACCGGTTCATCAATTTTGAGACATAGGTAAGACTGACATCTCCCTTTTCGAGTTCTTCATGATTCAGGACGCGGATGCCGCGGTTGCGGAGAACCGGATGCCCATCGAAGGTAAAGTTGACTTCTTCAATTCCGAGCCGCTCGGCCTGGACGCCGAATTCCGCTTCGGTTCCGGTTGCCGCGCCGCTGAAAAGAATGCAGTCCGTTGGGTTCAACATAAAATGAATCCTGTGTGATGTGTATGAATGAATGAGAATGAAACATTCCCGCTTTGAACGATGATGACTATTCCGTTACAACACTTATCCGGCGCGGTTTGATTCCGCAGCCCCTTGTTACGGCTGTTTGAAAAAAAGTTGCGGTCGGTGGGAACTTCACTACTTGGATTTCCTGTTGCGTGTATGTACATTATATGTACATACATTTAATGTGAAGGTACGTAATGAAACTCGAACAGGAAATTAAACAAAAAAGCTTCAAAAACGAGTATATGAAACTCGCGATCAACATCCTTTTCACCGGTAACTGGATGTATTTCCATCACAACCATGTGCTGAAACCGTTCGATCTAACCGTACAGCAGTTCAACGTACTTAGGATTCTCAGAGGACAATACCCGAATCCCTGCACGGTAAACCTCATTGTCGACAGGATGCTCGATAAAAGCTCGAATGCGTCGCGGATCGTCGATAGGCTCGTCGCAAAGGAACTGGTTCAGCGCAAACAATGCCAGAAGGACCGCCGCGCTGTCGATGTGCTCATCACCGACGCGGGATTGCAGCTGCTGGAACAAGCCGACGTGGCTGTCGCCGAACTGGAACAGCATTATAATGTGCTCACGACTGAAGAAGCCCACACGCTGAACGAACTTCTCGACAAGCTCCGCGCCTGAACTCCTGCCATTCAACGCTGAGCGGCTGACGACGATACGATTGACAAGGAACATGCACGTTTGATTGAGGTTGAAATGAATACGATAGTACATAGAGCAAACGAAAGAGGCTACGCGAATCACGGCTGGCTGGAAAGCAACCATTCCTTCAGTTTCGCTTCATGGTACAATTCCGAGCGAATGGGGTTCGGCTTGCTGCGCGTTCTCAACGACGACATCATCGCTCCGTCGACAGGCTTCGACATACATCCCCATCGAAATATGGAAATTATCTCCATCCCCGTCTCCGGCGCACTCAGGCACAAGGACAACGGCGGGAACGAAGAGGTGATCCGGGACTCCGATGTCCAGGTGATGTCGGCGGGGACAGGAATCTATCATTCCGAGTACAACGCTTCGGATACCGAGAACGCGAATTTCCTTCAGTTGTGGATCTTCCCGAAACAGGCAAACATCGCGCCCCGGTACGATCAAAAGTCGTTCGATCTCGACGAACGAAAGAACCGGTTCCAGTTTCTCGCATCCGGAAAAGCCTTGAACGGCGCGCTTGAAATCAATCAGGATGCCCATGTATCGATTACGAACCTCGATTCCGGAAAATCGTTGACATACACAGTCCAGGAGAAGGGAAACGGGGTGTACCTGTTCGTAATTCGAGGCGCGATCGCGGCGGGCGGCGAACGCCTGAACCGGAAAGACGCGGCAGGATTTTGGGACATGAATGAAATAGCGATCGACGCACTTGAAGATACGGAAGTGCTTGTAGTTGAAGTACCGATGAACTGAATGCAGACCACATTGAACATACTCATTACATAATAACAGGAGACAGACACCATGAATAGATACGCGATCCCAACACTTCTTCTCGCAGTACTGTTTGTATCAGTACAACTTCGCGCAACTCCCGATGGCAAAAAAACCAAATCCCAGCCGCAGGCGTCCGGCGTACATTCGGTAAATGTCGATCAAAGCAACGTTGAGTGGATAGGGAAAAAAGTCATTGGCTCGTCGCACAACGGAACCATCGCTATCAAAAGCGGTTCATTGACGCTAAAGGATGGAAAGGTAACCGGCGGACGCTTCGAAATTGATATGCAATCCATCGTCAACAAGGATCTCACGAACGCTGATCTCAATGCGAAACTGGTGGGGCATTTGAAATCGGATGATTTCTTCTCGGTTCAAAAATTCCCGGTTGCGTCCTTTATCATGTCCAACGCGGTATTCAATTCCAAAGCGGGAAACAGCGACCCTAATTATACTATCACCGGTGATTTGCGGATAAAGGGCATCACCAAAAAAATCACGTTCCCGGCGCGAATCGAAACGAACGATAACAAGACAACCGCGAACGCGAAAATTGTCTTCGACCGCTCGAAATTCGATGTGCGCTATGGCTCCGGTAGTTTCTTTGACAATCTCGGCGACAATATGATTGAGGATGATATTACGTTGAATGTGTCACTGACCGCGATGAAATAACTCCGCGATTCGTCAGAGAACTGTATGCCCGGGGCAACCACCCCGGGCATTTTTTATCGCCCTGAATACGTTCCGTTCCTGGGCAGAGTATCCGATTCGGCGGCCATATGGGACCGATCGCTATGCCGGTTTATGGGTATTTTGTCACCGGCGGAAACAAAAAATGCAAACGCTTTCCGGAGGCTCTTTACCTTGTCCGGAATTCGTGTATCTTAGGGTAGTTCAATCCGATCGATCGTCATGCGCCGGGGTTTTCGACGGGGGTTTGCTCTATTTCCGGAGCTGCGGATCGGTCACGTTGCATTCATCTCGTGAGATTCCGGCGGGAGACCCCGCAACGGGATTGCAGCAAATTGAACGGTCAACTCCTGAACAACATCTTTACCAGGGCGGCGTCTATGGTACGTGGCTATCTGTTCTTGTTCGTATCCCTGTTTCTACCGGGAATGCTTGCGTATACGCAACCCCAAGTTCAGATTACCCGGATCGATACGACGAATTATCCCGAAATACGCATTGCATTTCATGCTTCGTGCGATGGGCAATTTGTCAGAACCTTCGATCATCAGCAGGTCGAGGTATTCGAGGATGGTGTCAGAAAAGGACTGTTCGATTTATACTGTCCCGAAGACGACGATTGCTGCCTCTCCATCGTGATGGTTCTCGACCGATCGGGAAGCATGGGTATCGGTACAAAAATGATCGATATGAAGAAAGCGGCGAATATCTTCGTCGATCAACTCAATACGGGGAGTGATACATGCAATGAAGCCGGGATCATCAGTTTCGCCTCGGATATTAAAAACGAACAACCGATGACTTCCAGTATTACATTGCTTCACGATGCAGTAAACAGACTCAAGACTACAGGCGGCACCGCAGCCTGGCTGGCGGCAAAGGAAGGCATCAATCAGCTCCTTCGAACCGGCAACAATAATTGCAGGGCGGTGCTTTTACTAACCGACGGAGACGATAACGCATCCCCGTACGGAACGTTTCAGTCTGTGATAGATCTTGCCGTCAAGAATGATGTGAAGGTGTTTACCATTGGATATAATATGGTATATAATGGAAAGGGAGAGCAGGATCTGCAGTTTCTTGCCTCGTCAACCGGAGGGCTGTTCTTCCGCGCCCCCGATGGGAATCAACTCGTATCCCTGTTCCAGACAATCAATAAAACCATACACGACAAATACAAAGAGTGCGAGCTTAAATACATTGCCGGTTGCCCCGACGGATCGATGCGGCAGGTCCTTCTCCAATTTCTCAACTTTTGCGGCGGGACGGCAAGGGATACTAGCTCCTATGTAGCGCCGCTGCGGATGGAGCAGTTCCGGAAAATCACAATCGCAGCCGGGAGCGCGACTGTCGGTGCGCTGCAACAGTGTACCATTCCGATTACAATCCCTGATAGCATCGAGGCAGACGTCGAACGCCTGGAAATCAGGATCGATCTTTCCGAACCGGCTGCCTATTACTACAGCTACAGCGTTGTAAACACCGCGTTGATGGGGAACAACGTCACCGTCCAGCTTCAAAACAGTGGAATGACGCTGATAATAAAAGCTGATCGTCCATTCGTTTTACGAGGTCCATGCACGCTTATCAACCTCGTGTTCCGAGCGAATGAATCGATGATAGAAGTAGCATCGAACCTCCGGATAACAAACTGGATGTTTCGAAAATCCTGCCTGTTGCTCGAACCTGCCGACGGGTGGATACGCGTCCTGCCCCGCGTTCCCGAACTCTACTGCACAGCGACGTCGCCGAGCACGTTGAAGTGGAACGATTTCCAGAAGGACTACTCGCCGAACCCGTTCACCTTCACGATGGAGGTCTC
>CAYPBB010000049.1:0-16992 GCA_964408855.1 uncultured Ectothiorhodospiraceae bacterium
CTGTTCTGCGAGACTGTCCTGTTCTGCGAGACTGTCCTGTTCTGCGAGACTGTCCTGTTCTGCGAGACTGTCCCGCTGCGCGAGACTGTCCTGTCGCACGAGACAGTCCTGTCCACGCATCGTTCCCGAATCATCATGGTCTAGTGAATCGAACCGCATCGTTCGCCATTGATCATAATCCTCATTGACTGAGATCAGTCGGGCGTTTCTAAAGGTTGCGGCAGAGGTCACGAGAAGGATTTTCTTGTCGAGGAGAGATTGAATAACCAGGCCAGCCCTGGACCGGTACATCCCTGTCGCTTTTGCGACGGCAGAAACGCTTAACGCACACTCTTTCCGGTTCCATCCATATGTCGCACGCATCACCGCCCAGAGCACGCTCGATTCTCCACCGGTCAGCTTTGTCCGGCAGATCGCGTCGATGAGTTCATTTGCGATCCGCATATACCCGCGTTCAATTTGTGGTGACGCCATATCAGCCTTGAAGTGATTTCCACAACACCCTGCCACCTCCCCGGGACGGCCTCCACGCAGAATGTATCGTCTGCCTGGAGCCGTCCCATTGTGGTGAAGCCATCTCAATCCGGAAATTAACGGCACTGCAGTCCATGACGCCGGATCGAGGTTTCAGAAAATATTATACCCGTCCGAACCGTGTGGCGGAGAAAGCACAGATCCACCGGGCAGTAGCCGGTTCGAACGGGCATGGCAACAGTGCGCCTGACTCTGAATCAACGAATTCAGCGGCGCCAGTGCTCAACGAACCAATTGTGCCGGCGAGCGGATGCGGACTAGCGCCGCTATTAACGTTGCGAAATGATCCTGTATGTCATTCATTGCTTTCATTCTATCGGTAATCCCAATTGCTCGCCACATTTTGGAGCAGTCGGTTTACGGCTCGTATTAACGTTGCGTCTTGAACGACGCGGTCGTCCCTTCCGTAGCCGGGTATTGTGTGGATGAGTGATCCCGCTATGCAACGGAGACGAAACCGGCTTCTGCCTCCTGAGGTTTTCCCAGCCTGAACCATGTTCCATATCAAAGACGTGATACCGGGCAATGGCTTCGTCAACTCCAGCCTCGATCAGATACTGGTACAAGGCCCCTAGTTCGGAGCGGCGGAAGACGAGTCCTCCGCATCGAGGATGAACGATTTGTAGGACCTTCGGTTCCGCGCCGGGATTGTATTCGATGATCTCCCGGCAAGGCAAACAAACGGTGAATCGTTGAGGGGAATGCAGAATAGGCATATCATGTTCCTTGCGCCGGTGGTGTGCAGGGGTTCGTGTTGTGAGTGTATTCATTAATACATGAGATAGGTCTGTTGTCATGGATGGGTCTATCGATACGCGGCGCAGGAAACACGATATGAACATGATGCTTTTGGTTTATTGGTTTTTCTATGAATCAAATCCCGACATGCCGGTCCCGCACGAAAAATATGCACGCCGGATATGATCGATTAACCGCCGGTCGTTTCGCGACGCAGCGAACTGCGCGACCAGTATGGTTTTTTCGAGCGGTATTTTCCGCGTCCCGTTGATATACTTGCGCGCTGCGCTGTAGCTCACATCGAGAATCGCCGCCACCTGGAGCGTATCCATTGTGCGGTCGTTGCCGTCGACGGTTTGTACAAGCAACCGTTGAAGCTCCTCCTGAAACCCGCGATTCGTCCTGTGCGACGAACCGTCCTGTCTTTTGCCCATCTTGTCCACGTTACTGCCTCTTTTTGATGTAGGTTGTATTGTATCTTTTGACTGCGTTTGCCTTCCGGCGCGCGAGCACTCGTTCGATACTGATTTCGAGAGGTTCCCTGAGATGACTCCCATTGTTGATCGGCTTGAAGTACCGTTCCGCCACATCCGGATAGAAATAGAGTTTTCCGGTTGCCGGATCGATCACATCGGCTTTCAACGCACCGCTTGCCAGGCGGCGGTTCAAGGTGGTCATCGAGAATCCCAATATCCTTGCTGCTTCGCGACGGTCGAGAAGACGCCTCCCGTTCACCATAACGCATCCATTATCATCGTGTACCGATTCGGGCAGAACCCGAACGCATCTCTTCGTGGAAGAGTCGCCCGGCGTTATGCCGCTGTTGATAAATGCGACGGTGTCAGGGATAGTCGATTTCATGGCGACACAGTCAATGTTGTTTTCCGTTTGTTGCCGGTATGCTTGACTGTCGATTGCAACAGCTCTTCGACATACGCATGAAAGAATTTGTGTTGGCTTTTTGCCTGTTTCTTGAGCCGTTTGTGAAGCTCGGGTGAAAGGAGTACTTTTTTCTTATTTGCTGTTATCACAGTGTATGTCGCCCTGTATGATTGTTCGTCATAGGTTACGCGACAAATATACCGAGAGGCGCGTATATTGTCAAGCTGCGACAAAAATTTTGTCAAACACATTACCCAACTATCTTGTAAAGTAATATGTCGTTTAGATTTAGGTATGGAATTTTATAAGCTGATAGACGAACTCCTGGCAGAGTTCGGGATTACCGGATACCGTCTCGCCGAGTCGGCAGGACTTGATGTATCAACAGTTTCGAACTGGCGACGCCGAAACACCAAGCGGCCACAGACCGAGACCATGCGACTCATCGAGCAAACCCTGAACATCGAGTTTGAGTATGATTTGGAAGGGATTCCGGTAGGCTGGCACAAATGCGAATTTGGCACAGTCAGGCAAGATACTGCGAATAATGCCGATATACAGCCCAAAAAGAGGGATATTGTAAAAAAATCGGCGAATAGGTATACTCTCCCCCGTATGACAGATCAACCACCTGCGGGGGTCGCAGACATGTATGGAGACATACCGTTTTATGGCACAAAGGTACCATGGGATGAGCTTCCGGAAGAAATCCAAAGTCAACTCGAGCTCGAATTCAACCGCGTTCTCATCGAACGCGAAGCGTTGGTTCGCAAAGCCAACCAGGCCATCGCCGATCTCGAATCGCAGTTCGGCTTGAAAGCGATTGAACTCCTGTCGAAATTCAACCGGGACAAATAGACTTCTCACGCAGGCACACCGCTTCATTTGTCAAGCATGTCGGACACTGACGAAGGCGCTACTCGCGTCACAGTGCCGCATATTCATGCATCATTCAATAGGGTAACACAATGAGTCGTTCACCGCACCTTGAATTCATCCGCGACACCTGGCATGGCGTGTTTTACTTTCCTACCATCGATGAAGCCGGCCACGCTACATACAGACGCAAGCGCATCTCACTCGCGGTTAAAGGGAAAACGAACAAGCGCCGCGCTCAGAAGGCGCTTACGCAGCTTGAAAGGGAGATACTAATCGAGGGGAAAACATCGAACACGGATACATTGCTACCATCAACGGTGAAGGAACTAGCAGCGATCTACCTGCAATCCGCACAAGCAGATGTCAGACGGAGGACGATGCAAATCTACACCAGCGCTGTCAAGACGTTTGTCTCATTGTATGGCGATTTGCAGACAAATGAAATCTCTATGATGCATATCGAGAGGTTCAAAGAGTTATTACGAACGAAATACAGCATCACCTCGGTGAACATGTACTTCCGTGCAGTGAAAACCATGTTCGCGTATGGGAGCAGGCTGGATCCATCGTTTAGGAATCCATGTGCCGGCGTGAAGGTATTACGAACAGATCCCAAAGGCTTTCCACCGTATATCACCATGGAAGAATTTCAGCAAGTGATCGATATACTTACCGAGAAGTCAAAAGGATTGCGTTATGGCTCGTCTTACATCCATCAAATCCTAGTATTATCCCTGGCCATGTACGCAGGCTTGCGGCGCGGGGAGGCACAAAACCTGCGGTGGGAACATGTTGACCTCCAGAGAATGGAAATCCGTGTAGCGATTACTGACACGTTTGTTACAAAAACAGGACGAGAGCGTACAGTTCCTATTATTTCAAAGCTCGGAATACTCCTTCGCAGTTTACCACAGAGCGGTAAGTACGTTGTGACCGAAACCGATACGCCACCCAACGACACCTATGCAACCAAAGTCTGGAACCGCGTCAGAAATTTAACGAATCCACCGATCCAGATACCGTATCACGGGCTCCGGCATAGTTTCGCGACCTGGTTATCTTCACAGCCCGGTGTTTCGCTGAAGACAGTGTCTGAGATACTCGGGCATACGAACATTCAGACGACCATGATTTACTCACACATTCAACAATCTGACCTCGATCACATAAAAATTTTATAGCGATCGCTCCAGCATTTTCTCCAGCATTGCAGCAAATCATCGTAATACGAACTGTATTAACCATTTTCCTTGCAACTTCTAAGCAGAGGGTCTCTGGTTCGAGTCCAGACGGGCGTGCAAAGGAACAATCCGGCGGTTGCCGGATTGTTTCGTTCCAATACGCTAGTGGGGAGCTTCTTTTATGACCGCCGCCTGAAAAGCGAGATAGCTGATCTCGCCGACGGTTTGCAACAAATCACTGATGCGTTTATCCCGGTTGGATTCGATTCGCGTCGCTCGGTAGCGTGGGTCCCGGACAGGGCATTCATTCGACCGGAACGGTAACCGACGCGGAAGACAATGTGCATCACTCTCTCCGGTACGAGCCTGATCCATCCAGCAGCATTCGGGAGTCTTAAAGAACACCCCCACTCCTGCGTGCGGGAGCGTCACACAATCGGTAACCGACAGTTGTCCCGGATCCGGGATACCAGTTGCAGAACAACTATCCTGCGCCGCTAAGGAGGCATCCAGCGCAACCTTTGGTTCTACGGTCTGCGCAATGCAGATGGATGGATAAAGAATGAATGCGATGACAAGTACTGATCTCACGAAGCCGTCCATTGGTAAGTGTCCAATGATAACCTAAATGGTTAATCCCTGGTAGACAAGGCACAAATTCGTCAGGGATGACCGATTGACCTGGCTTCGGAATCGCATCGCAACCGAACAGCGAGACCGCCGCACCGCTACGGCTACTTTTTGATGATGTACAGATTGCCTTGCTCCACTCCGTCGAGAGACCAAGGTGCGACGAGGATATTTCCCGCCGGATTCGGGACAATATTATGGATGATAATACTCTTGTAATCGTGTTGGATGCCGTCGAGTGCATTCCGGAGATAGAACGACAACAGTGCTGCCTCGCCGCAGGCTTTTTGATGAACGCCAAAGAGAAACGGACTTTTAATGGAGGCGCTGACAGGGACGAGAACTAAATATTCCATCGTTTTCTCCAGTTAATGTACTGCAGGATCGCGATAAATATACGAATTCCTACGGAAAAAGGCTCATTTGTTCGCAGACTGACAGGCGTAAATGCTAACGAACTACTATTTTTTGTGACTGGACGACTGCCCCATTGCGTAAAACACAGAAATACACGCCTGGCTCTACAGATGCGGCATCCCACAGCAGCAGATGCTCGCCGGCATCATACCAATCTTCGGAGAGCGCACGAATCAACCGCCCATAGATATCGTAAATTCCGATGGTCACATAGCCGCGTCGTGAAACGGAAAACGGGATAGCGGTCTGCCCATTTACTGGATTCGGATAGTTTTGATTCAACCGGACTGATTCCGGGACTCCAACCGCCCAGGGCATCTCAACCGATACCTGCCCTCCCGTTGTGGTGTGGAGGATTTCGCCGGTTGAACCCACCGCCCAACCATTGTTGGCATCGACAAACGAAAACGCGGTCAAATGATACCCAACGTTCTGCTCCCATGTTTGGCCTCCGTCGTCCGTGAAATAAAAGTAACTCCGATCGCTCAATATCCAGTGGCGATCATCAAAACATTTGATTGTGGCTGAATAACCGGATACCTGAATACTGTCCTCGCTCCATGTATCGCCGGCATCTGTTGTTCTCAGCAATGTCCCACTGCGAACGATAATTGCATCTGTGCTGCTGTACACGTCCACTGCATAGTTCCAGTCAAACTTCTGCTCCGACCAGGTAGCGCCTTTGTCGGTCGTTATTGCAATTCCGTTTATTGCAACGGCGATACCGAAGTTCTCGTGAAAATCCAAGCCATAATAATCAGCAATAGTCAACCCAATCGGTTGCTCCCAGTGCAGACCTCCGTCGGTGGTCTTATACAAAGAACGGCCGCAATAGAATCCATTCATATAATCGAGGAAATGCACATCGGTCAACATATTGTCCTCATCGTTGACTGTCATGTCCCATGTAAATCCGCCGTCGCGGGAATTCACAATCGCGCCTCCGACGCCGACCATCCAAATGTTTTTCTTATCGATGTGCGAAACAGCAAACAGCGAATTCTCCGATTGCGTCTGTACGGGAAGCCAGAGCTCGCCGCCATTGGAGGTCACCAGCACCTTTCCGCCAGCGCCGCATATGATGCCGTTATTTAAATTGAAAAAGCTCACATCGTGCATCGCAAACCTGAAATCCGGACCAAAGCGGGTCCATTGCCTTCCGAAATCATTTGTGCTATAAATCTGGCCCCATGATCCGACAAATATACCGGACCCATCGGGCAACAGAGCGACTGACAGGATGTTATCCAGTGCGGAGTTGTCGACCTCCTCCCAGGTGACTCCACCGTCCGATGTCGCAAAGACAGTGCTCCAGCTTCCGGCGACTACGCCGTGTTCGGCATCCGCCCAAGACTGGGTGTAGAGCGCATTCGGGCAAGGGATCTTGCTGGTGCTCCATGTCGCCCCTTGATCAGTTGTACGCGCAAAAAAACCATTTCCGCCGCAAAGGACGGCCGTATTACCATCGACAACAGTAAGCATCCTCGCTGCATACGACGGAACCGCGCCAAGATAAACATCGCGCCAGTGCGCTCCTCCATCGGTTGAGCTGTACGCATATCCATCTTTGCTAATAGCAACGCAGAAAGAACCTCCATGAGCGTCCGCTAACGTGAAGTTCTTGTTCGTCTCGACGAGCACCGAGTCCCATGTCGCGCCGGCATCCGTTGTGCGATAAAGACCGACACCGGTTTTTTTCTTCAATCCAGCATCTGTCGAGGTCCGTACGTAGAGGTTCCGGATCACTTCGTCACGGTCGGTAACAGGATTCCATGTAAGTCCGGCATCTGTTGATTTGTACACGGTCCAGGATTGTGCTGATTCAATATACTGTATGCTCCATTCTTCGGTTGCATATAACAGCCCTCCCCCCAGATCGAAGATCGTGTCGAAATCGTCTATCCAATAATCGATCATTCTCGATTGATGGACAACATGCCATGTCGCTCCCTTGTCGCTCGACCGGACGATTGTTAATCGATCGCCAACAGCTACAATTGTATGATCGTCCAGCCACCGAACAGCATTCAGCTTATTGCCTTGCGGCTTTGGGTGCTGCCATTCCCATTGCGCGAACAAATATGAATTAACGAACGGCAATAACAGGAGAATTAGGAATCCTCGCATAAGACCCTCCCGGGCACGTTAATGTTTCGATTAAAGATGCGTTACTACTCGCATCAACTTAAGAACTACCCGATCCAAGCGCAATAGCCGATCGACTTGTGTAACAATCGGTGAAATCCGCCGGGTCTACAACAATTATCTGCCGGAAGGGGCTACCAGCCGTTGATCGAGCAGTTGATCGACCAGCTCGTCGGCGAACGAAGAATTCACGACATTCATCGAAGCAAAGCCATTGCCGGAGGTAAACGCGGACGACATCCACGCGCAGCGCCCGCTTGCCACGTCGTATACCTTCGCCGACGCTTCCGCCCACGGTTTCTGTATGTCGTATCCTCCGGATGTTGATACATTTGTTCTCGTTTTCTCGCCGCTCGATGTTTTCTCCGTTTTTGTCGTGACCGACACCGTCGGCGGAACATAGGTCGATGTGTACCCGGCGTTTCCAGGAACAACGACCACGATGCCGTCGATTCCGCGCTCCTTCAGGATTTCCATTTCCTGTTCGGGAGTGAATTCGCGCGTCGGCGGAAAGATTTTATAGTGTTCCGTTGCGGGAACGCCTTCGTCAAGAAACGATTCGGCGAGAAGCTGCTCGAGATCAATTTTGGTTTGCAGATTGGGATGATCGACGACCACCATAAAACGGCGATACGATGTGCCATAAAAATCGGGGTCCTTGAACGATGTCATCCGCGTGGAAGCGCATCCGGCAAGGAGCGCCGAAAGGAACGCAATTGCTACAAAGGTTCTCATAGTGGTTACCGCAAGTTCGTGTTTAATGATGTGAGGCAGCGTATGGAAACACCGCTGTTTCCGTTGTTACCTGCTTGTCTCTAAAATTGTTCCTATACCTCGAAACGCCAGACGATTTTTGATAATATCGTTGTGTCCTTCAGAAGAAGCGTTCCGTTGTTGTTCGCAATCCTTTGATTGATAACGAGGTAGAAATCCGAGCCTGGGTTCGGAATCCAGTTGAAACGGTAATTCAGCAACAACTCTTCGCGGTCGTGATCCCATTGCCCGTAGAATGCGCCGAGCAATTCCGGGCTGGCAGCGACCGACATTCGCAGTCCGATTGTTTGTTTCAGGACCGTTTGCGCATCGACATCGAATTCGCGGCGGACATAATCGGTGCTGATGGAAAGATGCTTGCTCGCCCTCCATATCACGCTGGCATTGACAGCGGTGGCAGCGCCGTCGAACAATTCGCCCGCGCTGAATTCGCACCACGCCGAAAGCGGCCGTCCGAAGTACGTTTCGCCATAGACGCTGTATTGGCTGTACCAATAGGTAGCCGCATCGATAAAGGCATCTTTGTGAATCTCGAACCTCTCCGGAATCAGTTCGCCATAGCGTTGGTAGTAAAAGGAAATGTATTCACCGGATTCGAATGCAATTCCGAGCGGCTGAAATGTGTACGTCAGGTTTTCCAGTTGTCCGGTTATGTCGTTGCAGTAATAATCGAGTTCGATCGGCTTGAGAGAAAGTCGCCTGATAAACGGGAAATACTCGGTCGGACGGGGTCTGAGTTCCAGATTGGTGTAATACGTCTGGAAATTCGTCCTGCGCAAAAAGCCCGCTTCCGGATTAAAATCGCGCGCCACCCGCGAACCTACGGCGTACCAGTACACGAGATCGTTCGGATATTCCATGTATATGCGCTGCGCGCCGCCGTGTTTCGCCTCTGCGTCTGAAGTGTATGTTTGTGCAATGAGAATTCCCAAGCCGAAGTTCTTGTCGCCGAATAAATCAGAAATGGAATATTTGAAATCAGCCGCGTACGTGGAATTTACCTCGCCGTCCTGATATTTATTGATACCGAGAAATCCGAGATACGATTGACTGAATACATCCTGTTTTATTCGTACAGCGGTATAATTGGCCGAGGAAGCGCCCTCCGCTTCGGCGGTCTGCATCGACATTGCCCCGAACATCGTCCCTCCGGCCTTCCCGAGTACTCTCGCGCCTGCGATGATCGGGATTTCCCTCCCGGCGTCGGAAAGACCGATCCGCCGGCTGTAATAGGGTTCGTTATCGTATCCCATCTTGAAGTCGTAAAACTCCTGTCCCTCGAGGAAAAATTTCCGTTTTTCAGGATAATATAGGGAAAATCGGGTAAGGTTGATTTGAATCTGGTCGTTTTCCACCTGGGCAAAATCCGGGTTCACCGTAACGCTGAGGCGGACCGTCGGAGTCAGTAAATAATTGGCGTCGATGCCGATTTTACCGATAGTTTTCTCGCTGTTCGGATTATGAAATTCTACCCCGAACAGCGAATAGGGACGAACATCGACAAACGTACCCGTCTTCCCCGGTTTGATGCCTGTCACCGTGCCGGCCGCGGAGACCTGTTCTATTTTCGAATTGCGCGACCATCCTTGCCATAAAACAACTTCCCGCTTCTGGGGTATCACTCGCGACGCGTTGAATCCCCACGATTGCACCTCGGTTTCGGGGGTGCGGAGCGTCGAAAACGGAATGCGGATTTCGGCGAACCAGCCCGCGTCGTTGACCGTTGTGCGTACCTCCCATACGCCGTCCCATGCGGAGTTGTACTTCGAGCCGTTGTCCGCGACAAGCCCGTCGGCTTTCGCGCCGTTGGGATTGATGATGAACAAATACCCGTTTCTATCGTCGTTGAACGGATCTATCACCACGCCGAAGGCATCTTCTGTTCCCGAACCGAAATCGCGCTCCATGCGCTTCGCTACTATCCCCGAAGGATTTGAATCGAACGCCCAGACGCCGATATAAACGGCGTCAGGCGTAAAGATCACGGATAGCTCCGTACGTTCGGTACACGGTTCGCCCTCCTTCGGATCGCGCTGACGGAAGTCCGTTATTCTTTGTGCCGCCGCCCAGGAAGGCTCGTCCAGCCGTCCGTCGAGCCGTATCTCTTCGCCCGCTTCCTTTGCGGCGAACGCGGCCGTATTAACCGCCTGCGACCATGCTGTGCCGGTTATCGATGCAATGACCGAAGGGAAAATAATTAGAACGAACCGCGCAACGCGGAAAGCTGGTGATGAAAACATACACGCTACCATTCTGTTTCGTGTTGGATGGCACCCGAAGAACAGACTTTAAATATAATGCCGGGGCTTGAGTCAGCCAACTGCGTTATGGTGTCCGTTCCTTCAGGGAATTATTTGCTCAGCCGTTTAGACGAAGCAGAAGGAATGTCAGGTACGCCGCAAATGTCACCCAGATTGCATACGGCAAAAGTAACGCCGCTGAGATGCGCGCGCGCCGCCAGAGATACCCAATGAGCAGGAGAATTGTCGCAAGCAGCGCCAGCATTTCAGCGAATGCGGCGCCGATAAGTTCAAGCCGGAAGAATAACAGACTCCAGGCAGCGTTCAGAACGCCGTTCAAAACGAACACCGTGAAAATACATCTTCTAACACTCCCGGCGGTGCGTTCCCAGGCTATCATCGCGCTCAGCGCAGTCAGGATGAAGATCGTGTTCCATGCCAGAGGAAACGCCCAGTCGGGGGGAGTGATGTCCGGTTTCACAAGTGTGGTGCGGTACCATTCCATTCCGGAAGCGCTGAACATACCGCCGACCGCGGCGACAGCGATGACGGAAAGAGGTATGACAATATGTGCCGTTTTGGGCTTTATCATATACACAATATAACAGCACAATGACGGATTCCAGTTCACGGATTATCATCGCGTTGTTACCATTCTGCTTCGACCGCTGTCATTAAAGTACAAGGAATGCTGCGGTTATCAGGCAATAATTTTCATGCACCGGTCGCCGATATTCCTTACATTAGAAGGTTACAACATACTGCTGATTTGCGGAAGCGCCCGCTCCCATATCTCTGAATTGCGAAAACAAACATTTTATCATATCGAACGGATGATTGTCATGAATACCCACCTCCACCGCCGATTTTTCCGAGTCATCTTGCCCTTGTTGGCGTGCACTGTCATTTTCGCCGGACACAATGCCCAGGCTCAGGATAAAGCAGGAATCACCAACGTCCCGATGGATAATCCTCATGGAAGAGCAGCATTCGAGCTGCTTCGTATCGCCGATCCTGCAACTGGGCAAATTCCGCACGGAATACTGGAAAAAGAGCATGAATTCAGCAAAACGATCCCGACGCGCGATGACATGCTCCTTCAAAAAGGCGTGGCGGCTGCGGGAGCGTTGACTCAGACGTGGACGTTCCGCGGTCCGGATAATGTAGGTGGAAGAAGCCGCGCTTTGGCGCTGGATATCGCCAACGAGAACAATGTCCTTGCCGGCGGCGTATCCGGCGGCATGTGGCGGTCCATCGACGGCGGAACTTCGTGGGTGCGCGTAACACCGTTCGACAGGACGCAAAGCGTGTCGTGCGTCGCTCAGGATACGCGCCCGGGAAAAACCAATGTCTGGTACTACGGAACCGGCGAGTATATCGGCAACAGCGCCAGCGGCAATTTCTCTGCAAATTACCGCGGCGACGGCATTTTTAAGTCGATCGACAACGGCGCGACGTGGACCCAACTTGCCTCTACGAAAGAAGGATTGCCGCAGGATTTCGGGCGGTTCAAATATATCTGGAGAATGGCGACCGATCCCGTCAGGAGCGATAGCGACGTTGTTTACGCGGCGGCGATGGGCGGAATTTACCGCAGCAACGACGGCGGCGATAGCTGGAATCTGGTTCTCGGCGGCGGCTCCAGATGGAGTTCCACGACGGATCTGGCGATCACATCAACCGGCGTTCTCTACGCAACCCTGAACAGCTACGCGGTTATCCCCAGCACAGGCGCGGGCTCGGGAAATTCGACCTACCGGGGCATGTGGCGATCCGAGGATGGATTGAACTGGGTCAAAATTACCCCAACCGGCTATCCATCGGCATACCGCCGTATCGTCCTTGGCATTGCACCGTCGGATGAGAAAGTGGTCTATTTCCTCGCCGAGACCCCTGGGGCTGGCTATCAGACATACGACCCACTCGGTGAAGAAGAATACCACACCTTGTATAAGTACACCTATGTTTCCGGAGACGGAAGCGGCGCCGGCGGTACCTGGGAGAACCGGAGCAGCAGTCTTCCCTTCTTCCTGCTTCTCGGTCCCTTCAGTTCGCAAGGTTCGTACAATCTTGTCATCAAGGTGAAGCCCGATAATCCGGATCATGTTTTCATCGGCGGAACGAATGTGTACCGTTCGACAAACGGGTATAAAACCGCGAACACGAACGCCTGGATCGGTGGATATAACAGAGACTACGATCCATATGGCGCGAACCTTCTGGCGTGGATGGATCTTTCCTATCCCTATCATCATCCGGATATTCACGATCTTATCTTTTCCCCGACGAATCCGAATGTCATGTACTCAGCCAGCGACGGCGGAATCCACAAAACAAACGATTGCCGTCAAAGCTCGGTTATTTGGATCCCGCTCAACAACGGCTTCGTCACCAGCCAGTTCTATGCCATCGCCATCGATAAAAACAAAACCGGCGATGAACTCGTCATGGGAGGCATGCAGGATAACAATACCTTCGGTTCGCAGGGTCCAGGCAAGCCCTGGCAATGGCTCGGCGGCGGCGACGGCGGATTCTGCGCAGTCGCACCCGGCAAAACAAACACGTACTTCATATCGTCGCAATTTGGAAGTCTATACCGGACCGAAACGGACAATTCCCTATACGTAAATGAGCTGTTCAGAGCCAACGTGTCAGGCGTCAACCGTTACTCGTTCCCATTCATCGCACCCTGGGAATTCGATCCGAACCAACCGAATACGATATACATGGCTTCGAATTCGATTATTTACCGCAATACGTATATGTACGACAAATACGTGTCCGATCTCTGGACGCCGCTCGATAACACGAATCCCGGAAACAGCTATATCAGCGCAATCGCCGTCTCCACGCAACCAGCCGGAAAACTCTTCATCGGGTCGTCGAACGGAAAAATCACTCGCCTCGACGATGCTCCGAACAGCCTGGACGCGCCGGTGACGATCAGTAAAAGCCCATTGCCTAGCGGCTATGTTTCGTGTATCGCCCCAGATCCCGAAAATGCGGACGTCATCCTCGCAGTCTTCTCGACATACGGCATTCCCAGCCTATTCTATACCGAGGACGGCGGTCAGAACTGGACGGACGTCAGCGGCAACCTTGAGGAATTCCCCGACGGGAAAGGCGCCGGACCTTCGTGCCGCTGGGCTGACATGGTACGCGTCGACGGAAAGCGCATGTGGTTCGTCGGAACGAGCACCGGATTGTATTCGACCACCGCGCTCAATGGAACATCTACCGTCTGGGTGCGCGAAGGTGCCAACATCATAGGGAATGCAATCGTTACGATGATTCGAACCCGGCAATCCGACCAGTTTGTCGCTATCGGCACCCATGGCAACGGCGTCTTTACCACTCATGCCGTACCGGTGTCGACTGGCACGGTCCCGGATGTGCCCGGTACTTTTTTCCTCGAACAGAATTACCCGAACCCTGCCGTCGAAGGAACAACGATCAGGTTCTCGGTTCCAAACACGGAACAGTTCACTATTTCACTTCACGATGCCGCGGGACGCGATGTCCGTGCCATCAGCAGCGGGAGCCGTATGCCCGGCGTTCACGAGCAGTATATCGAGACATCTGGTCTGGCCGCCGGCTCGTACTTCATCCGCCTTGCCAGCAAAGAATACACACAGACACGAATGATGACCGTTTCGCGGTAACGAGTCCATCGCGGCGTTTCGTAACAGAATGAAAACTTGCTATTAGGAGTCGAAGTAAGTAACATAGAGAATATTCGATAAGGAGGCACGATTTCGAATTTGTTGAACCGAAGAAATCCTGCTCAATACATGGACGGGTGCTCGTACTAAATCAAAGCTATGAGCCTATCAGTATTTGCAGCGTACAGAAGGCGGTCGTTCTCGTTTATCTCCGGAAAGCGGAAATAATCGCCACGTTGAACGGAAAACAACTCCGGTCTGTCAACTCGAATTATGCATTTCCGAGCATCGTTCGGCTCAGCAAATACCGGCAAATCCCTTACAAGGAAATCATCCTCTCGAGAAAAAACATCGTCCGCAGAGACGGGCATCGATGCCAGTACTGCGGCAGCACGAAAGCGCCCATTACGGTAGACCATGTGCTTCCGAAATCGCAGGGAGGGCCGGATACCTGGGAAAACATGATTGCTGCATGCGTGAAGTGCAACAACCACAAAGGCGACCGCACTCCTGAACAAGCCGGTATGACAATGCTTTCGACTCCGCGACGCCCGAGCCACATTTCGTTCATCGTTCACTCCATGAATAGCATCGATTCCAACTGGAAACCGTATCTCTTTATTAGATAATAAATTACGGGTATTTCCAATTCAACCACTCATGCCCGCTCCCCTTCGAACCGGTTTGAGCATAATGCAACCTGTCTGCCGTACGGGCGGGGAATGATGTCCGCCGCTCCAGGCAGCAACCTCAATAAACACCATCGGAAATCGAATCGATGTTTTCTCGGATAGTGCGCAATTGCTATCTTAGTGTTCTTGTTTCATTTTTCAATTGTAGAAACGACATGCCTGAAGTACAAAAAAAGATCATTCTCAGCGGAATGCGGCCCACCGGAAAGCTCCATATCGGACATATGACCGGCGCGCTGGAAAACTGGGTGGCGCTTCAGGATGAATACCTGAGCTATCACTTCGTTGCCGACTATCATTCGCTGACAACGAATCTCGATACATCGATGATTTACGAAAACACCATCGAAATGGTGATGGATTGGCTCGCCGCGGGTATCGATCCCGTTGGAAGCCCGATTTTCAGGCAATCGCAGGTGAAGCCGCATACCGAGCTTCATCTTATCCTCTCGATGCTCATCACCAAAAACAGGCTCGAGAGAAATCCCTCCATCAAGGAGCAGGTGCGCGACCTAAATCTGGAGAACATCACCTATGGTCATCTCGGATACCCCGTGCTTCAGGCTGCGGATATCCTTATGTATCGAGCTCACGCGGTCCCGGTTGGTGAAGACCAGCTTTCCCATGTCGAAATCTGCCGAGAAATCGCGCGGAGTTTCAACAGCCAGTACGGCGACGTGTTCCCGATTCCCGAACCAAAGCTGACGACATTCGCCCGGCTTCCGGGATTGGACGGGAAGGACAAAAAAATGAGCAAATCGCTCGGCAACACGATTCTCCTTTCGGATTCCGCCGACGAAGTGAGCCAGAAGTTACGCAAAGCGGTGACCGATCCTGAGAAGCTGCGAAAAAACGATCCCGGCCGCCCCGATGTCTGTCTCATTTTCACGTATCATAACAAATTCAATTCGTCGGAGGTCGGTGAAATCCGCTCCGGTTGCGAATCCGGCGCGCTTGGCTGCGTCGATTGCAAACGACGCGTGGCCGAGAAAATAAATGCAGTGCTTGCACCGCACCGCGAACGGCGCGTCCAGTACGAACAGCGCCCCGGCGATGTCGTCGATGTGCTGCGCGACGGCGAACGGCGCGCCAATATCGCCGCGGAAGCCACCATCTCGGCAGTCCGGGAGGCAATGAAACTAGGCTGATGAGCGTTTTCAAAGTAAAAGTACAGAATTTCGAAGGGCCGCTTGACCTTCTGCTCTTTTTTATCAGGCGCGACGAACTGGATATTTACGATATCCCGATCGCCTATATCGCGCAGGAATTCCTGAACTACGTCCATATCATGCAGCAGCTCGATCTGGAACTGGCAGGCGAATTCATCGTGATGGCATCCATCCTGATGCAGATCAAGGCGCGGATGTTGCTTCCAAAGCTCCCGACGGAAGAAGGCCTCGAAGACGAACTGGATCCGAGAGCAGAGCTCACCAAGCGCCTTCTCGAATACAAGCGGTTCAAGGAAACGGCGATAGAAATGGGCGAAATGGAAGTGGAACAGCGGAAACGGTTCTACCGGCAGCTGTTCAAACACGATGTCCGTCAGAAGCCCCGCGAAGACGAGGAGAACGTCTTGCAGGATGTTACCATTTTCCATCTCATCAAGGCGTTCCAGAAAGCGCTGATGAATGTGCCGAAAAAAGTGGTGCACAACGTCAGGCGGATACCATACACCATCGAAGATCAGGGCGTCTACCTGCTCAACAACTTCCGCGAACGCGCGCACTATTCGTTCGCCGAAGTGATGCTTGCTGCGGAAGAGAAGATCCAGATTGTCGTGACGTTCATCGCGCTGCTCGAGCTCATCCGTTCCGGGCGCGTCAGGATTGAAATGCACGACGAGTTCAACCATATCATGATATTCAAGACTGAACATATATGACGAATTCCACCGAAGCACAACACAACCCGGAAGAAACGGAATCCTCTCTTCAAGGAGATGATGTGACGCCTATTTCGCTCGACCAGGAAGAGGATGCGCTCGAGAACGGCGCAGGACAGGACTTCCCTACCGATCAGGACGCCGCTGGTGAGTATCGCGCACCTATCGCCGAAGCGCAGATAAACGGCGCGGAATTGGACGAAACGCCGGAACGAATAGACGATGAAATAGCCGGGCGCGAAACTCCGGAAGAAACCGGCGATTCCGTAGCTCCCGTTGAGCCGGAAGAAACCGGCGATTCCGTAGCTCCCGTTGAGCCGGAAGAAACCGGCGATT
>CAYPBB010000049.1:17092-18559 GCA_964408855.1 uncultured Ectothiorhodospiraceae bacterium
CCGTAGCTCCTGTTGAGCCGGAAGAAAGCGAAGAATCCGCTTCGCTTATTGAACCGGATGAAGATGACGATCTCGACGACGATCCGGATTCGCGCACGATTCTCGAAGCGTTGATCTTCGCATCCGATGAGCCGCTGGCGTTCAAACAAATCAGGGAAATCCTTGAAAACGGCGCGAAGAAACAACAATCTGAGCGAAATGACGACGGAAATGAAGAATCGGATCCCGAATCCGAGTCTGCCGAACCATCGGAAGAACCGGCGCCGGAGAACAACCGAATTGTGAGGCTCTCTATCGCGAAGGTTCGCCGCTGGGTGGATATCATCAACTCCGAACTTTCGCAGCAGAACCGCCCTTTCCGCATCGTCGAAGTTGCCGGCGGATTCGCCTTCCAGACGATTTCGCAATACGGACAGTTCGTTGGAAGATTGTACGCCGAACGCTCGAAACGCCGCCTCACTCAGTCGGCGCTCGAAACTCTCGCCATCATCGCCTATAAACAGCCCATCAGCAAACCTGGTGTTGAAGCGATTCGGGGCGTCAGCGCTGATTATGTGATTAAATCGCTGCTGGAGAAAGGACTTATCGCAATCGTCGGCCGGGAAGATACCGTCGGGCGGCCGCTGCTCTACGGAACCACGAAGCAATTTTTGAAGCATTTCGGATTGAACAATATCGGCGATTTGCCGAAACCGCGCGAAATAGAAGAGCTACTGAAAGAAAACGAGGAAGAGCTTGCCCCTTCAATCGAGATCAGCGATGATCCGATGGAGTTTCCTCAATTCGAAGGCGAGCCAAGCATATTCGACGACGTCCAGCGCCCTGCTCCGGTGCCACAGGATGAAGAAACAGATATCCCTGTCGATGAATCCGGAGAAATGAACGGCGAGGAACGCGCCCCTACCCCGTCTGAAACCGATGACGATGAATCGATGGGAATCGATCATCCTGCATCGGAATTACCTGAAGACGGCAACGGCGGCGATGAGACGGAATCTCATCGTAAAGCAGAAGATGAAACAGATGACTCAGCGCTCCTGGAAAGCGAGTCCGATGACAATGACGAAGAAAACGAAACGAACAGCGACACGAACGAAGAAAACAGCGGCGCGGACGACGAGCTTGCCGAATGACGGCATCGCTCAGCATACTACTAGTATCGAGATAAAACGTAATGATCACACATGGAAAGGGCTTCGGAGGTAAAAAGAAACCTGCCTTCGGAAGATCCAGCAAACCCGGCGCGCATAAGTCCGGAAAACCGTACAAGGGCAAAGCACAAAGCGGGCCGGGCGCTGCGAAGCGCGGAGACCGTACCGGGTCCCAGAGCAGCGGACAAAAATTCTTCAGCAAAGACCGCCCATCATCGAGCGGCGAACGCAAGTCCTTCGGCGGTGAGCGCAAATCCTTCGGCGGTGAGCGCAAATCCTTCGGCGGTGAGCGCAAATCCTTCGGCGGTGAGCGCAA
>CAYPBB010000049.1:18659-33253 GCA_964408855.1 uncultured Ectothiorhodospiraceae bacterium
GGTTTGGCGGTGAACGCAAGTCCTTCGGCGGCGAACGCAGACAATTCGACGGTGATCGCAGATCCCAGGGCGGCGACCGCAACCGGTTTGGAGGCGAACGCAGACAATTCGACGGTGACCGCAGATCTCAGGGCGGCGAGCGCAAATCCTTCGGCGGCGAACGCAGACAATTCGACGGTGATCGCAGATCTCAGGGCGGCGACCGCAACCGGTTTGGAGGCGAGCGCAAATCCTTCGGCGGTGAGCGCAGACAGTTCGATGGTGATCGCAGACCGCAAGGCGGCGACCGTAACCGGTTTGGCGGTGAACGCAAGTCCTTCGGCGGCGAACGCAGACAATTCGACGGTGACCGCAGATCCCAGGGCGGCGACCGACCGCATGGCGGGAAGGAACGCCATAGCCGCGACCGCTACGACGATTCGCCGTCGCGGGAAATGAGACGACCGCCTCGCGAGGGTGAGTTCAACGGCGGCTCTCAGGATAGACAGTATAGAAATTCAAAGCCCGGCTTCGATAATCGCCGCGAACGCGCGCCCCGCGATGACGAAAAGCGTCCCGGACGCCAGCGGTATTTCAAAGCCGAGGGGAAAGAAAAGCCCCGCAGCATGACGACCGCAATCCGCGAAATGCCTGAAGAGATCCGCCTGAACAGGTTTCTGGCGCAAGCTGGAATAGCCGCGCGCAGGAAAGCGGATGAATTGATTGCCGCAGGCGAAATCCGTATCAACGGAGTCGTTGTCACGGAACTGGGCACAAAAATTCATCCGAAAACGGATGTCGTTACCTACCGCGGCAATGAAGTTACCGTCGACGCCCGGCTTGTGTACATTATTTTGAACAAGCCGAAAGATTGCATTACCACGGTGGACGACGAAAAAGGCAGAAATACGGTGTTGGACTTGATCCCGAACCATCAGCGGGTCTTCCCGGTCGGCAGGCTGGACCGGAACACAACCGGAGTCATTCTGCTCACAAACGACGGCGATCTTGCCTACAGCATGATGCACCCGAAATTCGAAGTGGAAAAAGCTTATATCGCTGAGATCGACCGCAAACTTTCCAGCCCCGACCTGAACCGGCTCCGGAACGGCATCCGTCTTGAAGACGGACTGACCGCGCCCTGCGAAGTGGAGATCATCGATCCTCCGCATGGGGTGACGATAGGGCTGGTGATTCACGAAGGCAGAAACCGGCAGGTACGCCGAATGTTCGAAGCGATGCACTACAACGTCGTGAAACTGGAGCGAATCCAATACGCGGGTATGACGGCGGCTGGGTTGAAACGCGGCGGCTGGCGGTATCTCGAAGATCACGAAGTGCGTTCGCTGAAAGCGCTCGCCGCGACGTTCGCCGCCGGAGAAGAGAAGTAACGCGAATCATTTTCCCGGGTTCTGCGTACATACCCTCGAACCAAAGGATCGTTGGAATGTGGCTCCTTGTCCGCTATGAATTACTGAAAACATTCCGGAAGTGGAGAACCTATATCGGTTTCCTCCTCGTGTTCGGATTGACGCCGCTTGTCTATTGGGGGCTTTCCCTGAGCGGCGAAAACATGATTTCCGCGATGACGCAGGGATTGCAGAAGAACTTCCTGTTCGTCGGCAACCTGTTCAATGGATGGTTCGTCGCGTACATGATGATGAACACGCTCATCATTCATGTGCCCTTTCTCATCGTATTGGTCTCCGGCGATATCTTCGCCGGAGAAGCGACCGCCGGCACATTCCGGATGCTGCTTTCGCGTCCCCCCTCGCGTACGAAAATCTTCTCGGCGAAACTCATGAGCACGATGCTCTATGTCGGGGCGTTCGTCTCGTTCATGGGATTGTTCAGTATTACACTCGGACACATTTGGTTTGGAGGCGGTAGTCTCTTCTCCGTGCAGGAATCGGGCATCTCGATCTTCCCTGCCGGAGACGTCATGTGGAGGTTCCTGCTGGCGTACGTTCTCGCCGGATGGGCGATGAGCGTCGTCGCATCGCTCGGACTGCTGCTGTCGACGCTGGTTGAAAACGCCATCGGTCCTATCGTCGGCGCAATGGCAATCATCATCCTGTTTCTCATTCTCGGGAATCTTCCCTTCGAATTTTTCGAACGCATGCAACCCTATTTGTTTACATCGTACCTCGACATGTGGCGTCTTGCTTTCGCTTCACCCGTCGACGGCGGCGAAGTGATGCGGCAGGCAGGAATTCTATCGCTCTTTTTCCTCGGCTTTACCGCCACCGCATGGCTGGTTTTCAGAAGAAAAGATATCTTGTCCTGATTCACGGACAGGACTGGAGGAACCGTTTCATGATCCGATTTCTGTTGATTCTCTCTCTCTTCGCGGCGCACGGACTGAATGTGCTTTCGGCGCAACCGGCAGCCTCCGAGATAATGGCAAAGGTGAAGAAAGAAAGCGCCCGCGTGAGGGACTATTCGGTGGATATGAACATCGCCGTTTCGATGCCCGGCGTGAGCGTGCCGCCGATGGACGCGACGCTCTTTTTCAAAGCGCCCGACAAAGTGCGCGTCAAGACGGAAGGATTCGCGATGGTTCCGCGCGATGTTCTCTCGGTAAATCCGCAGACATTCGACGAGTCGCAGTTCGACATGGTCGTGCAGGGCGAAGAGAAAATCGGCGAAACCTCGTGCTACAAAGTGAAACTGCTCGCAAAATCAGATACAATGCGTATTCAGCGTGCGACGGTTCTCGTCGATCCGAATCACTGGACGCTCCGGCGGGTTACGGTCGATCCCGATCAGGGGGCTTCCGTGACGATAGCGTTCGATCATATGATGATCGAAAATTCCTATCTCCTCCCATCGAGAGCGGTCATTACAATGGAAACCCCGAATCTTGGCAGATGGGGTAAGGAGGCGCGATTGAATTCTTCTAAAGAACACAAAGACGAGGAATCGAAGATGACAGTACGGTATTCGAATTACAAGGTCAACAAAGGCATCAGCGATTCGATATTCAAGGAGGAGGCAAAGCCATGAAACACGCGGCACTAAGCGCATTGTTCGTCATTCTGCTCGGCGTTTCCCTGAACGCGCAGAATCTAGACGTCCTCCATTATCAAGCCTCCATCAGGTTCGATATCGAGAACGAGCTGATGCACGGATCCGCCACTCTGCGCATCCGGAATGCCGATACCGCCGCGATTCATTACCTTCCGCTGCACCTTTATCAATTGACGATCAATTCCATCCGGCAAGACGGATCGCTCCTGAACTACGATCATATCGGATCAAGCGTTACCGTGCAGCCAAATCAGCCGATACCGGTCGGCGATACGATTGAAATTACCTTCGATTACGAAGGTCACGCCGCGCCTGAACCCGGCTCCCCTGCCTGGGGCGGCTGCTTCTGGAACATGAATAACACGTCCTTCTCGATGGGCGTCGGTTTTTTCGCGCCCTGGATTTCCATGGGCAGGCACTGGTTGCCTTCGCACGATACGCCGGAGGACAAGGCGACGTTCGACATGACGTTTACCGTGCCCGATAGTTTTACCGTCGCCGGAACCGGTATCCTGCTCAGCAGGGTGACAACAGACGGAAAAACATCGTTCCGGTGGGTGGAAGACCACCCCACCGCGACGCATCTGTTTACCTATGCCATCAGCGACTACGTCAGAATAAGCGGCGAATGGAACGGTATCCCGCTGGAATACTATGTCCGCCGGGCGGATTCGGCGAAGGGAACCTCGTACTTCAGCACCGTGCCGCAGATGCTGGAAGCGTTCACCGAGCGGTACGGCGATTACCCTTTCGGAAAAGTGGGCTACTGCAATACGCCGTTCGGGTCGATGGAACACCAGACCATGATCAGCTACGATCAGACACTCTTCACATTTTTGGATAAAGCGGGCACGACGGCGGCGCACGAGCTTGCCCATCAATGGTGGGGCGATTGCGTGACGCAATCGGATTACCGACATACGTGGCTCAGCGAAGGCTTCGCCACGTTCTCGGAAGCGGTGTACTCCGAGTACATTGGCGGCAGAGACGGTTACGTGAATCTGGCGTCGTCCTTCAGCAGAGAGTACCGGCAAACGGTAGCGCCGTCGGAAGGAAAATTCCCGCTGTACGATTATCCCCGCACACCGCCTTCATCGAACTACCCGCGTACGATCTACCAGAAAGGCGCGGCGGTGCTTGTCATGTTGCGCGAAGTCATGGGCGAGCAGCGATTCTTCGACGGGATGCGCGCATATTTCCAGACCTATAAATACGGCAACGCATCGACCGCCGATTTTCAGGCTTCAATGGAAACGGCTCACGGCGCGACGCTGGGTTGGTTTTTCGACGAATGGGTGTTCAAATCGGGCTGGCCTGTGTACGCATTCGAAGTCGTGAAAGACAAAGGCAATCCGCTGCGCATCCGCGTCAATCAGACGCAGGATCAGTCGCTTACGCCGTTGTTTAAAATGCCGATTCCCGTCAGTATCATTTTGCTTTCCCGCGATACCGTGAAAGCGACAATCGCGACGGAGGCTCTGGAAGCGCAGGAATTCGAATTCCCTTCCGTTCCGTCCGACTCGGTGCTTGTCGTGCGCTTCGATCCGGAGCGGCTGATTCTTTGCCAGCAGACGTCAAAAACGGTAAAGGCCGAAGCGCCTGGCGCGCCCCAGGGCGTTACCGTTCATCCGCTATACCCCAATCCGGTCAGGCGCGGCTCGCTTGTAACGCTTGGAATTGAAAGCACAGGCACGAAGCCGGTGAAGATATCGATTTTCGATTCGCTCGGACGGCTCGCGCTCTCGATGAGCGATGTACAGGCGAACTCCGGACGCCACATTACAACACTCCCCACGGACAACCTATCCGCGGGGAGATATTTCGTCTACGTCTATTTCGGTCGGATAACCGCCATCGCGCCGCTACTTGTCGAGTGACACCTGTTCCGCACCATGGAAATGCACGTAGCACACCGGCACCGCCACGTCCCTCTCGACGATCTCGATACCGTAATTCATGAATAACGCTTTCCGCGCTTTGCTGAAGTCTTCCTTCGGGAAGCTGACGTTGAAGTAACCGTCGGTTTCATTCAAACAAATCACTTTTTGATCGAATGCGCCGTTGAGCGCCCAAATTAGCGCGTAGATTGGCGTATCCGATAAGACGACTTCGGTTTCGGTTTCTTTCTGTTCCCGCTTGCTGTTATCCTTCACATTCATTTGCTGTACAGCGCTCAGCTTTTTCATATCCACAATTTTCAGCACCCACCGTTTTTGCTGCTGTTGTTCGATATGCCAGGTAAAATGAAATGTTTCGCTTAACGATGCGAGTAACGTTTTCGCAACGCGTTCGTATGTTCCATCCTTTACTGTGCATCGTACATCGAGAAGCGGATTCAAATCGGTTTTCCCTGTGAAGAGGAACTTCGGTTCGATCCCTTTCTGGGTGTTGGATATCAAATTCGAAACAATTCCCTGTAAATCATGCCCTTCATAAGAAATAACGTACGGCTCTCCATCATCGATCGAGGATCTGACGAATTCCCGTTCCTCGGCGTCCTTGATTGATACTTGAACATATTCAACCTTGGGCGGCAGCGGCGGAATGATGTTTTTGGATATAAATGACTCGAGTATGCCTTCGTTCAATTGTTCCGGAAAACCAATCCACCGGACACTCCCCTTCTCATCGATGAGAACGGTACGCGGAATCTTAGTGCCGCCAAAATGCTTGCGCAATTCGTTGTCTTCCGTAAATGCAACCGGGGTGCGCAGTTCATGCTTCTTCAGCGCCTTGTCAATCGCAGTTCTTGTATCTTCAGTGGCAATTGAGACGAAGAAAATATCTTTCCCATACTTCTCTGCGAACTTGTTGATTCTGCCAAAAGACTGGATGCAACCGCCGCACCACGACGCCCAGAATTCGATGAGGACCTTTTTCCCTTGGAGATCTTTTGAAGACAGACCCGGCGTTACCCATGACAGCTTCTCATACGACGGAGCTTTCATGTTTTCCGGAATGATCTGTGCTTGAGCGGGATAAATTATATTGAATAGAAAAACAGCAATAATAATACGTTTCATAAAATCTCCATGACAGGATAATAGAAGTATACCAGAATTTAGCACCCTTTTACCGGCAATAAAAAGGAGGAACCGGCTTGACCCGGTTCCTCCAAGCACACATGGTTGCCGCTCGGTTATACCGGGCGCATATGCTCCTTGATCTTTCCGAGCAGTTCGTCCCGGTTGATCGGCTTCGTGAGGTAGTCGTCGACGCCTGCGCACAGCGCTTCTCCGCGCGTCAGATCCTGCGTAAACGATGTCAGCGCAACGATGGGGATATCCTTCCACTCCGGCGACGCGCGCAATTGCCGGGTGAGTTCGATGCCGTCGACGCTGCCATGTAGCGCGATATCCATGTAAATGAACTTGATGCGGCTTTTACCGAGAATGGCGTACGCCTCATCCGCGGAAGCGGCGAAGAGGCACTTGTATTCCGGCGTAAGGATACGCGTGATGAGAAACTGGGTGGCTTCGTCGTCTTCCACAATCAGAATTTCCATTTGCCCGCTCGCTTCCTCGCGGGTAACCGGCGCCGGCGGCGGCGCGACAGCCTGCTCTATTGCGGCGGGTTTCGCCGCCTGCGGGGGACGGTATTCCATCGGGAGCGTAATGGAGAACTTCGAACCGACGCCGATCAGACTCGAAAGCGCCATCGTTCCGCCCATCGCTTCGATAAGCTTCCGTGCTATCGCAAGGCCGGATAGAACGATATCGGGAGTCTGTTTCGACTTATCGGCGTCGCCCATCAACAGGTTCTGGTTATCCTGAGAAATGCCGATGCCGCTATCTTCAACCACGATTGTCAGTTCGTTCTTGTACGACGATTTTTCAGCATGGACTTTGATCGTACCGGTCTCGGTAAATTTCACTGCATTATCGAGAAGGTGATGCAGAACACGCGCGAGCTTCATTTTATCGACCTTCATGTGCGGCAGTCCCTGCGGCTGCACAAACGTCAGATCGATGCCTTTCTTGACGACCAGCGGCGCGAACAGCGCATTCACCATTGCGAAGATTTCGCCCAGGCGCACTTCCTCCGCATTGATGGTAGTATCGATACCGGCGGGGGCGCCGCGCTTGACGTATTCAAGCTTGGCGGCAAGCGCCGCAAGTTTCTTCTCCGTTTCCTTGATCGGTCCGAGAGCGCCAAGACCGGCGGCGCCGCTTTTTTCGATGGACGCAATTCCGCCCCTGATTTCCTCGATGCTTTTCTGGAACACGCGCGCAAGCTGGCTGTAGGGACCGTAGTTCTGTCGCAGCGTTTTTGTTTCGCGGTGCGCCTGCCGGAGTTCGTGATGAAGGAACATCATTGCGTGTTGCGCGGCAACGCTGGCAGCTCCGCCGTGCTGACTGTGCTTTGCCAGCGTCAGCATCGCACGGTCGCTGTATCTGAATTCCGATATGAGAAGTTCGCCGGGACTGTTCGCATTTTCGGGAATACGTTCCATGAGCGTATTCTTCGAAATAATTTGCACCGAATCGGACGCGGCAATTGTCATTTCGATCACCATGCCAAAACCCGGGCGGTCCTGGACCACGAACTCGCACCCCATTTCGCGCAATTGCGACTGGTACTCGACGCGGTCCAGAACGCGTTCGCGAAGCTCGAACGAAGGAATATGCACATCGAACCCGTGGACGATCACATGCAGTTTCTGCGGCGCCGCTTCGAGATTAACGTCGAGATTCAGCGTAATACTCGTCGACAGGCTCTTCACGCGCCGAAGCATGTCATACCCGGCGATCGCAAGCGTCGTCCCTTCAACGATTCCTCTGAAAAGCTCGGAAAATGAACGAATATACGCCCGGGCAAGGAGAATATCATCGCCCGTCTTTATCGTCATATGGTGTGCGGTGACTTCTGGCATAAAGACCTCGAATGACCCGGCTGCAACATCCTGCAACCGAGCCGGATGTGAATTGAACACGAAAAAACGGTGTGCGTTCCGGATTCCGGCACCTGCCTGGATGGCAATCCGGAACAAGTCATCGCCTCAAAATATCCACTCATGGTAACCGGGAAAACCATTAATTTCCCGCAAGTTGAAATTTTTATAACCGGTGAGTAAACATGAAAAATCCGGCGGTTTCTTCGTCCGCTTAATGAACAGGGCTGGATTCGAGTATCCAGCCCTGCAATGTTGTGTCATTTCGCGTAAAAAGGTGAATGGATCTAATAGCTCTCGGGTGTGATGATCACTTTTCCTTTGAAGACACGGTAAATGAAGATCGTGTACGCGATGACCAGCGGCATTCCGATCAATGCGATGATGAACATCGTTTCAAGCGTCGTCTGCGTCGACGAAGCATTATAAATCGTGAAGCTATAGTCGAGGCTTGTGATGGACGGCACCAGTCTGGGAAAAAGACTCACCGCGGCGATGGCGAACATGCAGCCCACTGTTGTGGACGATGCAAGAAACGTGAGGCCTGGTTTCTTCCCTCTCGCTCCTATCGGGATATAGACGATCGATACAATCAGCAGCACGGCGAATACCCAGAAGAACGGATTCTTCAGAACGGATTCGAACAGGAACTTCGAAACAAAGATCGTCGCCATTGTAGCGACAGCGTAGAGAACAACGACTGCGATCCACGATCTGGAAAGCCAGGTTTGCATCCGCGCTTTCAAATCGCCTTCCGTCTTCATCAGCATATATGCAGCGCCGTGCATGGTGAACAGAACCAAACTAAGAACGCCGATCAGCAAGGAGTAGGGATTAAGGAGCCCGAGAAACGTTCCGGTGAACATACCGTTCTCGTCGATCGGTATTCCTCTCAGAATATTCCCGAATGCAACTCCGAAGAGCAGCGCTGGAAGCAAGCTGCCAAGCCCGAACGCCCAATCCCAAATTTTTCTCCAACCATCGCCTTCCACTTTACCGCGGAATTCGAGCGATACGGCCCGGAAAATGAGCGCAAAGAGCAGAACCATCAGCGCCAGATAGAAGCCGCTGAATACCGTTGCGTACACGATTGGGAACGCTGCAAAGAGCGCCCCTCCACCGGTAAGCAACCATACTTCGTTTCCGTCCCAAACCGGCCCGATTGCATTCATATGAATGCGCCGTTCGTCGTTGTTTTTGGCAAAAAGGTGTAGAATGCCGACGCCGAAGTCGAATCCGTCGAGGATAACGTAACCGGTCAGCAACACACCAACAAGCAGGAACCAGATGATGTTCAAGTCCATTATACAGTGCCCTCCGTAGCCGGTTCAATTCCGTGTTTCACCTTTTTCGTCAATAGATAGATGTAAAGCGCTCCGAGCAGGAGATAGATGATGCCGAACATGATGATCGAAAAGAGTATCTCTCCCGCGGAAACGGTGATCGAATACGCGTCCGCTGTTTTGAGCAGTTTATAGACTATCCACGGCTGCCTGCCGACCTCCGCGGTTATCCATCCCAGCTGGCATGCGGCGAGCGGCAATGGAATGGACCAGATGAGGATTTTCATGTAGCGTTTCGCGTTGATCAGCTTTTTCTTCCAGATAAGATACACGCCCAATGCGGTGATGAACAGGAAGTACATCCCAAGGATCACCATGTTGTGGAACGACACAAAAGTCAGCCACAACGGCGGCCGCTCGTCGACAGGGACTTTATCGAGCCCCATTATATGCGCGTCGGGATCGCCGAACACCATAAAACTAAGCAAACCGGGAATTTCGATCGGGGCTTTCAATTCCGGGGGATTATCCATCGGATAGGCGAACATCACCATTGGCGCCCCGGTCTGGGAGGTGTACAAGCCTTCGATCGCAGCGAATTTCTCGGGTTGCGTCAAAGCGACCTGGCGGGCGTGCTCGTGTCCCGTCGGCATGATTTCAGTGACGCTGAAAATGAAGCCGAAGATGAGCGCAATTTTCAGCGCTTTGAACGCGGCATAGGTCTCTTTGTTCTTTAAAACCAGATAGGCAAGAATACCGGCGGCGAAGAATGCCCCCGATACCAATGCGGCGTTAAAGGTGTGGAAAAACCTGACGAGCGTGCTTGGGTTGAACACGGCAGCCCAGAAATCGGTGAGTTCAGCGCGGCCGTTCGCGAGAATGAATCCCGCAGGAGTTTGTTGCCAACTATTGGCGACAATAATCCAAAACGCTGAGATGGTAGAGCCGACTGCGACCATCAGGATGGAGAACCAATGAACCCCTTTCGAGACCCTATTCCGGCCGAAGAGGTAGAGTCCCAGAAATCCTGATTCAAGGAAGAAGGCGAAGACTCCTTCAGCGGCGAGCGGCGCGCCGAAAATGTCTCCGACAAATTTCGAGTATTCCGACCAGTTCGTGCCAAACTGGAATTCCATGACAATGCCTGTCGCGACGCCCATGGCGAATGTCAGAGCAAGCGCTTTTGCCAGAAACTTGCCGACACGTTGATACTCCGAGTCGTTTTTCTTCCAGCCGAGGTACTCATAGACGACCAATAACCAGGCCAGGCCGATAGTTATTGGAGGAAATAGAAAATGGAACCCGATCGTCAGCGCAAACTGAAGCCGGGAGAGAAGTAATGCATCCATAAACTGACCACTCCTTTGCAGTAAGGGTGAATGTATCTCTATATCATTGCCTGATTCGCGCTACTGCTGGGGACGGAAACGAGGTGCGTCCGTTTTTCGAAATTTTGTAACCGATTTCCGGTTCACGTGTTCTTTCTATAAGAAACAGGATAGATGAGGCGTGATTGACGATATTCGCAAATTCCGGGCATAATTTCAAATGCATTATCTAAAATTCCAATTGCGACAATAATGCACCTTTTTATCCTATTTTAATGGCAATATGTAAAATTCCCGGCATCAAATCAAGATGTCTCACGAAAAAGGAAACGCAGTAGCGCCCCGAAAAGCGCATCGGGAACTGTGTACCGCCGACGCAATTCCAGAAGGGCGGTAAATTCAATGTTTCCCATCGCTGCGGGGCGGCACACCTTGCACGTCCTTGGATTATTCGGTATGTTTCATCATTATAGTGTTTTACGAATATTGGTAAAAATCACAGCGAATGTGTTCAATTTGGAATAATAGAGTTCATTCAATCTCTTGTTTATCTCGGAGGTTTCTACTTATGCGAAGACTCGTACTATCTCTACCGGCATTGATTGCCGGTATCCTCCTTCTGCCGATGATCGCGCAAGCGCAGTTGCCGGGCGGCGGCAACATCGATTGGCAGGAGGTATGGGTAAACTATAAACCCGCCAGCGCCGACCCCACAAACCCGAATTACTGGATGTATGGAAACAATACATTCACCGGATTGACGTACGATAAATTGAACGATGTCGTCTATATCGTCAACCCGGGCACCTGCCGCGTCGGGACGTTGTTCTTCAAATGTCCCCGCATCTTCGCATGGGACGCCGAAACAGGTCAACCGGCCACCAGAATTAACCACCCGTCGGCGAGTTCGTCGGCTCAGTTGTATGTCCCGACAAACCTTGTTTCGAACGCAGGGTTCTCGAGCTACCTCTATTCGATTTACAAGATCGACATGGACGATCAGGGCAGAATCTACGCAGCCAATGTTGTCGCGCCGGTCTTCGGCGTGTGCTACCCCGGTCCGGCCCCAAACTGCCTTCCGGAATACCTGCAACAGGGTCCCTACAGAATCTATCGCTGGGATAGCTGGCAATCGACGCCGTACACACTGTATCAGACCGCCGGTTCCAGCCCCGCAAACTCGGAAATGACCTGGCTCTTCTGGGGCACGTCATTCGATGCGGTTGGCAAGCAAACAATCGTGAACGGCGAGCCGTACGACAGCGCGCGTTGCTTCGTTTCCGGCGGTAAGTTCTACGTCGGTTACACGACCGTCAACGACCAGATCAATATCTTCGTCCATGACGATCGCCAGGGCGCGCCATTCCCGCACCGCTTCGGCGTCCGCATGCAACATAACGAACAGGGATCGGGTATCGCAGCTCACGGTATCGCCGCGACCGGACCGTACAAGATTTCCCAGATGTACATGGATAGTAACTTCCGCGAAGTGGTTCTGAACAACCAGAATCAGGATGCCACACCGATGCCGCAAACATTTCCGA
Source organism: uncultured Ectothiorhodospiraceae bacterium (assembly GCA_964408855.1). Classification (GTDB taxonomy): domain Bacteria; phylum Bacteroidota; class Ignavibacteria; order SZUA-365; genus CAYPBB01. The sequence continues at coordinate 30,715 of CAYPBB010000049.1, forward strand.
TGGCATTGAACGAACCGTTGCCTCTCAGCGTCACAGGTCAATCCGGATCCATCAAGTACTATCTCGATGAACGCTTCCAACGTCCATATCTGATTTGTGCCGATGGTATGCCGTCGGATAAAACTCCGGGCGCACCGAATTCGAATACGAACTGCCGCGTCGTGGATCTGAGCACCAAACCGAATTACGTCAACTGGCCGCCGACCGAAACGCCCGACCTTGGCAACGAACGGTTCAACAACCTCACCGGCGAAGACAACTGGATCACCGATGTCGACTACAAAGTGTGGATTCATCCCGATTCGGGTACGCCGCACCTTCAGGTGTTCGTGCTGATGACGGGCAACGGTATCGGAAGCTTCCGTACCCGTTACCCCATCCCCGTTCCGGTTGAGATGACGACGTTCCGCGGTATCGTCAACGGCGGCAACATCGATCTGCTCTGGCAGATTGCCTCCGAATATGATAATCACGGTTTCGAAGTGTACCGCAGCTTTAACAGCGGCGGCGATTGGGAAAAAATCGGCTTCGTGAGAGGACGCGGAACTGCGAACAACACCGGAGAGTACTCCTTCTCCGATCCCATTACCGACGTCCATCAGAATGTCGGCAAGGTGCAGTACCGTCTGAAACAGATGGACTTCAGCGGCCGTTACGAATGGACCAACGCCGTCGAAGTGTTCCTCGGCACGACTCCGACCGATTTGGTGCTCTATCAGAACTATCCGAATCCGTTCAATCCTGCCACGAAGATCAGCTATCAGATGCAGACCGCCGGGTTCGTATCGTTGAAGGTGTTCAACGCCGTCGGCGACCTTGTAGCCACGCTTGTTGAAGAACAAAAGGATGCAGGCTTGCATGTCGCCGAATTCGACGGCTCGGCACTGCCCTCTGGTTCGTACGTCTATCAGATCAACGTCAACGGCAAGATCGATCAGAAGAAAATGGCTCTGACCAAGTAAGATTCTTCCGTCATGAATACTCGCGGACCGGCCGTTTGGCCGGTCCGTTTTTTTGTAACCGTTCTCAACAATTCGTGTCTTCTAACAAAGCAATTCATCTCACACTGGGTAGCATAAGGAGACATTATGTTCTTGCTCCGCTTTGCATCGCTCGTCTTCGCTCTTCTCACTTTTGCTTGCACTGTCACTTTCGCGCAGTTGCCGGGCGGCGGCAACATCGATTGGCAGGAGGTCTGGGTCAACTATAAACCCGCCAGCGCCGACCCCACAAACCCCAACTACTGGATGTATGGCAACAACACATTCACCGGTTTGACGTACGATAAGTGGAACGATGTCGTGTACATTGTCAACCCGGGTACATGCCGTGTCGGCGCGCAGTTCTTCAAATGCCCGCGTATCTATGCATGGGATGCCGAAACCGGTCTACCTGCCACCAGAATTAACCACCCGCAGGCGAGTTCCCCCGCGCAGTTGTACGTCCCGACAAACCTCGTTTCGAATGCAGGATTTTCAAATTTTCTCTACTCGATCTACAAGATCGATATGGACGATCAGGGCAGAATCTACGCAGCCAATGTTGTCGCGCCGGTCTTCGGCGTGTGCTACCCCGGTCCGGCCCCAAACTGCCTTCCGGAATACCTGCAACAGGGTCCCTACAGAATCTATCGCTGGGATAGCTGGCAATCGACGCCGTACACACTGTATCAGACCGCCGGTTCCAGCCCCGCAAACTCGGAAATGACCTGGCTCTTCTGGGGCACATCATTCGATGTAGTCGGCAAGCAAACAATCGTGAACGGCGAGCCATACGACAGCGTACGTTGCTTCGCTTCGGGCGGCAAATTCTACGTCGGCTATACGACGGTCAACGATCAAATCAATGTCTTCGTGCACGACGAACGCGAGGCGGCGCCGTTCCCGCACCGTTTCGGCGTCCGCCTGCAACACACCGAACAGGGATCGGGTATCGCCGCGCACGGTATCGCCGCAACCGGACCGTACAAGATTTCCCAGTTGTATATGGACAGCAACTTCCGCGAAGTGGTTCTGAACAACCAGAACCAGGATGACTCGCCGATGCCGCAGGAGTTCCCGATGGCATTGAACGATCCGTTGCCTCTTAGCGTCACCGGTCAATCAGGCGCCATTAAATACTATCTCGATGAACGCTTCCAGCGTCCATATCTAATTTGTGCCGATGGTATGCCGTCGGATAAAACTCCGGGCGCGCCGAACTCCAATACCAACTGCCGCGTTATCGATCTGAGCACCAAACCGAATTACGTCAACTGGCCGCCGACCGAAACCCCGGATCTCGGCAATGAACGGTTCAACAACCTCACCGGCGAAGACAACTGGATTACCGACGTCGATTACAAAGTGTGGATTCATCCCGATTCGGGTACTCCGCACCTTCAGGTGTTCGTGCTGATGTCCGGCAATGGTATCGGCAGCTTCCGCACCCGTTATCCCATTCCTACACCTGTTGAAATGACCACGTTCCGCGGCATTGTCAATGGCGGCAACATCGATCTGCTCTGGCAGATTGCCTCCGAATACGATAATCACGGCTT